>JANLXC010000077.1:0-5803 GCA_031364925.1 Burkholderiales bacterium | reverse complement strand
CGCTTCATGATCCCCCACTCGCACATGCGGTAGGTGTCGATGCCGCCCTCGTTGTAGGTGCTATCGAGCGGGCGGTCGAAGATCGAGTCGAACTTCACGAAGTGCTGCGTGGTCACCTGCGCCATGCCGGGCGTGGTGACGAAGTCGATGTCGAGGCCTTCGTCCTTGAAGAAGCCCTCGTCGCGCGCGACCAGCACCGGCAAGTCGTGCACCGCATTCATGATCGCAACCTGGGGCTTCTTCGTTCCCGGCGGCTTCCTGGTGATTTCGGTGATGGTCATGGCGAATCCTCCTGGGGCTATTATCAACCTGCGAGAGCGTGGGTGTTGCGTGGAAAAAGGTCTTCAAGGGACGTGGGGCGCGAGACGATGCCCTGCTCGACAACGCTCCGCAGCACTTCCTCGAGCATGCGGCGATTGGGCTCGACGCCGTAGGGCAGGGGATCCTTGCCGGTGATCTCCATCACGCGCTTGTGCATCTCGTCGACCGCGGTGGGCTGCGCGATCCTGCCGGCCCTGAGGCGCTCGACGTAAAGGCGCTTGGCCTCGGCGTACGCTTCGAAGATTCCCGCGGAGAGATCGGGATTGTCGGCGAGAAGCTCGTCCTTCACCACCAGCAGGTGGTTGATCGGGTAGTGGCCGCTGGTGCGCAGCGCCTCGAAGCCCGCTTCGCGCGGGCTCGGGATGAGCGGTTTCACGTCGGGGTGGTCGATATCCACGCCGATTGCCGCGGCGAGCTCGCCAGAGGCCAGCATGTCGCCCATCTTCCTTCCCTTCTCGATCGGCACCACGTTGGACGGCGGCCGGTATTCGGCTACGTGCTCGTCACCCGACAGCACCCAGGTGATCTTGTCCAGCGCCACGCCGTACTGGTGAGAAAGGATGGTTCGGGCCCACAGCCCCGTAGTCACGGTATAGCCGCGATTCACGCCAACGTGGCGGCCTTCGAGGTCCCTGGGCAACTTGATCCCCGACTTCACGTTGTACTTGATGGCGCCGTGATGGAAGGCGCGCATGAGGAAGACGGGGATGCCGGTGATGCGCTTGCCGTGGGCGCGCGCGGTGATGTAGGTGGTCAGCGCCATCTCCGAGACGTCGAACTCGCGCGTGCGCACCATGCGCCGAAACGCGTCTATCAACGGATCCACCTCCACGAAGTCGAAGTCGAACCCGCGCGGCTTCACGGTGCCGTCCTTGAGCGCCTCGTTGTTGCCCTGCGTGCGGGTGACGGTTTTCAGCAGCATGCGCATTCGACTCCTTCGGCCAGTGCCAGCGATTCCTTGAGCCAGGCGGGCGGCACGTCTTCCTCGATCACGCCCTCGACCGGCTTGAAGACCCTGAAGTGGTGGCGCGTGCCGTCGAGGGTCCAGAAGGCGACCACGGTCTCGAGCGGAGGAAAGCCCGGCAGAGCGCGCGCGATCTGCGCGACGACGACGGTTTCGTCCTCGCCGAGCGCGAAGCGCGCGCGCGTCCAATCCTTCAGGCGCTCGACGGCTTCGAGATGGGCGTGGCCCTTGCGCGCAGGGCCGAATCTCGCGCCGGTATCGCCCGCATCGGCCCAGAGGCTCATCGACGCCGCGGCTATTTCCAGGGCATGAGCGACGCGTGGATCACGTCGGGCACGCCGTTGCCGCCGACCGACTTGATGGCGAGGTCCACGTCCTTCAGGCCGAAGGTGTGGGTGGTGACCTTCTCGAGCGCAAAGCGTTTCGACGCGAGTTGTTGCAGTGCGAGCTCGCACGCCCTGTAGCTGTGACCACGCGCGCTCTTCAGCGTCATGAACTTCACCGTGACGCGGCCGATCGGGAAGTTGGGGAACTCCGGCATCTCGCCCTGCATGACAAGCGTGGCGCCCTTGCGCTTGGCCGCTTCCACGCCGAGGAGTATCGGGACGGTGCCCGCGCCCGCCGTGCAATCGAGCACCACGTCCACGCCCTTGCCGCCGGTGATCTCCTTGATGCGCGCGAGGGGGTCCTCCTTGTTCACGTCGATCACGTAGTCGGCGCCGAGCTGCTTGGCGACTTCCAACCGCGCCGCGTCCTTCGAGGTGCCCGTGACGATGATGAGGGATGCCCCGGCCTGCTTGCAGATCACGGTCTGCGAGAGTCCCTGCTGGCCGGGCCCCTGGATGAGGACGGCGGAGTCGTATCCGACTCCCCCGTCGAACAGCGACCACTCGATGCCGTTGGCCATCGGCGTGACGAGCCCCGCCAGCTCCGGAGTCACCCCCGGGGGCACGTGATGCACCACCGAGTTCCACGGAAGGTAGACGTACTGCGCGAACCCGCCCCAAAGGTGCGGCGCCTTGCGCGCGGAGGTGTAGCCGTAGCGGATCGCGTCGGGGTTGTAGCGCCAGTCCGTGTTCTCGCAGTGGCGGTACTGGCCGAGGTGGCACCACTCGCACTTGCCGCACGAGACGTAGTGCTCGACGAACACCAGGTCGCCTTCCTTGAAGCCCTTGCGGCGCGTGAACTCGCGGCCGGCCTTGGAGATGTAGCCGATGTTCTCGTGGCCCATGATCACCGGCTCGGCGTTCGGAGGCGCCTTGTAGAGCTTCACGTCGGTGCCGCAAATGCCCGCGATCTCCATCTTCAGGAGCGCCGCATCCTCCGGGATATCCGGCATCGGGAATTCCTGGATCTCGGTCTTGCTGGGGGCGATCCGGACTGCCGCGAGGACGTTTTCCATCAAACGGACGTCTGCGCGATGCCTTCGCGCGCTTTCAATGCTTCGCCCGCGCCTTCCCTGAACGGCGTCCCCGAGGGCAGCACCACCGCGACCGAGCGCACCTTCATGTGCGTCACGTCGCGCCCCGGCGGGAGCGTGCCCTTCGCCGCGAGCTCCCTGGCCGCCCGCATCAAGCGATGGCGCGCCATGATGATGCCGTTGTCGGTCGACACGAGGTTTTCCTTGGTGCGGTCCTGGATCGGACCCATGCTCTCCTGCAGCGATGCGTCCTGCATGCCGATGCCCTCGACGCCGCTGAAAGTCCTGCCGGATTTCTGCGCGGCGCGGTCGATGAGGTAGTCGTTGTCCTTGTTCTGCAGCGGCCGGAAACCCTTGTCGACCATCACGTGCACGCCCTTGCCGGCTTCCATCGCCTGGCGCTCGTGCTCGGAGAGCGCGCGCACCGGGTGGTAGTCGAAGCTCCACGCCATGTTGGTCTCGTCGTCCATCGGCACCCAGAAGTGCCCGTGCATCGGATGGTCGCCGCGCGGCGGCACCATGGTGAAGCACGGCATCACCCACGGCGTGATGCGCCAGTAGTACTTGCCGTCCTCGGCGTTCCTGCGCGCGCCGATGTAGAGGCCGCCTTCGCTCTCGACTACCTCGAACACCGGCTTCTTGTCGCCGAGGTTGTACTGGTTACCTTTCGAGCCCTTGAAGAGGGGATCGGTGTTGAGCGCCCCGCTGTGGAGGAACGACACGTGGCTCGAGTCGATGCCGCCTTCCATCGCCTGCAGCCAGTTGCACTCCTGCACGCGCTTGGACATGTAGCTCTGCGCGGCGGGCACCGTGGCGAATTCCCACTCGGGCAGCGGGGGTTGCTGGTCGGCCGGGCCCATGTACACCCAGATCACGCCGCCGCGCTCGGCGAGCGGATACGATTTCAGCTTGATCTTCTCGCAGAAGCCGCTTTCGGCGGGCTCCGAGGGCACCTCGACGCACTGGCCGGTCACGTCATACTTCCAGCCGTGATAGGGGCAGCGCAGTCCGCATTCCTCGTTGCGCGCGAAGAAAAGCGACACTCCGCGGTGGGCGCAGAACTCGTCGACCAGGCCCAGGCGCCCGTTGGTGTCGCGGAAGGCGACAAGGCGCTCGCCGAGGCATTGCACGCGTACCGGCGGGCAATCGGGCTCGGGCAGCTCCCGGTCGAGGAGGATCGGCATCCAGTAGCGACGGAAGAGCTCGCCCATCGGAGTACCCGGCCCCGTCCGTGCGAGGAGTTCGTTGTGTTCGGCTTTCATGGGGAGTCTTTCCGCGGGGACGTTGTTCTTCTATGTGGAACACCGTTCCTCATAGTGGTGTCCAACTTAGCATCGCGTTAAAATGCGGTCAATCATGAGCGAAAACCCTCCCCTCCTGGACCTCTGCTCGACTTCCGAAGTGCCCGACGGCGGCGCCATCAAGGTCGAGAAGGAGGGCCTGATCCTCGCGGTTTTCAACCTGGGAGGCCGGTTCTTCGTCACGGACGACGCCTGCACTCATGGCCCCGGCTCCCTGTCGGAAGGAGACATCGACGGGGAAGTGGTCGAGTGCAATTTCCACAACGGCGCCTTCCACATCCCCAGCGGGCGTGTCGAGGCGCCACCCTGCATGGTGCCGCTCAAGACCTATTTCGTCCAAGTGGTGGACGGCAAGGTCCTCATCGAGCAACCCCCGGCCTGAGGGGGCTTGGTCCACCGGCCGGGACCTCTTGTCGTCATTTCCGGCCAAAGCCGCCCGGGCGAGAACACCGCTAACTGTAGGGTTTCTCCTACATTTTCCCCATAGTGCCGGGTTTACACTCGGTAAGCCCTTTAAAAAGCAAGGGTGTTTTTCGCGCTCGGCACCAGAACCTCTTTCACCTGTTTACGGGCCTCCATGACCACACTTCTGAAACGCTCGAACGAGTCTCCACGTCGCGAAGCGGCCAGCCAGGCCCTGCGGGCCGCGGGCGTCGGGGTGGTCGAAATCGACGACTGGAAGGATGCCGCCGCCGAGCTGACCAAATGCGAAGCGGCGCTGGTGCTTTGTGAAGGTGACCTGCTCGACGGCGACACCTCCCGCATCACCAAGGCGATCAACTCGCTCAGCGGCGACGCTGCGAGCAGCGCGGCGATATCGCATGACGCGGCGCGCGCCCTCTCGCACGAGCTGCGCACGCCGCTCTCGGCGATGGCGGGATGGGTGCACCTCATGGAAACGGGCGCCCTCGACGAGGCCGGGCTGAAACGCGCGATCGCACGGCTGCGCGGAAACATAGACGACCAGGTGCGCACGATCGAGCGCTACCTCGGCTCCGCTACCCAGGAAGGACGTGGCAGATGAAAGACAAGACGATGAACGAGACGGGCTCCGCCGTCGCGACTCGCCGCCGGGTGCAGGACAAGAAGAACAACACCACCGCACCGGTGAACAATATCTTCTCCCCGCAAGAGGCGCGCACGCTCCTCTCGGCGCTGCTCGCCCTCAAGCAGGGCGACAGCTCCGTGCGCCTGCCGGTGGAATGGAGCGGAATGCAGGGCAAGCTCGCCGAGACCTTCAACGACGTGGTCGAGCTGAACGAGCGCATGGCCGAGGAGCTGCAGCGCCTGCGCCAGAAGGTCGGCAAGGAAGGCAAGTTGAAGCAGCGCGCCGCGATGAGCGACGTGCGCGGCTTCTGGCGCGACCAGATCCATTACGTGAACGCGCTCATCGACGATCTCGTCCACCCCACGTCCGAAACCGCGCGCGTGATCGGCGCCGTGGCGCAGGGCGACCTGTCGCAGACCATGGCGCTGGAAGTCGACGACCGCCCGCTCGAGGGCGAATTCCTGCGCACAGCGCGCACCATCAACAAGATGGTGGACCAGCTCGGTTCCTTCGCCTCGGAGGTGACGCGCGTGGCACGCGAGGTGGGCACGGAAGGCAAGCTCGGCGGCCAGGCGAAGGTGAAGGGCGTCGCGGGCACGTGGAAGGATTTGACCGACTCGGTGAACTCCATGGCCGGCAACTTGACGGGCCAGGTGCGAAACATCGCGGAGGTGACCACGGCGGTCGCGACCGGTGACCTTTCCAAGAAGATCACGGTGGACGTGAAGGGCGAGGTGCTGGAGCTGAAG
>JANLXC010000069.1:0-5877 GCA_031364925.1 Burkholderiales bacterium | reverse complement strand
GCCTTGGTGGTCGCGGTCTGCGGGTTCACCGAGTCTTCCTTGAGGAGCTCGATCTTCCTTCCATTGATGCCGCCCGCGGCGTTGATCTCCGCCACCGCCATGTCGACCGCTTGAACCGCGAATTCACCCAGCGGCCCGAGGAAGCCGGTGCGCGGCGTGAGGTGGCCGATGCGGATCACATCCGACTGGCCGTAGCTGATGAACGGAAACCCGGCGATGCCGGTGGCAGCGCCGGCGAGCGCGCCCTTGATGACGGTGCGGCGTGAGATGCCCTTGCGATCGCTCATTTGCCCTTCTCCTCGGTGTCGTTTTAGTTGGACTGGCCGTACTATGATCGCTCATTTTCGGGGCGGGGGAGGGAGGCGATGGATCTCGAAATCCACGGGCTGCGGGTGATGGTTTCGGCGGGCGCCAACGGCATCGGGCTCGAGATCGCGCGGGCTTTCGTGCGCGAGGGTGCGCAGGTGCATGTCTGCGACGTGGACGCGGAGGCGCTCTCGCGGCTGGCGAAGAGCGATGCCGCGATCACCGCGACCCGCTGCGACGTCTCCAACCGCGACCAGGTGGCGCTCTTCTTCGAGCAGGGGCTCGCGCACCTGGGCGGCCTCGACTGCCTGGTGAACAACGCCGGCATCGCGGGCCCGACGGGGCGCATCGAGGAGATCGACCCTGCGGAGTGGGATCGTTGCCTCGCGATCGACCTCACCGGGCAGTTCAATTGCGTGCGGCTGGCGATACCGCACCTGCGAAAGTCTCCCAATGCGAGCGTTATGAACGTGTCTTCCCTCGCGGGGCGCCTGGGATTCGCGCTGCGTACGCCCTACGCGTCGGCCAAGTGGGGCGTGATCGGGCTCACGAAATCGCTCGCCATCGAGCTCGGCGACGACGACATCCGCGTCAACGCGCTCCTGCCCGGCGTGGTGGCGGGCGAGCGGCAGAAACGTGTGTTGACTGCGAAAGCCGAGGCGCGCGGGATCGACTTCGAGGAGATGGAAAAGCTCGCGCTGTCTTTCACCTCGCTCAAGGAATACGTGACGCCGCAGCAGCTCGCGGACCTGGTGGTGTTCGTCGCGAGCCCGCGCGGGAAGACGATTTCCGGCCAGGCTCTTTCGGTGTGTGGTGATACGAATATGCTGGGCTAAGCCCCATGGTCGGGATTGCTGATCCCTGGGTCGCGCGTTATCCAGCAGCTGAATGGCGCCTGTCTGCCCAATACTTGTTAAGGCGAAGGCGCCTACGTTGACGCGTAGTCAAATCGTATATACAATGTGCCTATGCGGTTTTCCTGGGATGAAAGCAAGCGTCGTCTTAACCTGAATGACCATGGTTTGGACTTCGTGGATGCACCCAGAGTATTCGAAGGACCCACTTTCACTTTCGAGGACGATCGCTTCGCGTACGACGAGCAGCGCTTTATGACGCTGGGTTTTCTCGCTGGAATGGTCGTTTCCATCGTTCACACCGAGACGCCGTCGCGAATTCATGTGATCTCTCTTCGAAAGGCGACGCGAAATGAAGAAACAATCCTCTTCAAGAACCTCCAGGTCTGACTTGCCTAGAGTCCGTGCCATGAAGGACCGTCACATAAAGGTCTCGGCTGACCACCCCGAAGCAAACCTAAAGCACATCGTTCGGGGTATCGTCCGTCAAGGCCTCAAGCCCGTGAGCTCCAAGACATCAATATCGCTGCGGGTAGACGCCGACGTGCTTGAATGGTTTAAAGCTCAAGGGAGCGGTTATCAAACGCGCATCAATGCCGTTCTTCGAGCGTTCAAGGATGCCTCGCCCTAACCACGCGTCGGAGCGGACCGTGGACTATCGTGGGCCGCACCCCGGTTGCCATCAGGTTGTTGGCTGGCTCTGCATGCGGCAAACGGCAGCGTGGCCGGCCGCTCAACGCGATCGTTAGACCCCATACCGAGATGAATCGCGCACGGCTTCAGGTGGTACTCCGGCAATGAGTGAGTCCACCACATTCGTTGCGGCGGATGGCGATGGATACGAGCTCCAGATGGGGCGGTGGAGCCGGCTCCTCGTAGAGCCATTTCTCGACTTTGTCGGCACAGCTCCCGGCGAGTGTGTTTTGGATATCGGCTGCGGCACGGGCTGCCTCGCGGATGCCCTGAAGCGTCGTTGCGACTTCGGACAACTGCTCGGAGTCGACTTCTCGGCTACCTACATCGCACATGCCGCACGCCACAATCGCGATCCGCGAGTCACTTTCGAGGTGGGCGACGCCTGTGCCCTCGACAAACCAGACCGCGCCTTTGATCGTGTCTTGGCACTTCTCGTTCTGCATTTCGTACCACGTGCAGACAAAGCTATCGTCGAGATGCGCCGCGTTGCCAAGCCGGGCGCGACCGTTGCGGCCGCGGTATGGGATGCCCGCGGCGGTTTCGTAGCCAACCGCATCTTCTTCGATACCGCCGCCGCACTCGACCTCAAAGCCGGCGAGCGGCGCGCACGCAACTACACGCGCCCGATGACCCGACCGGGCGAACTGGGCCATGCCTGGCGAAACGCGGGTTTCGAGGACGTAGTCGAGTCGACATTGGTGATTCGGATGGAGTTTGTCTCGTTCAGCGACTACTGGGCCCCGTACGAGGGCAAGGATGGTCCAGGGGCTGAGTACGTGGGAACTCTAGGCAACGCCGAGCGGGCACGGCTGCGTGATGCGGTCAAGCTAGCCTACCTTGATGGAGAAGCTGATGGCCCTCGCTCGTATGCAGCTCTGGCTTGGGCGGTGAAGGGCATCGCGCCTGCGTGAGTCGAAGCTATGGCGAGCTCCGGCTACTGCGTAACCGCTTTCGTCTCTACGTAGTGCCCGGTATCCGCCCCCATAGGCGAGCAAACCTCCTGCGAGAGCCGCTTGCCATTGATCTTGATCGGGTTCGACAGCACGCGCATGTCGGGCCGCGCGGGATGGGGCACGACGTTGATCATCTGGCTCGTCTTCAGGAACGGGCTCTCGAGCGCTTCCTCGAGGCTGAAGACCGGCGCCACTGGAAGAATGCCGGCGAGCACCGAGATCCAATGCTTCGAGGAATGCTTGCGGAATTCGATGTCGAGTGCCGCGGTGAGGTCTTCGCGATTGTTCGCGCGCGCCGCTTGGTCGCAGAAGCGCGGGTCGGTCCCCAGGTCCGGTCGCTTCAGCACTTCGAGGAGCGCGTTCCAGAATTTGTCGGTAAGGCACATCACGAAGATACAGCCGTCCGCGGTGGGGAAGGTCTGCACCGGCGCCACCGAGAAATGCGCGCTGCGAGTCTGGCGATCCGGCGTGTAGCCCTCGTTGAGATACCAGATCGCCGCGTAGCCGAGCTGGTGCAGGGCGACATCGAAAAGGCACGTGTCCACATCGCAGCCCTTGCCGGTGGCGCGCGCCTGGATCAGCGCCGAGAGCAATCCCACCATCGCGGTCAGGCCCGTGGTGTGGTCGATCATCGACGGCGCGCCGATGCGCGTGGGCGGGCTGTCGGGCTCGCCGGTGAGGTGCATGAGACCCGCCTCGGCCTGCATCAGGTAATCGTAGCCCGGCCATGACGCGCGCTCGTTGTCGCGGCCATATGCCGAAAGGTGCACGCAGACGATCGAGGCCTTGAGCTTCGAGAGTGTCTTGTAGTCGAGGCCCATCTTCGCGGACAAGTCTCCCCGAAGATTATTGAGCACCACCTCGGACTCCATGATCAGCCGCTCGAGCGCCGCCTTGCCCTCGTCGGTGCGCAGGTCGAGCGCGATGCTCTTCTTGTTCATGTTCCAGGTCTGGAAATACTGGCTGTCGCCTTCGCCTAGCATGTAGGGGCCGGTCTTGCGCGCAGGATCCCCGCCGATGGGGAGGTTCTCGACCTTGATCACTTCCGCGCCCAGGTCGGCGAGGAACATCGAGCCGTAAGGGGCGGCGCCGAACTGCTCGACGGAAAGGATGCGTACTCCGGTCAGCGGTTTCATATGTCCTCGGTCTCTTTGCTTTGCAGGCGGAATCGGGTGGTGTGGCTGAAGCGGTCGCTCGGGTACACGCCAACGCTCACCAAGGCGACTCGGTCGTGCGGGTCGAGGAAGTGGCGGGTGATCTCGAGGGCGGGAGCGCCGACGCGGGCGTCGAGCGCGCGCGCCGTGGCCTTGCCGACGGTCTGCGCGACGATCTGCTGGCGGACTTCGGCGATGCGCACGCCGTGGTGGCGCTCCAGGAGGCTGAAGACCGGCTGGCGCGAGCGGTCGATCCTGCCGATGACGTCGGCGTGCTCGGGTCGCAGGTAGATCGACATGGTGCCCACGGGGGTGCGCTCGTCGGGCAGGAAGCGCAGCACCGAGACTTCGATCCACTGCTGGCCGGGCTTGCCGCCGAGCTTCTGCGCGAGCGCCGCGTCGGGGACCACCTCGTGATGGTCGATCACGCGCATGCGCGTCGCCTCGACGAACTGGATCAGCTCGCGCAGCGTGCCCACGCCCATCATGAAACGCCCGCCGGCTTCCCTGGATCGCACCACGGTGCCGATGCCGGCGCGCGCGGTGACCAGGCCCTGGGTCTTCAATTCCCGCAGCGCCTCGCGAATGGTGTGGCGGCTCACGGCGAAGCGCTCCTGCAGCTCGGCTTCGGTGGGTATCTTGTCGCCGACGCGGTAGCGGCCGGTGGCGATTTCCGAGGCGAGGAGGCGTGCCAGGGTGGAGTAGCGCGGGCCCGCGCGCTCCCCCAACGCGGTCCCGGTGAAACGCTCGGTGTTGACAGCTCTGGCGCCCATGGAGCATATTGTACGGACAAACGTACAAAGTCAATCCGGGACCCTTCCTCTCGATGAATCGCGAAGCGCTGAGCGCCGACCAGGCGCTCCTCACGCGCCGCTCGGTGCGCGCGTTCCTGCCGACTCCGGTGTCGCGCGAGGCGGTCGAGGAGCTCCTCACGCTCGCCTCGCGTAGCGCGAGCGGAAGCAACATCCAGCCGTGGAAGGTGCGCGTGGTCGCGGGCGAGCCGCGCCAACGACTGTCGCGTGCGATCCTGGATGCGCTCGACGCGGATGGCTACGAGAAGCACCAGCGCGAGTACAACTACTACCCGGTGAACTGGCGCGAGCCCTACCTCGCGCGCCGGCGCAAGATCGGCTGGGACCTCTACGGCCTGATGGGAATCAGGAAGGGCGATTTCGAGAACACCGAGCGCCAGCGCCGCCGCAACTACGAGTTCTTCGGCGCACCCGTCGGCATGATCTTCACGTTGGACGAGGATCTCGAGCTGGGCAGCTGGCTCGACCTCGGCATCTACATCTCCAGCCTCATGATCGCGGCGCGCGGCCGCGGCCTCGATACTTGCCCGCAAGCCGCGTTCGCCGATTTCCACGCCGTGATCCGCCGCGAGATGGGCATTCCCGAAAACGAGATCATCATCTGCGGCCTGGCCTTGGGCCACGCGGATCCCGACGCGCCCGAGAACCGCCTCGTCACCGAGCGCGCGAGCGCCAAAGAGTTCGCCTCCTTCGACGGCTTCTGAACGGACACTGCCATGCTGAATCTCCCCAGGAAAATGCTTCTCGTCGACGTCGCCGCGCGCGACGGCCTGCAGAGCCTCCCCAAGTGGATCCCCACGGACGACAAGGTGTGGCTGTGCGACCGCCTCACCGACCTCGGCGTACCGGTGGTCGAGGTGGCGAGCTTCGCGCACCCGAAAGTGGTGCCGAACATGCGCGACGCGGAAGAGGTCTTCGCGCGCATCAAGAGGAAGCCCGGCGTCGTCTACCGCGGCCAGGCGCCCAACGTGCGCGGAGCGCACCGCGCCATCGAAGCGAAGGTGGGAGAGATGCTCGGCCTCATCACCGTGAGCGAGACGTATACCAACCACAACCAGAACATGACCAACGAGCAGGCGATCGAGCAGAACATCCAGTCGTT
>JANLXC010000064.1:0-37629 GCA_031364925.1 Burkholderiales bacterium | reverse complement strand
TGGGTCATCTGGTACTTATTATATTTGTGGTGCCTGTTACAAATTACGACGTGGTGCCAGTTACTAAATATTAAGTCGAACCGGCCACCACTTATTTTTTCATCTCCAATGCCAGCGCATACAGCTCGTTTCTCTTGCCGCCGGTGATTTTTGTGGCGAGGGAGACGGCCTGCTTGAGGGGAAGCTCGGCGAGGAGGGTCGCGAGGACGGCGCGCGGATCGGGGCCGGAGGTGCGCTCGACGGGACGGCCTTCGATGACGAGCACGAACTCGCCGCGGCGGCGGTCCTCGTCGGCGGAGACCCACGCGCTGGCTTCGGCAAGGGGCACGCGCGTGATGGTCTCGAAGCGCTTGGTGATCTCGCGCGCGATCACCACATCGCGTTCACCGAAGGCCTGGTGCAGGTCGGCGAGCGTGGTCGCGATTCGGTGGGGAGCCTCGAAGAGGATGATCGCCCACGGGCCCGCGGCGAGCGACTCGAGCTTCTCGCGCCGCTCGGCTCCCTTCACCGGCAGGAAGCCCGCGAAGACCGCGCCGTCGAACGCGAGGCCGCACGCGGAGAGCGCGGCCGTCATCGCGCTCGCGCCCGGCACCGGAATGACCGCAAGCCCCGCGGCGCGTGCCAGGCTCACGAGCTCGGCGCCCGGGTCGCTCACCCCGGGGGTGCCCGCGTCGCTCACCAGCGCCACCGCCTTGCCCGCACCGATGTCGCGCACGATTCCTTCGGCCGCGCGCCGCTCGTTGTGCTCATGCAGGGCGATGAGCTTGCCGCTGATGCCGAAGTGGTTGAGCAACCCGCGCGTGTTGCGGGTATCCTCGGCCGCGATGGTGTCGGCGCGCTTCAGCACGTCGAGCGCGCGCAACGTAATGTCGCCGAGGTTCCCTATGGGGGTCGCGACCACATATAATCCGGGTTCCAATGCCGCGGCTTGCTTGATGTCGCGTTCCAGCGCGTTTCTCCTTCTCTTCCTCGCCTCGGTGGTGTCGCCGGCATTTTCGGCCGCCGACGCGGGACAGGGTACAACCTATTTGGCGCAAGCCGCCCCGGCGATCGACGACGAGATCGATCCGGCCACCGGCCTTGCACGCTCCAGCGTGGTCAAGCCGCTGGTCAGCGTGCCGCCCGTTCCGGACCCGCGCCGCGTCACCGCGCCACCCAAGCCCCACATCGCCCTCATCCTGCCCACTACCTCGCAGGCATTGGGGCGCCTGGCCGACGCGGTGCGCCAGGGCTTCCTCGCCGCCGCGCAAGCCAGCGGCAAGGATGCGCCGCCGGTGATGGTCACGGCGATCGAGAACGAAGGTCCCGGCCTCCTCGACAGCTGCCGCGCCGCGCAGGCCGCGGGCGCCGTGCTCGTGGTCGCGGGCATCACGCGCGACGGCGCCTCCACGCTTGCGCGCAGCGACTGCCCGCGCCAGCCCGTCCTCGCGCTGAACGAGCCGCAGGCGGCGGCCCCCGACATGCCGGTGAATCTCTACACCTTCTCGCTTTCCCTCGAGAACGAGGCGCGGCAGGTCGCTCTCCTCGCGGTTTCGGAAGGCTGGCATTCGGCAATCGTCATCGCGTCGCCATCGCCGCTGTCCAAGCGGGTGCAGGAAGCGTTCGAGCGGGAATGGACGCGCGCCGCCGGACAGGTCGCCGGCCGGCTCACCTTCAACGGCACCGCGGAAGACGCGCCCCTGGTACGCGAGCGCATGGCGAATGTCCGCGCCGACATGGTATTCATGGCGCTCGACCAGCCCGAAGCCCGTGCGGTGCGCCCTTACGTATCGGGCATGCTGCCCCTCTATGCGACCTCGATGAGCGTCGACCCGCGCGCCGAGGCCATCGTCAACGTGGACCTGCAGGGTGTGCGTTATATGGAGATGCCCTGGTTCGTCCAACCCGATCATCCGGCCGTGATGATCTACCCCGTGCCCCGCGCAATGTCGGTGGAGCAGGAGCGGCTGTACGCCCTCGGCATCGACGCCTACCGCATCTCCACGCAGATCCTGCGCGCGGACAAGCGCGCGCCCATCGACGGGGTCACCGGCAAAATCACCCTCGAGCCGCCCACCCAGTTCGCGCGCATGCTTACGCCCGCCGAGGTGGATGGCGGGCGCCTCATCCCCCTGCGCGCGCCATGACGCCGGCGCAGGCCGCCGGCAGCGCCGCGGAAGAAGCGGCCGCCAACTTCCTTGCGCGGCAGGGCCTGCAGATAGTCGCCCGCAATTACCGCACGCGGATGGGCGAGATCGACCTGGTCGCGCGCGATGGCGCCACCCTCGTCTTCGTCGAGGTGCGCATGCGCTCGAGCAACCACTACGGCGGCGGCGCGGAGAGCATCGGGGCGCGCAAGCAAGCGCGCATCGTCGCCGCGGCCCGACAATACCTCGCCCGCCTTCGCCGCGAGCCGCCTTGCCGCTTCGATGTCGTGACGCTCGACAGCGGATCTCCCGAATGGCTGCGCGCGGCTTTCGAAGTTTCCTGACGTAGAATTCGAGGGATGCGGGAAGAAAAAGAATGGACCACGTAGCCCACCTCAAGCAGCATTTCCTCGAAGGCATCGAGCTGCGCCAGCGCATGGCCGAGACCATGCCCGCGCAGATCGCCCGCGCCGGACAAGCCCTGGCACTTGCGCTGAAGACCGGCCACAAGGTGCTCTCCTGCGGCAACGGCGGCTCGGCGGCCGATAGCCAGCATTTCGCGGCGGAGATGGTGGGCCGCTTCGAGCGCGAGCGTGCGGGGCTGCCGGGCATAGCACTCACCACCGATACCTCGGCGCTGACCGCCATCGCCAACGACTACGACTTCGACCGCGTGTTTTCCAGGCAGGTCGAGGCGCTCGGGCAGCCGGGAGATTTCCTCCTTGCCATTTCGACCTCGGGCAATTCGAGGAACGTCATCGAGGCGATCAAGGCCGCGCAAGCCAGGGACCTCGTCGTCATCGCCCTCACCGGGCGCGACGGTGGCGCCATGGGCAAGATGCTGCGCCCCGGGGACTTCCACCTGAACGTCGCGCACTCTCGCACCATGCGGGTCCAGGAGATCCACCTCCTCGCGATCCACTGCCTGTGCGAGGTGGTCGACAACGTGATCTACGGAGAGGAAAGGAAATGATGAGAATGATGATCCGCGTGACGCTGCTCGTGGCCTCGATGCCGCTCCTGCAGGGATGCTTCCCGCTGGCCGTCACCGGCGTCGCCGGCGCGGCCCTCATGGCGAGCGACCGGCGCACCACCGGCACCTACATCGAGGACGAAAGCGTCGAGTGGAAGGTGATCGGCAGGCTGCGCGAGCGCTTCCCGGGCGCGCACGTGAACTCCACCAGCTTCAACCGCCGCGTGCTGCTCACCGGCGAGGTCCCCAACGAGGACGCGAAGAAACAGGTCGAGAACGCGGTGCGCTCCATCGAGAATGTGCGGGAAGTCACTAACGAGCTGCAGGTGGCCGGCGCCTCGTCCCTCGCCTCGCGCGGCAACGACGTGCTGGTCGCCTCCAACGTGAAGGCGCGCATGGTGAACAACAAGAAGTTCTCGCCGCTGCACGTCAAGGTGGTGAGCGAGGCCGGTGTCGTCTACCTCATGGGCCTGGTCTCGCAGGACGAGGGCGACGCCGCGGTAGAGATCGCGCGCACCACGAGCGGGGTGAACCGCGTCGTGAAGGTGTTCGAATACATCGGCAAGTAGGCGCGCCGTTCATCGGCCCGGGCGCGACGCTCGTTCCCGGGCGATTACAGCTGTATTTCATGGAGTGACACACCTCACTTCGGTATCCCTACCCCGCAAGGACAATTCCCACACACAACACTGTGCAAAGGGAGAACATGCGGTGGCGTTGGGAGGGAGCGGGCGACGCGTTGCGCTCGCCCATACCGTGGGTGGCTCTTTCCGCGGCGCTCGCGCTGACGGCCGCCGGATGGATCGGCCTGGAGCGCAACCGCCACGAGGACGCCCGCGGACAGTTCGAGCGCCGCACCGAGACGGCCGAGGCCGCGATCCGCTCGCGCATGCTCTCCTACGAGCAGATCCTGCGCTCCGGCGCCGCGCGCGTCTCCTCGTCGCCATCGGTGTCGCGCCGCGAGTGGCGCGACTTCATCGCGCACCTCGGGCTCGAGGAGCGCTTCCCCGGCATCCAGTCGATCGGCTACGCGGAGCGCGTGAAGGCCGCGGAGCGTGAAGCCCACCAGAGGCGCCTGCGCGCCGAGGGGCTCGCCGACTACGAGATCCGCCCGGCCGCCGAGCACGGCGACGCGTTCCCCATCGTCTTCAACGAGCCGTTCACGGGACGCAACGCGCGCGTGATCGGCTTCGACATGTTCTCGGAGCCCACGCGCCGCTTCGCCATGGAGCGCGCCCGCGACACTGCCGAGGTGGCGATCTCCGGCAAGGTCGTGCTCGCGGGCGAGAGCTTCACCGGTCCCCAGCTGCAGCAGCCCGGATTCGTGATGTACATGCCGGTCTTCGCCAAGGAGGTGCGCACCGCCACGCGCGACGAGCGCCAGGGCGCGCTCGCCGGCTACGTGTTCAGCCCGTTTCGCATGCACGACCTCATGCGCGGCATCCTCGACGAGGGCGTGCTCCAGGTGCTCGACATGCAGGTCTTCGACGAGCCCTCGCCGCGCCCGGCGACCGAGCTCATCGACACGCGCACCGCGTGGCGCGTGACGCCCGCCGACGCCACGCCCGCCTTCTCGCGCCAGGTCGCCTTCCAGATGCCCGGGCGCATGTGGACCATCCAGTTCGTCTCGCGCCCGGAGTTCGACGCGATGCTGCAGCGCTCGCGCCCGTGGGGCGTGCTCGGCGCGGGCGTCTTCACCAGCGTCGTGCTTTTCTTCCTCACCGTGGCGCTGGTGAGCGCGTGGAACCGCGCGCACCACCTGTCGATGCGCGACCCGCTGACCGGCCTCTACAACCGCCGCTACCTCGAGGAGACCATGGCGCGCGAGCTGCCGCGCGCGCGCCGCCTCGGCGAGAGCGTCGGCGTGATCGTGCTCGACATCGACCACTTCAAGAACCTGAACGACACGTTCGGCCACGACGCCGGCGACTTCGTGCTCGAGCGCACCGGGGAGCTCCTGCGCGCGGCCACCCGCAACAGCGACATCGCGTGCCGCTTCGGCGGCGAGGAGTTCGCGGTGATCCTGCCGGGAGCCACGCTGCTGGTGGCGCGCAACCGCGCCGAAGCGATCCGCGCCTCGCTCGAATCCCTCGAGATCGAGTTCGAAGGCAAGGCCATCGGCCCCCTCACCGTCTCGGCCGGCGTGGCCTCGATGCCGCCCCACGGCCAGGACTGGACCCACACGCTGCAGCAGGCCGACCGCGCCCTCTACACCGCCAAGCAGTCCGGCCGCAACAAGGTGATCGCCGCCGTCAACGACTGAGCCGGCGCGCGAGCCAGCGCACGACCGGCCCCACGACGGGAAGCGTCGCGTAGAGCTCGCCCGCGGCATCCCAGTAGTCGCGGTGATAGGAGACCCGCCCGTCGGATGCGAAGCGCACGTGCGAAGCCCCGTGGATACGGCGCGTGACTTCGGGGTGCCAGCGCTTCACGCGGAAATCGAAGTCCCAGATCAAAACGGCGGCCGACCCCTCGATCGTCGACTCGCGGATGGTGAAGGTCGGCGCGTCGAGCGTCTCGAACATGTGCGCGAAGACGCGCTTCAACTCCTCGGAGCCGCGCACCTCGTTGAAGGGATCGCGGAAGTAGGCGTCCTGCGTGTAGACGCTTTCGAGCGTGGCGACGCTCTCCGGAGTGAGGTGTTCCCAGAAATTCACCAGGCGGGCGAGCGCTTCGCGGCTCATAGCCCGGTCATCCTTCGAATCGCGGGGAAGTAGAGGCTATAAGGCAGGAGCCGCATCGCCTTCATCCAGCGCGTGAAGCGCCGCGGAAAGTGGATCTCGAAGGCGCCGCGCTCGAGGCCCGCGACGATCTCGCGCGCCGCCTCTTCCGGCGAGATCAGCGCCGGCATGCGAAAGTCGTTGCCCGCCGTGAGCGGCGTCTTCACGAAGCCGGGGTTGATCACGCAGACGCCGACGCCCTTCGCGCTGAGGTCGAGGTAGAGCGTCTCGGCCAGGTTGATGAGTGCCGCCTTGGTGGGCCCGTAGACGAGGCTCTTCGGCAGCCCGCGGAAGCCCGCGACGCTCGAGACCAGCGCGAGCGTTCCCGCGCGCTGCCGCGCCAACACCGGGATCACGGCCGCGAGCGCATTGAAGCAGCCGGTGAGATTGGTCTCGATCGTGGTGCGTGCGGCCTCCAGGTCGAGCTCCCAGGCGCGCATCGGCCGGTAATCGCCCGCCATGAAGACCACCAGGTCGATACCGCCCCACGCGGCGACGATCGCGTCGGCAGCCGCGGTGAGCGCCTTCGGGTCGCGGACATCGAGGGGAAGGGCGAGCGCATTGCCGGCGCCGAGGCGCGCCACCTTTTCCTCGAGGAGCTCGCCACGGCGCGCCGAGAGCGCCACGCGCGCACCGAGATCCCCGAGCCGGTCCGCGAGCGCGGCGCCGATGCCGGTGCTCGCGCCGATGATCCAGCAGCGCTTTGCACGCCATGCGGCGATCGGGGGATTGAATGGCATCGCTAGTCCCGCTTGCGAAAGAAGAAGGACACCTCGCCGAAGCGGATGCCGAACTTCGAGAAGCGCGTGCGATTGACCAGCGTGCGCTCGTCGACGAGCCACATCCAGTCGTCCATGTCGAGCTTCACCGTGTCCCCGTTCTCGCGCTTGGCCTCGAGCACGTAGTTCCAGCGTAGCGCGTTGCCCGCGGCTTCCCCCGCCGCCTCGCCGACCACGTCGGGCGCCGTGCCTACGTAGCGGTCGCCCTTCTTTCGCAGAGTCCACACGCGCGCCTCCTTCTTGCCGTCCGCGTAGGTGAAGCGCTCGTCGAGGGTGCCGGTGTCCCCATTCCAGGTGCCGGTAATCTCGACTGTCATGCGCCGCGTCACCTTTCCCGAGCGGTCCTGGACCATTCCCCAGCCGTCGACCTTGCCGTTGAAGTAGGCCTTCATGTCGAGCGCGGGGCGCTCGCTCGCGTAGTCGTGCGGCGTGGGCGATGCGCATGCGGCCAGCAACAGCGCCGCGAGGATCGAGAGGATTCTCATCGTTCTTCTCCGTTTACGAATGGGGAATTCCACAGGATGGCCGCCGCACCCGCTTTCAGCACGCAAGGCACGAGCGCGTACACGCCAGCCAATGCCGCGAGCTCGCGCGGGCCGTTGATACGCCCGGCGACGTAGCCGAGGGCTTCGAGCAGCGGCAGGGCGGCTCCGGCGGCGAGCGCGAGGTTCAGCTTGGTGGCGAGGTTCCACAGGCCGAAGTAGCTGCCTTCACTGCGCACGAGCCCGCGCGCTTCGTCGTCGTCGATCGCATCGGCGAGCATCGACGGGGGCAGCGCGAGGTCGGCGCCCAGCGCGACGCCCGATACCACGCAGATGACCACGAACGACTTCACGTCGCCCGGCCCGAGGAAATACGCCCACACGAAGGCGCCGATCGCGAGGCCCATGCCGCAAAGCCACGCCCGCGCCTTGCCGATGCGTCGCGACAGCCATACCCACCCCGGCAGCCCCAGCGCCCCGGCCGCGAAATACGTCGCGAGGAAGAGCGCGGCGAGGTTCGGGCGACGCACGATGTCCTCGATGTAGAAGAGGACGAGCGTGGCGGGGATGGCGGCGGCGATGCCGCTCGCCATGAAGGCCGCCAGCAGCCAGCGAAAGCGCGCGTTGCCAAGCGGCAGCCAAAGGGTGCGCAGCGTCGCGTCGCGCGCAACGCCCGGCGCCGCCCGCGGCGATCCGACGATGGCCGCGAGCGCCCCGACTAGCACGAGGGGCGCGAACACCATCGCGAACTGGGCGAAGCCCGCGCGCGGGCCCGACTGGCGCGCGAGGATTTCCGGCAGGGCCGCGGCGACCAGCACGCCAGCGAGGCCGAAGCCTTCACGCCACGCGGTGACACGCGTGCGCTCCCCTGCCCCGGTGGCGATCTCCGCGCCGTGCGCCTGGTAGCTCACGGTGACGAGGCTATAGGCGGTGTAGACGAGGACGAGGTTGGCGACCAACCAGGCAGTGAGCGCGCCGCCGCTCCACGCCGGCGGACTGAATAGTCCGATCATGCCCAGGGCGAGGAGCGGCGCGCCCACCGCGACGAATAGCCACCGCCCTCCCGGCGCCGCGCGACGCCGATCGCTCCACCAGCCGAGCAACGGGTCCTGGAGCGCGTCGAGCGCGCGCGTGGCGAGAAGCGCCGTGCCGATCGTCGCGAGCGAAAGGCCGATCGTCTCGGCGTAGAACTTCGGCACGTGCACGTAGATCGGCAGCGCCGCCATGGCGAGCGGGAAGCCGAGGATTCCGTACGCGGCGAGGCGGCCGGTGCTCGCGCGCGCGATCATCGTGGCAACTTGAGGAGCTCACGGCGCAGCCCCGGCTGGCTGGTGCGCTCGTCGAGCCAGATGTCGAAGAAGGCGCGCGCGAAGCCCGGCTCGTCGATGGCGCCGAGGAATCCTCGCGCGCCGTAGAAGCGCGCTTCGAGGCCGGGCACGTTGACGCCCACCAGGCGCTCGCCGGGAGCCACGTCGGGAAAGACACGCAGCATCGCCCGCTCCCAGCGCGCGAGGAGCGCCTCGTCGGCGTGGCCCTGGCGGCGCATCTCCTCGATGCTGCGCGCGGCGAGTTGCCGCCCGCTCACGCCGCGCGCGTAGCGAATGTCGAGCGCGAAGACGTCCCCCGGGGCCCAGCGCGCCGCGCTCGTCCACAGCGAGGCGTCGTACAGGTGGACGAGGAGGAAGCGAAAGCGCGCCTGGGAAAATTCCACGAGCGCGGGAAAATCCGCGCCGACGGCGGCGGGAAGCGGCTGCGAGGCGGCCCACGCGATCGCCGCCTGCGCGAGCACGAATGCCGCCGCCACCCTCACGCGGGCCGCTCGAGCGCGACTTGCACCACCGACACGCGCCCGGCGTTGAATCCCGCTTCGCAGTAGTCGAAGTAGAAGCGCCACGCCGCCAGGAAGCGATCGTCGAAGCCCAGCGCCCGGATGCGGGACTCCGCAGCGTCGAAGGCGCGGCGCCAATGGCGCAGCGTCCGCGCGTAGTCGGCGCCGAAGTCGAACGTATCGCGTACCTCCAGCCCCGCGGCGCGCGCGTGCCGCTCGATCAGCGCGACCGTGGGCAGCATCCCACCCGGGAAGATGTACTCGCGGATGAAGTCGCTCGAGCTGCGATAGCGCTCGAAGGCGCCTTCGGCGATCACGATCGACTGGATCGCGGCGCGGCCCCCGGGCACGAGACGCTCGCGCAGCACGCGGAAATAGCCGGGCCAGTATTTCTCGCCGACCGCCTCGAGCATTTCGATCGACACGATGCGCTCGTAGCGCCCTTCGGCATCGCGGTAGTCGCGGAATTGGAGGTCCACGCGCCCATCGAGGCCGGCCTTCGCGACGCGCTCGCGTGCGTAGGCGAGCTGGGCCTCGGAAATAGTCAGCCCGGTCACGTGACAGCCGCGCGTGGCCGCCGCGTGCTGCGCGAAGGCGCCCCACCCGCAGCCGATCTCGAGCACCCGGTGGGTGCGCTCGACCTCGAGCACGTCGAGCAGGCGCTCGTACTTGGCGCCCTGGGCGGGCGCGAGCTCCATGGCTTCGTTCGCGCCGAAGAGGGCGCTCGAGTACGTCATGCCGGGGTCGAGCCACAGGGAATAGAAATCGTTGCCCAGGTCGTAGTGCGCGTGGATGTTGCGGCGCGACCCGGCGCGAGTATTGGCGCGCAGCGCATGGGAGACACGCAGCAGCAGTGCGTACACCGGGTTGCCGTAGAAAACGCCTTCCAGCGCCGCCTGGTTGCGCGCCGCGAGTTCGAGGAGCGCCGCCAGGTTGGAGGTCGCGACCTTGCCGTCGCGCCAGCACTCGAAGAGGCCGATCTCGGCCCCGCGCAGCATCGCGGTCACCGCGCTCCAGTCGCGGATCACGAGGTCGGCGTGGGGACCGGGCAGGGCGCCCTCGAAATGGCGGCGTATGCCTTCGGGAGTGACCAGCACCAGGCGCCCGGCGGCGAGCCGCGTGAGCGCCTGGAAGAGCGTTCGTGCGCGCCACGGCGCGCGGTCCGCGACATCCAGGCCATGAATCGCATTCAACGGGAAGTCTCCTTCAAGGGGGGATCGGGTTTGCTGAACCAGGGAACGTGGCGCGCCCAAAGACGCAAGGCCTGCCAGTGGATGCGCACGGTCACAGCGAGGGTCATCCACGGATAGGCGAGGAACGCGCGCAGCAGCCGCGCATCGCTCAGCGCCTCCGTTTTCCCACGCAGCGACGTGTGGAGGAGGCAGCCTTCGGCGTCGTGGTAGTCGATGCGCAGCACCGGCGCCACCTCGCCGCCGGCGAAGCGGAAGCGGTAATGGCCGACGACTTCACAGAAGGGCGAGACGTGCAGCGCCTTGCCCGCGGTGAGCCAGTCGCCTGCCTCGATCGGCCGCCCGTCGGCGTGCGCCACCAGGTAGTCGTGGCGCTCGCCGAAGGTATTCGAGACTTCGCAGATCACGGCGCGAAGCCGCCCCGCGCGGTCGTGGCAATGCCAGGTCGCGATCGGGTTGAACACGTAGCCCAGCATGCGCGGAAACGCCTGCAGGACGATCTCGCCATCCGCGCCGTCGACGCCGTGGGAGGCAAGCCGCGCGCGCGCCCACGCTTCGAGATCGCTGCCGTCGCGCGGGCCGAAGTCGCGGCGCATCAGGCTGAAGAGGTTCCAGCGGTCCACGCCGAGCCAGCGGCTTTGCATGCGATCGAGCCGCGCCAGGGGCACGCGCAGGAAGAACACCGGATAGGCGAACGCATGGCGCACCGGGCGCAGGCGCCGGTGGGCGACGTGCCCGTAGGCGATGCGCGCCTGCATCACGCGCTCCATGGCGCCGCGGCGCCGAGGCGGCTCGCCACGGCGATCGCCGAGGCGAGCCCGTCCTCGTGGAAGCCGTGGCCGGTCCACGCGCCCGCGAACCAGGTGCGGCGCCGTCCCTGGATGTCGGCGAGGCGGGCCTTGGCGGCGTCGCTTTCCTCGAGGAATGCCGGGTGGTCGTAGGCGAACTCCGCGATCACGCGCGCCGGGTCGGGCTCCTCGAGGGGATTCATCGTCACCACCACCGGCTGCTTGAACGGCAACTGCTGCAGGCGGTTCAGGTGATAGGAAAGCGACACCGGCGCGTCGCTCTCCTCCTCGCGCGCGGCGTGGAAGTTCCACGCGGCCCACGCGCGCTTCCTGCGCGGCATGAGGCGCGCGTCGGTGTGCAGCACGGCGCGGTTGGGCTGGTAGGGAATGGCCTTCAACACCGAGCGCTCCTCGGCGCTCGCGTGCTCGAGCATCGCCAGCGACTGGTCGGTGTGCGTGGCGAGCACCACCTCGTCGAAGCGCTCGGGCCCGCGATCGGTGGAAACGATCACGTGGTCCGGGAGGCGGCGCACCTGGCGCACCGCCGCGCCGAGGCGCACGTCCGGAATTCCCGCGCGCAGGCGGCGCACGTACTCGCGCCCGCCGCCGGCGACACTGCGCCACTGGGGGCGGTTGGAGAGCGCGAGGAGCCCGTGGTTGTGGCAGAACTGCACGAAGGTGCGCAAGGGGAAACTGTTGATGCGTGTCGAGGGCGTCGACCAGATGCAGGCGGCCATCGGCAGGAGGTAGAGCGCGCGCAACTCCTTGCCGTAGCCGCCGTCGTCGAGGAATTCGCCGAGCGTGCCGCGCACGGCCCCACCCGCGGTCGCGAGCCGTGTCGCCGCGCGGTTGAAGCGCACCACATCGCGCAGCATGCGCAGGAAGCGCGGGCTCGCCAGGTTGGCGGGCTGGGCGAACACCGCGGCCAGGTTGGTCCCCGCCCACTCGAGCTCGCCATCGCCGATGCGCACCGAGAACGACATCTCCGATGCCGTGCTTGCCACCCCGAGATGCTCGAAGAGGCGGATGAGACGCGGGTAGGTGCGGTCGTTGAAGACCAGGAAGCCGGTGTCCACCGGGTGCGTGCGTCCCTCGAGGGTCACGTCGACCGTGTTGGTGTGGCCGCCGAGGTAGCCGCTCGCCTCGAAAAGCGCGACGTCGTGACGCCTCGCGAGCAGCCACGCACATGCCAATCCGGAGATTCCGGCGCCCACCACTGCGATCTTCGACATGCGATGGCTCACCCGTGCGCGCATCCGCCCGCGGGCTTCGCTCGTAGTTCGATTGCAGTCATTTACGGGCCGGCTGCGGAAACGGATTCAGATTTGCTACCCTTGTCAGCTGAGCAGGAGAAAACCATGCTTTACCAAGAGCTTTTCGCCGGTTTCGAGAAGAGTCGCTGGGACATGGAGCGCGACATCCCCTGGCGCGAGTTCGACGCCTCGCGCCTCACCGACGAGCAGGCGCTCACCATCAAGATGAACGCCATCACCGAGTGGTCGGCGCTGCCCGCCGTCGAGATGTTCCTGCGCGACAACAGCGACGACAGCGATTTCTCAGCGTTCATGTCGATCTGGTTCTACGAGGAGCAGAAGCACGCGCTGGTGCTGATGGAGTACCTGCGGCGCTACCGCGCGGACCTGCTCCCCACCGAGGCGGAGCTGCACGCGGTGCGCTTCACCTTCGACCCGGCGCCGGCGCTGGAGACCCTGATGCTGCATTTCTGCGGCGAAATCCGCCTCACGCAGTGGTATCGCCGCGCGGCGGCCTGGCACACCGAGCCCGTCATCAAGAGCATCTACAAGGTGCTCTCGGGCGACGAGGCGCGCCATGCGGGGGCCTACTTCAAGTACATGCGCCGCGCCGTCGAACGCGCGGGCGACGAGGCGCGCATCGCCTTCTCCAAGATCGGCATCCTCATGGCGAGCGCCGCGCGCGCGGGCAAGCCCATGCACCCCACCAACCTGCACGTGAACAAGTCGATGTTCCCGCTCGACTCGGTGCAGTCGAAGCTGCCCGACCCGGACTGGCTCGAGCACTGGCTCGACGTGCAGATCCGCTTCGACAAGGTGTGCGAGAACAAGGTGGTGCAGGCCGTGCTGGGCAAGCTCTCCACGCTTTTCGAGCGCACCCTGGCCAGCGCCGGCGACCTGAAGCGCTACCGCAAGGAGCTCCTCGCCCGCGCCCCGGGCGCGGGCCCGCTGCCGGTTTGAGCGTGGCGGCGCCGGGCTTCGAGACGAAGATCTGCGATCCGGCGCGGCTCGTGGAGCGCTCGCGCGACAGTGCCCGCCCGCTGGTCTTCACCAACGGCGTCTTCGATATCCTCCACCGCGGCCACGTGACCTACCTTGCCCAGGCGCGTGTGCTCGGGGCTGCGCTCGTGGTCGCGCTCAACTCGGACGCCTCCGCGCGGCGCCTGGGCAAGGGCGACGACCGCCCCATCAACGCGCTCGAGGACCGGCTCGCGGTGATCGCGGCGCTCGAAAGCGTGGCGCTGGTCACGTGGTTCGACGAGGACACGCCGATCGAGCGCATCCTCGCCTGCCGCCCCGAGCACCTCGTGAAGGGTGGGGACTGGGGCGTCGACAAGATCGTCGGCGCGAAGGAAGTGGCGGGCTGGGGCGGCAAGGTCCACTCGATCCCCTTCCAGCACGACCGGTCGACGACGAAGCTTCTCTCCAGGATCCGCACATGAACGACCGGCCTGCAGGCGGCCTCATCGAGCGCCTCGGGGCCATCGTCGGCGAGCGCGGCCTCATCACCGCCGACAACGAGCGCCGCCCCTTCGAAAACGATTGGCGCGACCAGTACCATGGCCGCGCCGCCGCGATAGTCAGGCCGGCGAGCACCGAGGAAGTGGCGCGTGTCGTCACCCTCCTCGCCCAGGAGAAGATCGCGATGGTCCCGCAGGGCGGCAACACGAGCCTCTGTGGGGGCGCCGTGCCCGATGCCTCGGGCTCGCAGGTGGTGATCAACCTTTCGCGCATGAACCGCGTGCGCAACGTCGATACCGGCAACAACACGATGACGGTGGAAGCGGGGTGCATCCTGCAGACGCTGCAGGGCGTGGCCGACGAGCACGGGCGCTTCTTCCCGCTGTCGCTGGGCGCGCAGGGCAGCTGCGAGATCGGCGGCAACCTCTCCACCAACGCGGGCGGCACCGCGGTCCTGCGCTACGGCAACACGCGCGAGCTGGTGCTGGGCCTCGAGGTGGTGCTCCCCGACGGGCGCGTCTGGAATGGGCTGCGCGCGCTGCGCAAGGACAATACCGGCTACGACCTGAAGCACCTCTTCGTCGGCGCCGAAGGCACGCTCGGCGTCATCACCGCCGCGGTGATGAAGCTCTTCGCCAAGCCGCGCAGCCGCGCGACGGCGTTCGTCGCCATCGAGAACCCCGCGGCCGCGGTCGCACTCCTGTCGAAGCTGCGCGAGACCTGCGGCGAGCGCATCACCGGCTACGAGCTCATCTCCAGGATCTGCGTGGACCTGGTTCTGAAGCACATTGCGTCGGCGCGCGATCCGCTGCCTTCGCGCCACCCCTGGTACATGCTGGTCGAGCTCTCCGACAGCGCGGCGGGAGATGCGATCGGCCGGGTGCTCGAGGAGTCGCTGGGCGCGGCGGCCGAGGACGGGATGATCATCGACGCCATGATCGCGGCGAGCGAGGCGCAGCGCGACGCGCTCTGGCGGATGCGCGAGGACATCACCGAAGCGCAGAAGCTCGACGGGGAATCGATCAAGCACGACGTCTCGGTACCGGTGAGCAGCGTCGCGGAATTCATCTCGCGCGCCAACGCCGCGCTCGCCGCGCGCTTTCCCGACGTGCGCGTGGTCGCCTTCGGCCACGTGGGCGACGGCAACATCCACTACAACTGCTCCAAGTCCGAGCGCCAGGAAGCCAAGGCCTTTTTCGCCCAGGCGACCGAGGTGAACCACATAGTCTACGAGGTGGTGAACGCGCTTCGCGGCTCGATCAGCGCCGAGCACGGCCTGGGAGTCCTCAAGCGCGACGAGATCAAGCTCTACAAGAGCCCGCTCGAGCTGGAGATGATGCGCTCCATCAAGAACGCGCTCGACCCCCACGGCCTGATGAACCCCGGCAAGGTCCTATAAGTCGCCGGCAAAGCCGAGCGCGGGGATCGATGCGAGGAGAAAGCGCGCTGCGCGGATCACGTCCGCCACTTTTCCGCCTGCATGCGCACCACGTCGGGAAACGAGCGCGTCTGCTGGTAGCGCTCGCGCAGCCACAGGCTGTCGTTTTGCCCGCGCGCGGCGAGGGCGGCGATCGACATGAGCGGCATCGCGGTGCCGAGCTTCGCCGCCGAAGGCTCGAGGCGCTCGAGGGTCGCGAGAAGATCGTCGGCAAGCCGTGTGTGCGTGTGCTCGTGGGGATTCACCAGCTCGCCGTCGAAGCCGAAGCGGCACGCCTGGAAGCGGTTGTAGCCGTACACGCGATACACCGGGGCGGAATCGTCGTTGCGGCGGCGCTCGAGGAGGTCCGCAGCGAGGGTCTGCGCATAGGCGGCGAGCTGCGCCGCCAGCTCGACGGTGAGCGGCGTGTCGCAGATGCGGATCTCCACCGTGCCGTATTCCGGCTTGGGCCGGATGTCCCAGTAGAAGTCCTTCATGCTCGCGACGATGCCGTAGCCCTGCATCTCGTCGAAGTAGGCGTTGAACTGCGACCACGTGCCCACCGACGGCATCTGCCCGGAGAGCGGAAAAGACGACACCGCGTGCAGCCGCGACGTCTCGAAAGACGTGTCTTCGCCCTGCGAGAACGGCGACGAGGCGGACAGCGCGATGAAGTGCGGGATGTAGGGCGCGAGGTGGTGCGTGAGGTAAATCGCGTCGTCGCCGTTCGCCACCCCGATGTGGATGTGCTGGCCGAACACGGTGAACTGCTTGGCGAGGTAGCCGTAGAGGCCCGAGACGCGCTGGAAGCGCTCGGTGGGGAAGATGCGCCGCTCCGCCCACTTGTGGAAGGGATGCGACCCGCCTCCCGCGACGGCGACGTTGAGCCGATCGGCGGCGACCACGATCGCGTCGCGCACGCGCTGCAGCTCGGCGAGGAGCTCGTCGTAGCGATGGTTCACCGCGGAGTTGATCTCGATCATGCTCTCGGTGATCTCGGGCTTCACCTCGCCCGCGAGGTCGACCTTCTCCAGGCGCGCGAGGAGGTCCGGGGCGCCGCGAACGAGGTTGTAGTCGTGGCGGTTCAGCACCATGAGCTCGAGCTCGATGCCGACGCTGAGCGGGGCGGACTCTTTGAAATCGAGCGGCATCGTCCTCAGGCGCCGGGCACGCGCGCGGCGTGCCTGCCGGTCGCCACGCCGATTTGCTCGAGGGGCGCGGTCTCTCCGGCGAGCTTCAGGCCCCACTGCGCGAGGATGGGGCCCGCGATCTCCATCACGATCACCGCGGACAGGAAGGCGGCGGTGAGATTGACGCCGAACTCCGGGAAGTGCCGCGCCACGTCGTGATGCAGCATGAGGGCGAGGGTGGACATCGGCATCAGCGCGCACGCGAGGCCCACCGCCTGCCTGGGCCGCAGCCCGCCGATGGGCGCGACCGCGAGCACGCCGACCAGCTTGCCGAGGATCCGCGCCAACGCCAGGGCGAGGCCGGCCACGCCACCGGCCGCGAGCGCGCTGAGCGGCAGGCTCGCGCCCGTGATCACGAACAACACGATATAAAGCAGCCGGCTCGCGGGGGCCAGGTTCACATTGAGGAGATCGTAGTTGCGCGCGTCGTTGCGCGTGAACAGGCCAAAGGCCAGCAGCGACAGGATCACCGAGAGCTTGAGCATCGACGCGATGCCGACGGCGGCCACCACGATGCCGGCGATCAGGGTGAAATGCAGGTCCTTGGTTTTTTCCACGCTGCGCGCGACCAGGCGCGCGAAGCTCGCCATCGCCGCCCCGAGAAAAAGGGAGCCGAGGAAGAGATAGGCGGGATGCAGGAGTGCCGTTTCCACGTCCATGCGCGATTCAAGGTGCGCGGTGGCCAGCAGGATCGTGGTGATGATCGAGGCGAGGAGGCTATTGAGCGCGACCAGGTTCAGCGCGCGCTCGGTGACCTGCCCCTCGGACTTGGTGTCCTGCACGATCAGCATCACCACCGCGGGCGAGGTGGCCATCGCGATGGCGGCGGCGATGCTCGCCTGCACGGGCGCGTAGTCGAACATCAGCAGCACCCCGAACACCGCGGCGAAGGTGAGCAGGCTCTCGGCGAGGCCCGCGGCGGCGAGCGTCCAGTCGCGCTTCATCCACTGCAGGTCCATGCGCCGGCCCAGGTCGAAGAGGACGAGGCCGAGCGCGAGGTCCACGAAGATGCGCGCCTCGTCGAGGAGGAGGTCGAGGCCGATCAGCTGCGCGAGCGGCGCCATCACGAAGCCCACGAGCACGTATCCGATGATGCGCGGCAGCTTCACTGCCCTGGCCATCTCGCCGCCCAGCATGCCCGCGACGAGCAGCACGCCGAACAACAGCGGAAAGCTCAACTCGATGGGCAACGCCGGAAGGAAGCCGAGATTCATGGACAAAGTAGAATGGCACGAACCCGCTTTGGGCATTGGCCGTGAGCAAAAGTTTCTTCCAGAACACCATCGCGCTCGTCTATGACTTCGACGGCACGCTCTCGCCTCAGCCGATGCAGGAGTACACCGTGCTGCCGAAGATCGGCGTGGAGCCCGCGCGCTTCTGGGAGATGGTGAACTCCGAGGCGCGCGCCACCGAGAGCGACCCGATGCTGGTGTACATGCGCCACATCATCGAGGCGCTCGACCTCGCCAAGGTCGACGTGAAGCGCGAGGACTTCGCGGCGATGGCTTCGGCGATCGAATATTTCCCGGGCGTGACGACGTGGTTCGCGCGCATGAACGCGTACGTGAAGAGGCGCAGCAAGGCGGCGGTGAAGCTGCAGCACTATCTCATCTCCGCGGGCCAGAAGGAGATCCTCGACGGTGTGTCCATCCGGAAACACTTCAAGCGCATCTACGCCTCCGAGTATCACTTCAACCACCATGGCGTCGCAACCTTCCCCAAGCTCCTGGTGACCGACACGCTGAAGACGCAGTTCCTCTTTCGCATCAACAAGGGCCTCGAGAAGGTTACCGAGTCGATCAACGAGCACATGCCCGAAGACCAGCGCCCGATCCCGTTCGCCAACATGATCTACGTGGGCGACGGGATGACCGACGTGCCCTCGATGGCGCTCACCAAGAAAAGCGGCGGGCACACGGTGGCGGTGTTCGACCCTCGCAGCGACAAGCAACGCGGGATCTGCGTGAAGCTGCTCGACGCCGGGCGCGCGGACTTCATCGCCCCCGCCGACTACCGCATGTCGAGCAAGCTGTCGAAGCGCGTGGAGCTGCTGCTGGACGCGATCATCGCCGACGTGGCCTACCGACGCGAGGCGTTCGAGGTGCGGCGGGAGAACCGCGCCCGCAAATGAGCGCGCTGACTTTTCTCGCCCTGCGACGATTGGCCGATGGGCGCTTTCATTCGGGCGAGGACATCGCGCGGTCCCTGAACCGCTCGCGCGCGACTTTGTCCGAGGCGCTCAAGCTCGCGCCGGATCTGGGCGTGGAGCTTTTCAGCATCCCGGGGAAAGGCTACAAGCTCGCCGAGCCGATCGAGTTTCTCGATGCCGATTCGATCGCCTCCCACTTGCGGGCCATGGATGCGCGCGTGTCGCTGCAGATCGTCGATGAGATCGAATCGACGAGCACGCGCTTGCTGCAGCTGGCCGGGGAGGGGGCGGCTTCGGGCACGTGCCTCGCCGCCGAATGGCAGCGCTCGGGTCGCGGGCGGCGCGGGCGCTCGTGGGTTTCGAGCCTCGGCGGATCGCTCACCTTTTCGCTCTTGTGGCGCTTCGAGCGCGGCGCCGGTCACCTGGGCGGGCTCTCGCTCGCGGTCGGGGAGGCGGTGGCGCGCGCCCTGACTTCAGGCGGCGTGGAGCGCGTGCAGGTGAAATGGCCCAACGACGTGGTCGCCGATTTTCGCAAGCTCGCCGGGATCCTGGTCGAGACCAGCGGCGAGATGCAGGGGCCGAGCGTGGCGGTGATCGGCGTGGGGGTGAACTATCGCCTCGGCGAGCGCGTGCTCGACCTCATCGACCAGCCGGTGACCGACGTGGCGCAGTGCTCTCCCGTGGCGCCGTCGCGCAGTGAGCTGCTCGCGCGATTGCTCGGCACGCTCGCCGCGTCCCTCGAGGAATTCGATCGCAACGGCTTCGCTGCCTTCCGCGATTCGTGGCGCGCCCTGCACGCCTACCAGGGCCGGCGCGTGCGCGTCCTGCCCGGCCGCGACCCCGCCTTCGATGCCCAGGTGACCGACGTCGCCCCCGACGGCGCCCTCGTCGTCACCGCCTCCGACGGGCGCGTCGTCAACCTCTCCTCCGCCGAGATCTCCCTGCGTGGAAAATAACTCGTGTCAGGTACAACTTACGATGTGGTGTCAGGTACGACATAGGAAGTTGTACCTGACACGACTTTTGGGGCCGACGTGATCCTCGCCATTGACGCCGGTAATACGCGCATCAAATGGGGCCTGCACGACGGGAGCGCCTGGAAGACACTGGGCGCCATCGCCACGTCGGGCTCGCCCACGCTGAGCCAGGCATTGCGGCTGGCGTTGCCCGCGGAGAAAGTGATCGCCTCCAATGTCGCTGGGGCGAAAGTGCGCGCGGATATCGCCCGATGCATGGGCGCAGGCGCGGAAATCACGTTCATCCAGTCGGAGAGCCGGCAGCTGGGGGTGGAGAACGGATACCGGGACCCGGGGCAGCTCGGCACGGATCGCTGGGCGGCGTTGATCGCGGCGCACCATGCCGGCGAGCGCGGGCACAAGCTCGTCGTCAATGCCGGGACCGCCCTCACCATCGATGCCTTGACCGCGGACGGCTACTTCCTGGGTGGCCTCATCGTCCCGGGCCCGGCCCTCATGCGCCACTCGCTGGATCGCGGCACGGCGGGCCTGCGGCTCACCGACGGGACCCTGCAGGACTTCCCGGGGAGCACGCCCGACGCGATCACCAGTGGGGCGATCCAGGCCGCTGCCGGGGCGGTCGAGCGCCTCGCCCATCTCATGGCCGCCCGCGGCTGCCCGCCGGGCCGTATCATTCTCTCCGGCGGCGCGGCGGCCGAGATCGCCGGCTGCCTGCCCATCCCCACAACCCTCCATCAAAACCTGGTGCTCGACGGCCTGCTGCTGATCGCCCGCAACTCCTGAACGTGTCGCGCTTCCTCTTCTTCCTCCTGCTGCTCGCCACGCTGGGCTTCGGCACCCACCTGTGGCTCACCTCGACCGCCGAGCGCACCGACTTCTCCACGCGCGAGCGCAACCGCGACGACGTGCGCATCGTGGCGGTGACCCCGCCGACCGTGGCCGCGCGCTCGGCCGAGGAGACGCGCAAGACCGTGCTGAGCCTCGCCGGGGCCGCGTGCGTCGAGCTCTCCGGAATCGCGGGGGCCGATATCCCGAAGGCGCGCGAGGCGTTCGGTGCGCTGCAACTAGGCACCCGCCTGGTCGAACGACGCGTCGAGGAAATCACCCGCTACTGGGTCTTCATCGCACCCGCCAGGGACCGGCGCAGCGCAGAGGTGACCATGGCGCAGCTGCGCCGCCAGGGAGTGAGCGACATGTCGATCCGCCCCGACCACGGCATCTCCCTCGGCATCTTCTCCACCGAGGAGGCCGCGCGCCGCTTCCTCACCTCCGTCGAAGCCAAGGGCGTGAAAGGCGTCGAGTCCGGACCCTTCGTGAAGGAGATGCGCGAGATCGTGATGGTGATCCGCGAGCCCGACACCGAAACCGTCGCCCGCCTCACCCTCCTGCAGCGTGAGTACGCCAACACCCTGCTACGCGCAGTCCCCTGCCCCCAATAAGTGGTGCCAGGTACAACTTAGGATGTGGTGTCAGGTACGACTTTCCGCGGTCGGCGGCCCATGGGCGGACCCTTCTCACCGATGGGACGGCCCGAGCGACAAGCCTTCCGGATGATGTCGAGCTCCGCATCGTCGAGGAACCTCGCGCAAAGGCACCGATAGGCCTTGCGCCGGGAGCTTTCGTTCTCGCCAAGAACGTCGATCGCGTGATGCGCCGTCACGAGCGCGTTGTGCTCGCCCACGGCGTAGAAACGGTGACTCGACCAGGGGTAATTCTCGGGGACCCGCGCCAGCCCGGCTCGCAGCGGATTCTGGTCGATGTAGCGGTGACAGTTGAGGAAATAGCGATCGTTGGTGACCAGGGACGCATGGAAGCGGCCCTCCCACAGGGCGCCCGTGCGCTCGTACCGGTGATTGAAGTACCCCGCGTACCGGCGGGATGCCGAGTGCATGGCCTTCGAGATCGCCGACGGTTCACCCGGGGTCAACAGGAAGTGGACGTGATTGGTCATCAAGACATATGCGTTGACGGCCACCCCGTGTTCCTCGGTGGCCTCTTTGATGCATCGCCAAAGGAACCGGTAATCTCCTTCACAATGGAAGATGCGCTGGCGGTTGTTCCCCCGATGCGTGACGTGGGAGGGATAACCGGGGACGAATTGACGAGGAGATCGGGCCATATGGCTTCAACGCGGCATTCCTGCCCCGGAGGACGCGAAAAGTCGTACCTGACACGACTTTTTATGTTGTACCTGACACCACTTATTCTGGCTGCCGGGTGCTCGGTCATCGACCCGCACAACATGATCGGGCGGCAGATGGGGGATGCGACGGCGGTGCCGACGCAGGTGGTGGCGTCGCCGCGGCCGGAGACGATGCGTGCGGAGGAGCGGCAGGTCGCGTTCGATTTCGTGTGGCGCACCATCAACGACAACTACTACAACGCGAAGCTGAACGGCGTCGACTGGGGCGCGGTGGGCGAACGCTATCGGCCGCTCGCGCTCGCCGCGCGGGATGACGAGGCGTTCTGGGACGCGCTCGACCGCATGGCGGGGGAACTCAAGGATGCGCACACGCGCGTCGAGTCCCCCAAGCGGGTCGAGCTGAGGAAGCGCGAAGAGGTGATCACGCTGGGCTTCGTCTTCGTGCCCACCGCCGGCAAGCTCGCGGTGTCGGGGGTGAACACCGAGTCCGACGCGTGGTGGGCCGGAGTCCGCGCGGGCATGACGTTGGTCCAGATCGGCGGCGAGCCGGCGATGCAGGCGTACGAAAGGCTCAAGAGCGAGACGCGCCTGGACTCCACGGAGCGTTCGCGCCACGCGCGGGCGATGCGCAAGATCATCTCGGGCGATGAGGGCACGCGCGAATCGTTCACCTTCGAGCGCGCCGACGCTACCCGCTTCGACGCCACGCTCACGCGCCGCAAGGTCGTCACGCGCGCCACCGAGAATCATCGCGTGCTGCCCTCGGGATTCGGCTACCTGCGCTTCGGGCAGTGGTCCCTGTCGCTCACCGCGCGCGCGGTCACGGCGCTCGCTGAGCTCAAGGATACGCCGGGCCTGGTGATCGACCTGCGCGGCAACCCCGGCGGCGCGGTGCAAGCCGTCAACCAGATGCTCGAGCGGTTCTTCCCGACGCGCACCGAGATCGGCCACACCATCACGCGCACCGGCAAGCCGGTCGGTTTCCTCCTCGGCTCGGTCGAGATCATCAAGCTGAAGCGCGCCATCGACGGCAACAAGAATGCATACAAGGGCCCGGTGGTGATCCTCGTGAACGCGGGAAGCGCCAGCGGCAGCGAGCTCTTCGCGGCGACCATGCAGGCCGCGGGCCGCGCGGTGGTGATGGGCGAGCCCAGCTGCGGGTGCCTGTTGGGCTTCCTCGGCTACGCGCGCATACCCGGCGGCGCGGAGCTCGCCTACAGCGAGGTCGGCTTCGTGATGGCGAACGACAAGCGCATCGAGGGCGAGGGCGTGATCCCGGATCGCACCGTGCCCCTCAACCTCGCGGACCTGCAGATGAATCGCGACCGCGCGCTCGAGGAAGCGCAGGCCGCGCTCGCCACGATGAAGCCGTGGACGCCCTGATTGGCTGATTCCCCCGCTACGACTGCGTTCAACCCGGGAGTCAAGCGCCGCGAGGTGTTCTCGTGGGCGATGTACGACTTCGCCAACTCCGGCTACACCACGGTGGTCCTCACCGCGGTCTTCAACGCGTACTTCGTGTCGGTGGTCGCGGGCAACGCGCCGTGGGCAACCTTCGCGTGGACAGCGGCCCTGTCCGTGTCGTACGCCGTGGTTATGGTGATCGGGCCGCTGCTGGGCGCATATGCCGACGCGCACGCGGCGAAGAAGCGCGTCCTCGCCATCTCCACGATCGTCTGCATCGCCGGCACCATCGCCCTCGCATGGAGCGGTCCTGGAGCCGTCGCGTGGGCCGTGGCGTTCATCGTCATCTCGAACGTCGCGTACTCGGTGGGCGAGAACATCGTCGCCGCCTTCCTCCCCGAGCTCGCGAAGCCGGAAGCGCTCGGCAAGGTCTCGGGCTGGGGCTGGAGCCTGGGCTACTTCGGCGGCATCCTCGCCCTCGGCATTTCGCTCGCATGGGTGATGAGCGCGCCGTCGCGAGGATCGACGACGGGCGAGGCGGTCCCGGGTACCATGATCATCACCGCGGCGATCTACGCGCTCGCGGCGCTGCCCACGTTCCTGTGGCTGCGCGAGCGCTCCGAGCCCGCGTCGGTCCCCGGGGCGCGCGTTGCGATGGCGCGGCTCCTCGAGACCGCGCGTTCCGCGAGACGCTACAAGGACCTGCTGCTGGTCTTCGCGTGCGGCACGATGTACCAGGCGGGCGTGGCCACCGTCATCGCGCTCGCCGCGATCTACGCCGAGCAGGTGATGGGCTTCAAGGTCCAGGACACCATCATGCTGGTGCTGGTGGTGAACGTCACGGCGGCGATCGGCGCGTTCGGGTTCGGATATGCGCAGGATCGGATCGGCAAGGTATGGGCGCTGCGGCTCACCGTCGTCGGATGGATCGCGATGACGGTGGTCGCCTACTTCTCGCAGACGCAGGCGACGTTCTGGGTGGCCGCCAACCTTGCGGGGCTGTGCATGGGATCCAGCCAGTCGGCCGGGCGCGCCCTCGTGGCGTACCTCTCGCCGGCGGGCCGCAGCGCGGAGTTTTTCGGACTATGGGGAGTCGCCATACGCCTGGCGGCGATCCTCGGGCCTCTCACGTACGGCGTGGTGACCTGGGTCACCGGCGGCAACCACCGCCTCGCGATCCTGCTCACCGCGGGCTTCTTCATCGTGGCGCTGGTGATCCTCGCGTTCGTCGACGAGCGCCGCGGCCGCCAACAGGTGGAATGAACATGGCGATTCCCGCGGTTTTCCTTTCCCACGGCGCGCCGACCCTCGCGGTGGAGCAAACCGCCGAGACGCGCGCATGGGCTTCGTTGGCCAGCGAGTTGCCGCGCCCTCGCGAGATCCTCGCCATTTCAGCGCATTGGGATACCGATGCGCCGATGGTGAGCACCGCCGCGAAGCCCGCGACGATCCACGACTTCCACGGCTTTCCCGCGGAGCTCTATGCGCAGCGCTATCCCGCGCCGGGCGCCCCCACCCTCGCCGCGCGGGTAGTGAAGCTGCTCGGTGTCGCCGGCTTCGAGTGCGGAACCGATGCGGCGCGCGGCCTCGACCATGGCGCGTGGGTGCCGCTCAAGTGGATGTATCCCCACGCCGACATTCCCGTGACGCAGCTCTCGGTGCAGTCGCGGCGCGGCGCGCGCCATCAGTTCGAGCTCGGCAAGGCCCTCGCGTCGCTACGTGACGACGATGTGCTGGTCCTCGCGTCGGGCGGGATCGTCCACAACCTGCGCGAGATCCAGTGGCAGGCGCGCGAGCCCGTGGCGTGGGCCAAGTCTTTCAACGACTGGATCGCCGCGCGCGTGCAATCGGGCGCCGTGGACGAGCTTCTCGACTACCGCGCCAACGCCCCCGCAGCCGGCCGCAGCCATCCGACCGACGAACACCTCGAGCCCTTTTTCGTAGCCCTCGGCGCCGGCGGCCTCCCCGCCCGCCGCCTCGAGCTTGGCATCACCTACGGCTCGCTCGGAATGGACAGCTACGTCTTCGGTTGACATACGGTGTCAGGTACGACTTAAGAAAATGTGGTGTCAGGTACAACATAGGAAGTCGTACCTGACACGACTTTCGGCGGAGATTGCGCCGCGAGTCGCAAAGCCCGATGATGGCGCCCATGGCCGGCCAGAAGAAAAACCTCTACGAGATCCTGGGCGTCGCCCGGGACGCCAATGCGCTCGACATCGGCCTCGCGTACCAGCGGCGCACGGCGGAGTTGCAGCGCGCCGTTCCTCCGGACCCGGGCGCGCAATCGTTCGTGCACCAGGCCCACGAGATCCTCTCGAATCCACAGCGCCGCGCGGCCTACGATGCCTCGCTCGTCACCGCGGCGGAGAAAGCGGCCGCCTCCGAGCAGCAGGAGCCCGACCTCGTCCTCGAATCCGGGGAGGACGAGGCCAAGCCGAAGAACAAGCTCCTCGTTCCCGGCATCGTGGGGGGCGTCGTCATCCTCCTCCTCGTCATCCTCGCGATGCGCCCGGGCAACGCACCCGAAGCGCCCAAGCCCGCGCCCGTGGCCGTCGCCTCACCACCGACTCCGCCGCCTGCGCCCAAGCCCATGGGCCCCGAGCAGATCCTTCCCGCCGCGCTGATGTCAGTGGGCCGCGTGATGAGCTACGAGATGTCGGGACGCGCGGTGCCGCTCGGCATGGCGCTGGCCACCGAGCCGGGCACGATGATCACCACCTGCCACGGCATTCCGGGCGGCTCGCAGCTCGTCGTGCGCGTGGGCACGGAGTCCAACTCCGCCAACCTCACCGTCACCGACGAGATGCTCGACCTGTGCAAGCTCGCGGTCGCGGGCCTCAATGCACGCCCGCTCACCATCGCCCCCGACGAGCCGCGTCCTGGCGACAAGGTCTTCGCGCTCGGCGCCAACGCCAAGGGAGACTTCGCGCTCACCGAAGGCACCGTGAAGGTTCTGCGTCCGACGCCGCAGGGCAAGGTGATCGAGATCACGGTGCCGATCGCGGCTGGCGGCAGCGGCGGCGCGGTGTTCGACACCTTCGGACGTCTGGTCGGCATCGCCACCACGCCGCACGGTTTCGGGGCGAGCATGCAGATCGCGCTTCCCGCGTCTTGGGTCACCCAGATGCGGACGCGGAACGCCGCGAAGTAATTGGTCAGCCGCGGAACTTCACCCGCGGGTGCCTGCGTTCCCGCTTCGCGATGATGTCCGGGCGCGACCAGAGCTCGAAGCGCTCACGATGATCGCCGGGCCGGCTTCCGCTCCAGACCAGGCGCCACGACCGCGGCACTGGCGCCACGACCTTATCCGCCCTGCGCTGCCGCAGCACCAGGCTGCAATTGTCGTCGGGATCGATGGTCGGAATTCCAAGAACGTATTCGAGCACCGCGCGCTCCGACTCGCCGAGCTCCAGGCTCGCGACACAGCTCGCATTCGGGGGAAGGGCGCGCGCGAGCGACTCGTAGACACCGCGGTAGCTCTTCGCGTGATCGATCCACGGCAGCCAGAGGAGCGCCACCAGCATCCATACGACCCCCAGTGCGCCCGACCACACGGCGAGGCCTCCCCAGTCCATCGAGCGTGAGCGATACATGAACGCAATGAAGGCAACACTCAGCATCGACGCGGCGAGCGCGTTCACCGGCGAGATTTGCAACGCATATTCGAGCGGAAAGTAGGCACCGAGCCAGGGCCAATCGGGAGCGTGGTGCGCGAACACGAGGCAGCCCCAAGCCCACCAGACAATGATCGCGATCGAGACGGCGAAGGCGATGCCGAGGACGCGCAACGCGTGATCGAGGCGCACGGTTGCGCGGCCCGAGGCGCCCGCGGCGACGAGCGCGAGGGCGGGCACCATCGGAAGCGCGTAGATCGCCCGTGCCGAGGCCGAGCTCCACAACACCGCGCCGACGCAGGCCGCGACGGTCACGCCAATCTGCACAGCGGGCTGTGTGGCGATCGGTCCGCGCGAGCGCGCCGCGAGCCCCGCGAAGATCCACGTGGGGAACAGGAACCAGGGAAGCGTCTGCAGCCAATAGCCGCGCTCCGCCGCCGCGCCCAGGTATGGCACGGAGAAGCCGAGGTAGCGCCCGATGTTGTTGTCCCACAGCCAGACCTCGAACTGCTGCGGCGAGCGCAGCCACAACATGGCGGGCCAGATGACGAGGAAAGGCAGCGCGGCGAGGAACGCGACCGCGAGATCGCGCAGGTAGCGGCGCGTTCGCCATTGCCAAAACATGGCCGGCAGCGCGATCGCGGCGAGGCCGAGCACACCCGGCGCGAAGAGTCCCTTGCCGAGGAAACCGACGCCGACGCCGACGCCGAGGACGGCGCCGCCCCAGGCCCGCCGGCGATGGCAGCCGGCGAGCCCCAGCTGCGCGATCGCGAAGCCGGCCAGGAGCGGAAGGTCGGTGAGCATCATCTGCGCGTTGGAGAGCAGCCCCGTGGCGCCCACGGTAAGGAGCGCCGCGATCCGTCCCCGCCCCTCCCCCCAAAGCAGCCGCGCTGCGCCCGCCACGGCGAGGACCGTCGCGACCGTGAAAAGCCCGCTGCCCAGGCGCGCGCCGTCGTGTAGCGGCAGCCACGGGGAAGCGAGGGTCGCGGTTACCGCCCCGACCCAGTGGAAGAGCGGCGGCTTCTCCACGAAGGGAACGCCGCCCACCTTCAGCACGATCCAGTCGCCGGATTTCAGCAGGTCGAGGATCCCGCCGAACACGTAGGCTTCGTCCTGCTTCCAAGGATCGTGGCCGGTGAGACCCGCGGTCGCGTAGACCACGACGATCGCGATCACCGTCCACAGCGGAAGCGCGCGCACCGCTTCATGGCGAGTATCGCAGGACGCTGCGCGCGTAATTTCGACGAGCGCGCTCATCGGATCGCGTCGGCTTCTTCTTCCCGCTTCAAGACGTCGGTCGCGGCGGAGCGATACAGCGTGGGCAACACGAACAGCGTGAGCAGTGTCGCGGAGATGAGCCCGCCGATCACCACGATCGCGAGCGGCCTTTGGGTCTCGGCGCCGATCGCGTGCGAGAGCGCCATCGGCAAGAGCCCCAGCATCGCGAGGAGCGCGGTCATCAGCACCGTTCGCAGGCGCACCAGGGATCCCTGCACCACCGCCTCGTCCACCGACAGCCCTTCGAGCTGGAGCTGGTTGAAGTAGGTGACCATCACCACGCCGTTGAGCACCGCCTGGCCAAAGAGCGCGATGAAGCCGATCGCCGCCGACACCGACAAGGGTATGCCGGTCACGTAAAGCGCGACGATGCCGCCCACCATCGCGAACGGGATGTTGGCGATGATGAGGAGCGCGCTCTTCAGCGAGCCGAACGCGTCGAACAGCAGCAGGAAGATAAGCCCGATCGACAGCGGCACGATCCAGGCGAGGCGCTTCATGGCGCGTTCCTGGTTCTCGAATTCCCCCGCCCACGTGACCTCGTCACCCTGGGCCAGCTTCACGCCATCCTTGACGCGCGCCTGCATGTCCTTCACCACGCTACCCATGTCGCGGTCACGGATGAAGACGCCGATGGAGACCACGCGCCGGCCGTTCTCGCGCGCTATGTTCATCGCCCCGGACACCGAGCGGAAGCGCGCCAGCTGCCCGAGCGGCACCTGCGAGCCGTTGGGCGCGGAGACCAGCAGCTTGGGCAGCTGCGCCAGCTCACGCTCACCGGACTTCAGGCGCACCACGACGCTGAAGTGCCTCTCGCCTTCCCACAGCTCGGAGCTCGCCTTGCCCGCGAGCGCCGTCTCGATCAGGTCGTGTACGTCGCCCACGTTGATGCCGTAGCGCGCCGCCGCCGTGCGGTCGATGTCCACCAGGAATTGCGGCAGCGAGCCCGCGCGGTCGATGAACGCGCGCACTACTCCCGGCACCGTCGCGATGCGCGCGAGGATCTGCTGCGCCTCGGCGTTGATGAGGTCGAGGTCCTCGCCGCGCACCTTGATCACGATCTGGCCGTCGACCTGTGAAATGCTCTCGAGCACGTTGTCGCGGATCGGCTGCGAGAAGGACGGCTCCATGCCCGGAATCGCCGACACGGCGTTGTCCATGTCGCGGATCAGGTCCTCCTTGGTCTTGCCCCTGCGCCACTGCGCCTCGGGCGTGAAGTCGACGAAGAACTCCGCCGCGTTGAAGATCTTGGGATCGGTGCCGTCGTCGGGACGCCCGACCTTGGAGATCACGGTGCGCACTTCCGGCACCGTACGCAGCGCGCGGCGCACCTCGCGCACCTGCTCCTGCGCCTCCTGCGGCGACACCGACGCGGGCAACGTGAGGTTCACCCAGGTCGTGCCCTCGTTCAGCTCCGGCAGGAACTCGTTGCCCAGCTGCGTGCCGAGCGCGAGGCTCGCCGCCAGCACCGCCACCGCGATGCCCTTGATGAGGCGCGGGCGCGCGATCGATTTGCGCAGCCACGGCTCGTAGCGCGCCTTGAGCCATTCGACCAGGCGGTTGTCGCCGTGCGCGAGGTCCTTCTTCAGCAGCTTGGCGCAGAGCAGCGGCACCAGCGTGAGCGAGAGCACCAGCGATCCGACCAACGCGGAAGTCACCGTCCACGCCATCGGCGAGAAGATGCGCCCCTCGTGTCGCTGCAGCGTGAAGATCGGGATGTGCGCGGCGATGATGATGACCATCGAGAACACGGTCGGGCGCCCCACTTCCGCCATCGCCTCGACGACCGCGTTGTAGCGCCAGCGGGTGTTGGCGAGCCTTTCCCTGGGCAGCTCTCCCAGGCGCCGCACGATGTTCTCCACGACGATCACCGCGCCGTCCACGATGATGCCGAAGTCCATGGCGCCCAGCGACAGCAGGTTGGCCGGGATGCCGACGATGGTGAGGCCGAGGAAGGTCGCCATCAACGACAGCGGAATCACCAGGGCCACGATCAGCGCCGCGCGCAGGTTGCCGAGGAAGATGAAGAGCACGAGCATCACCAGCATCGCCCCCTCGGTAAGGTTGGTGAAGACCGTGCGCAGCGTCCTGGCGATGAGCCACGAGCGGTCGTAGTACGGCACGATTTCCACGCCCTTGGGCAGGAGCGACCCGTTGAGATACTCGATCTTTTCCTTGAGGCCGTCGAGCACGCGCGAGGGGTTCTCGCCCTTTCGCATGACGACGATGCCGTTGACGATGTCGTCGGCCTCGTCTTGCCCCACCAGCCCCTGCGGCGGCGCCGATCCGACGCGCACGTCGGCGAGATCCTTGACCAGCAGCGGCGTGCCCCGGTTCTCGGCGACGACCACCTGGCCGATGTCGGCGGAGGTGCGAAAGCTCCCCAGGCTGCGCACCAGGAACTGCTGGCGTCCCTGGGTGACGCCGCCGCCGCCCGCGTTGGCGTTGGCGCGCGATAGCGCAGTGAACAATTGCGTGAGGGTCACCTTGTAGTCGCGCATCTTCGCGAGGTCGGGATTCACCTCGTACTGCTTCATGGTCCCGCCCATGGTCACCACGTCCGCGACCCCGGGCACGAGGCGCAGCTGCTTCTCCACCACCCAGTCCTGGAGGGTGCGCAGCTCCTGCGGCGCGAGATGGTCGCCGCGCAGGCGAAAGCGGAAGATCTCGCCGATCGCGGTGGCCAGTGGCGCGATCTCCGGCTGCACGCCGGGCGGAAGGTCCGCGCCGCGCAGGCGCTCGAGAACCTGCTGGCGCACCACCTGGTCGTTGGGCTTTTCGTTGAAGGTGAGGATCATGAAAGACAGGCCGAACTGCGTGTGCGAGAAGGCGCGCACCACGTTCGGCGTCGAGCTCAGCGCGGTTTCGATCGGAATCGTCACCTGGCGCTCCACTTCCTCGGCCGCGCGCCCGGGGTAGAGCGCGATCACGTTCACCTGCGTGTCGGAGACGTCGGGAAACGCCTCGACCGGGAGCTGCTGGAACGCGATGAAGCCCGCGACCGCGAACACCGCGGTGCCGAGGAAGACGAACAGGGGCTGGCGCAGCGAGAAGCCGACGAGTTTCGCGATCACTTCTTCGCGGCTTCCTCGTCGGCCCGCGCCGACGCGATGATCTGGTCGAGGAAGAGGTTGCCCGCGATCACCGCCTCCTCGCCTTCCTGCAACCCGGAAAGGACCGGCATGCGCCCGTCGACCTCGCGGCCGACGCGCACGGGCCTGCGGGTGAAGGTGTTGCCGTTGCGCACGAACGCGTAGTTGCGCACGCCCGAGAGGTACACCGCCTTGGCGCTCACCGTCGGCGTGTCGCCCTTCGGCAGCTTGACGCGCGCCGAAACGAACATCTCGCCCTTCAACGTGCGGTCGGGGTTGGGCACGGAACCGCGCACTTTCAACGTGCGCGACACGGGATCGACGAAATCGGACAGCTGGGTGAGCGTGCCGGCGAACGCGTCCTCAGGAAACTGGTTGCTCATGATGACGAGCGACGTGCCCACCTTGAGCGAGCCCAGGTCCGACTCGTTGGTGTCCACGGTCACCCAGAGGTGCGTGGGATCGGTGATGACGAAGAGCGGGCTGCCGGGCTGGTCGGGGCGCAGCTCCTGGCCCGGGTTCAGGTTCCTCTCGACGACTGTGCCGCCCGTGCGGCTCTTCAGCACGAAGCTGCTGCCGGCGCCCGCCGCGCTGCCGTACGCGCTCAGGCGGCCGAGGGCACGATCGGATTCCGCGCGCGCGCGCGCAAGGTCGGCGGTTGCCTGCTGCAGGTCCTTGGCGCTCGTGACCCCGTGCTCGTTCAGCTCCTTCTGCCGCGTGAGCGCCTGCGTTGCGAGCGCGAGGTCGGCCTGCGCCTTGGCCGCGTCGGCCTGTGCCTGGCCGAATTCGGGAGACATCATCTCGGCCAGCGGCGCGCCCGCGGCGACGCGGTCACCGACTTTCGCGATGAGCCGCGTCACGCGCCCGGCGAATGGTGGGAAGACGCGCACGGTGCGCTCCTCGTCCCAGGTCAGGCGCGCCGGCAGCACGATGTCGCGCTCCAGCGGGGCCTCGACTTTTTCCACGGCGAGCCGCGCGATCGCCGGGCTCGCGCTCGGGAACGTGATGGTCTGGCCCTGCACCGTGGGGCGCGTCTCGGGTGTGGCGGGCTCCTTGGCGCCGCAGCTGGCGAGCAGGAAAAGCGCCACCAGCACGCAGATCGCGAAGATCAATGCGTAGAGCGCCTCGATCGACGTGTGACTTTTCATCGGCTCATTCCCCGGTCGTTTCACGCGCGGCCTCGCGGCGAGCCCATGCCTTCGCGGAATCGGCGCGCGCCTGCACTTCATCCAGCTCCACGGCCTTGAGCGATCGCCGTGCATCGAGAAGGTCGAGCACGCCGGTCGCCCCGCGCCCATAGGCGAACTCCGCAGCGGCGCCTACCTCGCGCGCCAACGGCCGCACTTCGGTCTCGACGCGCACTCGCCGCTGTCGTGCCGCGAGCCAATCGGCCTCGGTAAGTCGCGCCTCGGCTTCGGCCTGCGCCTCGGCGCGCGCGAGCGCGGCCTGCGCAGAATCGAAATCGGCGCTCGCGCGCAAGGCTTCCCCCTCGTTGGCGTGGCGCACGTGCAACGGCACGGAAACCGTGAGCCCGTAGGAGACGCCGGTCCCCTGGAGGTTGGTCTCGGATACCGGCCAGCGATCGGCCTGCACGCCGACCGTCACGTCGCGCGTGGCGATGCGACGCGCGAGCTCGCGGCCCGCCTGCGCCGCCAGGACGCGATGGCGCGCCGCCGCGACGTCCGGACGCACGCCCTCCTGGCGCGGGGTAGGGTCGCCGTCGGGCCACTCGGGCTCGACCGCCAGCGTGCGTGCGCTCGACTCCGCGCCGAGGAGCCTGGCGAGGTCCAGGCGCGCGCGGTCGCGGTCGGCATCGGCCTGCAGCGCGTCGTTTGCGGCGCGCGCGGCATCGAGGCGGAAGCGATTGGAGTCGGCGCGCGGCACTTCGCCCGCGTCGAAGCGTCGCGCCACCGCCGATGCGGAATCCGCCGCGAGCGCCCTGAAGTCGCGCTGCAAGCGAACCTTCTCCTGCGCCGCCGCGAGGTCGAAAAAAGCGGTGCGCATCGCGAGGCGCTGCAGCCGCTGCTGCTCGGCCACGTCGGCGCGCGCCGCGGCGTGCAGCTCCGACGACTGCGCCTCGCGCAACCGCGCCTTGCCGCCGCGCTCGATCACCTGCTCGAAGCGGATGGAGCTGTCGAAGGTCTTGTCGCGCGGCGTGCCGGCGCCCACACCCTCGTGGGGATTCACGTTCGAGGCGCCAAGGGTAAGCGTGGGGTTGGGGCGCTGCGCCGCGATGCGCCGGTCGGCCGCAGCCGCCAGGGCGGCGAGCTCGGCCGCGCGCACCTCGCGGTTGCATCGTGCGAACCGCTCCCCGGCCGCGCCGAGCGCCAACGGCGCCTGCGGCAGCGGCCCACAGCCGTCCGAAGCCGCGCGCGCGATCCCGACCCACGCCACGACCACCGCCAGCGCGAGCCAGCACAGGGAGAGTCTCATGCGCAGCGCAGAAATGGAAAGGGAAGCGAACTATGCTCCGCCAAGCTTGCATGAATCTGTGGGCCATGACGTGGGTATCATGTGCCGCATGCGCATCCTGATCGTGGAAGACGACGCCCTTCTCGCCAACGGCCTCACCGAGATGTTGCGGCGGGAAGGCTATGTCGTCGACGCCGTCGATAGCGCCACCGCGGCGGACGCGGCGCTGCGCGTGAGCGAGATCGACCTCGTGATCCTCGACATCGGCCTGCCGCGCATCGACGGCTTCACGTGGCTGAAGAAATTGCGCTCGCGCGGCGGCGAGCAGGCGGTGCTCGTCCTCACGGCGCGCGACGCCGTAAACGATCGCGTGCACGGGCTTACCCTGGGCGCCGACGACTACCTCGCCAAGCCGTTCGCGCCCGAGGAGCTCACCGCGCGCGTGGCCGCGCTCGCCCGCCGTGGGCGCGCGGTGCGCGCGCGCCTCATCGAGCACGGCCCGCTGGTCATCGACCTCGCCAAGAAGCGCGCACTGGTCAACGGCGTGCCGCTCGACCTCTCGCAGCGCGAGCATGCGATCCTCGAGTACCTGTTCTCGAACATCGAGGCCATCGTGCCCAAGGACAAGATCGCCGACGCGGTCTCCTCCTGGGACGAGCACATGACGGCCAACGCGATCGAGGTGCACATCTCGCGGCTGCGCGCCAAGATCGAGCCGAGCGGGCTGCGCATCCGCACCGTCCGCGGCCTCGGGTACCTGGTCGAGGCCTGGAGCGATGCGAAGCCTTAGGCGGCGCCTGGTCGGTTGGCTGCTGCCTCCGCTCGTCATCGTGGGATTCGCCGCCGGCAGCGGGGCCTACGCTTTCCTCGAGCGCCGGCTCACCGCGGCATACGACCAGGACCTCGCCGACATCGCGCGCGCCATAGTTCCATACCTGCGCGCGAAGGATGGGGTGATCTCTCTCGCCTTCACGTCCGAGGCCGAGGCGGTGCTGCGCGCCGATAGCACCGACCGCATCCACTACGCGGTGCTCGACGGCGCGGGCCGGGTCGTCGCGGGCGACGCGACGCTGCCCTCGGCGCCTTTCGTGCCGGAGCCGCTGCCGCGCTTCTGGGACGGCGAGCACCAGCGGCAACCGATTCGCGCGGTGTCCCTCGCCGCCCAGGTCGAGGCGATTCCGGTGCAGATCGTCGCCACCGAGACGCGCCACAAGCGCGACATGGCGTCGCGCGATGCGGCGCTCTCCGCGATCGTGCCCGCGGCACTGCTGTCCATCGCGGCGATCCTCGCAGTGCTTGTCGGAGTGCGCCGCGGCCTCGGTCCGGTCGAGGAGCTTCGCAAGCAGGTGCAGTCGCGCTCGCACGTGGACCTGAGGCCGGTGGAAGAAGGCGGCGTCGTGGAGGAATTGCGCCCGCTGGTGCGCGAGCTGAACGGCATGCTGCATCGCCTCGAAGCCGCGCAGGGCGCGCAGGCGCGCTTCATCGCGAACGCCGCGCACCAGCTGCGCACGCCCATCGCGGGCCTCACCACGCAGCTCGACCTGGCCGCGAGCGGGGACGCGGCGGGGCGCGCCACGCACCTCGCCCACGCGCGCGAAGGGGCGTTGCGGATCTCGCGGCTCGCGCAGCAGATCCTTTCCCTCGCCACGGCCGACCCGATCTCCAATCCGGCCGTGCCGCAGCAGCCGGCCGACCTCGCCGCGATCGTGCGCGACCAGGCGGGGCCATGGCTGCGCTCCACGACGCCGCGCGGCGTGGAGATAGAGTTCGACCTGGTGCCCACGCCCATCCTCGGCAACGCGGTGCTGGTGGGCGAGCTTGCCTCGAATCTCGTCGACAACGCATCGCGCTACGGGGCGAAGTTGGTGAGGGTCTCGACGCGGCGCGCCGCGGGTCGTTGCGTCCTCGAGGTGGCCGACGACGGCCCGGGAATTCCGGCCGACCAGCGCGTGCTCATCTTCGAGCGCTTCCGGCGCCTCGACAACGAATCCACGGAAGGCAGCGGCCTGGGCCTCGCGATCGTGAAGGAGATCGCGCAGCGCCACGGCGCCACGGTGGAGGTGGGCGACGGCGAGGACGGGGCGGGGATGCGCGTGACGGTCTCGTTTCCGGCGCAGGGGGGGATCGCATAGAATCGCGCATGCGCCAAGTTTCCGCTGTCGCCTTCATGCTCCTCGTCGCCGTCGGCACGGGCGAGGCGATCGCCGCCCGGCCGATGGTCACCGACGATGCGCGCGTGGTCGATCCCAAGGCGTGCCAGGTGGAAAGCTGGGTACGCCGCAACCGCGAATCGACCGAGATGTGGGCGCTGCCGGCGTGCAATCCCACCGGGCACTTCGAGCTCACCTTCGGCGGGGCGCGCGTGCGGCAGAACGGCGAGCACGCTTTCACCGATCATCAGGTCCAGGCGAAGACGGTGCTGCGGCCGCTCGAAACCGACGGCTGGGGGCTCGGGCTCGCGGTGGGCACGGTGCGCCACCTCAAGCGCGAGAGCGCCAACGGCTGGCCGGGCGACGCGTATTTCTACGTCCCCGTGAGCATCGCCTTCGACAACGACGCTTGGGTGGTGCACGTGAACGCCGGGGCGGTGAACCGGCGCGACGAGAAGCGAACCATTGCCACTTGGGGATTGGGCAACGAGATTCGGCTGCGCGACGACCTGTATTTCATCCCCGAGATTTTTCGCTCCGAGCGTGGGAGGCCCTTCTACCAGGCGGGCTTTCGCTACTGGATTATCAAGGACCGGCTGCAGGTGGACGCAACCTATGGCAACCGCGCCGTGTCAGACACGGGAGAGCGCTGGTTTTCGATCGGGGTGCGGGTGCTCTCGCCGCCCTTCCTTCCGTGAGACGCTGCCAATGGATTTTCCGGGCCTCATCGATTCCTACGGGTACTTCGCCGTATTCGTCGGCGCCTTCCTCGAAGGCGAGACCATCCTCGCCCTGGCGGGCCTGGCGGCTTACCGGGGATACCTCGACTTCTTCGTAGTGATCGCCATCGCCATGACGGCGGGCTTCCTCGGCGACCAGCTCTACTTCTTCCTCGGCCGCCACCACGGCGCGCGCATCCTGGCGCGCTTTCCCCACGCGCAGCGACGGGCGGACAAATTCGACGCCCTGCTTTCGCGCTGGCATGCGCCGCTCATCGTCGCGATCCGCTTCATGTACGGCTTTCGCATCGTCGGGCCGATACTCCTGGGCATGGGACGCGTGCCGGCGTGGAAGTTCGTCGTCTACAACTTCATCGGCGCGGCGATCTGGGCGCCGCTCGTCGCGGGCGTGGGATATTTCTTCGGCAGCGTGTTGGAGGCGATGCTCGACGACATCCGGCATGTCGAGATGTGGGGCATGGCGATCTTGTTGGCGATCGGCGTCACAGGCGTGATAATCCACCGCATGAAGGACAACAAGCTCGACCACGCGTGAAGCGCGGCTTCGCGATCGCGATGATCGCCATGCTGCTGCTCGCTACCGCGTGCAGCCGCGCCAAGGACCCCTACGCGGACTGGAAGGCGCCGCAGCTCCTGGACGAGGGCGAGAGGCTCCTGCGCGCGCGCGACCTTGGCGGCGCGTACAACTTTTTCAAGCGCGGCCTCGAGAAGGCGGAGAAGGCCGGCGCGCGCGCCGACCAGACGCGCATTTTCGTGTCGCGAATGCTCTATATCTGCGCCGCGCAGGGAAATCTCGCCGAGGCGGAGAAAATCTTCGCGCGGATGGGCGGCAGCCGCGACCCCCAGGCGATGGACATGCGCGTGGCGCTGCACCTTGCGATCCTCCTGCAGCGCGCGGGGCGCGCAGCGGAGGCACGCGCCCTGGCGGAGAAGATCGCCCAGCGCATGACCGCGCGGCCGCCGGAGTTCGAGGAGATCCGGTTCTACGCGGTCGGCTGGATCGTCGTCGATCGCGTGCGCTCGGCCAATGTCGAGCTCGCGCGCGCCAAGGAAGCGTCCGACGCGTTCGTGGCGGCCCTTGCCACCATTACCGAGACCGCCATCGGCGTGCGCCAACCCCTCCTGCCCGGGTTGCGCGCCTGGATCACCCCCTACGTCGATCACCTCTACGACAGCGAGCGCACCCTCGTGGCGCAGCAGGTCGCCGACCTCGTCGAGCGCATCGACCAGCGCGCCGCGAAGCCCGACGACCAGACCGCGTGCCTCCTCCTCGACCTCAGCTTCCCCACCCTCGGCTGCCTCGCCGACTGGCCGCCCAAGTAAGTGGTGTCAGGTACGAAATGAATGCGGTGAACCCCTTCCTGGAATTGCGTGCCGTGACAACGGGTTACGGCGACGTGCCGGTGGTGAAGAACGCGAGCATGACGTTCATGAAAGGCGACATCACCGCGGTGATCGGC
>JANLXC010000038.1:0-1999 GCA_031364925.1 Burkholderiales bacterium | reverse complement strand
CGCGCTCGTCTTCTACAAGTACACGCTCTTCCTGTTCGGGAACCTGGTGCAGGTCATCCCGGGCCTCGCGGCCTTCCCGGTATCTGAGTGGGCCCCCACGGTCGCGCCGCTGGCGATCAGCTTCTTCGTGTTCGAATTCGTGCATTACATGGTAGACGTGCGCCGCGGCCACGAGCCGATCAGGAGCCCGCTCGAGTTCCTCGTGTTCGCGGTTTTCTTCCCGACCTTGGTGGCGGGACCGATCAAGCGCTATGAGCAGTTCCTGCCGGCGCTGAAAGAAGGTGTGGCCCAGGCGCGCTTCTTCTCGGCGGATACGCAGGTCGGCTTCATCAGGGTCCTCGTCGGATTCGCGAAGAAATTCGTCGCCGACGGATTGACCATGTACGTGAACGGCATGGCGCCGGCGTTCGAGCAGCAACTCCTTGCCGACCGCTGGCTGGTGTTCGCTGCGATCGCGTTTCGCATCTATTTCGATTTCAGCGGCTACAGCGACATGGCGATCGGATTCTCGCGCATGATGGGCATCCGCATCGCGGAGAATTTCAACTGGCCGTACCTCGCGACCGGCGTTCGCGAATTCTGGCGCCGCTGGCACATCTCGCTCAGCACCTGGATCCGCGACTACATCTACATCCCGATGGGCGGCCAGCGCGTCCACCCGGCGCTTCACGCGTTGAACCTGGTCGCGGTATTCGTGATCTGCGGGCTGTGGCACGGCGCGGCCTGGAATTTCGTGCTGTGGGGCCTTTATCACGGCTGCGGGCTGGTCGTGCAGCAGATGGCACGGACGTGGCGATCGCGGCTGCTTGCCGGCTTCGCGCCCGCGCCCCTGGCCGTTGCGGCACGTGCCGGCGGGGCCTTCGGGGGTTGGGCTCTTACCACTTTCTTCGTCTGGTCGGGATGGCTGCTGTTCTTCTATCCCGCGGCAAAGGCGCTGACGATGTTCAAGGCGCTCTTCCATGCGTGAACGCCTGGTGTCGATCGCACGGCGCTTCTTCATGCCGCGCACGTTCTTCGTCGGCTTCGCCGCCGGGATGGCTGCGTGCGCCTTCCTCGGCTGGAAGGTCGAGCGCGACGGGTTCTACGAAAACTATGTACGGGTCGGCGGCGCCTACCAGATAGACAACACCTTCCTCATCTCCCCGACTCAGATGACCCGCTGGATCCGCGCCCATTGCAGCCGCGACAAGTCGCTGGTCCTGGTGGGCGGCAGCTCCATCCTGATGGGCACCGGGCAGCCGGTGCGCCACCTCTGGTCGACGAAGCTCCAGGAGCTCCTGGGCGACGGCTTCTGCGTCGTCAACCTCGCCGGCCCCGCGGGAGTCCTGAACGGGTTTGCCGGCACGACGCTGGGAATCCTGGAGAAAGAATACAAGCGCGCCTACTTGGTATCCGACATGACCGAGAGCGTGGTTAGCCACTCGCCGGATGGTGTCCTCAGCCAGAAGTACTTTTTCTGGAGCGCCTACTATCGCGGCATGCTCGACCCGTCCTTCGTCGCCGATGGCGCGGATGCCTCGGGGCGCCTCCGCGTCCAGAAGCCGGCGGCAGCCGACAGCGAGCGCGTGCGCGCCGAGCAGCTGCGGCTGGGGGCGTTTCTGGACAGCTATTTGCACTTCAACGACCTCTGGGCCGCCCTGCACTTCCGCCGCTTCACGACCTACTACTTCCATAACGCGGGCGCGTGGCAGTGGACGCCGCGCCGCACCTGGCCCGACTACGACTACGACATCGACTTCGAAGCCATGCGCAACCTGACGCAGTACACAACGCCCGTCGAGAGCGCCGCCTTCCAGCAGGCCCTCGGCCGGCTGCGAAAGCTCGACGTGTACTTCGAGTCCACCCCAGAGGGCCTCAAATTCCGGGAAGGGCGGCTGCGCGGGCTCGAGCAGCAGATCGACGAGAACATCATCGACCCCAAAAAGCACCGCGTCATCCTCACCTACATCGGACCTTCACCCTATTACATGCATCACCTGAACCCGGCGGAACAGGGCGC
>JANLXC010000002.1:0-1587 GCA_031364925.1 Burkholderiales bacterium | reverse complement strand
GACACCCAGCCCTGGGACTACTGGGAGGCGGCGGGGGCGAAGCCCAAGGGGCATGGCGCAGAGCTCGTATCCGCGCTCGAGCAGGTGCTGCGCCGCAATCCGCGTCATCCGGGGGCGGCGCACCTCTACATTCACGCGATGGAAGCCTCGACGCACCTGGAGAAGGCACTGCCCTACGCGAACCGCCTTGGCGCGCTCGTGCATGTTGCCGGGCACGTGGTGCACATGCCCGCTCACATCTACTACCGCATGGGCATGGACCGCGAGTCGCTCGACATCAACAAGCGCGCGATCGCCGTGGACGAGCGCTACTTCAGTACGTCGCCGTCGGACCCGCTCTACAAGTCCGCGTACTACCCGCACAACATCCATTTCGTGATGGTCTCGGCGCAGATGGGGGGCGACGGCCGCACCGCGATCGAAGCAGCGGCCAAGCTCGATGCTGCGTTGGGCCCGGAAGTGACGAAAGTCTTCGCCATCCTGCAGCCGGTGAAGGCTGCGCCGTACATGACCCATGCGCAGTTCAGCGACGCCGCCACGATACTCAAGCTGCCTGCCCCGGACAAGGAGCTTCTGCTGGTCGAAGCGATGTATCACTACGCGCGCGCAGTGGCCTATGCGTCGCTGAAAGACGAGGCCGGCGCGAAGTCTGAGATCGACGCGCTCTCCGCCATGGAATCCGGCGGCGACTTCAAGCCCTTCGCAGAGTGGGGCGTGCCGGCCAAGGAGATCGTGCAGACCGCGCGCCTCGTGGCGGCGGGGCGCCTCGCCGACGCGAAGGGCGACCTTGAGGGCGCGGCCCGAGCCTACGAGAACGCGATCTTCATTGAGGATTCGCTCGCGTACATGGAGCCGCCCTACTGGTACTACCCGGTGCGCCAATCGCTGGGAGCCGTGCGCCTAAGGCAAGGCCGCCTCGACGACGCGGAGCGCGCCTTCCGGGAATCCCTCGCACGCGTGCGCAACAACGGCTGGGCGCTCGCTGGTCTTGCCGAAACCTATCGGCGCAAGGGTGACGCAAAAGCCGAGCGCGCCGCGCGCACCGCCTTGGCGCGCACCTGGCTCGGTGACCGCGCCGGCCCCGACCTCGCTCGCCTCTAAGGAATCAGCCATAACATCGCCTTCGGTGATTTCGCGGGTAACATGCAAACCCTTTCGATGGCTCATTCGGCGTTAGCGACTAGGGAGTCGTTATGAAGCAGCCGATTCTTTCTGCAATGCTTATGTATGCGTTAGGCGGTTGTGCCGCGCCGGATCCGACGGCGTGGTAGGCGCTTAGCCTGACGCCGAGAGGGGCTGCGGCTGAATCCTAATCCGTGGGTCCGGGGTTCAAATCCCTGACTCGCCACCAATTTCTCCCTGTTGATCCTCCGGGATCGGCGAAGGCGCAAGTTTCGCGAAAGCGTTTGTGGTCCGTTGACCGACCGGATCGGTGACCATGGCCCACGCGACTTCCAGCTTCGTCTTACGGCCTCCGCGCGCGCGGTGCGCCATGCTGATGGCATCCAAACAAGCGTGGAGTCCATCATGAAAAAATTCCTTCTCGCCGTTCCCGTTGCGCTCGCCCTCGCGGCCGTTCCGATGGTG
>JANLXC010000157.1:0-4257 GCA_031364925.1 Burkholderiales bacterium | reverse complement strand
GGCGGCCCGCGGGATCGAGCCGCGTGAGCTTGCCGTCATCGACCACCGCGAGCCTTCCGCCGATGTGGATCGCGGCCGTGTGCACTACGCGCCCGCCTTCCACCAGCGCGACCTTCGTGGTTCCGCCGCCGATGTCCACGTTCAGCACCGGGCGGCCCAGGTCGTGGGAAGCCTTCGCCGCGCCCGAGCCGTACGCCGCGAGGAGCGACTCCATGTGGTGGCCGGCGGTCGCGCACACGAACTCGCCGCCCATCTCCGCGAGCACGTCGGCGATCGCCTTGGCGTTCTCGCGGCGTAGCGCTTCGCCGGTGAGGATCACCGCGCCGGTGTCGATCTGGTCGGGATGGATGCCCGCCGCCTCGTACGCGGCGTCGACGATGTCGCCAACCGCGCGCTCATCGATGCGCGTCTCGCTCTGGTAAGGGGTCAGCACCACGGGCGACTGGTGCAGCGTCTCGCGCTTCACCACGAAGTAGCGGCTGGTGAGCTCCTCGGCGAGTCGGCGCATGTAGACACGCGAGAAGATCACCTGTGTGCCCGAAGAGCCGATGTCGATGCCCACCGACACGAGCGTGATGTGGTCCTGCAGCCACAGCGAATCGTTCTCGAGGTCGTAGTCGCCGATGTCGTCGTGATCGTGGTCATGGTCGTACTCGCCCTGGGCGTGCGCGTGCATCCCGCCCTCGCCCATCAAATGGTCGACGAGGGAATGCTTCTTCGCGCCCAGGGGTTCTGCCATCTAGAGATTCCCGGCCATCAGATCACGAAGCTTTCCAACGCCTCGGGTGCGAACAGCTCCTCGGGCTGGAGGAGCCTCTTCGACAGGCCCTGCTCGTGGTGGTAGCGCAGGAACGTCGCGAGCGTGGCGCGGTTGGGCGCGAAGCCGTAGGGCCAGAAGTCGTCGCCCATCAGGGCACGCGCGTCCTCGACGTGCTTGGTGAGCCATGGCAGCGAGGTCTTCAGGGCCGCGGTGACGTACAGGTCCTCGTAGCACTCGCGCTGCGCCAGCACGAACGCCTTGTAAAGGTTCATCGCCACCCACGGGTGCCGCTCGTACACGTCGCGGCGGATCGCGACGGTGTGCATGATCGGGAAGATCTTCGTCTTGCGGTAATACGACTGCTCGACCTCCATGTAGCTCTCGAAGAGGCGGCGCACGGGCTCGACCCTCCCCGCCTGGTACGTGGACGGCATGCGCGCCGTGTACAGGGCATCGATGCCGCCGTCGCGCAACATCGCCGCGAGCGTGTCGCGCTCGCCGATCTGCGCCACCTTGATATTGGGCGGCAGCTCGAGCTTCAACTTCTCGGGGCGGTTCGGCGACTCCTCCCCGCCCTGGTAGTAGGTCTGCCCATCGACCGGCACGCCGTACTCGTCCTGCAGGATGCCGCGGATCCACACCGGCGCCGTCATCTGGTACTCGGGGTTGCCGATCTTCCTGCCGATGAGGTCCTTGGGCTCCCGGACGCCCGACTTCGCGTTCACGTAGATGCACGAGTGGCGGAAGAAGCGCGACGGAAACACCGGGATCGCGATGAAGTTCTTCTTCTCCTTGAAGAGCGACACCGTGTACGACGACAGCGACATCTCCGCCACGTCGAACTCCTGGTGGCGCAGCATCCGGAAGAACGTCTCTTCCACCGGCATGTTGAGGTAGTTCAGCTCGATGCCGTCGGGCTGGATGCGGCCTTCCAGCAGCGCCCGCGTGCGGTCGTAGTTCCAGCAGCCCAGCGTGAGTCTCAGTTTCGCCACCGCGCATCCTTCAGTAGAAGCTGTCGAAGTGCACCTGCGGGAACGGCACTCGATTGTCCATCAACATGCGCTGCACGGCTTCGGCCATCGGCGGCGGTCCGGCGAAGTAGTACTCGAAGTCGGCCCAGCGCTGGCCCACGAAATCGCGCGCGATCTCGTGCACGAAGCCCCTCGCGCCGTCCCACGTCTCGACGGAATCGTCGCCGTGGTGCGAGAGGACCGGCGTGAACGTGATGCGGCTTCCGAAGCCGGGCAAGGCCTCGAGCTCGGCCACACCGCACAGGTCGCGCGTGGTGCGGGCGCCGTAGAAAACGTGGATGTTGCGCCCGTCCAGGCGCGGATCGGCGACCGCGCCGCGCGCGAGCGAGAGCACGGGAGCCAGCCCCGAGCCGCCGCCGATGAGGATGATGTCGCGCGGGCTGTCGGGACGCAGGTAGGCGAGGCCATAGGGCCCATCAAGCGTGATTTCGGAGCCGACCGCGACCTTGTCGAAGAGCGTCACCGTGCCGGTGCCTCCGGGAACACGGCGCACGATGAACTGCCACGTGCCGCTGCCGTCGTCGGTGTTCGACATCGAGTAGGTTCGCGGCGCCTCGAGGCCCGGAAGGTAAAAAAGCGCGTACTGGCCAGGCAGGAATCCCGGCGCGCCCTTCGACGTGAAAGTGAATTCGCGCATGTCGTGCGTAAGGTCGCGAAAGCCGCGGAGCGTCGCCGCGAACTTCGCGGGCCGGTGCTTCGGGACGTTTTCTTCGCGCAGGCGAACCTTGATGGTGCAATCGGTGCCCGGGCGCGCCTGGCAGGCGAGCACGCGGTTTTTCGCGCGGTCGCGCTCTCCCAGCCCCGGAGCGTCGGGCCGCATCGAGTGGATTTGCCCCTCCACCAGCTCGACCTTGCAGGTGCCGCAGGATCCGGCGTTGCACTCGTACGGGAAGCCCAGGCCCGAGCGCAGTCCCGCGCGCAGCAGCGTGTCGTCGGCGTCGCAATGGAACTCGGGACCCTTGTCGATGCGGATCGTGGACATCAGTCCGCCAGGTACGCGCCGGAAAGCGACGGCAGGAAGCCCAGGCGCCGCGAGATCGAGTCGGCCGCCGAGACCACCGAAGGGATGGTGGCGAGGATGTTCTTCTTGGTCATGCGCTGCACCGGCGCCGCGACGCTGATCGCGGCGGTAACCTGGCCGCTGTGGTCGCGAATGGGCGCGGCCACGCAGCGCAGCCCCACCTCGATCTCCTCGTCGTCGATGGCGTAGCCCTTCTGGCGAACGATGGCGAGCTCGGCGATGAGCGCGGCGGAATCGACGATGGTGCGCTCGGTGTAGCGCTTCAGCCCGTTGTCGATCACCTGCTGGATCACTTCGGCCGGCTGGTAGGCGAGCAACGCCTTGCCTACGCTCGTGCAGTGCGCGGGCGCGCGCGATCCCAGGCCCGAGGACATGCGGACCGCTTGCTTGCTCTCGCGGATGCGGATGTAGAGGACGCTCAGGTGATCGAGGATGGCGAGCTGCACGGTCTCGCCGGTCTCTTCGGCGAGCGCGTGGATCTGCACCTGCGCGCCGGAGTTGGTGTCCATCTTGCGCCGCACCAGGGTGCCGAGCTCGAAGAGCGCAAGGCCGAGGCGGTACTTCCCGGTCTCGCGGTTCTGCTCGAGGATGTCGTACTCGACCAGCGTCGTGGCGAGGCGATGCACGGTGCTCTTGGCGAGCCCCAGGCGCGTGGCGAGCGCGCTGATGCCCATCTCGTATTCGTCCTCGGAGAACGCCTTGGTGAGGCGGATCGAGTTGGCCACGGACGACAGGCGCATGCGCCGCGCTTTCGGTTTCTTCACGCGTTCCATGATTACGCCTCCCGCGCCGCCAGGCGCATCGCGACCCCGTAGGAAACCGCCACGGCGACCACGACCGCGGCGGAGAGCACAACGCCCCATGACGCGACCTGCTCGTCCAGGGCCGGCAGCGCATGGCGCGCGGCGGCGAGCGCTGCGATGGCGAGTGAGGTGAAGCCGATCGCGACACTCATCAGGCGCGAGGCGACGGCGGCGCGGCGATCGGCGCCGCGCACCAGGTGGCTCACCCACAGGCCGTTCAAGGCGTCCGTGGCCATCATGCCGGCGGTGAACACCAGGCCCAGCAGCGCGGCGAAGAGCCAGCCCGCGAGATTGGAACCGGTGACCGAGAAGAGCACAGCCTGGCTGATGGTGTCGAAGGACAGCGCGAAGGCCGCACCCACGGCGGCGACCAGCACCGGGTGCTCCGCGCGCGTGAAGCGCTCGAAGAGGCGGCTCCGCATGCCGACCGCGCGAACCACCTCGCCTCGCGGGGTGCGCACCACCGCGGCGAGGTTGGCCACGCCCAGCGCGGTGAGCAATGCGATCGAGATCCACGCCCCCGTGTTTTCCAGCCACGCCGGCGCCTTCCATTCGATGGCGAGCGTCGCGACCACGATCGCCACGAGCGTCACCACCACGCCGTGGCCCGCGGAAAAGAGCAGGCCCGACCAGCGCGACAGC
>JANLXC010000133.1:0-8340 GCA_031364925.1 Burkholderiales bacterium | reverse complement strand
AGATGGTGATGCCCGGCGACAACATCAAGATGACGGTGACTCTCATCGCGCCGATCGCGATGGAAGACGGGCTGCGCTTTGCGATCCGCGAAGGCGGACGCACCGTCGGCGCCGGCGTCGTGTCCAAGATTCTCGAGTAGTGGAGCAGTAGGCCAGTAGCTCAATTGGCAGAGCGGCGGTCTCCAAAACCGCAGGTTGGGGGTTCGAGACCCTCCTGGCCTGCCACCAGTGGAAGCGGGCGAAGGAAAGAATGTTGGCTGAACGAATCAAGTTGGCAATTGCGGCGCTGATCGCGGTGGGAGGGCTGGTCGCCTTCTACGCGCTCCTCGACAAGCAGCCCACCGTGGTGAGGCTGGCCATCCTGCTCGGCGCGTTCGCCGTGGCGGCGGTGGTCATGTACTTCACCGAGACGGGCCGCACCTTCGCGGCCTTCTCGCGCGAATCGTGGGAGGAGGCCAAGCGCGTGGTGTGGCCGACCCGCAAGGAAACGCTGCAGACCACGGGCGTGGTCTTCGCGTTCGTGTTCGTGATGGCGATCTTCCTGTGGGGCGTCGACGCGACGCTGCTGTGGATCACGCAGAAATTGCTCGGGACGGGAGGCTGATGATGTCGATGCGCTGGTATGTGGTGCACGCCTACTCGGGCCAGGAGAAGAGCATCCAGGCGGCATTGGTCGACCGGATCAAGCGCTCGGGCATGGCCGACAAGTTCGGCGAGGTGCTGGTGCCTACCGAAGAGGTGGTCGAGATGAAGAGCGGCCAGAAGGCGATCAGCGAGCGGCGCTTCTTCCCGGGCTACATCCTGGTGCAGATGGACATGACGGACGAGACGTGGCACCTGGTGAAGAGCACGCCCAAGGTCACCGGATTCATCGGCGGCTCGGCGATGCGTCCCACGCCCATCTCGGACAAGGAAGTCGCCAACATCCTGCACCAGGTGCAGGAGGGCGTGGAAAAGCCCAAGCCCAAGGTGCTCTTCGAAGTGGGCGAATCGGTGCGCGTCACCGAGGGCCCGTTTACCGACTTCAACGGCAACGTCGAAGAGGTGAACTACGAGAAAAGCAAGATCCGCGTCTCGGTGCTGATTTTCGGCCGCGCGACGCCGGTGGAGCTCGATTTCGGACAGGTAGAGAAGGCGTAGTCAAACAAACCGGGGAGGGCGCCGCATCGCCCGCTTGAACCCACAGGAGAAGTCTCGTGGCAAAGAAGATAGTCGGTTTCATCAAGCTGCAGGTTCCGGCTGGCAAGGCGAATCCCTCGCCGCCCATCGGCCCCGCGCTCGGCCAGCGCGGTTTGAACATCATGGAATTCTGCAAGGCGTTCAACGCCCAGACCCAGAAGGTCGAGCCGGGCCTGATGCTGCCGGTCGTCATCACGGCGTACGCGGACAAGAGCTTCACGTTCATCATGAAGTCGCCGCCTGCGTCGGTGCTGATCAGGAAGGCGCTGAAGCTCGACAAGGGCAGCCCCAAGCCGCACACCGACAAGGTGGGCAAGCTCACGCGCGCCCAGGCCGAGGAGATCGCCAAGACCAAGCAGCCCGACCTCACCGCCGCCGACATGGATGCCGCGGTGCGCACCATAGCGGGCTGCGCCCGCAGCATGGGCGTGGAAGTGGAGGGCATGTAGATGGCCGCCATCTCCAAGCGCGTCAAGAAGATCATCGAGCTCGTGGACCGCGCCAAGTCCTATGAGCTCAAGCAGGCGCTGGATCTCGTGAAGAAGACCGCCACGGCGAAATTCGACGAGTCCGTCGACGTCGCGGTGAACCTCGGCATCGACGCGAAGAAGTCCGATCAAGTGGTCCGCGGCTCGGTCGTGCTGCCGCGCGGCACCGGCAAGACGGTGCGCGTCGCCGTGTTCGCGCAGGGCGCCAACGTCGAGAAGGCCAAGGCGGCCGGCGCCGACATCGTCGGCTTCGACGACCTCGCCGAGAAGATCAAGGGCGGCTTCATGGACTTCGACGTGGTGATCGCCACGCCGGACGCGATGAAAGTCGTGGGACCCCTCGGCCAGGTTCTCGGCCCGCGCGGCCTCATGCCCAACCCGAAAGTCGGCACCGTCACGGCGAACGTCGAGGAAGCGGTTCGCAACGCCAAGGGCGGCCAGGTGCAGTACCGCGCCGACAAGGCGGGCATCGTGCAGTGCACGATCGGGCGCGCCTCCTTCGAGGTCGACGCGCTCGCGGAGAACCTCGAGGCGCTGATCGCGGCCATCAACAAGGCGAAGCCCGCGTCCACCAAGGGGATCTACCTGAAGAAGGTATCGGTCTCGAGCACGATGGGCGTAGGCATCCGCATCGATCAAAGCAGCGTCGCCGGCGGGCAGGTGCCGGCGATGCAATAGGAATTGGGTCTGCGCGCGTGCAGCAAGGCGAGCGCAGGTTATCCAAGACCGTCGGCGTCCCGCGAGGGACTTAATCGAGGGAGAGCATCCCCGAAGCCAACGCAGATAGCGCGTCACCCATGGAATTTCCGTGATTCAAGGCGGGGCTCCAGCGAGTGGTCGCTATGTACAAAAGGAGATAGACCTTGAGTCTCAGTCTGGAAAGCAAGAAGGAAGTCGTGGCGGAAGTGTCCGAGCGCCTGAAGAAGGCGCAGACGGTCGTGCTCGCGGAGTATCGCGGCATTTCCGTCGAGGCCATCACCGTCCTGCGCTCGCAAGCGCGCGCTTCCGGCGTCTACCTTCGCGTGATGAAGAACACCCTCGCGCGCCGCGCGGTCCAGGGAACGCCGTTCGAGAAGCTGGCAGACCAGATGGTCGGTCCGCTCGCCTACGGCATTTCCGACGACCCCGTGGCTGCCGCGAAGGTGCTTCACGCGTACGCGAAGGGCAACGAAAAGCTCGTCATCAAGGGCGGCATGATGCCCAACTATTTGATGACGGCCAAGGAAATCGGCGCTCTGGCCACCATGCCCAGCAGGAACGAGCTTCTGTCGAAGCTCATGGGCACGATGCAGGCGCCGGTCACCAAGTTCGTCCAGACGCTGAACGAGGTGCCGGGCAAGTTCGTCCGGACCCTCGCCGCCGTGCGCGACCAGAAGGAAAAGGCCGCGGCCTGACCCTTCGATCCATTTAAAACATTCATCAGGAGCCCCATATCATGGCAATCGCCAAGCAGGAAATTCTCGACGCGATCGGGAGCATGACCGTCCTGGAGCTTTCGCAGCTCATCAAGGACATGGAAGAGAAGTTCGGCGTCTCCGCCGCTGCCGCCGTCTCCGTCGCCGCCCCCGCGGCCGGTGGCGCTGCCGCCGCCGCGGTCGAGGAGAAGACCGAGTTCACCGTGATCCTCAACGCCGCCGGCGAGAACAAGGTGAACACGATCAAGGCCGTGCGCGAAGTGACGAGCCTGGGCCTCAAGGAAGCCAAGGATCTCGTGGATGGCGCGCCCAAGCCCGTCAAGGAAGGCACCACCAAGGCCGACGCGGAAGCGATCAAGAAGAAGCTCGAAGAAGCCGGCGCCAAGGTAGAGATCAAGTAAGAGAACAAAGCCAAGCCTCTGCGGAGGCTTGTCTTTGTCTTCTGAAGCGACTGCAGGAGACGGGTTTGGCCGGGCCATGCGTTCCAGCATGGCTGTCCGCCAGCGGCTCGTAGTGGCGAGCCACCAGGCCATGAGTGCCAGTCGGGTGCAATGCGGCCCATGGAGTCCCATGGCCGTGATTTCGGAGCCCCCATGACCTATTCGTTCACCGAGAAGAAGCGCATCCGCAAGAGTTTCGCGAAGCGCGCGGCCGTCCTCGACGTCCCCTTCCTCCTTGCCACCCAGATCAACTCGTACGCCGAGTTCCTGCAGTCCGAAATCCCCGGTGACACCCGCCGCGAGATGGGCTTGCAGTCGGCGTTCACCTCGGTGTTCCCGATCTCCAGCCACTCGGGCAACGCCCGCCTGGAGTTCGTGAGCTACTCGCTCGGCGAGCCGCCGTTCGACGTGGTCGAGTGCCAGCAGCGCGGCCTGACCTTCGCGAGCCCGCTGCGCGCCAAGGTGCGCCTCACGATCATGGACCGCGAGGCTTCCAAGCCCACGGTGAAGGAGGTGAAGGAGCAGGAGGTCTACATGGGCGAGATCCCGCTCATGACCCGCAACGGCTCCTTCATCATCAACGGCACCGAGCGCGTCATCGTGTCGCAGCTGCACCGCTCCCCGGGCGTCTTCTTCGAGCACGACCGCGGCAAGACCCACTCGTCCGGCAAGCTCCTCTTCTCGGCGCGCGTGATTCCCTATCGCGGCTCGTGGCTCGACTTCGAGTTCGACCCGAAGGACTACCTCTATTTCCGCGTCGACCGCCGCCGCAAGATGCCGGTCACCATCCTGCTGAAGGCGCTCGGCTACAGCGCCGAGCAGATCCTCGAGCAGTTCTTCTCCTTCGACGCGTTCCACATGACGAAGAAGGGCATCGAATTCGAGTTCGTGCCCGAGCGCCTGCGCGGCGAGATCGCCAAGTTCGACATCGTCACCAAGGCCGGCAAGGTCATCGTGCAGAAGGACAAGCGCATCACGGTGAAGCACATCCGCGAGATGGAAGCCGCGGGCATGAAGAAGCTCACCGTCGAGCCCGACTTCCTGATCGGGCGCACGCTCGCCAAGGCGGTGGTGAACAAGGAGACCGGCGAAGTCGTCGCCAACGCCAACGAGGAGATCACCGAGGTGGTGATGAAGAAGCTCCTCGATGCCGGCGTCGAAGACCTGAAGACGCTCTACACCAACGACCTCGACCAGGGCCCCTACATCTCGCAGACGCTGCGCGTCGACGAGAGCACCGACGCGCTGAACGCCCAGGTGGCGATCTACCGCATGATGCGACCCGGCGAGCCGCCGACCGAAGACGCGGTGAAGACGCTGTTTGCGGGCCTCTTCTTCAACGAGGACCGCTACGACCTGTCCGACGTGGGCCGCATGAAGTTCAACCGCCGCGTGGGCAGGGATGAGCTCACCGGCAAGATGACGCTTTCCAACGACGACATCGTCGCGGTCATCAAGATCCTGGTCGAGCTGCGCAACGGCCGCGGCGAGATCGACGACATCGACCACCTCGGCAACCGCCGCGTGCGTTCCGTGGGCGAGCTGGCCGAAAACCAGTTCCGCTCCGGCCTGGTGCGCGTCGAGCGCGCGGTGCGCGAGCGCCTGTCGCAAGCCGAGAGCGAGAACCTGATGCCGCACGACCTGATCAACGCGAAGCCCGTCTCCGCGGCGATCAAGGAGTTCTTCGGCTCGTCCCAGCTCTCGCAGTTCATGGACCAGACCAACCCTCTCTCGGAGATCACCCACAAGCGCCGCATCTCGGCCCTTGGCCCGGGCGGCCTCACGCGCGAGCGCGCCGGCTTCGAGGTGCGCGACGTGCACCCCACCCACTACGGCCGCGTCTGCCCGATCGAGACCCCGGAAGGCCCGAACATCGGCCTCATCAACTCTCTCGCCCTCTACGCGCGCACCAACGACTACGGCTTCATCGAGACGCCGTATCGCCGCGTGAAGGACGCGAAGGTCACCAAGGACATCGAGTACCTGTCGGCGATCGAGGAAGGCAAGTACGTGATCGCCCAGGCGAACGCGGACCTCGACAAGAACGGCAAGTTCGCCGACGAGCTGGTGTCGTGCCGCCACAGGAACGAGTTCACGCTGTCGACGCCCGACAAGATCGAATACATCGACGTGGCGCCCTCGCAGATCGTCTCGGTGGCGGCCTCGCTCATCCCGTTCCTCGAGCATGACGACGCCAACCGCGCCCTGATGGGCTCCAACATGCAGCGCCAGGCGGTTCCGTGCCTGCGCGCGGAGAAGCCGCTTGTCGGCACCGGCATCGAGCGCACCGTCGCCATCGACTCGGGCACGGCGGTCCAGGCGCGTCGAGGTGGCCGGATCGACTACGTCGACGCGGGTCGCATCGTGGTGCGCGTGAACGACAACGAGACGCGTCCCGGCGAAGCCGGCGTGGACATCTACAACCTCACCAAGTACACGCGCTCCAACCAGAACACCAACATCAACCAGCGCCCGCTGGTGAAGGTGGGCGAGATCATCGCCGCCGGGGACGTGGTGGCCGATGGTGCCTCCACGGACATGGGCGAGCTGGCACTCGGCCAGAACCTGTTGGTCGCGTTCATGCCGTGGAACGGCTACAACTTCGAGGATTCCATCCTCATCTCCGAGCGCGTGGTTGCCGAAGACCGCTACACCTCGATCCACATCGAGGAGCTGGTGGTGGTCGCGCGCGACACCAAGCTCGGGCCCGAGGAGATCACCCGCGACATCTCGAACCACTCGGAGCGCATGCTTTCGCGCCTCGACGAGTCGGGCATCGTCTACATCGGCGCCGAAGTCGAGGCCGCGGACGTGCTGGTGGGCAAGGTCACGCCGAAGGGCGAGACCCAGCTCACCCCGGAGGAAAAGCTCCTGCGCGCGATCTTCGGCGAAAAGGCTTCCGACGTGAAGGACACGAGCCTGAGGGTGCCCTCCGGCATCAACGGCACCGTGATCGACGTGCAGGTGTTCACGCGCGAAGGCATCGCGCGCGACAAGCGCGCCCAGCAGATCATCGACGAGCAGCTGAAGGACTACCGCAAGGATCTCCACGACCAGCTGCGCATCGTCGAGGACGACGCCTTCGCGCGAATCGAGAAGGTGCTGATCGGCAAGACCGCTAAGGGCGGCAAGAAGCTCACCAAGGGCGCCAAGGTCACCAAGGCGTACCTGACCGAGGTCGAGCGCCACGAGTGGTTCGACATCCGCCTGTCCGACGAGGACGCGGCCGCCCAGCTCGAGCAGCTGCGCGAGCAGCTCGACCTCACCAGGAAGGAGTTCGACCGCGCCTTCGAGGAGAAGAAGAAAAAGCTCACGCAGGGCGACGAGCTTCCCCCCGGCGTGCAGAAGATGGTCAAGGTCTACGTGGCGGTGAAGCGCCGCCTGCAGCCCGGCGACAAGATGGCCGGCCGCCACGGCAACAAGGGCGTGATCTCCAAGATCGTGCCGGTCGAAGACATGCCGTTCATGGCCGACGGAACCCCCGTGGACATCGTCTTGAATCCCCTGGGCGTGCCCTCGCGCATGAACGTCGGCCAGATCCTCGAGACCCACCTCGGGTGGGCCGCCAAGGGCCTGGGGCTGCGCATCACGGAGATGCTGAAGGCCCAGGACAGTGCCGCCAAGGTGCGCAAGTTCCTCGAGAAGATCTACAACTCGACGGGCAAGAAGGAGGACCTCGGGCAGCTATCCGACGACGACGTATTCGAGCTCGCGCGCAACCTGCAGAACGGGGTGCCGTTCGCCACGCCGGTGTTCGACGGCGCGACCGAGATCGAGATCAAGGACATGCTCGAGACGGCAGGGCTGCCCAGGAGCGGCCAGATCGCCCTCTTCGACGGGCGCACGGGCGACGCATTCGACCGCCCGGTGACCGTGGGCTACATGCACATCCTGAAGCTGCACCACCTGGTCGACGACAAGATGCACGCGCGTTCGACGGGACCGTACTCCCTCGTCACCCAGCAGCCGCTGGGCGGCAAGGCGCAGTTCGGCGGCCAGCGCTTCGGCGAGATGGAGGTGTGGGCGCTGGAGGCGTACGGCGCGGCTTACACCCTCCAGGAGATGCTCACCGTCAAGTCGGACGACACGCAGGGCCGCACCAAGGTCTACGAGAACATCGTGAAGGGCGAGCACAAGATCGAAGCGGGAATGCCGGAATCCTTCAACGTGCTGGTGAAGGAAATCCGATCGCTGGCGATCGACATCGACCTCGAGCGTTACTAGGAGATATCTGATGAAAGCATTGCTCGATCTGTTCAAGCAGGTCACCCAGGAAGAAGAGTTCGACGCCATCCGCATCGGACTCGCTTCCCCCGAGAAGATCCGCTCCTGGTCCTATGGCGAGGTGAAGAAGCCCGAGACCATCAACTACCGCACCTTCAAGCCGGAGAGGGACGGGCTTTTCTGCGCCAAGATCTTCGGCCCGATCAAGGACTACGAGTGCCTCTGCGGCAAGTACAAGCGCCTGAAGCACCGCGGCGTGATCTGCGAGAAGTGCGGCGTCGAAGTGACGCTCACCAAGGTTCGCCGCGAGCGCATGGGCCACATCGAGCTCGCCAGCCCCGTCGCCCACATCTGGTTCCTGAAGAGCCTGCCCTCGCGCCTGGGCATGGTGCTCGACATGACGCTGCGCGACATCGAGCGCGTCCTCTACTTCGAAGCCTATGTCGTGACCGATCCGGGCATGACGCCGTTGAACCGCTGCCAGCTCCTCTCCGAGGACGATTACCTCGCCAAGGTGGAAGAGTACGGCGACGACTTCTCGGCCGCGATGGGCGCCGAAGGCGTGCGCGAGCTGCTTCGCAAGCTCGACGTCGC
>JANLXC010000085.1:0-5698 GCA_031364925.1 Burkholderiales bacterium | reverse complement strand
ATTTCTTTTTTTATCTTTTTTTTTTTTTTTTATTTTTTTTTTTGTTCGTTTTTCCACATTTAATTCTCCTACCCCCCCACCACTTTTCACTTGTATCCAAGTTGACGCAAGGAGATCTCGCTGTCGGCCCAGCCGCTTTTCACGCGCACCCACAGCTCCAGGTGAACGCGCGAGCCGAAGAGCTCCTGCATCGCGTGGCGCGCCTCGGTGCCGATGCGCTTCAGGGTCGCGCCCTTCTCGCCGATCACGATGCCCTTGTGGCTGGCCTTGTCGACGTAGATGGTGGCGGCGATGCGGCGCAGATCCCCGTCGATCTCGAACTTCTCGATGTCCACCGCGGTGGAGTACGGGAGCTCGTCGCCCAGGAGGCGGAAGATGCGCTCGCGCACCAGCTCGGAGGCGAGGAATTTCTCGGGGCGGTCGGTGATCTCGTCGGCCTGGTAGATCGCGGGCTGCTCGGGCAGGCGCTTGCGGATCTCGTAGAGGAGTGCTTTCAGCTGCGTGCCCTTCGAGGCGCTCACCGGCACGAGTGCCGCGAAATCGCGCTTGGCGTTGGCCTCGACGAGGGTCTTGGCGATCTGCTCCTTGGCCTTCACCTTGTCCACCTTGTTGAGCGCGAGGATCACCGGCACCGTGGGCGGGATCAGCTTCAGCAGCGGCTCGTCGCGCGGGTCCCAGTTGTTGGCCTCTATCACGAACACCACCACGTCGACCTCGTTGGCGACCTGGCCCACGGTGCGGTTCATCTCGCGGTTCAGCGCGTTCTGGTGCTGGGTCTGGTAGCCCGGGGTGTCGACGAATATGTACTGCGCGCTGGCGTCGGTGAGGATGCCCTGGATGCGATGGCGCGTGGTCTGCGCCTTGCGCGAGGTGATCGCCACGTGCGCGCCGATGACGTGGTTCAGGAGCGTCGACTTGCCCACGTTGGGGCGGCCCACGATCGCCACGGTGCCGGTTCGGAATGCCTCCTTGCTCATGTCTTCCTTCGCTTCGGCGCCTTTTCGAGCTGGGCGACGACGCCCTCGGCGGCCGCCTGCTCGGCAGCGCGCCGGCTCGCGCCCTTGCCGCTCGCAACGATTCCCAGGTCGTCCACCCTGCATTCGACAATGAATGTCTGCTCGTGTGCCTCGCCTTCGGTCTTTTGCACCGAATATCGCGGCAATGCGAGGCCGCGGCCCTGCAAATGCTCCTGCAGCGCGGTCTTGGGGTCCTTGTCGACGGGCTTGTCGACCGCGCTTTCGAGCTTGCTGGCGAAGAGGCCCGCCACGGCCGTTCGCACCGCCTCGAAGCCCGAGTCGAGGAACACCGCGCCCAGCAGAGCTTCCAGGGAGTCGGCGAGGATCGACGGACGCCGGAAACCCCCGCTCTTCAGCTCGCCCTCGCCCAGGCGCAGCCGGTCGCCCAGGCCCAGCTGGAGGGCCGCTTCCGAGAGCGACGACTGGTTCACCAGCCCCGCGCGCAGGCGCGACAGGTCGCCTTCCGGCAGCTGGGGAAAACGCTCGTAGAGGAGGGTGGCGACCGAGCAGTTGAGCAGCGAGTCGCCGAGGAATTCGAGGCGCTCGTTGTGGGGCGCGCCGAAGCTCCGGTGGGTGAGCGCCTGGCGCGCGAGATCCGGGTTGGCGAATGAATGACCGAGGCGGCGTTCGATTTCGGCGAGGCCTTCGAGGGCGTCCGCGCCGCGCGCCGCCTTGCGCGTCACTTGGCGGTGGTCACCGTGAAATCGACGCAGGCCGAGACGTTGCTCACCATCGGCACTTTCACCGACCATGCGGCCGACACTACCGTCTCGCCGCCCTCCTTCGTCACCTCGAGGTCCTCGCCCTTCACGCTCTTCACGTCCTCGATCGCGTTGCGGGTGTCGAAGGCGCGGCGGATTTCGCGCACCGAGCCCTTCAGGTCGCCCGCCTGCTCCATCGAGGCGAACATCTTCTTCACCGCGAAGAACTCGATGTATGCCGGCATGAGCTTGGCGGCGAGCACGCCGCCCACGCCGAGCACCGCGAGAGTGATGATGAGCCCGGTCAGAGAAACGCCACGCTGGTTCCCCATGAATCCCCCTTCGTACTTCATCTTGGTCTTGTCACTCGATGCCGTTGCCGATGCGCTTGAAGTCGCCGAAGTTCATCCACACGAGAAAGGCGCGGCCCTTGATGTGATCGTCCGGCACGAATCCCCAGTAACGGCTGTCGCTGCTCTGGTCGCGGTTGTCTCCCATCATGAAATAGCGCCCCGCGGGGACCACGCAGCTAAAACCGTCGTCATTGTATTCGCAATTCTTTCTATCGGCGAACTGTCGGACCTGCGCGAGATCCACCGGCGGCTGCGCCGGAACGATCATCATCTGGTGGTTGTGGTCGCCGAGCTTCTCGATGAATGTCGGCAGCCTCAGGTAGTTGAGCTCCGCGTCCGTGTAGAACCCCGCGCCCTGCGCCGGCACGGGCTCGCCGTTGATGGTGAGGCGCTTGTTGCGGTAGACCACCTTGTCGCCAGGGATGCCGACCACGCGCTTGATGTAGTCGACGGATGGATCGGCAGGGTAGCGAAACACCACCACGTCGCCCCTCTTCACGTCGTCGATCGGGATCACCTTCCGGTTGATCACCGGGATGCGGATCCCGTAGGTGTACTTGTTGACGAGGATGAAGTCGCCGACGAGGAGGGTGGGCTTCATCGAGCCCGACGGGATCTTGAAGGGCTCGACCCAGAACGAGCGGATCAGGAACACGACCACGATCACCGGGAAGAAGGCGCGCGCCATGTCCACGACCACCGGCTCGGGCTCGCCCGCGGTGCGCCGCTTGCGGGCCCATTTGGCGTCGTAGAGCCAGAGCAAGCCGGTGATGACCGCCGCGAGCAACAGCACCGCGGCGAAGTCGGTGAACTTGAGGAGGAGCCCCATCACGGCGATGAAGAGCACCGGCCAGGCGACCTCGAGGATGCCCTTGCGCGTGTCGGAGCGCTCGGCGCCGTTGCGCGAGGCGATGAAATCCCAGGCGATGATGGCGCCCGCGCCCGCCGCGGCGAACATCGCGATCATCTCCCAGTCGAGTCCGGACTGCGGCATCTCGTTGCTCTCCTATTTGCTTTCGACCTGCAGGATGGCGAGGAACGCCTCCTGCGGGATCTCGACGTTGCCCACCTGCTTCATGCGCTTCTTGCCCGCCTTCTGCTTCTCGAGGAGCTTCCTCTTCCTCGAGATGTCGCCGCCGTAGCACTTGGCGAGCACGTTCTTGCGAAGCGCCTTGATGCTCTCGCGCGCGACCACGTCGGAGCCGATCGCCGCCTGCACCGCCACGTCGAACATCTGGCGCGGGATGAGGGTCCTCATGCGCGAGGCGAGGTCGCGCCCGCGGTACTTCGCGGTCTCGCGGTGCACGATGAGCGAGAGCGCGTCGACCTTGTCGCCGTTGATGAGGATGTCGAGCCGCACCAGGTCGCCGGCGCGGAACTCGCGGAACTCGTAGTCGAGCGACGCGTAGCCGCGCGAGTTCGACTTCAGCTTGTCGAAGAAGTCCATCACGATCTCGTTCAGCGGCATGTCGTAGGTGAGGATCACCTGGCGCCCTACGTAGTGCATGTTCACCTGCACGCCGCGCTTCTGCTCGCAGAGCGTCATCACCGGGCCCACGTACTCCTGCGGCATGATGATCGTGGCGCGGATGATGGGCTCGCGGATCTCCTCTATCTTCGAGGGATCGGGGAGCTTCGAGGGGTTGTCGATCTCCATCACCGTCCCGTCGCGCTGCGCCACCTGGTAGACCACGGTCGGCGCGGTGGTGATGAGCTCCATGTCGTACTCGCGCTCGAGGCGCTCCTGCACGATGTCCATGTGCAGCAACCCGAGGAAGCCGCAGCGAAAGCCGAAGCCCAGGGCCTGCGAGGTCTCGGGCTCGTAGCGCAGGCTCGAATCGTTCAGCTGCAGCTTGGCGAGCGCGTCGCGCAACGCCTCGTAGCGGTTCGACTCCACCGGGTAAAGGCCCGCGAACACCTGCGGCTGGATCTCCTTGAAGCCCGGCAGCGCCTCGGCGGCGGGGCGCTCGGCCATGGTCACCGTGTCGCCGACCTTCGCGTCCTTCAGGTCCTTGATGCCGGCGATGATGAAGCCCACGCCGCCCGCCGAGAGGCATTCCCGCGCCACCGACTTGGGCGTGAACACGCCAACCTGCTCGGTCAGGTGCAATGCGCCCGTGGCCATCAGCTTGATCCGGTCCTTGGGCTTGAGCATCCCGTCCACCACGCGCACCAGCATCACGACGCCCACGTAATTGTCGAACCACGAGTCGATGATGAGCGCCTTCAGCGGCGCATCCGGGTCGCCCTTGGGCGGCGGGATGCGCGCGATCACGGCTTCGAGGACGTCGTCGATGCCCTCGCCGGTCTTGGCGCTCGTGTAGACGGCGTCGGTGGCGTCGATGCCGATCACGTCCTCGATCTCCTGGATCACCCGCTCCGGCGCCGCCGACGGCAGGTCGATCTTGTTCAGCACCGGCACCACGGTCACGCCGAGCTCGGTGGCGGTGTAGCAGTTGGCCACGGTCTGCGCTTCCACGCCCTGCGACGCGTCGACCACGAGGAGAGCGCCCTCGCAAGCCGAGAGGGAACGCGACACCTCGTACGAGAAGTCCACGTGCCCCGGGGTGTCGATCAGGTTGAGGTCATAGATGCGCCCGTCGCGCGCCTTGTACTTCAGGGCCGCGGTCTGCGCCTTGATGGTGATGCCGCGCTCGCGCTCGAGATCCATGGAGTCGAGGACCTGCGATTCCATCTCGCGCGAGGAAAGGCCCCCGGTGCGCTCGATCAGGCGGTCTGCCAGCGTGCTCTTGCCGTGGTCGATGTGGGCGATGATGGAGAAATTGCGAATGTGGTCCATTACGTGTTTCGTTGGCAGCCCCACTCTGGCGTCTTTTCGCGGACCGGGGAATGGCGATCCGACGGGAAGTCGCTGGGCGGGGTCAGGCCGTGTGTTTCCGAGCCCGAAAACTAAAAAGGGCACGTCCGTGCCCTTTTGCAGTGCAACATTTTACTTCATCCGCGCGAGCCGCGCATCCAAGACCTCGACGTCGAGGAAGTAGTGGCACAGCTCCCGGTCCCCATCGAGGAGCACGGGAACCTTGTCGCCCCACTTTTCCTCGAGCGCGGGGTGCTTGTCGATGTCCACCACCTCGAGCTCGAACGGGTAGCGGCCCTGGAACTGCTTCAGGGCCGCGATCATCTCCTCGCACAGGTGGCAGTAATTGCGGCTGAGAACGGTGAGCTTCGGCCGGATCACCCGACTTCCGCGCGGAACGTGATGTAGCGCTGGCCCTGCTCGTCCTTGATGAGGAGAGCCACCGGCTTCTTGGCGTCGAGCTTGGCCACCGCCTCGTTGAACGACTTCACGCTCGTGACCTCGGTGTTGTTCACGCGCATGATCACGTCGCCGGGGCCCACGCCCGCGGCCAGCGCCGCGCCGTCGGCCGCTTCGACCGCAACGCCATTGGCCACCTTGAGGGCCTTCTTCTGTTCCGCGGTGAGCTCCTTCACCGCGAGGCCGAGCTTGTCGGTCTTGGCGGGCTCCTTCTTGGTGGCCTTCGCGGAGGCGACCTTGTCTGCCGCGTCGTCCTTGAACTCGGCCACGGTCACGGGCAGGTCGCGCGTCTTGCCGCTACGCCACACGGTGAGCGTCACCTTGCTGCCCGGCTTCAGGCTGCGGATGGTG
>JANLXC010000086.1:0-38036 GCA_031364925.1 Burkholderiales bacterium | reverse complement strand
AACGCGAGCTTCATCCCGGCGTAGGACAGCGCCTACGGCGGGCGTGAACGGCACCTACGGCGCTCGCTGGTCGTTTCGGCGATCATCGAACGAGAGCGGGGCAAGCGCGGTCGAAACGTCGTCGCTCAACGACGCGCGCGATACGAATAACGGGAGAAAAAGCATGGGAGGCCCCATCAGCGGCGAGCTTCATGGATTGGCGCCGAATCGCTACGGGATGCCGGGCGCTTCGCCGGACCGTTCGACCATGGCACAGCTGGCGCGCCAGACCGTGGCGCTGGTTCTCGCCGGCGGTCGTGGCTCTCGCCTCGGACCGCTCACCGAGTTGCGCGCCAAGCCGGCGGTCCCGTTCGGCGGCAAGTTCAAGATCATCGACTTCGCGCTGTCCAATTGCATCAATTCGGGGATCCGGCGCATCGGCATCGCGACGCAGTACCAGTCGCACGGCCTCATCCATCACCTGCAGCGCGGCTGGTCCTTCCTCGACGGGCGCTTCAACGAGTTCATCGAGCTCCTGCCCGCTCAGCAAAGCGATAACACCGAGTGGTACAAGGGCACGGCCGACGCGGTGTTCCAGAACCTCGGGGTGCTGCGCCGCCATGAGCCGCGCCTGGTGCTGGTGCTGGCCGGCGACCACATCTACAAGATGGATTACACGAAGATGCTCTACGAGCACGTCGACCGCGGTGCCGACATGACGGTGGGCTGCGTCGAGGTGCCGTGCGAGGAAGCCGCCGGCGAGCTTGGCGTGATGCAGGTCGACGAGGAATTCCGCGTGGTCGGCTTCGAGGAGAAGCCCGCCGCCCCGCGCGCGATGCCGGGGCAGCCCGGGCGGGCGCTAGGCAGCATGGGAATCTACGTCTTCAACGCCGGCTTCCTCTACGATGAGCTGGTGGAGGACGCGATGAACCAGCAGTCGACCCACGACTTCGGGCACGACCTGATCCCGCGGCTCATCGCCAACGGCGGCCGCGTGTACGCGCACAGCCTGCGCGACAGCTGCACGCAGTTAAACGAAGGCGAGCCGTATTGGCGCGATGTGGGCACCATCGACGCCTTCTGGGAGGCGAACCTCGAGCTCACGCGCGTGACTCCCGCGCTGAACCTCTACGACGACTCGTGGCCGATCTGGACTTACCAGGAGCAGCTTCCGCCCGCGAAGTTCGTGTTCGACCTCGAGGGCCGGCGCGGCGCGGCGATCGATTCGATGGTCTCGGGCGGATGCATCGTGAGCGGCTCGACGGTGCGCAACTCGCTCCTCTTTTCCAACGTGCGCGTGCACAGCTACTGCACCATCAACGAATCGGTGCTGCTCCCGGAAGTCGAGGTCGGGCGCGGTGCGATCCTGTCGCGCTGCGTGGTGGACCAGGGATGCAGCATTCCCGCGGGCCTCGCCGCCGGCCTCGATCCCGAGGCCGACCGCAAGCGCTTCCACGTCACGGACAAGGGCGTGACCCTCATCACGCCGGCGATGCTCGGACAAAGCCTGCGCCACCTTCACTGATTCGGCATCGGGGCAGCGGGACATGGGGATGCTGAGCGAGCACGACATCTACCTCTTCCGGGAGGGAACGCACGCCACGCTCTACGAGCGCCTCGGCTGCCATTTCCTTTCCGGAGATGCGAAGGACGGGGCGCACGTCGCGGTGTGGGCGCCCAATGCCCGCGAGGTCTCGGTGATCGGCGAATGGAATGGATGGAGGGCCGGCGTCGACGAGCTGCGCCCGCGCTGGGACCATTCGGGAATCTGGGAGGCTGACGTCGCCAGGCTCGCGCACGGCCAGGCCTACAAGTACGCGATCACCACCAGCCATGGGGCACGCCAGGACCGCGCCGATCCGGTCGCCTTCGCCGCCGAGGTGGCTCCCGCGAGCGCCTCGCGCGCGTGGCGCCTCGACTTCGAGTGGCAGGACGCCGAGTGGATGGCGAGCCGCGCGCGGGCCAACGCGATGAACGCGCCGCATTCGGTGTACGAAGTGCACCTGGGCTCGTGGCGCCGCCCCTCGGGGGCGCTTCCCACCTATCGCGAGATCGCGCTGCCGCTGGCGCAGTATGCGAAGCGGATGGGCTTCACGCACGTGGAGCTCATGCCGATCACCGAGCATCCGTTCTACGGCTCATGGGGCTACCAGACCACCGGCTACTTCGCGCCGACCTCGCGCTACGGCACGCCGCAGGATTGCATGCATCTCATCGACGTGCTCCACCAGCACGGCGTCGGCGTGATCCTCGATTGGGTGCCCTCGCATTTCCCCGACGATCCGCACGGCCTCGCGAAATTCGACGGCACGCACCTCTACGAGCACGCCGACCCGCGCCTCGGGTTCCACCCCGAGTGGAAGAGCGTGATCTTCAACTACGGGCGCCACGAGGTGCGCGCCTTCCTCATGTCGAGCGCGCACTTCTGGCTCGAGAAATACCACATCGACGGGCTGCGCGTGGACGCGGTCGCCTCGATGCTCTATCTCGACTACGGACGAAAGGACGGCGAGTGGATTCCCAACGCCCATGGCGGCAAGGAGAACCTCGACGCCATCGAATTCCTGAAGCACCTCAACGTGGCCACCGGCCGCGACTTTCCCGACACGCGCACGATCGCCGAGGAATCGACCTCGTGGCCGATGGTCTCGCGCCCGGTGTTCGCGGCAGGCCTGGGCTTCGCGATGAAGTGGAACATGGGATGGATGCACGACACCCTCGACTACTTCCAGCACGACCCGATCCATCGGCGCTACCACCACGACGCGCTCACCTTCTCGCTCTGGTACGCCTTCACCGAGAATTTCGTCCTGCCGCTCTCCCACGACGAGGTGGTGTACGGCAAGAAGGCGCTCCTCACGAAGATGCCGGGCGACGCGTGGCAGCAATTCGCCAACCTGCGCCTGCTGCTGGGCTACATGTGGACGCACCCGGGCAAGAAGCTCCTCTTCATGGGCGGGGAGTTCGGCCAGCGGCGCGAATGGCACCACGAACGCGAGCTCGACTGGGAGCTGACACAGCAAGCGGAACATTCCGGGCTGCAGCGCTGGGTGGCGGATCTGAACCGCGCCTATCGCGAGCGCCCCGCGCTCCACCAGCTCGACTTCGAGGGCCGCGGCTTCCAGTGGATCGACAACCACGACAGCGACAACAGCATCCTCACGTTCCTGCGCGTGGCCGAGGATGGCCGCGTGGCGCTGGTGGCTTGCAACTTCACGCCGATGGTGCGCTACGACTACCGCGTCGGCGTGCCGTTGGCGGGCGCGTGGCGCGAGATCCTCAATAGCGATTCCCAGATTTATGGCGGTAGCGGCGTCGGCAACATGGGCCGCGTGCAGGGCCACCCCGCGCCGTGCCACGGTCGCGAGAATTCCCTCCTCCTCACGCTGCCCCCGCTCGCGATGGTGGTGCTCGAGCCCGAAGGGGCCCAATGAACGACGCGCGCAAGCCGCTGCGCGAGGACGTCGCTCCCGCCGCGATCATCGAGGACGTGCGCCCGAGCGTCGACTCCGGGCGCTTCGCGGCGAAGCGCTCGATGGGCGACAAGATCGTGGTGAGCGCCGATGGCTTCGCCCACGGGCATGAGAAGGTCGCGTGCGAGCTGCGCTATCGGGGGCCCGGCGAGGAGGCATGGCAAACGATGCCGATGGAATTCCTCGGCAACGACCGCTGGCAGGCGAGCTTCACGGCCGACCGGCTGGGGCTGTGGCAATACCGGATCGCCTGCTGGATCGACCCCCTCGCGTCGTGGCGCGAGGATTTCGCACGGCGCATCGACCCCGAGGACTTGCGCCTCGCCGCGAAGGTCGGCGCCGAGCTGGTGGCGCTTTCCGCGGCGCGCGCCAAGGGCACGGAGCGCGAACGGCTCTCGTCGCTCGCCAGGCAGATGAGCGAAGGCAAGGACGCCGCGACGCTGCGCGCCCTCGCGCAGGACGAAGCCCTTTTCAACATCGCGCGCAGGAATGCGTCCCGCGACGCAGCCTCCGAGACCGGGGCCTTCCCGGTGGTGGTCGAGCGCGAGCGCGCACGCTTCAGCTCCTGGTACGAGCTCTTCCCGCGATCGGCCGGGAGCACACCCGGCGTGCATGGCACCTTCGTCGACGTGGAGGAGCGCCTCGACGAGATCGCGGCAATGGGCTTCAACGTCGTATACCTGCCGCCGATCCATCCGATCGGGCGCACCAAAAGGAAAGGGAAAAACAACGCCCCCATCGGCAATCCCGGCGACGTCGGCAGCCCGTGGGGCATCGGCGCGAAGGAAGGCGGGCACACCGCGATCCATCCCGAGCTCGGCACGCTCGCCGACTTCAAGCACCTGCTGCGCTCGGCGCGGCTGCGCAAGATGGAAATCGCCATGGACATCGCGTTCCAGGTGACGCCCGACCATCCGTGGGTGAAAGAGCACCCGGAGTGGTTCCGCAAGCGCCCCGACGGCAGCATCCAGCACGCCGAGAACCCGCCGAAGAAGTACGAGGACATCTATCCGATCGACTTCGATACGCGCGACTGGAAGGCGCTGTGGCAGGCGCTGCACGACGTGATCGCCTTCTGGGCGCGCGAGGGCGTCGAGATCTTCCGCGTCGACAACCCGCACACCAAGCCCTTCGCGTTCTGGGAATGGCTGATCGCCGAGATCCGCCGCGAGCATCCCGCCGCGATCTTCCTCTCCGAGGCATTCACGCGCCCGCGCGCAATGCATCGCCTGGCCAAGGTGGGCTTCTCGCAGTCGTATACCTACTTCACGTGGCGCGTGACCAAGAAGGAGCTCACCGAGTATTTCACCGAGCTCACGCAGGAGGATTCGCGCGAATACTTCCGGCCCAACTGCTGGCCGAACACGCCCGACATCCTTCCCTACCACCTGCAGAAGGCACCGCTCACGATGTTCCGCGTACGCCTGCTCCTCGCCGCCACGCTCGCGGCGAACTACGGCATCTACGGTCCCGCCTACGAACTCGGCGAGAACCTGCCGCGAGAAAGCACGAGCGAGGAGTATCTCGAGAGCGAGAAGTACGAAATCAAGGCCTGGGACAGGAAGCGCGCCGACAGCCTCGCGCCCTTCATCGCGAAGGTGAACGGCATCCGCAACACCCATCCGGCGCTGCAATCGGACTGGAGCCTCGCCTTCCATGAGACCGACAACGAGCAACTGATGTGCTATTCGAAGGTGGAGGGGGCGGACCGCATCCTGGTCGTGGTGAACCTCGACCCGCTTCGCGCCCAGGCCGGATTCGTGACGCTCGACCTCGAAGCGCTGGGCGTCGCCGCGAATGCGCCCTTCACCGTGCTCGACGAGCTCTCCGGCGAGCGCTATCCGTGGCGCGGCGCGCGCAACTTCGTGATGCTCGACCCGGCGCGCGCGCCGGCGCACGTGTTCTCGTTCGAGGCATAGACGTTGACCGCCCATTTGCAATCGCGCAAGCCGGATCGGCCGCAAACGTGAACACACGCGACCTCTCCAGCACCGGCCAACTCGCCGCCATCGCCCCGGACGCGAGCGACCCGCTGTGGCACATGGACGCCATCATCTACCAACTGCACGTGAAGGCGTTCTACGACTCGAACGGCGACGGCATCGGCGACTTCCGCGGGCTGACCGAGAAGCTCGACTACATCCGCGACCTGGGCGTGAACACGGTATGGCTGATGCCGTTCTATCCGAGCCCGCTGCGCGACGACGGCTACGACGTCGCCGACTACGAGGGCGTGCATCCGCCCTATGGCAACCGGGAAGACGTCGCCGAATTCGTGAAGCAGGCGCACGCGCGGGGCCTGCGCGTGATCACCGAGCTCATCATGAACCACACCTCGGACCAGCATCCCTGGTTCCAGGCGGCGCGGCGCGCGCCGAAGGGCTCGCCCAAGCGCGACTACTACGTGTGGAGCGACGACCCGAACAAGTACTCCGGCACGCGCATCATCTTCACCGACACCGAGACCTCCAACTGGTCGTGGGACGAGGTCGCGCAGCAGTATTACTGGCACCGCTTCTTCAGCCACCAGCCGGACCTCAACTACGACAACCCGCACGTGCTGAAGGCGGTGCTGCGCACCATGCACTTCTGGCTCGACCTGGGCGTGGACGGCTTCCGCCTCGACGCGGTCCCCTACCTCATCGAGCGCGAGGGCACCAGCAACGAGAACAACCCGGAGACGCACGCGGTGATCAAGCAGGTGCGCGCGGACCTGGACAAGCACTACACCGGCAAGCTCCTGCTCGCGGAAGCCAACATGTGGCCCGAGGACGTGCGCCAGTACTTCGGCGAAGGCGACGAATGCCACATGGCCTACCACTTCCCGATGATGCCGCGGCTCTACATGTCGATCGCGATGGAAGACCGCCATCCGCTGGTCGAGATCATGCAGCAGACCCCGCCCATCCCGCCGAACTGCCAGTGGGCGATTTTCCTGCGCAACCACGACGAGCTCACGCTCGAGATGGTGACCGACCGCGAACGCGATTACATGTATCGCATCTTCGCGGGCGACCCGCGCATGCGCGTGAACGTGGGCATCCGCCGCCGGCTCGCCCCCCTGCTGGAGAACGACCGAGGCAAGATCGAGCTCATCACGTTCCTCCTGATGACGATGCCGGGCGCGCCGATCCTCTACTACGGCGACGAGATCGGCATGGGCGACAACATCTACCTGGGCGACAGGAACGGCGTGAGGACGCCGATGCAGTGGACCCCCGACCGCAACGCCGGCTTCTCGCGCGCCGATCCGCAGCGCCTCTTCCTGCCGCCGATCATGGACGCGGTGTACGGGTACGAAGCGGTGAACGTCGAGGCCCAGTTGCGCAGCCCGTCGTCGCTGCTGCAATGGACGCGGCGCCTCATCGCGACGCGGCGCAAGTACAAGGCGTTCGGGCGCGGCACGCTCACGTTCCTCGAACCGGGCAACCGCAAGGTGCTCGCGTTCCTGCGCGAATACGAGGACGAGGCGATGCTCTGCGTGGCCAACCTCTCGCGCGTGCCACAAGCCGTCGAGCTCGACCTTGGCCGGTTCGCGGGGCGCGTGCCGGTCGAGCTGGTGGGGCAGGAGCCGTTCCCGCCCGTGGGCAAGCTGCCCTACCTCGTCACGCTGACGGGCCACGGCTACATGGCGTTTCGCCTCGCCAAGGATGCGAAGCCCCCCGCCTGGCACGAGGAGCGCCTCGCCTCGCGGCGCCTTCCGGTGCTGGTGCTCGCGCCGGGCTGGGAGGCGACGCTCGACCGCGGCAAGCCCGACATCGATTTCACCGAGGTCTTCATGCACGTCTCGGCCGAGCGGCTGCGCGACGAGATCCTGCTGCCGTACCTCAAGGGCCGGCGCTGGTTCGCCGCGAAGAACGAGGCGATCGCCGATTTGCGCGTGGCTTCCATCGCGCCATGGCAGGGCGAGTCAGGGACAACGTGGCGCATCGCTTTCGTGGACGCGACGCTCGCCTCCGGCCAGACGCAGCGCTACTTCCTGCCCATCGCGCTCGAATGGGAGACGCGCGATCACGATCCGATCGAGCGCTACGCGCCGTTCGCCATCGCCAAGGTCCGGCATCGCGATCGCGTCGGCGTCTTCTACGCGGCGTTCGCCAATCCCGACTTCGTGCGCGACTTGGCGCGCGCCATGGGCTCCGGAGCCGCGACGCCGCTGGGCGATGGACGCCTCGCGTTTTCCTCGACGGCGCGCTTCGCCGCGCTCGCCGACGGGCTGGACGAGCCGTCGCGCACGCCCCCGCTCGAGCAGAGCAACACCGCGGTGTTCTTCGGCTCCAGGCTCTTCCTCAAGGGCTACCGGCGCCTGCGCCCCGGCGTGAACCCCGAGCTGGAGCTCGGCCGCTTCCTCACCGAGGTTTCGCCCTTTCGCAACATCGCACCGGTGCTGGGCGCGGTCGAATACTTCGAGCCCGGCGCCGCCGAGCCCGCGACGCTCGCGATCCTGCAGCAGTTCGTCCAGAACCAGGGCGACCTGTGGAGCCTCGCCTGCCAGCATCTCGCACGCGCGCTGCACCTGCCCGCGGCCAACGATTCGGCGAGCGCTCCCGATGCCACGGGCGAATCGGCCGCCGCCGGATTCCACCTCGGTCGCATGGGCCTCCTCGGGCGGCGCATCGCCGAGATGCACCGCGCGCTCTGCGTGACGACCGGGGACGCGCGCTTCGATCCCGAGCCGGTGACGCATGATGACTTCGCGCAGTGGAAGGTGGCGATCGAACGCGAGCTCGACGCGACGCTCGCCGCGGTGGAGTCGATCGTGCCCAACCTCGCCGAAGGCGCGCGCGCCGAGGTCGAGCCCGTGCTTTCCGCGCGCGAGCGCATTCGCGATCGCATCCGCGCCGCGACGGCCTCGCTCGACGGGCTGGTCAAGACGCGTTACCACGGCGACCTGCACCTGGGCCAGATCCTCGTCGCGAAGGACGATTTCATCATCGTCGACTTCGAGGGCGAGCCCGGGCGCTCGATCGAGGAACGGCGCGCGAAATCGAGCGTGCTGCGCGACATCGCGGGCATGCTGCGCTCGTTCAGCTACGCCGCGCACGCGGCGCTGCTGCGGCGCGAGCCCGGCGCCGACGCTTCCGGCGCGGGCGCCGCGACGCTCTCCCAATGGGAGCGCGACGCGAGCCACTATTTCCTCGAGGGCTACACTCGGGCGGCGCAGGGCGTCGCCTCGGTGCCCGCCGATCCCGCATCCTTGCGCGCGCTGCTGGATCTCTTCGTCCTCGAGAAGGCGCTCTACGAGCTGCGCTACGAGATCGCCAACCGCCCCGACTGGGTCGCGATCCCGGCACGCGGCCTCCTCGAGCTGTGCCGGCTGAAATAAACAACGACAACGAGAAAGCAACGATGAACAAGGCGATGACGCAGCATCACGGCGTGGAGCTCTGGAACGGAGCGCCCCACCCCCTCGGCGCGACCTGGGACGGACAGGGCGTCAACTTCGCGATCTTCTCGCGCTTCGCCGAGAAGGTGGAGCTGTGCCTCTTCGAGTCCGAGGGCAGGCGCGAGACCCGCATACCGCTACGCGAGCGCACCGACTTCGTGTGGCACGGCTACCTCCCGCAGCTGCGCCCCGGACAGCTCTACGGCTACCGCGTGCACGGCCCTTTCAAGCCCGAGGACGGACACCGCTTCAATCCGCACAAGCTCCTCCTCGATCCCTATGCGCGCTCGATCGTCGGCTCGGTCGCCTGGGGCGACGCGCATTTCGGCTACACCATCGGCCACAAGCGCGAGGACCTGTCGCTCGACAAGCGCGACAACGCCGCCGGCATGCCGAAGTCGCAAGTCATCGACAACACCTTCGACTGGGGCAATGAGCGCCGGCCGCAGCTCGCCTCCAACGAACGCCTCATCTACGAGCTGCACGTGGGCGGCTACACGCGCCGCCATCCGGATGTGGCCCCCGCGCAGCAGGGCAAGTTCGAGGGCCTCGCGACGCGCCAGGTGATCGAGCACATGCAAAGTTTGGGCGTCACCACGGTGGAGCTGCTGCCGGTGCAGGCCTTCGTGAACGACCGCGCGCTCGAGCAACGCGGCCTCAGCAACTACTGGGGCTACAACACCGTCGGCTTCTTCGCGCCGGACGCGCGCTACGGCGTAGCCGACCCGGTGCGGGAGTTCAAGGCGATGGTGAAGACCCTGCACGCCGCCGGGCTCGAGGTGATCCTCGACGTGGTCTACAACCACACCGGCGAAGGCAACGAGAAGGGGCCGACGCTCGCCTTCCGCGGCATCGACAACCATTCCTACTACCGCCTGAGCCAGGACCGCCGCTTCACCGCCGACTTTACCGGTTGCGGCAATTCGCTCGACCTGCGCAACCCGCGCGTGCTGCAGATGGTGGTCGATTCGCTGCGCTACTGGGTGACGGAGATGCATGTCGACGGCTTTCGCTTCGACCTCGCCTCGACTCTCGCGCGCGACAGCCCGCACTTCGACGCCTTCGGGAATTTTTTCGCGGTGCTGCGCCAGGACCCGGTGCTCTCGCCGCGCCTGCTCATCGCGGAGCCGTGGGACCTCGGCGACGGCGGCTACCAGGTCGGCTCGTTCCCGCCCGGCTGGGCCGAGTGGAACGACCAGTACCGCGACACCATGCGCGCCTACTGGAAGGGCGACGGCGGGTTGATCGGCGACTTCGCGCGGCGCCTCACCGGCTCCCACGACTTCTTCGGCACCAACGATCGCGGGCCGTGCGCGAGCGTGAACTTCATCACCGCGCACGACGGCTTCACCCTGCACGACCTTGTCTCGTACAACGAGAAGCATAACGAGGCCAACGGCGAGGACAACCGCGACGGCAATACCAACAACGCGTCCTGGAACCACGGCGCCGAGGGCCCCACCCAGGACCCCGAAATCAACCGGCTGCGCGAGCAGCAGAAGCGCAACCTCTTCGCCACCCTGCTTCTTTCCCAGGGCGTGCCGATGATCCTCGCCGGCGACGAGTTCGGGCGCACGCAGCGCGGCAACAACAACGCCTATTGCCAGGACAACGAGATCAACTGGGTCGACTGGTACTGGGACGATCCGAAGTGGCACCTGCTCAACTTCGTGAAGCGCATGATCCGGCTGCGCAAGGAGCATCCGCTCTTCCGGCGCCGCGACTTCTTCCACGGAGTGGCGGTCGGCGAAGGCGGGCGCAAGGACGTGGCTTGGTTGAAGCCCGACGGCAATGAAATGACCCCGGAGGAGTGGGAGAAGGACTTCGCGAGGAGCCTGGGCATGTGGCTGCACGGCGACTCGCTGCCGGAGACCGACGAGCGCGGCAGGGCGCTGCGCGACGCGAGCTACCTCGTGCTCTTCAACGCGCACCACGACGTGATCGAGTTCAAGCTCCCCGATGCGGGGCCGGGAGTCACGTGGCGTACCGAGATCGACACCTCGTTCGAGTCGGGCGAGCCGTCCTCCGAGGTGGCGTCGCCGCAGGGCGCCTATCCCCTCCAGGGCCGCTCGCTCGCGCTGCTTCGCGAAGTACCCGCGGGACGGCAATGAAGCGTGCGCATTCGATGCCGTTCGGCGCGGAGATGGCCGGCGGCGGGACTCGATTTCGCTTCTGGGCGCCGGCATGCCCGCGCGTGCGCTTGGAGCTCGGCAAGGATTCTTCCCTGGCTGGCGGATCGGCGGGGCAGGTGCGCGTCATCGACATGGCCGCGGAGGACGGCGGCTGGCACACGGCGCGCGTCGAGTCAGTCCCCGCCGGTACCGCGTACTCCTATCTTCTCGAGGACGGCACGCGTGTTCCCGATCCCGCCTCGCGCAGCAACCCCTGGGACGTGAACGGGCCGAGCGCGGTCGTCGACCCACGCGCCTTCGATTGGACCGACGACGCGTGGCAGGGCCGGCCCTGGCGCGAGGCAGTGGTCTATGAGCTGCACATCGGCGCCTTCACCGAAGCCGGCACTTTCGCCGCGGCGATCGGCAAGCTCGATCACCTCGCCGCATGCGGCATCACCGCGATCGAAGTGATGCCGGTGGCGGAATTTCCCGGGAAGCGCAACTGGGGGTACGACGGCGTGCTGCCATTCGCGCCGGACGCGGCTTATGGCACGCCGGAGGACTTCAAGCGCCTCGTGGTCGAGGCGCATGCGCGCGGCCTCATGGTGCTGCTCGACGTGGTCTACAACCACTTCGGGCCCGAGGGCAATTATCTTTCGCGCTACGCGCCGCAGTTCTTCAACGCCGCACACCAGACGCCCTGGGGGGCGGCGATCAATTTCGACGGCGAGCAGGCGCAGAACGTGCGCGCCTTCTTCATCCACAACGCGCTCTACTGGATCGAGGAATACCACCTCGACGGGCTGCGCATGGACGCGATCCACGCGATCGCCGACGACTCCGGCCTGCACATCGTGCGCGAGATCGCGCGCGCGATCGCCGCCGGGCCGGGCCACGACCGCCACGTGCACCTGGTGCTCGAGAACGACCGCAACGAAGCGCGCCTCCTCGAGCGCGATTCGGGAACCGCGCACGCCACCGCGCAGTGGAACGACGACTGGCACCACGCGGTGCACGTGCTGGTCACCGGCGAGAAGGACGGCTACTACGCCGACTACGCGAAGCGCCCGGCGCAGATGCTGGCGCGCGCGCTCGCGGAGGGGTTCGCCTACCAGGGCGAGCCCTCGGCGCACCGCGGCGGCCAGGCGCGCGGCGAGCGTTGCGCGCACCTCGAGCCGCCGAGTTTCGTGCCCTTCCTGCAGAACCACGACCAGGTCGGCAACCGTGCCTTCGGCGAGAGGCTCGTGGCGCTCGCCCCGGCCGCGGCCCTGCGCCTGGCTACCGCCACTCTCCTCCTCGCACCGGCGGTGCCGATGCTCTTCATGGGCGAGGAATTCGGCGCGGCGACGCCCTTCCTCTATTTCTGCGACTTCCATGGCGAGCTCGCCGAGGCGGTGCGCGAGGGCCGACGCAAGGAGTTCGCCGCGTTCGCGCGTTTCGGCGACGAGAAGGCGCGCGCCGATATCCCCGATCCCAACGCGCTCTCGACGTTCGAGGCGTCGAAGATTCGCTGGGACGATCTCGCGAAGCCCGCCCACGCGGAATGGTTCGCGCATCACCAGGCTCTCCTGAAGCTGCGCGCCGAGCACATCGTTCCCCGGCTGGTCGGCGCGGCGCGAGGAGTGCGCCACGCGGCCCTGGGCGCGGGGGGAGTCATGGTCGACTGGACGCTCGGCGGCGGCTCGCGCCTGCACCTGCGCGCGAACTTCAGCGCCGCGCCCGCACCCGGCATCGCGCTGCCTCCCGGCTCGGTCCTGCATAGCGAGGGCATGCGCGGAGCCGGTACCGGCCTGCCCGCGTGGGGCGGCGTATGGAGCCTGGAGGCCGCGTGACGCAAGCGCCCCTCGAACGGCTCGCGGAGCTGCACGGGGTCGAGCCCGGGTACCACGACGTCTTCGGCAAGTGGCACGCGCCCAGCGAGGAGACGCGGCGCGCTCTCCTCGCGGCGATGGGCGTCGACGCGGCCACGCCCGAAACCATCGACGCGGCGTTGCGCGAGCATGAGCACGCGTATTGGTCGCGTGCGCTCCCCGCGGTCGCGGTGTTGCACGTCGAGGCGCTCGCCACCGGGATGCGCGTGCATTTGCGCGAAGCCGCCCTCGCACGCGCCCTTGCGTGGCGCATCACGCAAGAAGACGGCAGCCATCGCGAGGAACGCATCGATCCCCTCGCCCTGCTGCCCCTCGAGGTGTTCGAGCGCGGCGATCTCCATGTGCACGCGTTCATGCTGCCGCTGCCCACCAACCTCCCCGAGGGCTATCACCGCATCGCCATCATCGAGGGCGGCGCCGTCACCGGAGAATCGACATTGGTCGTGGCGCCCGGGCGTTGCTACCTGCCGCGCGCCATCGACGATGGCGCACGCGTGTGGGGCTCCACGGTGCAGCTCTACGGACTCACCTCGCAGAGAAACGCCGGCATCGGCGACTTCGCCGACCTGCGCGAATGCGCCGCGATCTGGGGCGAGCGCGGCGCGTCGCTCCTGGGCATCAACCCGCTGCACGCCATCTCGACGCGCGATCCCGGGCACGCAAGCCCGTACAGCCCTTCGAGCCGGCTCTTTCTCAATCCGCTCTACCTTGCCATCGACGCCACCGAGGATTTTCGCGAGCTTGCCGCGGCCGATCCCGAGGTGGGGCGTCGCTGGAACGAGGAGTGCCGGGCGCTGCGCGCAACCGAGGAAGTGGACTATGCCGGCGTGGCCGCCGCCAAGCGCGCCATGTTCGAGCGCCTGTACGCGCACTTCTCGCAGAAGCATGTCGCCGCCGGCACGCGCCGCGCGCGCGCCTTTGCGCAGTTCCGCGAAGCGCGCGGCCAGGCGCTGCGGCGCCACGCGCAGCACGAGGCGATGCAGGAATTCCACGACAAGCCGTGGCGCGACTGGCCCGCGGAGCACCAGGACCCGGCGGGCGAGGCGGTGCAGCGCTTCGCCGCCGAAAGGAGCGAGCGCGTCGGGCTGCACGAATACCTGCAATGGCAGGCCGACCTCCAGCTGGGCGATGCGCAGGCGCGCTGCCGCGAGCTCGGCATGCCGGTGGGCCTTTACGCCGACCTCGCGATCTCCATCGGCGGCGACGGCTCCGAGGCGTGGGCCAACCAGGGCCTATTCGCCCTCGGGGTCAGTGTCGGCGCCCCGCCCGACGAGTTCAACACCCAGGGGCAGGATTGGGGATTGCCGCCGCTGTCGCCGGACCGCCTGCGCGAAAGCGCGTACGCGCCGCTGATCGCGACGCTGCGCGCGAACATGGCGCGCGCGGGCGCGTTGCGCATCGACCACGTGATGGGCCTCGCGCGCCTCTACTGGGTTCCGCACGGGATGCAGGCCGCCCAGGGCGCCTACGTGCGCTATGCGCTGGAGGAGATGCTCGGCATCGTAGCGCTCGAGAGCCAGCGCCACCACTGCATGGTGATCGGCGAGGACCTCGGCACCGTGGCCGAGAGCCTGCGCGGGCAACTCGATGCGGCCGAGATCCTTTCCTATCGCCTGCTCCTGTTCGAGCGCGACGCCGCCGCCTTCAAGGCGCCGGCCGACTATCCGCGTCGCGCGCTGGTGGCTTGGTCCACCCACGACCTGCCGACGCTGGCCGGGTGGTGGCAGGAGGACGACCTGGACACGCGCCACGCGCTGGGCATCCTCGGCGGCGAGAATCTTGCGACGCAAAAACGCGAGCGCCGGGACGCGCGCGCCGCACTCATCGAGGCACTCGTGCGAGAGGGCCTTGCGAAGCCGGGAAGCCTCTCGGCCGAGGGCGCCTTCGACGACGACCTCGCCTTCGCCGTGCAGGGCTATCTCGCCAAGACCCCCGCGTCGGTGATGGTGGTGCAGATGGAAGACGTCCTGGGCGTCGTGCCGCAGGCCAACCTGCCGGGCACCGTGGACGAGCACCCGAACTGGAAGCGCAAGCTACCGGTCCCGCTCGAGGAGCTGGGGCGACATCCGCGCTTCCGTCGCCTGGTGCGCGAGCTGGGCGCCGTACGCGGACGCTCTCGCAAGAAGCGCGACGCGCCCGCCGGGCTCGACAAGGCGCGCATCCCGCGCGCGACCTACCGCGTCCAGCTTCACGGCGAATTCACCTTCCGCGATGCCGCACTCCTCGCGCCCTACCTCGCGAAGCTGGGAGTGAGCCACATGTATTGCTCGCCATACCTGAAGGCGCGCCCCGGCAGCAAGCACGGCTACGACATCATCGACCACGGCGAGCTCAATCCCGAGATCGGCACGCGCGCCGACTTCGACGCTTTCGTCGCGGCGCTGCGCGACAACGGCCTCGCGCAGGTCATGGACATCGTGCCCAACCACATGGGAGTGCTCGCCGCGGATAACACGTGGTGGCAGGACGTGCTCGAGAACGGGCCGGCCTCGGTGTACGCAGACTCTTTCGACATCGAATGGAACCCGACCGCGGAGCACCTCTCGCATCGCGTGCTCCTGCCGGTGCTCGCCGACCACTACGGAATCGAGCTGGCCGCCGGCAAGCTCGTGCTCGGCTTCGAGCCCGCCACGGGGTCGTTCGCGATCCGCTACTTCGAGCATCGCCTGCCCATCGACCCGCGCGAGTATCCGCGCATCCTCGGCCCCGCGATGCGCGAGCTCCAGTCGGCGGGCGAAGCCCTCTCCCACCAGGCGCAATCGCTCACCTCGATCGCGGAGGCGTTCGAACGCCTGCCGCCGCGCGAGGCCGGCGAACGCGCCCTCCTCGAGGAGCGCAACCTCGCCAAGGAAGTCGGCAAGGGACGCCTCGCCTCGCTCGCCCGCTCGAGCGCGGAAGTCTCCGCGGCGATCGAGCGCGCGGTCAACGCGCTGAACGGCCAGGCCGGCGACTCGGTCACCTTCGACCGGCTGGATGAGCTGCTCGAGGCGCAGGCCTTTCGCCTCGCCTACTGGCGCGTCGCGCAGGACGAGATCAACTACCGGCGCTTCTTCGACATCAACGACCTCGCGGCGCTGCGCCAGGAAAACGAGGCGGTGTTCGCGGAGACTCACAAGCTGGTGGTCTCGCTGGTGAAGGAAGGGGCGGTCGAAGCGCTGCGCATCGACCATCCCGACGGCCTCTACGATCCCAAGGAATATTTTCGCCGCCTGCAGCAGGCGTGCGGCAAGCCCGTGTACGTCGTGGTCGAGAAGATCGTCGCGCCCTTCGAGAACCTCCCCGAGGAATGGGCGGTGCATGGCACCACCGGATACCGCTTCGCCAACGTAGTGAACGGGCTCTTCGTCGACACCGCGGGGGAGGCGCGCCTCACGCGCACGTACCATAACTTCATCGGCGATCCCACGCCGTTCGCGGAGATCACGCGCCGCGCGAGACGATTGATATTGAGCTCGGCGCTGGCGAGCGAGCTCACCGTCATGACCAATCGCCTCGCGCGCATCGCGCGCGCCGACCGCAGCACGCGCGACTTCACCTTCACGACGCTGAGGAACGGGCTGGCCGAGGTGATCGCCGCCTTCCCCGTCTACCGCACGTACATCGACGATGACGTGCGCCCGGAGGACCGGCGCTACATCGAGTGGGCGGTGACGCGCGCGCGCTCCGAGAGCCTCGCCGCCGACGTGAGCGTATTCGACTTCATCCGCGACGCGCTCCTCTGCGAGCTTCCCGCGCGAACGCCGGCGCTGGCCGCGGCGATTCGCTTCTTCGCGCGCAAGTTCCAGCAGCTCACCTCGCCGGTAATGGCCAAGGGCGTCGAGGACACCTCGCTCTACCGCTACAACCGCCTCGCGTCGCTCAACGACGTGGGCGGGGACCCCGAGGAATTCGGCTTTCCGCCCGCCAAGTTCCATCGCGCGAGCTCGCACCGGGCGCGCCACTGGCCGCACACGATGCTCGCCACCTCGACCCACGACAACAAGCGCTCCGAGGACGTGCGCGCGCGCATCGACGTACTGTCGGAAGTGGGCGCGGGCTGGCGCCTGCAGCTCGCCAAGTGGTCGAAGCTGAACGCGAGCCGCAAGACCTGGGTGGACGGGGCCGCGGCGCCGACGAGGAACGACGAGTACCTGCTCTACCAGACGCTCCTGGGCAGCTTCCCGCCCGGCGAGCCGCGCGGACCGACGCTCGACGACTATCGCGACCGCATCGTCGCCTACATGCAGAAGGCGACGCGTGAAGCCAAGGCGCGCACCAGCTGGGCGCACGTGAACGCGACCTACGAGGCCGCGACCACCTCCTTCGTGCACGCGCTCCTCGACGACACCAGGCCCAACGCGTTCCTCGACGACTTCCGCACGGCGGCGGCGACCGTCACCTGGATGGGCTATCTCAACAGCCTGTCGATGGTGGCGGTGAAGCTCACCTCCCCCGGCGTGCCGGACACCTACCAGGGCAACGAACTGTGGGATTTCTCGCTGGTGGATCCCGACAACCGGCGCCCGGTCGACTACGCGCTTCGCGAAAAGCTGCTCGCCGAAGTCAGCGCCATGGCGGAGGCGCCGGGGCCGGAGCTCGATCGCGTGTTCGCGCAGTTGGACGATGGCCGCGCGAAGCTCTACCTCCTGTGGCGTCTCATGGCATTGCGCGCCACGCGCGAGGCGCTCTTTCGCGATGGCGGGTACACCGCGGTGCGCACCACCGGCTCCCGATCGCGCCACGCCGTCGCGTTCGCGCGCCGCCACGCGAGCCAGGTGTGCATCACCGTGGCGCCGCGCCTCGTGGTGGGGCTCGGCGTAAAGGCGGGCAGCCTTGCGTGCGGCGCGATCTGGGAGGACACGCGCATCGAGCTTCCCTTCGTCGACGACGGCACGACGCTGCGCGACGTGGTCACGGGGCGCGAGCATCGCGTCGAGGCGGGCGGCCTCGCGCTCGCCGAGCTCCTGCAGCGGGCACCCGTGGCGGTGCTTATTTCGGGCGGTTGAGCTCGGCCTCCAGCTGCGCCTGTATCCACAGCCAGTCTTCCTCGAGGGAGGCAATTCGCGTGGCGATCTCGCCGCGGCGGCGCATGGTCTCCTGCATGCGCTCGCGCTGCGCCTCCTCATAAGCCTCGCCCGAGGCGAGGAAGGCTTCGGCGCCCGCCGACTCCTCGCCAAGGCTTTTCAGCTCGACCTCGATCGCCGCGAGCTTCTTCTCGAAAGGCTTGCGCGCCTCGGCCTCACGCTTGCGATTGGCCGCTTCCGTACGCCGCTCTTCCTTGCGATTGACCTGCGCGCCCTCTTTCGCCTCGCGCTTGCCGGCTCGCGCGTGATATTCCCTGGCCCACGCCTTGTAGTCGTCGAGGTCGCCCTCGAACGGCGCGAGGCGCCCGTCGGCCACCAGCATCCACTGGTCGGTGGCGGCCTGCAGCAGGTGGCGGTCGTGCGCGACGACGATCAGCGCGCCCTCGAAATCGGTGAGCGCCTGGGCGAGCGACTCGCGCATGTCCATGTCGAGGTGGTTGGTGGGCTCGTCGAGAAGGAGCAGGTTCGGGCGCTGCCACACGATGAGCGCGAGGGCGAGGCGCGCCTTCTCGCCGCCGGAGAAGCTCGCCACCTTCTGCGTCACCTGGTCGCCGCGGAAATCGAAGCCGCCGAGAAAATCGCGCAACACCTGCTCGCGCTCCCTGGAGGCGAGCCTTTGCATGTGCCAGAGGGCCGACTCGTCGACGCGCAGCTGGTCCACCTGGTGCTGCGCGAAATATCCGACCCGCAATCCCTGCGCGCGGTGCAGCTCGCCCGAGACCAGCGGCAGGTTGCCGACGATCGATTTCAGCAGCGTCGACTTGCCCGCGCCGTTGGGCCCGAGGAGCCCGATCGCATCTCCAGGAAGCACGCTCCACTCGACCTCCGACAGCACGGTCTTGCCGGGATATCCGAGCGCCGCGTCCTCGAGGCGGAAGAGCTGGCGCGGCTTCTCGGCCGGCGCGCGGAACTGGAACGTGAACGGCGAATCCACGTGGGCGGCGGCGATGCGCTCCAGCCTTTCCAGCGCTCGGATGCGGCTTTGCGCCTGGCGCGCCTTGGTCGCCTTGGCGCGGAAGCGCGTGATGAAGGCCTCGAGGTGCGCGACCGTCCTTTGCTGCTTCTCGTAGGCCGACTGCTGCAGGGCGAGGCGCGCCGCGCGCTGCACCTCGAAGGCGCTGTAGTTGCCCGCGTATTCGTTGAGGCGCTGGTTCTCGACGTGCACGATGCCCTCGGCCACCGCGTCGAGGAACTCGCGGTCGTGCGTGATGAGGACCACGGCCCCGGCGAAATCCTTGAGCCAGTCCTCGAGCCACAGCACCGCGTCCAGGTCCAGGTGGTTGGTGGGCTCGTCGAGCAGGAGGAGGTCGGAGCGGCACATCAGCGCGCGCGCGAGGTTCAGGCGCATGCGCCATCCGCCGGAGAAGGTCGCTACCGACTGCGCTTGCGCTTCCTCGCTGAAGCCCAGGCCCGCGAGCAGCGTCTGCGCGCGCGAGCGCGCCTGGTATCCGCCGATTTCCCCATAGTGCGCGTGCAAGTGGGCCAGGTGCGTTCCGGTGTCGTGCTCCGCCTCGGCCTTCTCGATCGCCGCCTCGACCTCGCGCAGCTCCGCGTCGCCGTCCATGACGAATTCGAGGGCGGGGCGCTCGACGGCCGGGGTTTCCTGCGCGACATAGGAGAGCACCCAGCGCGGCGGCATCGAGACGTCGCCCGCGTCGGCGTGCAGCTCGGAGCGAATCAGCGCGAAGAGGCTCGACTTGCCGCTGCCGTTGGGGCCGACGAGGCCCACCTTCTGGCGCGGGTGGACGTTCATCGACGCGTCCTCGAGGAGAACGCGCACGCCGCGGCGCAGCGTGATGGAGCTGATCCTCAGCATCGTGGTTCAGCAGCCATGTCGTAGTCGTAGTCCACGATGAGCGGAGCATGGTCCGAGAAGCAGGTGCGCGTGTAGATGCTGGTTTTGCGCGCGAGCTTCGCGATGCCGGGCGTGGCGATCTGGTAGTCGATGCGCCAGCCGACGTTCCTCGCGCGCGCCCCCGAGAACTGCGACCACCACGTGAACCGGTCGGGGCGCGGGTCGAGCGCGCGGAACACGTCGACGAAGCCGTGCGCCTCGAAGATCTTCGTCAGCCACTCGCGCTCCTCGGGAAGGAAGCCGGTCATATTCCGGTTCGACTTCCAGTTCTTCACGTCGATCTCCTTGTGCGCGATGTTCCAGTCGCCGCAGACCACGAACTCGCGCCCGCACGCGCGCATCTCCTCGAGCCGCGGCAGGAAGCGCTCCATGAAGAAGTACTTGCGCTTCTGCGCCTCGTCGCCCATGGTTCCCGATGGCAGGTAAAGCGAGATCACGGAGAGGCTGCCGAAGTCCAGCTGCAGGAACCGCCCCTGTGCGTCGATCTCCAGGATGCCGAGCCCGGGAATGGCCTTGTCGGGCTCGTGCCTCGAATAGATCGCGACACCGCTGTAGCCGCGCTTTTGCGCCGGATGGAAATACGCGTGGAGGCCGCGCGGCGCGAGGAGCGCACGCGGCAGGTCGGCCTCCTGGGCCTTGATCTCCTGCAGGCAGACGAAGTCGGGCTTCTGGCGCCGCATCCACTCGGTAAAGCCCTTTGCGTGAGCGGCACGGATGCCGTTCACGTTGCACGTGATGACTCTCATGGGGGGAGGAGCCGCGGTCTTAAGCGCGGCGAATGGCACTTTGAGCGAAAATAGCGCCTATCGTAACCTTGGAAGCATCCATGAAGGCCGCAGCCGCACCCGCCACGACCACCGAACGCGACGCTTTCCGGCGCGAATTCGTGGACTTCGCCATCCGCGCCGGCGTGCTGCGCTTCGGCGAGTTCAAGACCAAGGCCGGGCGGCTCTCGCCGTATTTCTTCAACGCGGGCCTGTTCTGCGATGGCGCGCTCCTCGGTGAGCTGTCCGGGTTTTATGCGCGGGCGGCGCTCGCCTCCGGAATCGCCTTCGACCTGATCTTCGGTCCGGCCTACAAGGGCATCACCCTGGCGGCGGCCACTGCGGTCGCGCTTGCCGGGCTCGGTCACAATGTGCCGTTCTGCTTCAATCGCAAGGAGGCCAAGGACCACGGCGAGGGCGGCAACATCGTCGGCGCCCCGCTGGCCGGCCGCGCGCTCATCATCGACGACGTCATCACCGACGGAGCCTCCAAGCGCGAGGCCATCGAGATCATCCGCGCCGCCGGGGCTACCCCGGCTGGCGTGCTAATTGCTCTGGACCGGCAGGAACGCGGGCAGGGAGAGCTTTCGGCGACCCAGGAGGTCAGCCGGGACTTCGGCCTGCGCGTTACGGCCATTGCCACCCTCGAAGACATCCTCGCGACCTTGCGCGGGCGTCCGGGGGAAAGCGGCAACATCGAACGAATCGAGGCGTACCGCGCGCGCTATGGCGTGGCAGCGGACTGATCGAAGGCGCACCCCTAGGAGCAACATCAAAATGAAAAGAATCTTCCTGCTGTTGGCCGCGTTGTACGTCCCCTTCGCGGGGGCCGCGTACAAGTGCACCGACGAAAAAGGCGTCACGCACATCGGCGACACGCCGCCCGCCGGCTGCGCGAGCGTGATGATGTACGAGATCTCGAGGAGCGGCGCCGTGATTCGCAACATCGATCCCACGCCGACTCCCGGGGAGCTCAAGGCCCGGCAGGAAGAGGACGCGCGCAGGAAGGAAGCCGAGAAGATCGCCGCCGAGCAGAAGCGCAAGGACCTGGCGCTGCTCTCCAGCTACAGCAACGAGCGCGAGTTCGACGTCGCGCGCGATCGCAACATCGAGCCCCTGAACGGGCGCATCTACAACAGCAAGGACCGGCTCAAAGCCCTCGACAAGCGCCTGAAGGAGCTCGACGACGAGATGGAGTTCTACAAGGCCGGCAAGAGCAAGACGTCCAAGGCGCGCGAGGCCCCGATGTCGGTCACCCACGAGCTGCAGCGCCTGCGCAACGAGAAGGACTCGCTCGACAAGTCGATCGCGAGCAGCGAGCGCGAGATCGAGGCCCTCAAGGTCAGGTTCGATGCCGACAAGAAGCGCTGGGTCGACCTCAAGGCCGATCCGACGATGCGCAACAGGCAGCCCGACGCCACCGCGGCCACGATCACCATGATCCCGGGCGGCGCAGGCACGGCCAAGTGCGCCGACAAGGTGCACGAGTGCCAGGCGGGGCAGGCCTACCTGTGCCGGGACCGCAAGGGCAACTACCGCGTCGACTGCGTGGTCGAGCGAAGGTAACCCCTAGGAGGCGAGGCGCTCGCGCAGGATGCGGTTGACCTCCTGCGGGTTGCCCTTGCCCTTCGTCGCCTTCATCACCTGGCCGACGAGGGCATTGAAGGCTTTCTCCTTGCCCGCGCGGTAGTCCTCGACCAGCTTCGGGTTGGCGGCAAGGATTTCCGCCACCGCCTCTTCGAGGGCTCCAGTGTCTGAGATCTGGCGCAACCCTTTCCTCTCGACGAGCTCGTCAACATCCCCGCTGACGCTGTCACCGCGCGCTACTTCCTTCAAAAGTTCCTTGGCGGCTTTGCCGGATATCGTGCCGTCCTCGATCAACTGGAGGATTCGCGCGAGCTGTCCGGCATTCACCGGGGACTTCGCGAACTCGAAGCCGTACTCGTTCAACAGCGCGGCGAGCTCACCGTTCATCCAATGCGCCACCGTCTTCGCCGGCACCTTCCCCGCCGCCAACACCGCATTGAAGAAATCAGCCTTTTCACGATTCTCGGTAAGGAGCACGGCGTCGTAACCGGAAAGGCCATGCTCCTCGGTGTACTTGCGCCTTAGCGTGGCCGGCAGCGCCGGCATCGATCGGCGCACTTCCTCGATCCACTGCGCGGAGATCTCCACCGGCAGCAGGTCGGGATCCGGAAAATAGCGGTAGTCCTGCGCGTCTTCCTTCGAGCGCATCGGGCGCGTCTCGCCGCGGTCGGGGTCGAAGAGCCGTGTCTCCTGCATCACCTTGCCGCCACCCTCGATCAACTCGACCTGGCGGCGCACCTCGTACTCGATCGCCTTCTCGAGGAAGCGGAAGGAGTTGAGGTTCTTGATCTCGCAGCGCGTGCCCAGCGCCTCTCCGGGGCGGCGCACCGAGACGTTGGCGTCGCAGCGAAACGAGCCTTCCTGCATGTTGCCGTCGCAGATGCCGATCCAGCGCACCAGCGAGTGCAGCGCCTTCGCGTAGGCCACGGCTTGCGCGGCCGAGCGCATCGCGGGCTCGGTCACGATCTCGAGGAGCGGGGTGCCGGCGCGATTCAGGTCGATGCCGGTCATGCCGCTGAAGTCCTCGTGCAGCGACTTGCCGGCGTCTTCCTCGAGGTGCGCGCGGGTGAGCGGCACGAACACCTCGGCTTCGCCCACCAGGACCGCGAGCCCGCCACCGGTCACCACCGGCTGCACGTATTGGCTGACCTGGTAGCCCTTGGGAAGGTCGGGGTAGAAATAATTCTTGCGCTCGAACGCGGACAGCGGCGCGATGCTGCCGCCCACCGCGAGCCCGAAGCGGATCGCGCGCTCCACCGCCCCCTTGTTCAGCACCGGGAGGGTGCCCGGCATCGCCAGGTCGATCGCCGAGGCCTGCGTGTTGGGCGGCGCGCCGAACTCGATCGAGGAGCCGGAGAAGATTTTCGACGCGGTGGTCAACTGCGCGTGCGTCTCCAGCCCGATGACGACTTCCCAGCTCATGCGAAATCCGCCGGCATGCGGGCGTGCCAGTCGGTGACTTGCTGGTAGGCGTGGGCGACGGAAAGCATCAGCGCCTCGCTCCAGTAGTTGCCGACGATCTGCAGCCCCACGGGGCGGCCCTTGTTGCCGAAGCCGCACGGGATCGACATGCCCGGCAGCCCCGCCAGGTTGACCGGGATGGTGTACAGGTCGTCGAGGTACATCTGCACGCAGTCGGTGATCTTCGCGCCGAGGTCGTAAGCCACGCACGGCGCCGCGGGCCCCATGATCACGTCGCACTGCTTGAAAGCCTCGGCGAAGTCGCGCGCGATGAGGCGCCGGAGCTGCTGCGCCTTGAGGTAGTAGGCGTCGTAGTAGCCGTGCGAGAGCACGTAGGTGCCGATGAGGATGCGCCGCTTCACCTCGGCCCCGAAGCCCTGCGCGCGCGTCTTCTTGTACATGTCGAGGAGGTCGGTGTACTCGGGCGCTCGGTAGCCGTAGCGCACGCCGTCGTAGCGCGACAGGTTCGAAGACGCCTCGGCCGGCGCGAGCACGTAGTACACCGGCACCGCAAGGTGCTGGTTGGGAAGGCTCACCTCGACCACGGTCGCGCCTTGTCTCTTGTATTCGTCGATCGCCGCGAGAATCGGATCGCCCACGTCGCGCGCGAGGTCCTCGTTGAAGTATTCGCGCGGCACGCCGATGCGAAGTCCCTTCACGCCACGCGCCAGGCCGCCGACGTAGTCATCCTTGGGCCGGTCCATGCAGGTGGAATCGCGCGCGTCGAATCCCGCCATCACGTCGAGCACCATCGCGAGGTCGTGCGCGGTCTTGCCGAGCGCTCCGCCCTGGTCGAGCGACGAGGCGAACGCCACCATGCCGTAGCGCGACACGCGGCCGTAGGTGGGGCGCAACCCGCTCACGCCGGTGAAGGACGCGGGCTGCCGGATCGAGCCGCCGGTGTCGGTACCGGTCGCCGCGGGCGCGAGGCGCGCCGCTACCGCCGCCGCGGAGCCCCCGCTGCTGCCGCCGGGCACCGCCTTCGTGTCCCACGGGTTCTTCACCGGGCCGAAGTAAGAGCTCTCGTTGGACGAGCCCATCGCGAACTCGTCCATGTTGGTCTTGCCCAGGATCACCGCGCCGGCGGCGTCGAATTGCTCGATCACGTGCGCGTCGTAGGGCGCGATGAAGTTCTCGAGGATCTTCGAGGCGCACGTGGTGCGCCAGCCCTTTGCGCAGAAAAGGTCCTTGTGCGCGATGGGAATGCCGGTGAGGGGATGCGCGCCGCCCTTCGCGATGCGCGCATCCGCGGCGCGCGCTTGCGCGAGGCTCTTCGCTTCATCGACAGTGATGAATGCGTTGAGCGTCCCGTTGGCCGAGGCAATGCGATCGAGGAAGTAGCGCGTGACCTCCTCGCTCGAGACTTCCTTCTTCGCGAGCTTCGCGGAAAGCTGGGCGAGCGTCGCGTTATGCATCTCGCGCCTCGCGCCTCGCGCCGGTCTTCACTCGATCACTTTGGGGACGAGGTAGAGGCCGTCTTCCACCGACGGCGCGATCGACTGGAAGAGCTCGCGCTGGTCGGTCCCGGTGACGCGATCTTCGCGCAGGCGCTGCATGGCCTCCTGCGGATGCGACATCGGGACGACTCCGGTGGTGTCGACCGCGCGCATCTGGTCGACCATCGCGAGGATGTCGTTCATCTGTTGCTGCATTGCAGCAGCCTCGCCTTCGGCGAGCTCCAGGCGCGCCAGGTGGGCGATCCGGTGGACTTGTTCGAGGGATAGCATCGGAAGTGGTGCTAAGGCCTTAATTCAGCGCGATTTTGGGCTATTATATTGCACCCCCCTCGATAGGGCGGGCCGCATCCCGAAACTCCTTACGGATCAAGATGTTTTCCTTCGTTTCCAAGTACTTTTCCACCGACCTCGCGATCGACCTCGGCACCGCCAACACGCTGATTTATGTCCGCGGCAAGGGCATCGTCCTCGACGAGCCTTCGGTGGTCGCCATCCGCCAGGAAGGCGGGCCCAACGGCAAGAAAACCATCCAGGCGGTGGGCCTTGCCGCGAAGCAGATGCTCGGGCGCACCCCGGGCAACATCACCGCCATTCGCCCGATGAAGGACGGCGTGATCGCGGACTTCACGATCACCGAGCAGATGCTCAAGTACTTCATCAAGAAGATCCACGACAACCAGTGGTTCCGGCCCAGCCCCAGGATCGTCATCTGCGTGCCCTACGGCTCGACCCAGGTCGAGCGGCGCGCAATCAAGGAAAGCGCGGTCGGCGCGGGCGCCTCGCAGGTGTTCCTGATCGAGGAGCCGATGGCCGCGGCGATCGGTGCGGACCTCCCGATCGCGGACGCCACCGGCTCTATGGTGGTCGACATCGGCGGCGGCACCACCGAAGTCGGCGTGATCTCGCTGGGCGGCATCGTCTACTCGGCCTCGGTGCGCGTCGGCGGCGACAAGTTCGACGAGGCGATCATCAACTACATCCGCCGCAACTACGGCATGCTGATCGGCGAGTCCACCGCCGAGAACATCAAGAAGACCATCGGCTCCGCGTTCCCGGGCAGCGAAGTGCGCGAGATGGAAGTGAAAGGCCGCAACCTCGCGGAAGGCATCCCGCGCTCCTTCACCATCTCCTCCAACGAAATCCTCGAAGCCCTCACCGACCCGCTCAACAACATCGTGTCGGCCGTGAAGAGCGCCCTCGAGCAGACGCCCCCCGAGCTGGGCGCCGATATCGCCGAGAAGGGGATGGTGCTCACCGGCGGGGGGGCACTGCTGCGCGAGCTCGACCGCCTCCTCATGGAGGAGACCGGCCTGCCGGTCATCGTCGCCGACGATCCCCTGACATGCGTGGTACGCGGTTCCGGGCGCGCGCTCGAGGAGATGGACAAGCTCGGAACCGTCTTCACCAACGATTGAAAAGGGGTCAGATTACTTTTCCATGATCGTCCGCGACCCACCGGCGTTCTTCCACCGCGGCCCGAGCCCGCTGGCGCGGCTCACGTTCTTCACGCTCGCCGCCGTGGCACTCATGATCGCCGACCATCGCTTCCATGCGCTGGAAACGGTGCGCCTGTCGCTCTCGGTGCTCGCGCATCCGGTGCAGCAGGTCGCGACGATGCCCGGCGAGGCTTTCGGGCGAGTCGGCGAATATTTCGCGAGCCAGGAGCGGCTGCTGCGCGAGAACCAGGGCCTGAAGGCCAAGGTGCTCGAGCAATCGGCCGCCGCGCAGGAGGCGCGCCTCCTGAAGGCCGAGCAGGCCCACCTCCTCTCGATGACCGCGGGCAAGAGCCGCTACGTCGAGAACGGCACCATCGCCGAGGTCCTCTACAACGCGCGCAACCCCTTCATGCGCAAGATCGTCGTCGACAAGGGGCTGACCCATTCGATCGCGCCGGGCATGCCGGTGATCGACGGCAGCGGCGTCGTGGGCCAGGTCACCAACGTCGGCACCTTTTCGAGCGAGGTCACGCTCGTCACGGAGAAGGATCAGTCGGTGCCGGTGATGCTGGTGAGGAACGGCCTGCGCGCCGTGGCGGTCGGATCGGGCAAAGACGGTTCGATCGACATTCCATTCATGCCGGTCTCGGCCGACGTCCAGAACGGCGACATGTTCGTGACCTCGGGCATCGACGGCACCTACCCGCCGGGACTCGTGGTCGCCGAGGTGACCAGCGTGCAGAAGAACGCCGCCTACGTGTTCGCGAAGATCTCGGCGAAGCCCGCCGCGGGCGTGGACAACCATCGCTACGTGATGGTGCTGCCGCTGCCCGCGGCCTCGGTGGCGCGCCCCGACGCGAAGGTCGAAGAGACACCCCGCAAGAGCGCGCGCGACCGCACGCGCGCGAGGCGCCAGTAATGCGCAACGCCGACCTCACCCCGCTCGCGCGCGATGTGATGAAGCTCCCCGCGAGCGTGGGGCTGGTGTTCTTCTCGCTGGTGGTGGCTTTCCTGCTCTCGATCCTGCCGTGGTCGGGAACGTGGCTCCTCGCGCGGCCCGACTTCGTGGTGCTGGTGCTGATCTTCTGGGCGGTGCAGGAGCCGCGCTCCATCGGGCAGGGAATCGCATTCGCGCTGGGCCTGCTGATGGACGTGAGCGACTCGATGCTCCTCGGCCAGCACGCCTTCGCCTACGTGATCGCCATCTTCGGCGCGCAGGTGCTGCGCGTGCGCATCCTCACCTTCGGCCTGGCGGAGCAGACGCTGCACGTCCTGAGCATCATGCTGGTCACGAGCGCGGTGATGCTGCTCCTGAACCTCCTCCTCGGCGCGGACTTCCCGGGCCCGGCGTACTTCATCTCGCCGGTGGTGACGGCACTCCTCTGGGGGCCGGTGAATTGGCTCCTCTACATGCCGCTCGTACGCCGCCGGCGCGGAGGTGCGGGGTCATGATGCTCGGCCAGGCACTGCGCGACCAGCAGCGCGAGCTCACCATCTTCAGGAACCGCCTGATGCTCGCGGGGTTCCTCATCATCATCGCCTTCGCGATCCTGCTCGGGCGCTTCAGCTGGCTGCAGGTGGTGCAGCGCGAGTACTACCACACGCTCGCGGAGCAGAACCGCATCTCGGTGGTGCCGGTCGTGCCCAACCGCGGCCTCATCCTCGACAGGAACGGCGAGGTGCTCGCCGCCAACTATTCCGCTTATACCCTCGAGATCACTCCGAGCAAGGTGGCCAACGTGGAGCGCGCGATCGACGAGCTGTCCTCGCTCATCGACGTGACGCCTCGCGACCGGCGCCGCTTCAAGAAGCTGCAGGAGGAGAGCAAGAACTTCGAGAGCCTGCCGATCCGCACGCGCCTGACCGAGGAGGAGGTCGCACGCTTCGCGGTGAGCCGCTTCCGCTTCCCGGGCTTCGAGATCAAGGCGCGCCTCTTCCGGTCCTATCCCCAGGGCGAGCTCGCCTCCCACGCCATCGGCTACATCGGCCGCATCAACGACGCCGACGTGAAGAGGATCGAGGGCCAGGGGCTCACCGCGAACTACAAGGGCACCGACCACATCGGCAAGCTCGGCATCGAGGGCGCCTACGAGAAGGAGCTGCATGGCGTCACCGGCTCGGAGCAGGTCGAGATCGACGCCGGGGGGCGCGCCATCCGCGCGTTGGCGAGGAGCGAGCCGCTCTCGGGCAACAACCTCATCGTCACCCTGGACCTCAAGCTGCAGAAGATCGCCGAGGACGCGTTCCAGGACTACAAGGGCGCGCTCGTGGCGATCGACCCGAAGACCGGCGAAGTGCTGGCGCTGGTCTCGCGCCCGGGCTTCGATCCCAACCTCTTCGTCGACGGCATCGACCCGCAGAACTGGGACGCGCTCAATAACTCGCCCGACAAGCCGCTCAACAACCGGGCGCTGCGCGGCCAGTACCCGCCGGGCTCCACCATCAAGCCCTTCATGGCGCTGGCCGCCCTCGAATACAAGAAGCGAAGCCCCGAATTCACCATCTCCGACCCCGGCTACTTCACCCTCGCGGGCGTGAACCATCGCTACCGCGACTGGAAAAAGGAAGGCCACGGGCTGGTGAACATGCACAAGTCGATCGTGATCTCGTGCGACACGTACTACTACGGCCTGGCCACCGAGCTCGGCATCGATTCGATCCATCGCTTCCTCTCGGGCTTCGGCTTCGGCGCGCCCACTGGCATCGACATCGACGGCGAGCTGGCGGGACTCGCGCCCTCGCAGGAGTGGAAGCAGAAGCGCTTCAAGCAGAAGTGGTACGCGGGCGACACGGTGAGCGTTGGCATCGGCCAGGGCTACATGCTCACCACGCCTCTGCAGCTGGCCGTTGCCACGGCGACCATCGCCAACAACGGCGTGCCGGTGCATCCGCGGCTCCTGAAGGCGGTGCAGGATTCCAAGACGCAGGCCACGCGCGAGCTGGGGCCGCCGCTCTCGCGCGACGCCGTCGCGGTGAAGCCCGAGCACATCGCGCTGGTGCGCGCCGCGATGGTGGACGTGACCAAGCCCGGCGGCACCATGGCGGCGGCGGGCGCGGGGGCCGCCTACGCGATCGCAGCCAAGACCGGAACCGCGCAAGTGGTCGGCATGAAGCAGGGCGAGAAGTACGACGAGAAGCGCCTCAAGCAGGAGCACTGGGACCACGCCCTCCTCATCGCCTTCGCGCCCGCCAACGATCCCAGGCTCGCGATGGCGATCCTCGTGGAGAACGGCAAGCACGGCGGCAGCACCGCGGGCCCGATCGCGCGCGAAATCTTCGACTACTACCTCACCGGCAAGAAGCCGGTGTTGAAGCCGCTGAAGCCCGGCGACGCCGACGACGAGCATGATTAGCCGCGCATTCGAGATCCTCACGCGGCGCATCGACGGCCCGCTGATGGCCGCCCTCGCGTTGACCCTCGCCCTCGGCCTCACCGTGGTCTATTCCGCATCGGGCGGGTCCTCCTTCGACCGCGCGGTAGGCCAGGGCCGCAACCTGGCGCTCGCCGTCTTCGCGCTCTGGATGTTCGCGCAGATCCAACCGCAGCTGCTGATGCGCCTCGCACTCCCGGTGTATCTCGCCGGGCTCGCGCTCCTCATCGGCGTGGCGCTCTTCGGCGAGGTGAGGAACGGCGCGCGGCGCTGGCTGAACCTCGGCATCACCGTCGTGCAGCCTTCCGAGATCATGAAGATCGGCGTGCCGCTGGTCCTCGCGTGGTACTTCCACAGGCGCGAGGAGGGCCTTCGCATGCGTGATTTCGCCGTCGCGGCGATCGTGCTGGCGCTGCCGGTGGGCCTCATCGTGCGCCAGCCCGACCTGGGCACCGCGCTCCTCATCTTCGCCTCGGGGTTCTTCGTGATCTTCCTCGCCGGGCTTTCGTGGAAGATCATCGGCTCCATGATGGTGACGGTGGCGGTGGCGGTGCCGTTCCTGTGGCCCATGCTGCACGACTACCAGAGGAAGCGCGTGCTGACGCTCCTCGATCCGATGGAGGACCCGCTCGGCGCGGGATACCACATCATCCAATCGACCATCGCCATCGGCTCCGGCGGCGTGCTCGGCAAGGGGTGGCTCAACGGCACCCAGGCCCAGCTCGACTTCGTGCCGGAACGCTCCACCGACTTCATCCTCGCGGTGTTCGGCGAGGAGTTCGGCCTGGTCGGCAACATCGTGCTGATCGTCCTCTACATGCTCATCATCGCGCGCGGCTTCATGATCGCCGCCAACGCCTCCACCGTCTTCTCACGCCTCGCGGCCGGCGCCATCACGCTCACCTTCTTCACCTACGCCTTCGTGAACATGGGGATGGTGAGCGGCATCCTGCCGGTGGTGGGCGTGCCGCTGCCGATGATCAGCTACGGCGGCACGGCGCTGCTTTCGATCCTCGTGGGCTTCGGCATCCTCATGTCGATCGCGACGCACAAGCAGCTGGTGTCGAGTTGAAGGCTGCCTGGGTCGCCGCCTTCGTCGCGACGACGATGGTTGCCGGCTGCGCGACGGCGCCTAAGACCTCCTCGAGAGCCACTTCGCCGAAGTACTACTCCGACGACGGGCCTCCGGAAGCGATCCCGGAGAACCTCGCGAGCATTCCCAACGCGGTGCCGCGCGACGAGCCCTTCCACCGTTTCGCCAACCGCCCGTACACCGTGTTCGGGCACACCTACGTGCCGGTGGTGAACAAGGATCCCTCCAAGCAGCGCGGCATGGCGTCCTGGTACGGCAAGAAATTCCATGGGCAGAAGACCGCGTCGGGGGAGATCTACGACATGTTCGCGATGACCGCGGCCCATCCGACTTTCCCGATTCCCAGCTTCGCGCGCGTCACCAACCTGAAGACCGGCCAGTGGGTCGTGGTGCGCGTCAATGACCGCGGACCCTTCCATTCGAATCGCGTCATCGACCTGTCGTTCGCCGCGGCCTCGAAGATCGGCATCGCGGGGCCCGGAAGCGGCATGGTCGAGGTCGAGCGCGTGTTCGAGTCGCCCGAACCGCAGCCTTCCGCGCGCCAGACCCTCCCGCCGCCGATTCAGCTCACGGTGGACACACCGGTGGTCGTGGAAGAATCCGCGGGCATCTGGCTGCAGCTGGGCGCCTTCTCGAGCCGCGAAGGCGCGGAGAGCTTCCGCGACAAGGTCTCGCGGGAACTGTCCTGGAACAACGAACCCGTGCAATTGAGCCCGCGCGACGGCATGCAACGCGTGCGCCTCGGCCCGTATCGAAACCGCGAGGAGGCCCTGGCCATCGCCGACAAGGTGCGCCAGTCGCTGGGCTTCGCCCCCACCCTTACCAACTCTCGCTGAAGAAACGCTTCGGATGAAATGCTTCCTGCTGTGCGCATTGCTCGCGCTGGCGGCGCCTGCCGCCCTCGCGCAAACCGTCAGTCCCCCGCCGATCGCGGCAAAGGCCTACCTCCTGGTGGATACCCTGAGCGGCCAGACGCTGGCTGCCGCGGCCGAGAACGAGCGCTTCGACCCGGCGTCGCTCACCAAGCTCATGACAGCGTACGTCGTGTTCACCGCGTTGCGCGATCGCAGGATCGACCTCGCGCAAAGCCTCACGCCGTCCGTTGCCGCGCAGAAGGCGCCGGGCTCACGCATGTTCATCGAGGCCGGCAAGCCCGTGCCGGTGCCGGACCTGTTGCGCGGCATGATCATCCAGTCGGGCAACGACGCCGCGATCACGCTCGCCGAAGCCATCGGCGGCGCCGAGCAGGGCTTCGTCGCGATGATGAACGCGCAAGCCGAGCGCATGGGCCTGGCCAACACGAAGTTCATGAACGCCACCGGCATCCCCGCGGCGGGGCACTACTCCTCGGCGCGCGACATGGTGACGCTCGCGGGCGCGCTGATGCGCGATTTCCCCGGCCATTACCCGCTCTACGGGGAGCGCGAATTCACCTTCAACCAGATCAAGCAGGTCAACCGCAACCGGCTGCTGTGGACCGACCCCACGGTCGACGGCATGATGACGGCGTTCACCGAATCTGCGGGCTACTGCTTGCTGGCGAGCGCCAAGCGCGGTGAGCGGCGCCTCATCTCGGTCGTGCTCGGAGCGCAATCGGATTCGGCGCGCACCACCGAGAGCCAGCGGCTCCTCAACTTCGGTTTCCAGGCGTACGAGACGCGCCTGCTCTATCGCAAGGGGCAGGCCGTCGCGACGCCGGAGATCCTGAAGGGCACCAAGAACGCGGTGGCGCTCGGCTTCGACCACGACATCTGGCTCACGCTGCCGCGCGAGCGATTCACCGGCCTTGCCGGCGTGATCGAGACGCGCCAGCCCTTCCTCGCCCCGCTTGCCGCGGGTCAGAAAGCGGGGATAATTCGAATCACGCGCGATAACGCGCAGCTAGCCGAATACCCCGTCGTGGCGCTCGAAGAAGTGCCGGTGGCGGGATTCCTGTCCCGCGGCTGGGACACCCTGCGACTTCTATTCCGGTGACCGCCATGACCGCGCCCATCGCCCACTTCAACGGCAAGCTCCTCCCCCTCGACCAGGTCTGGATCTCGCCGCTCGATCGCGGCTTCATCTTCGGCGACGGCGTCTACGAGGTGATCCCGGTGTACGACGGGAAGCCCTTGCACGCGCGCGAGCATTTCGAGCGCCTGCAGCGCTCCATGGACGAGATCCAGCTGAAGAACCCGCACACGGTGGAAGAGTGGATGCGCGCCACCACGGAGCTGCTGAAGCACCACACGGGCGACCAGGCGGTCTACATCCAGGTGACCCGCGGCGCTCCGCAAAAGCGCGACCACGCGATCCCGAAGGACCTCACGCCGACCGTCTTCATGATGTCCAACCCGATGTCGAACCCCTCGAAGGAGGCGGTGGAGAACGGCGTGGCATGCGTGACCGCGCGCGACTTCCGCTGGGAAAAGTGCCACATAAAATCCACCTCGCTGCTCGGCAACGTGCTCGCGCGGCAGATTTCCGTCGACGCGGGCGCCACCGAGACCATCCTCTTCCGCGATGGCATGCTCACCGAGGCCTCGTCCTCGAACGTGTTCATCGTGAAGAACGGCGTGGTCGCCGCCCCCCCGCGGGACAACATGATCCTGCTCGGCATCACCTACGAGCTCGCCGCGAAGCTCGCGCGCGAAGGCGCGCTGAAGCTCGAGGTCCGCCCGGTCACCGAAGCCGAGGTGCGCGCCGCCGACGAGATCTGGCTCACCTCCTCCACCAAGGAAGTGCTCGCCGTCACGACCCTCGACGGCAAGCCCGTCGGCACCGGCAAGCCCGGGGCGGTGTTTCGCCGCATGCACGCGCATTACCAGGACTACAAGGCGAAGCTGGGCAGCGCGCGCACCGTCGCTGCGTGAGGATCCGCAACCTCGGGCTCGTCGCGTATGCGCCGACGTGGCGCGCGATGCAGGCGTTCACCGCGTCTCGCGCGGCCGCAACCGAGGATCAACTGTGGCTGGTCGAGCACCCGCCGGTCTTCACGCTCGGGCTCGCCGGGCGCCGCGAGCACGTGCTCGCGCCCGGCGACATTCCGGTGGTCGCGACCGATCGTGGCGGTCAGGTCACCTATCACGGCCCCGGCCAGGCGGTGGCCTACGTGCTGCTCGACCTGCGGCGCAGGGGCATCGGCGTGAGGGAGCTGGTGCGACGGCTGGAGCAATCGGCGATCGACGTGTTGGCCGGCCATGGAATCGCGGGCGAACGGCGCCCGGGAATGCCTGGCGTGTACGTGGGCGGGGCCAAGATCGCGGCGATCGGGCTTCGCATCTCACGCGGCTGCAGCTATCACGGCATGGCGCTGAACGCGGAGAACGATCTCGAGCCCTTCGCGCGCATCGACCCGTGCGGCTATCCGGGCCTCGCGTCGACGCGGCTCGCCGACCACGGGGTGCGTGATAAAATTAGTGCGGTGCAACAATCACTGGCCGGCGCCCTGTCGAGATGCCTGACTCCGAGCTGAAGATACAGCAGAAGCGCGAGCTGAAGACGGCGCGCATCCCGATCAAGGTGATCGCGAGCGAGCCGTTGCGAAAGCCCGAGTGGATCCGCGTGCGCGCCGGCGGCGGCGAGCGCTTCACCGAGATCAAGAAGATCCTGCGCGACGCGAACCTGCACACCGTCTGCGAAGAGGCCTCCTGCCCGAACATCGGCGAGTGCTTCGGGCACGGCACCGCGACCTTCATGATCATGGGGAGCCTGTGCACCCGCCGCTGCCCGTTCTGCGACGTTGCCCACGGCCGCCCTCTGCCGCTGGACGCCGAGGAGCCGCGCCATCTCGGCGAGACCATCGCGAAGATGGCCCTCAAGTACGTGGTGATCACGAGCGTGGACCGCGACGACCTTCGCGACGGCGGCGCGCAGCATTTCGTCGATTGCATCCGTGCCGTGCGCGAGCTTTCGCCGGCCACGCGCATCGAGATCCTGACGCCGGATTTCCGCGGCCGGCTCGACCGCGCCCTCGCGGTGCTCGACGCCGGCCCGCCCGACGTCATGAACCACAACCTGGAGACGGTGGCGCGGCTCTACCGCCAGGCGCGACCGGGGTCCGACTACTCGCACTCGCTCAAGCTCCTCGGGGACTTCAAGGCGCGCCACCCGGCAGTTCCTACCAAATCCGGGCTCATGGTGGGCCTGGGCGAGACCAACGACGAGATCCTCGAGGTGATGCGCGACATGCGCGCCCACCACGTGGACATGCTCACGCTCGGGCAATACCTCCAGCCTTCGAAGCATCACCTGCCGGTTTCGCGCTTCGCCCATCCCGACGAATTCAAGATGTTCGAAGCGAAGGCCGCGGAGATGGGATTCGCGAACGCCGCTTGCGGACCGATGGTGCGCTCCAGCTATCATGCCGATCGCCAGGCCCAAGGCGTGTAACGCCGGGGGACCTGAAGATGCGCCGCCCCTGGCCGGGCGCTATTCGATAGCGCCGTAGGCTGGCAGGGTCAGGAACTCCACGTAGTCGTCGGAGGTCGTGATCTCCTCGAAGAGCTTCGCACCTTCCGAGTAGCGTCCTGCGGCGTAGGCGTCGGCGCCGACGATCGAGGGCGTCTTGCGCAACTCTTCGGTGAGGACCTCGTGGAAGAGCTCGCGCGTCACCTTTCGGCCGTCGTCGAGCACGCCCTTGGGCGAGCGCATCCACTGCCATACCTGCGAGCGCGAGATCTCGGCGGTGGCGGCGTCCTCCATCAGGTTGAAGATCGGCACGCAGCCGTTGCCCGCCAGCCATGAGCCCAGGTACTGGATGCCGACCTGCACGTTGTAGCGCAGCCCCGCCTCGGTGATCGGCTTCTCGGGCTGGAAGTCGAGAAGGTTGGCGGCGGTCACGTTCACGTCGGGGCGCTGCTTCGTGTACTGGTTGGGACCGGGCATGTACTTGTCGAAGATCTCCTTGGCGATCGGCACGAGGCCCGGGTGCGCCACCCAGGTTCCATCGCAACCGTCTTTCGCCTCGCGCTCCTTGTCGGCGCGCACCTTGGCCATCGCCGCCTCGTTGGCCGTGGGGTCGTTCTTGATCGGGATCTGCGCGGCCATGCCACCCATGGCGGGGGCGTTGCGGCGGTGGCAGGTCTTGATGAGGAGCAATGCGTAGCTACGCATGAAAGGCGCGGTCATCGTCACCTGCGAGCGGTCGGCCAGGCAGAACTCGTGATGCGAGCGCAGCTTCTTGATGCACGAGAAGATGTAGTCCCAACGCCCGATATTGAGGCCCGCGGAGTGCTCGCGCAGCTCCCACAGGATCTCGTCCATCTCGAAGGCGGCGGGTAGCGTCTCGATGAGCACGGTGGCGCGCACCGATCCGTGGGCAACGCCGGTTTCTTTCTGAGCCATCGTGAAGATGTCGTTCCAGAGGCGCGCCTCCAGGTGCGACTCCATCTTCGGCAGGTAGTAATAGGGGCCGCTGCCGCGCTTCAGGAGCTCGGCGGCGTTGTGGAAGAAGTGGAGCCCGAAGTCGAAGAAGGCGCCGGCCACGGGCTTGCCGTCGAGGAGCACGTGCTTCTCCTCGAGGTGCCAGCCGCGCGGACGCGGAAGGAGGACCGCGGTCTTGTCGTTCAGGCGATATTGCCTGCCCGACTGCTCGAAGGAAATCGTGCGGCGCACCGCGTCCACCAGGTTCGCCTGCCCCGACACCATGTTGTCCCAGGTCGGGCAGTTGGCGTCCTCGAGGTCGGCCATGAAAGTCGATGCGCCGCAGTTGAGCGCGTTGATCACCATCTTGCGGTCGGTGGGCCCGGTGATCTCGACGCGACGATCGAGGAGGTCGGCGGGCTGCGCGGCGATCTTCCATTCCGAATCGCGGATTGCCCTGGTCGCGGCGAGGAATTCGGGCATCTTTCCGGCGTCGAATTCAGCTTGGCGCGCGGCGCGCGCCGCGAGAAGCTCGCGACGGCGCGGTTCGAAGCTTCGCGAGAGCTTCGCTACGAAGGCCAAAGCGCCTGGCGTGAGCACGCGGGCGTATTCGGGAAGGACCGGGGCCTTGAGCTGCATGCCGGCGGGGAGCGCGATCGGGGTGTCCATGGGGGTATTCCTTGCGGGAAGCTTGCAGTCTATTACCTAACTCGCATACACTTAATTCTATAAAAAATAGATCTGTTTGATACTCGCGGAGGCGCAATGGACCGATTCAAGGAGCTCACTACCTTTGTCGAGGTCGCCCAGCGCGGCAGCCTCTCGGCGGCGGCGCGCGAGGAAGGCATCACCCCCGCGATGGTCGGACGGCGCATCGACCAGCTCGAGGAACGGCTCGGCGTAAAGCTCTTCAAGCGATCGACGCGCAAAGTCACGCTCACGCCCGAAGGGACAACTTTCTACGAGGATTGTCACCGCATCCTCGGAGAATTGCGCTCCGCCGAGGACTCTCTCACGGTCGGCGTGAAGGCCGCTTCCGGCCGGCTCATCGTCACCGCGCCGACCTCCTTCGGGCGCAAGCACATCGCGCCGCACCTTTCCGCGTTCATCGCCGAGCATCCCAACCTCGCGATCACGCTGCACCTGTCGGAGCGGATGGTGGACCTGAAGAACGAGCGATTCGACCTCGCCATCCGCATCGCCGATCTCAAGAGCGCGGACCTGATCGCGGCCAAGCTCGCGCGCAACCACCGCGTGGTGTGCGGATCGCCCGCCTACTTCAAGCGCGCCGGAAAGCCCAAGGCGCTGGCCGAGCTCGCCAATCACAACTGCCTCGTCACCAGCACCGAGGACGGCGTTTCCGACTCGTGGCATTTCCTCGAGAAGGGCAAGCCCCAGAGCGTGAAGGTCGCGGGCAACCTGCAATGCAACGACGGCGAGGTGCTCACGCGCTGGGCGATCGGCGGCGAGGGCCTCGCGTGGCGCAGCGCCTGGGAAGTGAGCGAGGAAGTCAAGCGCGGGCGCCTTCTCACCGTGCTCGACGACCATGCCTTCCCCGGCAACAACATCTACGCCGTCTACCCCGAGCGGCGACTCTTGCCCGCCAAGGTGAAGTTCTTCATCGAGTTCATGAAGAAGGCTTTCGGGGATCCTCCCTACTGGGAGTGAAAGTGGTGGGGGGGTGGGACTTCTATAGGAGGGCACCCCAAGGCGGAAAAAATGACAGGAAAAACGGAAATAAAGAGAAGGCATTGTGCGGGGGGGGTTGGGAGGGGGTGGGGGG
>JANLXC010000049.1:0-16219 GCA_031364925.1 Burkholderiales bacterium | reverse complement strand
CCCCCCCCCCCCCCCCCACGCCGGTCTCTGATGAACAGCGCACCCTCGACCGTTCGTGGCGAGTTGATCCGATATAAACATCGGCAAGCTGTACTCTTTCTGGCAGTATCGCCGCCCGTTGAGAAACCCTTGGGGTGGAGGGGGCGGTTCCTCTCGAGAGGGGGATGCCCCGCTCTTCGAACAGGAGAAGGTGCCAAAGGAATCCGAGCGACATGGGTAGTAGCGAGATCCCTCCCGATTGCAGGATCGTGATCCCCCCTCTCGAGAGGAACCGGTCCCGCCACGCCAGGGCGTAAAATCCGCGCAAGCACGAACGAGGCAACGACGATGACGAAGCCGGTTACTCCGCAGGACATGTTCGACATGTGGCAGAAGATGGTGAACCCCGGCGCCTATCCGCTGCAGTCGCTCATGTTCCCGGTACTCGACCCGAAGGAGCTGGAGAAGAAGATTCGCGACCTCGAGGTGGTCGAGCATTGGCTCAAGGCCAACCTCGGCATGCTGCAGCTCACCATCAAGTCGCTGCAGTACCAGCGTGCGATGCTGGAGGGCGGGGAGAAATTCCGCGCGGAGATGGCCTCGAGCAACGAGGCGAACAAGGCAGCCGCCCAGGCCGCGGCCGAACCCGCCGCCGAGCCTTCCTCGGACAATCCGGCGATGTGGGCGTGGAACATGATGGCGCGCGCCGGCGATAACGCCGCCACGTCCGCATCCGCGGTATCCGCGAAGAAAAAGAAGAAGCGCGCGCCGCCGCGCTCCCGGCCCTGACCCGCTACTTGTCGTAGAGCGTGAAGGAGGCGTCCCAGTCGTCGCGGGGCGGATTGGCGGTGAGCTCGCGCAGGTAGCCCATGTAGATCGCGATGATTCGCACGTACCCGCGCTCGTCGGCCAGGGCCTCGAAGCCGGCGTGCGCGCTCGTGAAGCGCCGCGAGCGGAAGTCTTCGAGGGCCTCGTGCCAGCGCGCCAGCCGAGCCAGGTCCGCCGCGCCGACCTCGCCTTCGCGCCCGAGAGGCTCGTAGATGCGCTCGGCTACGGTCTTGCCCTTCACGCGCACCTTGTCGAGCTCGCGCCACACGATTCCGGGCACGCTCTCTCGCGTGCGGCTGCCGGCAACGATCGGCACGTGGTAGCGCTTGGTGAGTCCCTCCAGGCGGGAAGCGAGGTTCACGCCGTCGCCCAGCACCGTGTAGTTCAAGCGCGAGGGCGAGCCCATGTTGCCGGCGATGACGCGCGCGGTGTTCATGCCCAGCCCCACCTCGGGGTGCGGCAGGCCGCGCGCGGCGAGCGTGGGCCCGAGGGCCTCGACGCGCTTCCTGATCACCAGCGCGCAATGGAGCGCTCGCTCGGGATCGTCGGGCCGCATGACGGGCGCGCCGAAGATCGCCATCACGCCGTCGCCCAGGTACTTGTCGACCACGCCTCCGTGGGCCTCGACCACCTCGCTGATGGCGGTGAGGAATTCGTTCAGCAGCGACAGGCTCTGTTGCGGCGTGAGGGTCTCGGCGAGCGCGGTGAAGTTGCGCACGTCGGTGAACATGATGGTGACGTCGCGCTCCTCGCCGCCCAGCTCGATCTGGCCGCGCAGCAGCATCTCCACCACCTCCGTCGAGGCGACCTTGCCGAGCGCGTCGCGGATGTTGTCGCGCTCGGTGAGCTCGTGGACCATGCCGCCGAAGGAGCGCGCCAGGTCGCCCAGCTCGTCGTCGCCCCCCGGGTTCACGCGCACGTTGTAGTTGCCGCGCGCGATCTCGCGCGCCGCCTCCGCGAGCTCGGCCACGGGGCGGGTGATGCGCCGCGCGATGCGGATCGAGCCGAAGAGGGTGACCGCGAGCGCGAAGGCGGCGAGGAACATGAGCACCGCCTGCAGCGCGAGATATGGCGCGTGGCCCTCGGAGACACTGCGCTGCAGGAGCGCAAAGATGCGCAAGTCGCCGGTGTCCTCGAGGGGCGTGGCGAGCACCTCGAACTCCTCGTCGCCCAGGTGCGTCGAGACGCCGTCGCGCCCGTATCCGATCAGCATGCGCACCTGCGCGAGAAGGGGTGCCCGCCGCGAGGGCGGCAGCGTGGTCGCGAGGAGTTGCGGCTCGGCCCCGCCGACGCGCACGAAGGTCACGTCGGAGGATGACAGGCGCTGCAGGTCGCCCGCGGTGCCGTCGTCGATCGCGAAGGTCATCGCCACCCACGCGATGGGCAGCGGCGCCAGGACCGGGACCACGACCACCTGGTAGGGCTTGTCGCCCATCATGCGGATCCCGGAGGTCCGGCCGAGGAGTTGCGCGCGCTTCACCATGTCGGGATGGGGGTAGGTCTTGCCCGCGTTCGACTCGTCGTGGGTGTCGGCGACGAATTTTCCCTCCATGTCGATCACCGACATGCCGCTCGCCTTGATGCGGGCGGCATGGTTGCGCAGCGCCGAGGTGATGGTGTCGCGGTCGCGCGTGCCGATCGCCTCGCGGAAGCCGAAATCGTAGGTGAGCACGCTGGTCGCCTCGATGAGCTGCTGGCTGTTCTGGTCCAGCAGTCGCTTGAACACGCGCGCGCCCACGCGCATCTCGTCGCGCAGCGAATTCTGCGCGGTGCGCTCGATCGCGTAGCGGATCGCGAGGAAGCTCGTCAGCTGCACCGCGATCAGCAGCACGACGAAGAAGACGACGATGCGATGCTGGAGTCGGTTGTTCGAGCGGGTCCGCAGCTTCACTTGGCCTGGGGGCGCGGCACGGGGGGCTTCAGCGCCACGGCGAACCCCTGGGCCAGCGTCTCGTCGCCCCGCAGCCGGATCGAGGCCGCAGCCTGGGCAACGGCCTGGCCATAGTGGGCGAGCTGCACGTCGTAATCGCCCGCGGGCAGGCCCTCGATCTTCGCCTCCCCGTCCTTGCCGGTTTTCGCGAACCAGGGAGTATCGACCACGTATACATACGCGATCATGTGGTCGTGGATGTTGCAGCCGAGGAGGACCTCGCCCGGCTTGTCGAAGAGCACCGGCGCGGCGGGCGTGCCCGCGTAGAGCTTGAGCTCGAAGGTCTTCGGCGGGGAGAACGAGTACACGTGGTGGCGGATCGGGTCCTGGTTGGGAAACTGCACGGCGGTTCCGGTCTGGATCACCGAGACCAGCGGCACGAACGCCTTGTCGCGCTGGGCGATGGCCGCGTCGCGCTTGCGCAGCGGGGCCGGGCCGGTCTTGGGCATGGCCCAGACGACGGCGTCCTCCACGGGGGCGCCGCGCGCGTCCGTGACGGAGATCTCGAGGGTGGCGGCATGGCTGGCCGGGGCCGCCGCGAGAACGAAGACGATGGCCCGTAGCGCCGTTTTCACCGGCCGAGGATAGCATTCTGTGAGCGAGTTCACAGCTTTCCCGCCGACGAATCTGCAAAATGGAATGTTCCAGGGAGACCGAAAAAGGTCGATCGATGCGCACGCCCCATTTGCTCGCAGGCCTCGCGCTTGCCGGCGCCGCGGCCGTTTCGGGCTGCGTGGCGCCCCCGAAGTCGGACCCGACCCTTTATGCGCGCCTCGGCAGCGCTCCCGTGGTCAAGCAGATCGTCACCGAGACCATCGACCGCGCGGCCACCGACCCGCGCACCAGGCGCTCCTTCCAGGACGTGAAGCTGCAGCGCGTGAAGGACATGATCCAGGAGCAGATCTGCGACCTGTCCGGTGGCGGGTGCAAGTATTCGGGCGACCCCATGGACAAGGTCCACAAGGGGCTGAAGATCACCGAGGCCGAGATGAACCTGGTGGTGCAGTGGCTGCGCGAGGCCTGCGACAATGCCGGCGTTGGCACCCGGGAGAAGAACGAGCTCCTCCTCCTCCTCGCGCCGATGAAGCGCGACATCGTCACGGAGTGACGCCATGCAATCCAACGCCACCCGCCTTGCCTGCGCTTTCGCCGCGCTCGGCCTTTCCGCAACCGCGCTCGCGGGTGACCGCCTGCTCGCCACCGGCGGCGCCCACATGGTCGAGGGCGCCGCGGGCGGCGGCCTCGTGCCCTGGGCCGTCATCGCCGGGTATGGCACCAACCGCCAGGTTGGCGGCTCCGCGTTCTACACGCGCGTGAACACTGACGACTTCGACCTCGACAGCTATGGCGTCGCGGTGGGCCTCTGGGACCGCCTCGAGGTGTCTTACGCGAAGCAGAAGTTCGACGCGAGCTCGGTCGTGCCCGGCCTCGACCTCAAGATGGACGTCATCGGCGCGAAGGTGAAGGTGTTCGGCGACGCAGTCTACGAGCAGGACTCGCCGTGGCCGCAGGTCGCCCTCGGCCTCGAGCACAAGCGCAACGCCACCATGGCCATCCCGACCGCGATCGGTGCGAAGAGCGGCTCCGACACCGAGTTCTACGTGGCCGCCACCAAGGTCTGGCTCGCCGGTTTCCTCGGGCACAACGTGCTCGGCAACCTGACCGTACGCTCCACCCGCGCCAACCAGTTCGGGCTCCTGGGTTTCGGCGGCGACAAGAAGTCCTCGCGCAGCTTCCAGCCCGAGGTCTCGCTTGCCGTGATGCTTACGGACAACCTGGTCCTGGGCGCCGAGCACCGCTGGAAGCCCGACAACCTCTCGGTCTTCAAGGAGGAGGACGCGTCCGATGTGTTCCTCGCCTGGTTCCCGCATCGCAACGTCGCCATCACCGCGGCCTGGGCCAAGCTCGGCACTATCGCCGGCAAGCCCAAGCAGGATGGCGCGTACGTCTCGCTCCAGCTGACCCTATAAGAAAGTGGTGCCAGGTACAACTTAACAAGTCGTACCTGACACGACATTTCCTAGGGCTTCACGGGCAGGAGGCCGCGGATGGCGTGCCGCTCGATCGAGCGCGCGAGCAGGCCCGAGGCGAGCATCTCCTTCGCGAACGCCGTCATGTATTTAGCGCCCGCGGGCCGCTCGCGCGGGATCGCGAAGCCGTGGTTCACGGTCATGAAGCGGCCCTTGAGTAGGCGCGAGCCAGGCATCTTGTCGCGGTAGTCGGCGAGCATGGGCTCGAGGCCGGCGAGCGCGTCGGCCTCCCCGGCGGCGAACCTGTCGAACGCGCCCTTGCTGCCCTTGCCGCGTACCATCGAGGCGTTGTGCAGCGTTCGCGTGAGGTAGAGGTCGTAGCCCGCCTTCTCCGCGGTCGCGATGCGGACTCCTGGAACGTCCACCTGTTCAACGCTCGCGAGCGGCGAATCCTTCGGGACGAGGTAAGTCGCCACGATCTCGGTGAGCGGCGGCGAGAAGTGCATCGTTTGCGCCCGCGCGGGCTCGATCGCGAGGATCGACACGTCCCATTTTCCCGAGCCCGCGTCGTCGCCGACCTCGCCGGGGGTCGCGTACACCACTTGCCGAACGGGCACGCCGAGACGCCTGCCGAGCTCGTTCATGAGGTCGACGGCCACGCCGCTCAACTCGCCCGACGCCGCCTTCGTGGTGAAGAGCGTATTGCCGTAGTTGATGCCGGCGCGCAGAACGCCCGTCGGCACGAGATCGTTTCGAAAGGCTTCGGTAACCATCAATAGGACTTCGGCAGGCCGAGGACCTTCTCGGCGATGTAGCACAGGACCAGCTGCGGGCTGATCGGGGCGATGCGCGAAATCATCACCTCGCGCAGGTAACGCTCGACGTGGTACTCCTTCGCGTACCCGTAGCCGCCGTGAGTCATGACCGCGGTCTGGCACGCGTTGAAGCCCGCCTCGCCGGCGAGGTACTTCGCCGCGTTGGCCTCCGCGCCGCACGGTTGGCCCGCGTCGTAGAGCGACGCCGCCTTGAAGATCATCAGGTTCGCTGCCTCGAGCTCCATCCAGCACTGCGCGAGCGGATGCTGGATCGCCTGGTTCTTGCCGATCGGACGGTTGAAGACGACGCGATCCTTGGCGTATTGCGTCGCGCGCTTCAACGCCACCTTGCCCAGCCCCACGCCTTCCGCGGCGATGAGGATGCGCTCCGGATTCATGCCGTGCAGGATGTACTCGAAGCCGCGTCCCTCCTCGCCGATGCGGTCCTCGACCGGCACCTCGAGCCCGTCGATGAAGACCTGGTTCGAGTCCACGCACTTGCGCCCCATCTTCTCGATCTCGCGCACTTCGACGTGTTTGCGATCAAGGTCGGTGTAGAAGAGCGACAGCCCGAGCGTGGGCTTCTTCGTTTCCTCGATGGGCGTGGTGCGCGCAAGCAGCAGCATTTTCTCGGCCACTTGCGCGGTCGAGATCCACACCTTGGCTCCGGAGACCACGTAGCGCTCGCCCTTGCGCACTGCCTTCGTTTTCAACTTCGTCGTGTTCAACCCAGCGTCCGGCTCGGTCACCGCGAAGCACGCCTTTTCCTTCCCCTTGATGAGCGGCGGCAGGAAGCGCTTCTTTTGCGCGTCCGTCCCGAACATCACCACCGGGTTCAGCCCGAAGATGTTCATGTGCACCGCGGAAGCCCCACTTTGCCCCGCGCCCGATTCGCTGATCGCCTGCATCATGATCGCGGCCTCGGTGATGCCGAGGGCCGAGCCGCCGTACTCCTCGGGCATGCAGATGCCGAGCCAGCCGTCCTTCGCGAACGCGTGGTGGAAGTCACCGGGGAAGCCGCCGTCGCGGTCCTTCTTCAGCCAGTAGTCGTCGCCGAAGCTCTCGCAAACCTTGCCGATCGCCTCGCGGATCGCGAGCTGGTCGTCGTTCAGCGCGAAGTCCATGAGCTACTCGGGCTTTATGCCGGCGGACTTCACCATCTGGGTCCAGTGCGCGAGCTGGTCGCCAACGTACTTCTGGAACTCCTCGGGTGACTTCGACGGCTTGGGCTCGAAGCCGATGGCCTCGAGCTTGTCCTGCACTTCCTTTTCCGCGAGCACCGCCTGGACGTTCCTGGAGATCATGTCCACCACGTCGCGCGGCACCCCCGCCGGCCCGAAGATGCCGTTCCACGAGGTGAGGTCGAAACCGGGAATCTCGGACGCGATCGGGGGCACTCCGGCGAGGATCTTCGAGCCCGACATCGGCGTGACCGCGAGGGTGCGGACCTTGTTGGCCCTCATGTTGGTCAGGCCCGATCCCAGGTCCACGATATACATCTGGATTTGGCCGCCCATCGTGTCGGTGAGCGCCTGCGGGCTCGCCTTGTACGGGATCGCCACCATGTCGAGCTTGCCGAGGCGCTTCATGGTCTCGGAGCCGACCAGCGAGGTGCTGTTCGGAGTCGCGTACGAGATCTTGCCCGGATTGGCACGCGCGTACGCCATGAACTCCTTCAGGTTCTTTGCCGGGAGGTCGTTGTTCACCACCAGCGCGAACGGCAGCTCGCCCACGAATACGATCGGCGTGAAGTCCTTGACCGGGTCGTAGCGAAGCTCCTTGTAGAGGCTCGGGTTGGCGGAGTGCGTGGTGTTGGTGGTCATCCACAGCGTGTAGCCGTCGGGCTTGGCGTTCTTCACGTACTCGGCGGCGATCTGGCCATTGGCGCCGGCCTTGTTCTCCACGATCACCGGCTGCTTCATCCTCTCCGAGAGTTTCTGCGCCACGATGCGTGCGACGCTGTCGGTGCCGCTGCCCGCCGCGAACGACACGACAAGCGTGATGGGCTTGGTGGGATACGGCTGCGCCAGGGCCGCGGTCGAGAGGACCGCCGCGGCGATTGCGAACAATGACTTGATCGGGGACATCCAATTCTCCTCAACGGGCAACGCGGTCTGGCGACTCTTCGTAGGGCGGCGAGTAGATGACGAGCACCTTCACGGGTTCGTCGCTCACCACCGTGAATACATGCGGCAAATCCGGCGGGAAGAAGCACGCGTCCCCGGGCCCCAATTCGCAGACCTCGCCGCCCACCTCGGCCCGTGCCCGTCCCTCGAGCATGTAGCAGACCTGCTCTATCCCGGGGTGCGCGTGGGGGAGGGCACCCTTGCCCTTCTCGATGGTGCCGTGCACGACTTCGAGCTGGCGCGCGCCGACAGTCTCGCGCCCGATGATGCGGCGGTTGACGGTGCCGACGTGGTTGGCGGGATGGTATCCGGGGACGTCGCCCGCGCGCACGAAGTAGCGTGGTTTCGTCGAGGCTTGGGTCGTCATTTCCTGGTCTCCTTCAGGATCTCTTCGCGGTGCTCGTTCAGTTGCGGCGGCAGGGATCGCACCGCGCCGGGCGTGCGCGAGAAAGTCACGGGAATGCCGAGGGTACGCATGCGTCCTTCGGAAGGATGTTCGACCTCGCGAAAGAAATCGACCGCGGCGAGGTGCGGGTCGGTGAGGAGATCCTCGGGCGTGCGCACCGGCGTCATCGGGATGTCGGCGTCCTTCAGGAGCGCGACCCATTCCGCGGTGCTCTTGCCCGCCACGATGCGCGCGAGCTCCGCATACAGCAGGTTGATGTTCTGGCTGCGCTTCGAGGCATCGGTTACGCGCGGATCCTCGGCCAGCGCTGCCTCTCCCGCGGCCACGAAGAAGCGCTGCCATTGCGCGGTGGTATAGGGCAGGAGCCCGATGTAGCCGTCTTTCGTGCGGTAGGGCTTGCGGTTGGGCGAGAGCACGCGCTCGTAGCCCATGCTGTCCACCGCCGGCACGAAGGTCTCGCCCGCCATGTGCTCCAGGAGCGTGAAGGAGACGATGGTCTCGTACATCGGGACTTCGATGGCCTGGCCCAGGCCGGAGCGCTCGCGCTCGTAGAGCGCCATCGCGATGGCATAGGCGGCGGTGAGCCCCGCAGCCTTGTCGGCGATGATGGTATTCACGTACTGGGGTCCGGCGTCGCCATTGTGGCCCTGCAGCGCCGCGATGCCGCTCATCGCCTGGATGATGTCGTCGAAGGCAGGCTGGCCCGCGTACGGACCCTTCTCCGAGAAGCCGTACGTGCCGCAGTAGATGATCCGCGGGTTCACCTTGGAGAGAGTCTCGTAGTCGAGCCCGAGCTTCCTCATCGACTGCGGCCGCACGTTGTAGACGAAGACGTCGGCGCCGCGCACCAGTTCGTACAGGCGCTCGCGCTCGTCGAGGCGCTTGAGGTCCATGGCGATGCTGCGCTTGTTGCGGTTCAAGTTGAGGAACGCCGCGCCCATGCCTTTGTTGCGCTGGGGCGCGGCGTAACGGAACACGTCGCCCTCCGGGCTCTCGACCTTGATCACGTCGGCGCCCATATCGCCCAGGATCTGCGTGGCGTACGGGCCCATCGCGACCGTGGTCAGGTCGATGATCCTCACCCCCGCCAACGGTCCCGAGGCAGACAGGTCAGCGCGCTCGTGCATACACCTGCCTCTCGAAACAATTGTTCCTGTGCGGATGGCGCACGCCCCCGGCGAAGCGCACTGTCGTCCCCGTGCATAGTGCAATGGCGCCGAACAGAAAACCGACGCTCGTTGCGGGCGAGGCCCACAAGTAGCGCATTGCCAGGCAGAACCTGCGCATCAGTAGGGTATGGCGGCGTCCGGCTTCGCCGCCGAAAGAACGCGCTTGAAATCCCGTTGGATGCGCGCGAGCGCCTCGTCGGTGTCGGCCTCGAAGCGCAGCACGATCACCGGCGTTGTATTGGAAGCGCGCATCAGTCCGAAGCCGTCGGGATACTCGACGCGCAACCCGTCGATGGTGTTGATCTCGGTGGCGCCGTCGAAGTGCGCGGTGCGCTGCAGCTCGGCGATGATCCTGTGGTTCTCGCCCTCCTGGTCGAGCGCCACGTTGAGCTCGGGCGTGGAAATCGAATCCGGAAGGGCCTCGAGCAGCGCGGAAGCATTCGCCACGCGCGATACGATCTCGAGGAGCCGCGCGCCGGCGTACATGCCGTCGTCGAAGCCATACCAGCGGTCCTTGAAGAACACGTGGCCGCTCATCTCGCCGGCCAGCGGCGCCCCGGTCTCCTTCAGCTTCGACTTGATGAGCGAGTGCCCGGTCTTCCAGAGCAGCGGCTTGCCTCCGTGCTTGCGAATCCACGGGAAGAGATTGCGCGTGCACTTCACGTCGAAGATCACCTCGGCGCCGGGATTGCGGCTCAACACCTCTTCGGCGAAAAGCATGAGCTGGCGGTCGGGATAGATGATCCTGCCGGACTTGGTGACCACGCCGAGGCGATCGCCGTCGCCGTCGAAGGCCAGGCCCAGCTCCGCGTCGCTCTCCTTCAGCTTCGCGATCAGGTCCTGCAGGTTCTCGGGCTTGGAGGGATCGGGATGGTGGTTGGGGAAATTGCCGTCCACCTCGCAGAAGAGCTCGATCACCTTGCAGCCGAGCTTGCGAAAGAGCTCCGGGGCGTACGCGCCTGGCGAGCCGTTGCCGCAATCCACCGCGATGGTCATGGGACGCGCGAGCTTCACGTCGGAGACGATGCGATGCAGGTAGACATCGGCAATGTCGGCGCCCTCGACCTTGCCGGTGCCGGTGGCGAGCTTGTCGCCCTCGACGATGCGGCGCAGGTCCTGGATGGTCTCGGCGGCGAGGGTGTCGCCCGCGACCATCATCTTCAGGCCGTTGTACTCGGGGGGATTGTGGCTGCCCGTCACCATCACCCCGCTGCCGGTGGAGAAGTGGTGCGTGGCGAAATACACCATCGGGGTCGCGACCACGCCGATGTCGATCACGTCCATGCCCGCCGCGTTGAGGCCCTTCGAGAGCGCGCGCGCGAGCTTCGGCCCGGACAGGCGTCCGTCGCGCCCGACGACGAAGCGATTGACCCCCTTGGCGCGCGCCATGGTGCCGAGAGCTTGCCCGATGGCTTGCGCGGCTTCCTCGGTCAGGGTGCGGTCGACGATGCCGCGGATGTCGTAGGCCTTGAAGATCTCGGGAGCGATGGAGGTCATTCGTGGTGCTCGAAGAAGTGGAGGATGCGCTGGGGAAGCCAGTCGATGTTGCCGGGGAAGGGGCCGCTTACGAAGCCGACGTGACCGCCCCGCGTCGGGAATTCTAGCTTGACCGCATCCGATACCTCGCGTTCCGTGGGCAGCGCGCTTTCCGGAAGGAAAGGATCATCGCGCGCGTTGATGAGGAGCGTGGGCACGCGGATGGCTTGCAGCAGGGGCTTGGCGCTGGAGGTGGTCCAGTAATCGTCGGTGTCGCGAAAGCCGTGCACCGGTGCCGTCACCACATTGTCGAATTCGCGCAGCGTTCGGGCTCTGCGCACCGTGGCCGCGTCGTAGAGGTCGGGAAAGCGCGCGAGCTTGGCGAGCGAGGTGCGCTTGAGCGATTGCAGGAAATGGCGCGCGTACACGAGCGAGAAGCCTTGCCCCAGCGCGTCGCCGGCGGCCATCAGGTCGAGGGGCGCCGAGACGATCACCGCGCTTTCCACCATCGGCAGGGCGGCGGCGCCCTGCTCGCCGAGCCACTTCGCGAATGCGTTGCCGCCAAGCGAGATGCCGACCGCATCGAGGGGTGCCGCCCCGGCCAGCCTGCGGATGCGCTCGAGCGCCCAGCCGATCTCGGCGCTGTCCCCGGAGTGGTAGGCGCGCGGCAGCCGGTTGGGCTCGCCGCTGCAACCGCGGAAGTGGAACACCGAGCCGCGCCATCCGTGGCGCGCGACGTGGTCCATGAGCATGCGTGCGTAGGGCGAATCGGAGGATCCCTCGAGGCCGTGGAAGAGGTGGATCCAGCGCGCGTCGGCCGGGCCGTCGATGAAGTCCACGTCCACGAAGTCGCCGTCGGGCGTATCCCAGCGTTCGCGGCGGAACGCGACCCTTGGGGGACGGGAGAATATCGAGCCGTAGAGGGTCTGCATGTGGGCATTGCGCAGCCACCACGGCGCGACGAAGGCTTGCGCTTTCAATTCATGCGGATTTCGAGGGCGCGCGCGCCGTCGGGCCGCCGCGGACCCATCAAGTCGAGGAGGGGATCGAGCGCCTTGGCCTGCGCGCCGTCGCCGCGCGCTTCGCCCGAGACGGCGAGATTCGAGGGCGGCGTGAACGTGCCCTGGCCGCTGATGCGCAGCGCTCCCTCGACGGTTGCGATGGTGAGCCTGGCGGGCCCGCCTTCGGCGCGGGCATCGAGGCGGTAGGTGCCGAGCGGACGCACTTGCGAGATCGACACCGCCGCGTCTCTCCACTCGGCGCGCAAATCGCCGCGCGCGTCGTTGTCGTTCCACTCGATCGCGGGCGAAGAGATCTCGATCGTGCCCTCGGGGCGCCAGGTCGCCGCGATGGGTGCCAGCGGGATGAGCGATTCCACTTCACCGGTGGCGGTAAGGTCGCGCAGCTCCCAGCGCGTGAAGCCGCGCGCGAGCTGGCCGCGGCCGATGAGCCCATGGCCCGCGGCCTTCAGGTCGAAAGCGATGCGTCCGCCGATGAGGCGCTCCGGCACGAAGCGCCATTCGATCCGGTCGAAGATGAGGTGGCCGCCGGGTGCCGCGATGCGCGCGCGTGCGGCTCCGCTCCAGAGCGAGCCTTGCGCCTCGCTCATCTCGATCCTGCCTGGCGCGGCGGCGCGCGCCCGCGCGGCGAGGAAGCTCGCCGGCGTCGTAAACACCAGGAACACGATGTAGGCCGCGATTCCCAGGGCGGCCATCGCTTTCGCGCGCATCGCCTAGGACCTCTCGAGCGTGAGCTCGGCGCGAACCCTGCCCGGCGCGGGGAGGGCCTCGATGCGCGCCGTTTCCACGCGCAATCCGTGCGCGGCCTGCGCGGTGGCGAGCCAGTCGAGAAGGGCGGTGAAGCCGATGTCGGCGCCGGAGAGCTTCACGTGGCGCTCGTCGGGAACCGAGAGCTGCACGCCGGGCAGGTCGCGCGCCCAGGTGTTGGCGGCGATGAGCGGCGCGAGCGGCGGGGGATTGGCGGGAATGGTGGCGGGCAGCGCGCGCAGCCGCTTCACTTCGTCGGCGTCGCGCTGCAGCGCGAGCACCGAGGCGCGCAGTTGCGGCAGCTCCGCCGCGAGGCGCACGCGCGCGCGCTCGAGCGGCAGCCACACCAGCGCCACGGCGAGCATGATGGCGAGCACGGTGGCCCCCGCCGTGACGAGGCTCTTCTCGCGCTCCGAGCGCGATTGCCAGAGTGTGGCGAGGCTCATCGCCGCGCCTGCGCCACCGCGGCTTCGCCACGGCGGATGGTGAGCTTGCCGTTGGCGAACTCGATCGACTTGGCGGGTTGCGCGGAAAGCTGCGCGGCGTGCGAGAGCATGCCGAGGAACCCGTCGCCACCGGTCATTCCGCGCGTGCGCTTCAGCTCCGCGAGATTCCTCCGCATCTGCAGCTCCGGGTCGACCACCACCCTGGCTTCGGGGAAAGCGGTGCGGAAGAGCGTCTCGCGCTGCGCCTCCAGCGTCTTCTTCTCATGGCGCAGCCGCATCGCGTCCACGGTGACGAACGTGACCTGGAGTGCCGCGACGAGCACGGCCAGCAGCACCGCGGCGCGCGGCAGGCGCCATGCCCGCGCACGCGACGCGGAGAACTCGCCCTGCATGAGGTCGATGCACTTGTCCGAAGGCTCGCCGCGCGAGAGCGTCTCCCACTGCGAGCCGGGGGTGAACGCGACGCCGGAATCCGCGCTCCAGCGCGCGAGCTCGGGCAGCGCGATGCCGCCCTGGTTGTGCACGCGCACGGTGGACGGGCGCTCGCCGCGCGTGGCCGCCTCGTCGAGCGCGAGGCGCAGCGCCAGCGGGTAGGCTCCGGAAGAGTCGTGGTCGAACGTGGCGCTCACCCCATCGTCGTCCACCAGCATGCCGCGCCGATCGCCCCAGACCAGGTGCCAGTCGCCGCGCCCCCCGGCCAGGAGGCAGCTCTCGGGCCAGGCGCGCGTCGGGCGGATGGAGTAGCGCGCGAGGGCATCGAGCATCGCCTGCAGCCATTCGCGGTCGATCACCGCGACCACGGTCTCGCCCGGCGCGCCGGCGTGCCCGGCGACGGCGTGGATGTTGGCGGGATCGGCAAGGAGGCGGTCTTCCACCGCGAACGGCAGCAGCTCGCGGATGGTCGCGGCGTTGACCTTGGGAAGCTTCAAGCGCGCGAAGAGCACGCGCGCCGCGGGCAGCACCGCCTCCACGTCCTCGGCGCGCGGCACCTCGTCGAGCGTCGAGTGTCCCTCGCGCAGCAACGCCCGGCGATTGTCGAAAAGCATCCAGCCGAAGCGAGTCGCGGTGTCGGGTCGTTCCAGGGGAGGAAGGAAGATGCGGAGCTTCATGCGCGGGGGCCGGCCGTCAATATCGCGGGCGACGCCAAATTATAGCGGGCGGAGCCTTGTCGGTGCGCTGCAGCAGCGCTTCGGTCGACAGCTCGACGTCGTCCTGGGCGACGTTGATGCGCGCGAGGAAGTAGGAGCTCTGCACGTCGAGCGCCTGGAGGGTGCCGGGCGCGGGATTCTTCGCCCACGCGATGATCTCCTCCCTGGTCTTCATCGGCTTGCCTTTTCGCCCCGCGACCCACTTCACGATGTCCTCGGGGGGCTGCGTGGGAAGGATTGCCTGCAGCACGACGGCGCTCGCGGTGTTGATGTTGACGGTGCCGCGCACCGTGCCGGGCGGAAGCGCCGTCACGTACGGACGCAGCTTGCGCACCGCGGCGGCGTCGAAGCCGCGCACGCGATAGAGCTCCTCGACCTGCTTCATCGGGGCGTTTGCGGTGCGATAGGGCCGCTTGAGCGAAAGGTAGTACGCGTTCTCCGCGCCGGAAGTGCTGGTGAGGTCCTCGTTCCTGTCGATCCAATCGATCACCGCGTCGGCGAGCTCCGGGGCAAGGTTCTGCGACGCGAGGATGGCCTTGAAGACGTCGGCGTCCAGCTTGCTCGGAGCGTCGTTGCCCCCCACCAGGTTGTTGAGGTTGAACTTGCCCTGCTCGTCGGTGATGGCACCGGAGACCACCGCGCGCTCCACGGGGAGTGCCGCGATCGGCTGCGCCCAGCCCTCGTCGAGCGAATCGAACTTCGACGTGGCCGCATCCTCGAGGAGCACGCCGCGCACCCAGTCGAGCCCGGCGCGGGAGTATTGGTCGGCTTGCGCGCGCGAGGCGACCAGCATGGTCTGGTCGAGCAGCGCCGACTGCTGCGCGAGCATGAGGGTCGCGGCTGACGCGGCGACCGCGACGATGAGGATCGCGGTGACGGCGGCCAACCCGCGCTGGCGCCTCATTGCGACCTCGGCATGTCGACCAGGCGCACGATCCTCTCGCCGCTCGCGAGCTGCACCGTGACCTCGACGGCCGCGGGAAACTTCGTCTCGGCGCTCAGCGGCAGTCCCCAGGTGGTGCGCCATTCACCGGCCGGGTCGAGGAAGCGCACCGTGAAGGCAGTCACCTTTTTCAGCACCACCACGGCGGTCGGCTCGTCGCGCGGCGCGATGTCCACGCCGGCCCAGGAGAGGCGCTCGACGGCGCCGTCATGGAATCGATAGGCGATGCGCTGCGGCGCGGCCAGCGCGCTTTCCTGCAGGGGGCTGCCCGAGCGCGTGAGTGCCAGCCCTTCGGGCGAGGCGCTGGACTCGATCACGGAGGAAACCGGCGCGAGCTTCGTGTCCGAAGCGCCGAACGAGGAGCGCTCCAGCGCCGCATTGAGGTCGCGGTCGAGGCGTCCCACGAAGATCGCCACGTCGCGCCACTTGCGCGATTCGGTCTCGAGCGCCGCGCGGCTCTCGAGCATGGCGGTGAGGCCGCGGTAGGCGAAGCCGGTGAGGATCGCGAATATGGCGAGCGCCACCAGCAGCTCGACGAGGGTGAATCCCCTAGCGCGAGACATAACCGGTCAGCTGGGTGAGCACGCGCGCCGGATCGCGAGCCTCGGCGACGGCGAGATCGACCTTGCGGATCGCCGGGTTCGCGGTGTCGCTCACGGTCTCGTGGATGACAAGCGCCAGGTTTCCCTGCGTGGCCTCGTAGCGAGTGGTCGCCGTCATCGGAAATATACGGCGCGCGCGCAACTCTGCGAGGCGATTTTCCGCGGCCCAGGTGGCGAGAAGGCGCTGGCGTGTCTCGAAAGCCCCGTCGATCGCGACGCTCGCCGCGCGCGTCGTCGCGGCCAGCGCCACGGCGAGGATCGCCACCGCGACCAGGATCTCGATCAAGGTGAATCCGCGCGCCTTCATCCTTCCACCAGCGTCACGGCGCCCGCCGCGTCGCCCTCGATGGCCCAGCGCAGTCCGCGCACCTCGAGCCCCACGCGAAAGGGAACACCGAGGCCGTCGGGAAGGAACACGAGGCGATCTTCGGCTTTGAGGGGCTGGCCGTCCACGTAGAGGCCGGTGACTTGCATGCCGCTTCCCAGCGCGCGGTCCGCGTCGCCGATCGGCCGCCACGAGTCGCCGGAGAGGCGCCAGGCCCGCACGCGCCCCTCGTCGAAGGTGACCGAGGTGGGTCGCCCGCCGAGCCAGGCCGCGTCACGCGCGCGCTCCAC
>JANLXC010000044.1:0-2606 GCA_031364925.1 Burkholderiales bacterium | reverse complement strand
GTGAGTCGGAGTAAAAGCGATTTCTTGAATTCGCCCTTGGCCCTCGCGCTCCGGGACCGGCAAAGGCAATCGCCGCCAACCAACCCCGTAAGGGCACCGCTCCTGCTCCAGGATGGGCGGCGGAGCGCTGCGGGAGAGGGCGGTGCGCAGTGCCGCCACACTTTCTTCGAAGCTCGGGTGGAACTCCCAGGCATGGAGCGCCGCGAAGTCTTCGCGCAGCGCCTCGCCATGTTCGCGAAGACGTTCCAGAAGGACGCGGCGAGCGGCTGGAGGATGCCGACTTCATGTGCGCGTTCGAGGACATTTCCGGTGCGAGCTCGAAGCCGTGCTCGGCGGTGGCTCGCACGGACGCGAGCATCGCCTCCGCCGCTTTCCGCCCATCGGCGCGTTCCTCCTTGATTCGCTACAGGCTGCCGTTTTACCGATCGCCCTGCGCAAACGAAAGCGCTGGCCGTGGTGCACGCGGAACTGACGCTGATTCATCCTTTCAGGGATGGAAACGGCCGTTGCTCGCGCTTGCTTGCGACCCTCATGGCCTTGCAAGCCGGGCTTCCTCCCCTCGACTTCTCCAGCATTCACGGAAAGGAGAAGAAGCGATATATAGCCGCGATCCACAAGGCGTTGGATCGCGACTATGAACCGATGGCCGAAGTGCTTGGCCGGGTTATCGCGCGAACGCTGCGCGCAGCGAGCGCCTAGCGCTTGTTCTTGGCAGGGACGGAAGCGGATTTGGCCTTTGCGGCCGTCTTCTTGAAGGGCGCTCGAATGCCTTCGATCGCAGAAGAGCTGGCCACCGATTTCAGAACCGTACGCTCGCGGACCGCTGGATCGCGCAGGTAGGGGTTCGTCTTGGCAAGCTTGGAACTCATGCGGTGATTATACCGGCCCGTCATTCTCGCCGCGACCCGCGCCTGCGTTTTCGCGCGGGAATCCCGAAACCGATCGGACGGCTTTTGGAGGGGGCGAACCATTAGCGTAGCGACGCACCCCTCGTCCGGGTTTTGAGATCGCAATCTGCAATCTCAAAGAGGCAAGCTCTCCGGCGTCTGTCCGGAACATGAAGTCCGGGGAAACTTGCCCATCTGGCGAGACACTGCCTCGTTGAGGCTCATCCTCTGTCGGAAATTCTAAGGTCGCAAGTTGCGACCTTAGAGATCAGGTGAAGCCGATCGGTCGCTTCTTGGTTGGCGGCGGTGTCATAAGCTCGCGGATTGCGTCGAATACGACTTTGAACTGGGCATCGTATTTCTTCTCCAACGCGTCGAGCTTGCGGGCCAGGTCCGCGTTCTCGGAGAGCATCTGCCGCAGGCGTACGAAGGTGCGCATGATTTCGATGTTGACCATGACAGCACGCTTGCTCTTGAGCACGCTCGAGACGCATTCCGATGCCCTGCTCGGTAAATGCGTAGGGCAGGTACTTTCGATGCTGTCCACGCCGATTCTTTAAGGTCACAGATTGTGACCTTAGAGATTCCGCCTCCTCGGCCCGGAGCCGAAGCATGAAATCCGCCGGAAAGCGGTCGATGTTGCGCCGCACCGCCTGATTGAGGACCTTTACCTCGACTCTATACAGATCAGCAAGGGCGGTATCCAGCATGACCCGCTGCCCGCGAATCATCAGGATTTGCCCTTCGATGCGCTCGACGGACACGGCCGCCGGGATTTTAGCCATTACTCCTCCCCGGGGTTTCGGGCGCTCCGTTCCTACCCATGTGAGTGGGATTTCTGCGCGAACAAGGGCTATCATCCGGTCCAGGTAGCTCACCGCGCGAGCCACCACCTGGTTAGCCTGACATTCCCGCCCCGCCGTCATTCCCGCGGGGCCCGTCATTCCCGCGCAGGCGGGAATCCAAGCTAACCAAACAAGGAAGCGCGATGGAAAAGGGAGGGATGTACCCGGCCGCAGCCGCCGCACCGGCTGAGCCGAGGGCGCACTTTCGAATGGACCGCACAGAACGGTTCTACAAGATCGACCACCTGATCCGGGAGCACGGCGTCGTGCCCGTGGCCGACTTCCTGCGCGAGCTCGAAGTCTCCCTCGCCACCTTCAAGCGCGACATCGAGTACATGCGAAGCCGCCACCACGCGCCCATCGAGTGGGATCGCGATGCGGGCGGCTACCGGTTCGTGAAGCCCGACAGCGCCGCCCCCGTCTACGAGCTGCCGGGCCTGTGGTTCAGCCCGCGCGAGGCGCAGGCGCTCCTCACCATGCAGCACCTCCTCGAAAGCCTCGAGCCCACGCTCCTGGGCGCGCACCTGGCGCCGCTGAAGAGCCGCCTCGAAGCGCTCCTCTCCACGGGCGAGCGCTCCGCCGACGAGGTGCGGAAGAGAATCCGCGTGATTCCCATGGGCGCGCGGAAGCACGAGCCCAAGCACTTCGAGCTCATCGCCTCGGCGGTGCTCAATCGCCAGCGCCTGAAGCTCACCTACTGGAACCGCACCAAGGACGAGACCACCGAGCGCGAGGTGTCACCGCAACGGCTCGTGCACTATCGCGAGAACTGGTATCTCGATGCTTGGTGTCATCTGCGCAACGACTTGAGGAGCTTCGCTCTCGATGCGATGCGGGGAGTGGAGATGGTGGCGGGGAAGGTGAAGGAGGTGCC
>JANLXC010000040.1:0-39412 GCA_031364925.1 Burkholderiales bacterium | reverse complement strand
GTGGACCAGACCAACGCCGGGGTGCGCGTGCAGAACGTCGGCATCCTGCAGCGTGCGGCCAACGCGCTCATCTTCGGGCTGGAAAACGTGATCGTGATCTGGCTCGCCGCCACACTCGTGATGGAGGGCAAGTTCACGGTCGGCATGCTCTACGCCTTCATCGGCTTCAAGCTGCTCTTCCTCACGCGCGTGATCAACCTGGTGGACAAGTGGAACGAGTTCCGCATGCTCGATCTGCACGCCGAGAGGATCGCGGACATAGCGCTCGCCGAGCCGGAGACGCACAAGCCGGCACTGCCCGGGGAAGCGGTGACGGGAACATTGACTGTGGAAGCGAAGGGGCTGGGCTTTGCCTACGGGCCCGAGGGATTCGTCTTTCGAGGAGTGGACCTGGTGGTTTCCCCTGGAGAGACCATCGCCATCGTGGGACCTTCCGGGTGCGGAAAGACCACGCTGATCAAGGTGCTGCTGGGACTACTGCCGCCTAGCGAGGGTGAGGTCCGCGTGAACGGTCGCAATCTCGTGGATTGGGATCCCGGTCATTACCGCGCCCGGATCGGGGCGGTTATGCAGGAAGATCAACTTTTTGCAGGAACGGTTGAAGACAACATCAGTTTCTTCGATTCAGAGCACGATCCTGCGCGTGTGCGTGAATGCGCCAAGCTAGCTATGCTCGATGATGAGATCATGGCAATGCCCATGCATTACAACACCATCGTAGGAAGCTTGGGAATGGCTCTTTCCGGCGGACAGAAACAACGAGTCTTGCTCGCTCGAGCACTGTACCGCAATCCCCAAATACTTTTCCTAGACGAGGCCTTCGATCAAATGGACGTGGCACTCGAACGGCGCATTAGCCAATCGCTGGGCACACGCTCCATCTCAGTGGTGCTTGTCAGCCATCGAAGCGAAACCGTTTCAAGTTCGATCAGGCGCCTCGAGTTAAAACCTCGAACCTCCGTTTCTTCCGATCAAGCGATCTAGAAACTTCAGTGGTAAATGGGATCAGCAGATCCCCCGCCGACAATCGCCAACTGGACTTCGCTCAATTCACGAAGTGTAGTTTCGCTAATTTCCTTCGTTGATTCTTCTTGGAATTGTGCCATTTCGATCAGGGCGTATTTCATGGTAAATCCTTCCTAGTCGTTTCAGAAGAAAATTGGGTCGGCAGCCCCGGCACCGGAGACTGCCAGCTGAAGCTCATTCAATTCACGCAATGCTCTTTCAGCAGCGTCTTTCACCGCTTCCTCAAGTGCTGCAACTTCTGACGTGGTTCTGTCCATTTCGACTCCTCAATGAATGTGGTTAGTGGTAAATCGGGTCGGCCGAACCGCCGCCGACGAAAACCAGTTGCAAATCGCTTAATTCCAGAATCGAGGTATCCGTAGCGTCATTCCTCGATTGTTCGATTTCCAAAACCTCTTTTGCGGAACGGTCCATTTTTGACTCTCCGTATTAATTGATTAGTGGTAAATCGGGTCCGCCGAGCCGCCGCCCACAAGGGCCAGCTGCAACTCTTTCAACTCGAGAAGCGAGCTGCCCGAAGAATCATCTTTACCCAGCTCGACTTCCAAGATTTCCATCGTTGAACGGTCCATTTCAGTCTCCCTAGTTGGATTACAAATTACTCAGAAATAAATTGGATCAGCAGCACCGCCACCTGCCAGCGCCAGCTGAAGTTCGTTCAATTCGCGAACAGTGTCCTTGGAGGCGTTATTAACTGTCTCTTCGATTGCTGCAATCTCGATCTCGGCGCGGTCCATTGATATCTCCTAATTTATGGCGGGAATTAGAAATAGATTGGGTCGGCGGCTCCCCCACCCACAATCGCCAGCTGAAGCTCATTGAGTTCACGAACCGTCTCTTCGCTGGCGTTTTTCAAAATTTCTTCGACTGCTGCAATTTCCATCACGGCGCGGTCCATTGGAACTCCCTGGTTAGTTGAAAAAAAAGGCGCGTCTTCTTGACGCGCCGGGCTAGGCAATACGGCTGAGGCGAACGAATTCGCCAAACCTGCAGTTGAAATTCGATTACGTCACCGTCGGGGCATTCTCGCTGGTAATTTGTACCCCGTTGGTTTGTCACGGTAACCTTAGTATTCGTACGCAACGTCAGGTTTTTACTTCGAAAGTTGTCTTCGATTTTGTTGTAAATACGCAACAAAGCCTGAATTTTGGCCTAACTAATGGTAAAAAGTGTGAACTGCGTCACATTTTTTCTAGAGCTTAATCCTCAAGACGACCCAAATCAACGATCTAGGACGTGAATTTAGCCCCCTTTCAAGAATTGGACGCCCTGCGCGATCGGACCCCTGAGGATCCGGCGTTTAAGGTTGCGCTGTCGCGAGTTGCGCTTGAGGTAAATGCTCATCAGCAGGCCGGTGCCCCGTCTTCCGTAGAGTTCATTACCTCAGCGCTGCGTGCAGTTAGAGCGATCCAGGGGAATGACCACGCAGAGTTGCGCATCAACTGCCTGCTGGACGGGTCCCATTTCTTCTATTTGGTCGGCCAGACGTTCAGCGCGATCGATCCTGCTAGTGACGCCGTCGAACTAGCCTCGAAAGTCGGTCACAAGCCGCTGCTGCGCAAGGCCCTTACTCTTCTTGGGATGGTCTACGCGGATTCAGGAAATATCTCTCGAGCTATTGAAAGCTATGCGAAAGCCTTGGAACTGGCTCAGGAACTCCGTGATCAGGAAGCTGAGTGCGCGGTCTGGGTAAACCTCGCGACTGCGCTCTTCTACGCTGCTCAATACCGGGATGCAATCGCCTGCCTTGAGCACGTCATCCATATGGCGGGAACTAGACCGGCTTTTGTGAAGTTCCGCAGCGCTGCCTTCTCAAACATCGCCCTTTGTTGCCTTCACGTAGAGGACTATGCCCGAGGCCTGAAGGCTGCTGAGATTTGCGTTTCTGAAAGTGGTGAACCGCATTCCGCAGCTGAACTGGTATCTCGCGTACTACGCGAGGGTTACTACACGCGCTTGCTTTTAGAAGTTAACAGCATCGAAAAGGCGGGCGAACGATGCGCAATTGCCAGGCGTTACGCAAACAGGGCTAAGTCGGTACGAGCGGATATCGCAGCCTCGACGGCGGAGGGGTTGTACGAAGTTCATGCTGGACGCGTTGACGTAGGAATTTCTCGCCTTACAAGCACTCTTGAGCGAGCCCGCCTGCTTCGGTCCACGCTTCGAGACGCCCTAGCCGCAATGGTGAAAGCCTATGAAATTATTGGTCAACCGGAACGTGCGCTTATCTACCTCCGGGAGATGATGGAGGCCATTCGACAGACGCAGCAGGCAAACGCGCTTAAGCACGTTGCAATGCACTTGGAAGGATTGGGTCAAGATCTGGGCGCGCAGGTTCCAATTACCACCACGCTACAGCGCCAAGAGGCTGCCTTGAAGGGGAAGGTAGCTCAGCAAGAACTCTTCAAGTCTCAGATCGAAATGCTTGAGCGTCTGGCGGTAACGGCTGAATTGCGCGATGACTCAACGGGCGAACATTCTTACAGAGTAGGCAAACTTTCGGCACTGCTTGCGCATGAGTTTGGATGCGATGAAGACACCTGTTTCATGATTGAACTGGCTGCACGCCTTCACGACATTGGCAAGATCGGCGTTCCTGATGCAATTTTGTTAAAGCCTGACAAGCTCAACGACGCTGAGCTTCAAATCATGCGTACTCACACGACCGTTGGTGCCGAGTTACTCTCCAAAAGCAACATTCCACACATGCAAATGGCGGAAGAAATCGCGCGACACCATCATGAATGGTGGGATGGGTCTGGCTACCCTGGAAATCTTTCAGGGACCGCCATTCCCTTAGCAGCTCGAATCACGGCACTCGCTGACGTATTTGATGCGTTGACCCATGTCAGACCGTATAAGGTTGCGTGGCCAATGGACGCAGCACTGGATGAGATCGCCCGTCTTAAGGGGCGACAATTTGAACCTCAACTCTGCGACCTCTTTATTGTGCTGATAGGAAAATTGCGGCACGACTTCATCGATCTCAACTCCTACCTGGGCCAAGCGGCAAACGGCTCGCCGTTCTTGCAAGCGCGCTCTAGGATCTGGAATGCGCTGCACAAGAGCCATGATGGCGACAACTCATCGAGCGCCAGCCGATTGGATTCTCAGCGATAAAAGCATTTCCCCCTATCGTTTGACTTTCCGCACTGTTCCGGGATAGTGGCCTTTGGTGAAGAAATTGGAGGGCCCTCAAGAAGGGCTTTCCGGACCCACTATGGGTTGATGACCGCCGAAGGAGCGCTCTGGTGAGTTCATCCCGTTCCGAAGAGTTGGAAGCTCTGCTCCGTGATCCATCGTCGGGAAACGGACCTGTGCTTAAGGATGCTTTGACGCGCCTGTCCTCTAAATAAAATTTTGGATCGCACAGAGCGCGGGTCACACGACTCACCACAGATCTAGTCTTCCGCACATACGCTAAAGGAGATCGCTCGTGAGTTCGTCCCATGCCGAAGAACTGGAAGCCCTTCTTCGCTCTTCTGCTCCGGCCAGCGGTTCGGCCCTCAAGCCGGTTCTTGCTCGGCTTTCTTCGGAAGTGAGAGAGCGAACAGAACAGGGTTCTGTCGGCTCCTACGATTTCTTGTCCACTACCGTCGAAGCGCTAGCCAAGATCAAAGGGGCATCAAACGCCGACCTTCGTCTCGATTGTCTTTTCAATATTGGTCTGTTCTTCATACGCACCGGGTACGGCGTGGACGCGATATCTAGTGCTCGCTTGATGAGTGACCTTGCCATGAGAGTGGCGAGCAAGCCTTGGATCAGAAAATCAAACGTGCTTGCCGGAATTGCGTATGGCGAAATAGGCGGCGTCAGTGAAAGTGTGATCGGCTACGCCAACGCATTGATGCTCGCCCGCGAGTTGGAGGACAGGCAAGCGGAAGGCGCCGCCCTTATTGGCTTGAGCGCCACCTTTAACTACGGAAGCCTTTATCACGAGGCGCTGCGATGCTCCCAGGGCGCCGCAATGATATTTGAAGAGCTGGGGGACTTCGCCATTCTTGCACATGCATTGACCAACATGGCGCAGGCGTATTTAAGTCTGGAAGATTACACGCGCGGGTTCGATGCAATCGAAAAAGCGTTGCGGCTCTCCCCCGAAGCGCACGACGGTCGCTCGGCATTCTCTCTCTGTATCAGGGAGTTTACGTATGTTCATCTGGCATTGGAGCTTGGCAAAGTTGGACCGGCTCGGGAACACAGCGTCCTTTGCCACCAATACAGCCTCTGGGGAGGCAATCCACGAGCGAAAGTTCTCGCGGACATCGCCGTGGGGCTTTGCGAAGTGAAGACGGGTAATCCGGAACGGGGCTTCAAGTACCTGGACTCTGCTCTGTCGAACAGCACCGATTTCTCGCTGAAATTGGATGCGTTGAAGGCGCTGGCAAGCGCGTACGAGGAAGTAGGCAAACCGGAGATCGCGTTGGAGCGGTTGCAGGAGCTTCTCGGCGCCGTACGTGCAGCGCGTGAGAAAGAAATAGCTGCTGTGATGTCCGTCCAGTCCGGAGATTTCCCCGAAAAACAATTCCTTCCAAGTACAAATGACATGAGGGCGCTCGAGCTACGAGAAGCTAAGCTAGAAGCAAAAGTCGCCAAGCGTGAAGTCTTCCATTCGAGAATGGAAATGCTCGAGCGCCTTGCGATCGCCGCCGATCTCAAAGAGGAAGACTCTGGCGAGCATGGCTATCGTGTGGGCCGCCTCTCCGCCCTCCTCGCTACCGAATTGGGTTGGGAAAGCGAGGCATGCACGGCCCTCGAGATGGCCGCGCGCCTTCACGACATCGGCAAAGTCGGCGTGCCGGACCGAATCCTTTTCAACTCACAGAAGCTCAAGGACGCGGAACGCGAGTTCATCGCCACCCATACAATTATCGGCTCGGAGATGCTCGCCAAGAGCGATATCCCGCACCTGCGCATTGCCCAGGAGATCGCGCTGCACCATCACGAATGGTGGAATGGCGAAGGCTATCCGTCGAAGCTGCACGGCAAGCGCATCCCGGTCGATGCGCGCATCGTCGCCCTCGCGGACGTATTCGACGCGCTGACTCACGGACGGCCCTTCGCAAAACCCTGGCCAGCTGAGGAGGCCATCGCAGAGGTTCGTCGGCGCCGCGGCACGCAGTTCGATCCCGAGCTCACCGACCGCTTCCTGGCGCTGGTCGAACGGCTACTTCGCGAGCAACCCAACCTCGACGACTATCTCGGGAAGGCCGGCCGAAACTCGCCCTTCCTCCTGGCGAGAACCAAGATTCGCCGACTCCTCGCCGAGAAGCACCAAAACGAGTCCAAAAACCCGTCCAAGGATGCGGAATTGCAGATTTAGGCGGCTCGGGCGTTTGACCCGAATCGGTGAAAAAGCTAAAATATTCAGCTTCCTTTCCCCGATAGCTCAGCTGGTAGAGCGACGGACTGTTAATCCGCAGGTCCCTGGTTCGAGTCCAGGTCGGGGAGCCAGAATTCTGAAGGGGCCGGCACGTTCGCTGGCCCCTTTCTCGTGCAGCGACTGGATCACTTGATCGAGAGCCCCCCATCCACCATCAGCGTCGTGCCGGTGATGAATGACGCCTCGTCACTCGCGAGCCATAGGATCGGGTAAGCGATCTCTTCCGGTTCGGCCCAGCGTCCCAGCAGCGATGTCTCCTGCCGCTCGCCCTTCAGCTTCTCGAGGCTCTTCCCCGCCGCCTTGCCGCGCGCGATGTGGAATCCCGTGAGTGTGGAGCCGGGGCACACGGCGTTCACGCGCACTCCATGCGCTGATTCCTCGAAGGCGAGCGTACGCGTCATCGCCAGCAGGCCGGCCTTGGTCGCGTCGTAGAGGCCCATTCCCTTGCGCCCCGTCACCGCGTAACACGAGGACACGTTGACGACGCTGGCCTTGCCGGTCTTGCGCAGCGCCGGCAACGCCGCCTTGCAGTAGTTGGCGGCGCCGAGCAGGTTGACGCCGACCACCGCAAGCCACTCGTCGCGCGAGGCCTTGGCGATGGAAGAGTAGTTGCGCATCGAAGCGTTGTTGACGAGCACATCGAGCCGGCCAAACTCCTGCACCGTATGTCGCACCGCTTCCAGGGCCATGGCCTCGTCCGCGACATCGGCGACGAAAGCCTCGAAGCGCGGGTCCGGGTTCTCCGGCGCCTTCTCGTCGACGATCACCACCCTCGCGCCCTCGTGGTGGAACAAGCGCGCCGTCGCGGCGCCGATCCCCGCCGCGCCCCCGGTGATGAGCGCGACCTTTCCCTGGAGCCGTTTCATGTGCGCGCTAGTCCGCGCGAGCGCCGGTTTCCTTGATCACCTTGCCCCAACGCGTGATCTCGGTGCGGATCCATTGGGAGAACTGCTCGGGCGTGCCGGCGACGAGGTCCATCTGCATCTGGTCGAGCTTCACGCGCACTTCGGGCTGGTGGAGGATGCGCACGATCTCCCTGTTGTAGCGATCGATGATCGGCCGCGGCGTGCCGCCCGGCGCGAGAAAACCGATCCACGTCACCGCGAGGAATTCCGGATAGCCCTGCTCGATCATGGTGGCGACCTCCGGAGTCGCGTCGAAGCGCCTCTGCCCCGTCGATGCGATTACGCGCGCGCGCCCGTCCTTCACGAATTCGAGGATGTTGCCGGGCACGAAGAACGCCGCGTTCACCTGGCCGCCGATCAAGTCGGTGACGGCAGGGCTCGAGCCCTTGTACGGCACGTGGACGACGTCGATGTGCGCCTGGGACTTGAGCATTTCCATGGTGAGGTGCGAGGCGCTGCCGATGGAGACCGAGGCGTACGACATCTTTCCCGGGTTGGCCTTCGCGTACGCGACGAACTCGGCTACGTCCTTCACCGGCAGGCTCGGGTGCACGGCGAGGAATTGCGGCGCGGTCACGGCAAGGGTGATCGGCGCCAGGTCCCGGGTCGGATCGTAGGGCAGGTTCTTGAAGAGCATCGTGTTGATCGCGACCGGGCCGTTGTAGCCCACCAGGAGCGTGTGCCCGTCGGGAGGGGACTTCGCTACCAGGTCCGCACCGATGTTGCCGCCCGCCCCGCCCTTGTTCTCGACCACCACCGGCACGCCCAGCACCTTCTGCAGCTCGGGCGCGACGATCCGCGCGATCACGTCGTTGGTGCCGCCCACGATCGGCACGATGATCCTCACGGCCTTGGTCGGCGTCCATTCCTGCGCTTGGGCGGGGGCGGCGAGCGTGGCGAGCGCGAAAGCCAGCGCCAGCGCCGCGCGCGGGAATGCGATTTTCATCTTCTTCTCCGGGAGGCTGGTTCTCAGATGGTATAGACCGGCTGCTCGAGGCCGTCGGCGAGATGTTCTTTCGCCCACGCCTGCGGCTTCAGCTTGCGGTCGAGCAGCACGCCGGCGGCGCGCACGCGCTGCTTAGCGGCATCCAGCGCCGGCGGGTCCTTGCCCTCCTCCAGGGCCTTCGCGGCCTCGTAGAGCATGTAGCGCGCCATCGCGATCGCCTTGTCGGTGGGCAGGAGCTTCTCGCGCATCATGTCCTGGATCGGGCCCATGCTTTCCTGCAGCGACGCGTCCTGCATCGAAAAGCCGAAGACGCCGCTGTATGCGCGCTTCTCCTTCTGCGCCACGCGATCGATCAGGTAATCGTTGGACTTGTTCGCCACCGGCCGGAAAGAGCCCGGCTCGTATTCGACGTGGATGCCCTTGCCCGACAACATCGCCTCGCGCTCGTCTTTCGACAGCGGCTCGTCGGGGCGCCAGTTCATGCTCCACGCCCAGCAGTGCTCGTCGTCGATCGGCACCCACACGTGGCCGCCGAGCGCGTGGTGGCCGAAGGGCGGGATCAGCGTGAACCAGGGGAAGAGCCACTGCGTGATGCGCCAGTAGTACGAGTCGGGCTCGCCATTGCGCCGGCCGTAGATGCTCAAGCCGAACTCGTTCCTCTCGATGTCGAAGATCACGTTGCCGTCGGCGCGAATGTAGTCGTTGGCCTTCACGCCCTTGAAGGTCGGGTCGCTCTCCATCTCGTAGCGGTGGACGTACGAGACGTGCGCGGTGTCGATACCGCCTTCCATCGCCTGGAGGTAGTTGCTCTCCTGCAGGCGCTTGGAGACGAAGACGTGGCTTTCGGGAAGCCCGCACCACTCCACTTCAGGAGGCGCCGGATGCTTGTCCTTCGGGCCCATGTAGGCCCACACGATGCCTCCGCGCTCGAGGCATGGGTAGGCCTTGATGCCCATCAGCTTGCACACCTGCGGCGCCGAGGGCACGTCGACGCAAGTGCCATCGCGCGCGAACTTGAGGCCGTGATATGAGCAGCGGATGCCGCCCTCCTCGTTGCGCCCGAAGTAGAGCGAGGCGCCGCGGTGCGAGCAGAACTCGTCGATGAGACCCACCTTGCCCTCGGTGTCGCGGAAGGCGAGGAGCTTCTCTCCCATGATCTGCACGCGCTGCTGTGGACCGTCGGGCTCCGCGATCTCGCTGGAGCCCAGGATCGGGACCCAGTAACGGCGCATCAGGTTTCCCATGGGCGTGCCCGGCCCGGTGCGCACCAGCGTTTCGGCCATCTCTCGTTCCATACCCGCCTACCCTGGGATTGAGCAGGCGATAGTATGGAACGAGATGCTTGGTCAGTGCACTGTCTGTGTAATCACGCCTGCGATTCCCGCGCCATAGCGCCGGTCGCCGGAGTACAGGCCCGCGATGCGATGCTCCCCGCGCGCGAGGCTGGAGGTGGAGCAAGTCGCTTCGCCATTGGAAATCGTCACCGCCGCGCAGCCCGGAAGGATCGCGCCGTTGTCGCGGAACTCGACCACCCCGGTCGGCTGGCCCGCGTTGCCGAATACGCGCAACGTGAAGGTCACGTTGTCACCGGACGCCGCGTTGTACGACGACGAGTCGATGGTCATGCTGACCGGATCGGTACCGGACGGCGCCGGTGTCGCAATGGGCGATGGCGGCTTGGGTGACGGCGCCTGTGTGGCACCGGGGGCCGTCGGCGTCCCGGGCGCCTCGAGGCCGAAGCGCATCGGCGGGGCTCCCGCCTCCGCGGCTCCCACGTCCGGGCCTTCGCCGACAAAGGCATCGTTGAAGTTGGCGATGCGCACGGCCTGGTCGAAGCCGGGTGTGCCCGAGGCGAGCGCATATTGCCCGCCTGATTCACTCCGCCAGCCATGGCCCTCGGCGTACGTCGGCGTGGCGTTGATGCCGTTGGTCATCGCGGCTCCCGCCCTGCCATTGAACATGTCGTTCTGCAGCAGCGTCCCCGAACCCACCTGGAAGAACGCCGAAACCGGCTTCCACAGGTGATAGATGTTGTTCATCGAGATCGTGTTCTTGACCGGATGCGAGTCGCCGGTGCCGCCCATGCCCGCGCCGCCGCCGAGCCCGTACGAGGATCCCGACGAAGTCGCCTGCAGCATCGTGTTGTGGAACACGTAGCGGCGCCCGTCGCCCAGCGAGGCGTCGGAGCCGGCCTTGAAGAACGGCTGGCGATCGTCGTAATCGCTCCCCGTTTTCTCGTAGAACTGGTTGCGGTTGAACACGTTGCGGAAGATGTACACCGGCCCGACGGAAACCACGGTCGTCGCGATGCCGGTGGCGGTGCGATCGATGTAGTTGCCCCAGATTCGCACGTTCTTGTTGCCGCCCTCGGCCTCGATGCCGTCGTCCCAGCCGTGGGAGATCTTGTTGCTGTAGATGTCGGAGTCGGCGTTGGGGAATCCGGTCGTCGAGAAATTGTCCTCGCCGCCGATCACATCGTTGAAATAGTTGCCGTTGGTGCTGTACATCTCGTTGTAGCGGATCACGTGGTTGCCGCCGCAGTAGCTGATGGTGATCGCCTGCGGGCCTTCGGGGTGGCCGTCGCTCCAGCTGTTGGCGCCGTAGCGCGGGTCGTGGATCCGGTTGCGTTGGATGGTGACGCGCTCCAGGGTCGGCCCGTTCTTGCAGACCGCGTGGATGCCCGAGTCCATTTCGTATCCCCAGCGCCCGTCGCGCGTGCGTCCCCAGCCGCTGATGTCGTTCTCTTCGATGACCACGTCCTTCACGTCCTCCGAGATGCGGATCGCGTCCTGGCGCGCGCCTTTCAGCGTGAGCCCGCGAACGATGACATAGGAGGCGTTGATGGTCACGTTGAACGGCGCGGAGTTGGCGGCGTCGAGCGTGGCGTTCGATCCGTCGTAGAGCACGTAGCCAGTGCTCGCGCTGCCGCCCTCGTTGATCTCGAGAGTGCCCGACCCGCCGCGGACCGCGATGGTGCGCGCAACGCGCAGCGTGTTGGCCCACGTCGTGAACGTCGTCGCGCGAGACGGCTGCACGCCGGGCAGGTTGAACTGCGCTTCATAGGTCGTGCCGGGCATGAGGCTCACGAGGCTGCCACGGCATTCCCCGTCGCGCGCGTCGAACCACATCGGCAGGCCCTCGGTCCAGGCGGTGTCGCCGGCCTTGCGAAACTTCACCTCGCAGCCCGTGGTGGCATTGGCTCCCGGGCGCGCCCAGTAAAGGCCCGCCGACTCATACGTTGGTACCGCGCGAGTGCCGCTGGAGGAAAGATCGGTCTGCCCATATGCGAGGGCGTGGAAAAAGGTGAGGACGAAGAGGAAAAGCGAGGCGCGTGCGCGCGTGAACAAGCGTTTGGAATTTTGCAACGTGAATCTCCCAATCATATAGTCGCGTCGGCCGCCTCGTGATCGAAGACGGACCAGTGACACCGCTACAAGATGTCGTTGAAATAGCTACGCGGTTGTAGATGAACGGCGCTTGGATCGCCGATCCTGTCCATCGCCCGTCATATGTTGTTGTTTGTGTCTCCCGGGGGAGACAGGACGGGGATGCGCGGAATGTCGAGCGTGCTCGACGTGACCGAACGCGAACTATACGTGAGGAAACACCCGCGTGGCGATGCTATTGCACGAGCTGCGGCTCGATGTCGTAACGCGTCCAGAGCCGCGTGAGCAGCTCGGCGACGACGACGTGGCAACCGTGCGGGCACTCGGTCGGCTGGCCGAGGTTCCAGTTCGCCGACACGTCGTCCGGAGGCCGGCGCCAGTACGGCAACGGTACCCGGCACGCTGCGCATCCGGCCGGCCGCAGCTGCTTGAATTCGCGATCGAGGATCGCGTAGAGCTGCGCCGCGGAGATGGTGGATCTGTCCACGATGTTTTTTCTTGAAGCTCCGATTACCCATTTGAGGCGCATCCCCGCGAAGCGTTCAATCGGGATCGATCCGACCCCGCCGGGCTATCATTCGAACCCATGTCGAGGGCCACCCTTTTCCTGCTGGCGATATTCCTCGGGCCGGCGAGCGCGCTCGCCCAGCCCTTGCCTTCCGTTTTCCTGGAAGAGCTCACCTGGACCGAGGTGCGCGATGCGACGCGCGCCGGCAGGACCACGGTCATCATCCCCATCGGAGGCACCGAGCAGAACGGCCCGCACATGGTCCTCGGCAAACACAACGCGCGTGTGAAGCTGTTGGCCGCGCGCATCGCCAGCACCTTGGGCAATGCCATCGTCGCGCCGGTGCTCGCCTACGCTCCCGAAGGCTCCGCGGCCCCGCCCACCGCCCACATGCGCTTCCCCGGAACCATCACCATCCCCGACAGCGTCTTCGAGGAGGTCCTCGAATCCGCCGCGCGCGGCTTCCGCCTGCACGGCTTCAAGGACGTGGTCTTCATCGGCGACCACGGCGGCTACCAGAAGGCGATGGCGAAGGCCGCGGGGGTCCTCAACCGCGAATGGGCGAAGACTTCGGTCCGCGCCCATGCGATCGAGGACTACTACCAGGCCGCGGACAAGGACTTCCCGCAGTTCCTGAAGGGCAAGGGTTTCGGCACCGAGGAGATCGGCACGCATGCGGGATTGGCCGATACTTCGCTCGCCCTCGCGGTCGATGCGGCGCTGGTGCGTGCCGACGCGTTGAAAGCCCCCACCAAGGGCAAGGCCGACGGCGTTTACGGGGACCCCGCGCGCGCCACGGGGGAGCTCGGCAGGGCCGGCCTCGACCTCATCGTCGAGCGATCGGTGGCCGCGATCCGCAAGGCGACCGCGCGACGCTAGCCTCGGCGAATCGCGGCGGGGGTGTGAATTGTGCCGGCTGATGGGGCCATCGCCTAGAATATGCTCTCCACGTTCCGGAGCTCCACCGAAAGTGACCCGACAACCATTCCGCGGCGCCATCCTTTTCGCCGCCCTCGGCTTCACCGTTTACGAAGCCTCTGCCCAGGTGAACACGGTACCGGGAATGCCCCCGGTGCCGGACGCGAAGAACCTCTATAGCGAGATCGGCTCGGACAAGGTGAGCCCCGCGCTCGCCGGCCACCTGGAGCTGATCTACGTGCCCCATGTGCAGTCGAACGACGTGTACGTGATCGATCCGAAGACCTTCAAGGTGGTGGACAAGTACAAGGTCGGCCTGAATCCCCAGCACGTCGTGCCGTCGTGGGACATGCAGACGCTGTGGGTCACCAATAACGCCGAGCGCACCACCAAGGGCAGCCTTACCCCGATCGACCCGAAGACCGGCAAGGCCGGAAAGGCGATCGACGTGGACGATCCGTACAACATGTACTTCTCGCCCGACGGCAAGTCCGCCATCGTTGTCGCCGAGGCGCTGAAACGCCTCGACTTCCGCGATCCGGCGACCATGAGATTGCAGTACTCCATCCCCACGCCACAATGCGCGGGCGTGAACCACGCCGACTTCTCGATCGACGGGCGCTACGCGATCTTCACCTGCGAATTCGCCAGGAGCCTCGCCAAGGTGGACATGGTCGAGCGCAAGGTGATGGGCTACCTCAAGCTTTCGAAGGGCGGCATGCCCCAGGACATTCGCGTCTCTCCCGATGGCTCGAAGTTTTACGTGGCCGACATGCATGCCGACGGCATCTTCGTGATCGACGGCGCGACGTTCAAGGAGACCGGGTTCATCAATACCGGCAAAGGCACGCACGGCATCTATCCCAGCCGCGACGGCAAGAAGCTCTACGTCGCCAACCGCGGATCGCACAAGATCCACGGGCTCAAGGGCGGGCCGGGCAGTGTTTCGGTGGTCGATTTCGCCACAGAGCGCGTGGAAGCGACATGGCCCGTTCCCGGCGGCGGCAGCCCCGACATGGGCAATGTCAGCGCCGACGGCAAGACGCTCTGGCTATCGGGGCGCTACGACCACGTTGTGTACGCGTTCGATACGACGACCGGCGAGGCGAAGGTGATCAAGGTGGGAACAGAGCCCCACGGGCTCGCGGTATGGCCCCAGCCTGGACGCTACTCGCTGGGCCACACCGGCAACATGCGCTAGGTCACTAACGCTTGAAGCGGGAGACCTTTTCGAGCTCGGCTTCGACCGCGGCCCTGATCGGCCCGTGCCGCGTGACGACATCCGATATCTCGGTGCGCGTGAGCTTGGGGAACTGTTCCATGAGCGACGCAATGTCGTGTTCATGAAGCGTGACGCGGAGCATGTCTTTCCTCGTGGGATCGTTGTTCATTATGGGAATCACGGTCCTTCTAGTTGCGCGGTTGCTGGTCTTCGTCGAGGAGGTGCGCGCGCACGGCCCCGGCCCTGTCGCCGACCTCGCGCACCGCGTCCTGCAGCTGGGACTCGCTGCATCGGAAATGTCTGGTCCAGAACGTGATCTCCCACGGCTCGGCCAGGTTCACGCGCCAATGTTCAGGTACGTGCGGCGCGGACGTCTCCGGGCCATCGGCCACGCGGGGCAGCAAGTGGTGGCGCGGAAAGGTTCGACCCGGCGGGTAGTTGCTTGATTCGGAATCCATGGTGTCCCTGAGTTCTTTGCGGCGTGTACAGGGATTGTTCCAAATGCCGACGCCCGCCGATATCGGTAATTTTTGGAACGTTCAGTAGGAAATTTCTGACTATCCGAAAAAAACGCCGACTACACGCTACGCGGCGGGGGGCCGCGCTACTACGATGCGTAGCCCGGGATGATCCGGGAGTGGGCGGAGCACACGCTCTGGATCGACGCCGAGGCATCGACGCCGAAGCCGCAGCGCGGATAGGCACAGAAGAGCGGGAACTCCTCTTCGGCCTGCATCTTGTTCCAGAGGACCTCGAGCGCGAGGGCTGCGGCGCGATTGCCCTGCGCCCAGAGGATGGCCACCATCTCGCCGAAGGCGCGCACCTTGCGGTCCCCGCCGTTACGGGCGCGTTCCAGAAGCGGAGCGATGGCCCCGGTGAACAGTGCCTCGCTCGGCATGCCGTCGACCATGAAGAGGGAGAGCGTTTCCTGCGCGAGGAGCGCGACGTAGCGGTTCTCCCATCGGGCGCGGTCGACGTCCAGCCAGTTGGCCCTGAGCCGCTTCTCCAGCTCGTGGAGGTGCGCCGCAGTGGAGATGAGGATCACGCTTTCGCGCTTCCTCAAGCCGCTCGAGACATAGCCTTCGAGCGCGTCCATGAACGACACTTCGTCCCCGTAGATCTGCACTAAATGCTCGCAGGGAGCGAGCTCGCCCCAGAATCGTTCGCCCCTCGGGCTGGCCTCGATTGATGCGCTCATGGAGTCCCCATGACCCTCGAATCCCGATACTCTAGGGGCCTCATCTTTCCGAGTGAATCAGACGATTCCTACGATATGAGGACATTTTCCCTGGGGTTGCTGCTGGTCCCCATGGCCGCCTTGGCCGCTGGCGACCCAGCCGAGGGCGGCAGGCTCGTAGCGGAGAGCCGCTGCGAGGCATGCCATCACAACAAGACGATGGGCGACGCGAAGGCGGTCTACCTGAGGAAGGACCGCAAGGTTACTTCGCTGGAAAAGCTCAAAACCCAGGTGGCGCTGTGCAACTCCGAGCTCGGCCTCAAGCTCTTCCCAGACGACGAGGAGCACATCGTCGCGTACCTGGACCAGACCTACTACAAGTTCACCGCGAAGTAGTCATTTCGCGAGGCTCTCGCGCTCCATTAGCAGGTACGTCCCGTACGCGTTGACGCGGTTGGCCGCGGCGAAGGCGGGGACCTTCTCGAAGCGTGTCCAGTCGGCTTTCGCGTAGGCCTCCTCGAAGGGCACGAAATCCTGGACCGCCTTGCCCATCGCGGCGCGAAGGTAGAGCAGGTAATCGCGCGTGAGGGCAAGGTCCTTCACCGGGTCGCGCGACACTTCCCCGTGGCCGGTGATCATGACCCGCGGCTTCATCTCGAGGAGCCGTGCGATGCGATCGAGCCATTGCCGGCTGTCGGCCTCGCCCACGAAGGGGATGCGGCCGGCGAAGAGGATGTCGCCGCTGAAGACCACGCCCTCGCCGGGGAGCACGACGATCACGTCCTCGGGTGAATGCGCGGGACCGAGGTGATGGATCTCGAACGGCACCTTTCCCAGCGTGAACTCGGCGTGCTCGTCAAGCCAGCGGTCCGGAGCGACCAGGGGCATCTTCTCGTCCACCCACGGGAAAAGGTCGCGCGCGCGCTGCTCGCGACGGCGCTCGGCCTCGCCGCTCTCCAGGTATTTACGCGCCGCCTTGTGTGCCCACACGTCCACGCCGCCTTCCTTGAGGGGACCGAGCCCGTAGAAATGGTCTGCGTGGTAATGCGTGACGATCACGCGGCGAATGGGCTCGCGAGTGACACCCTCGATGGCCTGGCGCAGCGCGGCTCCCAACGCGGGCGTGCCGAGCGCGTCGATCACCACCACGCCCGCGCCCGTCACGACGAAGCCTGCGTTCGAGTTGTAGCCCTCGTTGGCCGCCGATGCGACGCCGGGCTGCCCCTGGACGTAGTACACGCGCTCCGTGACCCGGATCGGCGCTAGGACCGACTTGACCGGCGGGTACCCTGCCGCGGACGCGCCCATGATCGTCATCCCCACGAAAGCGGGGATCCAATAACGGATCACGGCACGAGACCCATGTTCCCCTCCACGCCCACCATCTTCGGCACGTTGAGCCTGGGCTCCGGAAGCGTCTTTCGGTCGCGCAAGTAGCGCGTCACGACGTCCCAGATCGGCTCGCCCTGCACGCCCTCGGCGACCGGCGCCCAGCCCGCTACCTTGTAGGTCCTGCCCGCGTCGATCAACCTGCCGCCGAGCCGCATGTCGCTGATGCGCTTGCCGATGGTCTCGCCCGGCGTGCACGTGTAGGTGAGGCCGCCGACGCGAACCATGTCGCCGCCCTGCTGGTAGTACGGGTCCGGGTTGAAGAGGTTGTCGCAGACGTCCTCGAGGATCGTCTTGATCGTCTCGCCGCTGAGCTCGTTCAGAGTGGTCGCGGGATAGGTGACCGCCGACCAGTCCATCAGGTTCTCGGTGGTGATCGCTTCGCCCGGCAGAATCGAAGTGCCCCAGCGGAATCCCGGCGAGAATGCGATCTCGGCTCCCTTCTCCCTCATCAGCGCATCCAGAATCACCTGGTCCAGCGTGCCGTTGAAGTTGCCGCGCCGGTAGAGGAGCGACTCGGTCACCGTGAGCTTCTCGCGCAGCTTCGCCTCGAACGGCGCGCGCACCCGGTCGATGTGGGCCTGCATCTCGCGATCGGCGGGCAGCATGTGCGAGAAGACCGGCAGCAGGCGGTACCTCCAACCACGCACCTTGCCGCCGCCATAGTCGAAGTCGAGCACGCCGAGGAACTTGCCATTGCTGCCGGCGTTGGTGACGAGCGTGGTGTGCGCGCCGGCGAGTATCTGCACCGGCATCGGCACGCCGTCGTGGGTGTGCCCGCCGAGGATCGCGTCGATGCCCTTCACGCGGCCGGCGAGCTTCAGGTCCACGTCCATGCCGTTGTGCGAGAGCAGCACCACGATGCGCGCGCCCTTGGCCCGCACTTCGTCGACCTGCTTCTGCAGCTCGGATTCCTTGATGCCGAAAGTCCAGTCGGGCACGAAGTAGCGCGGGTTCGCGATCGGCGTATACGGAAACGCCTGGCCGATGATCCCGACCTGCACGCCGTTCATCTCGCGGATTACGTAAGGCTTGAAGACCGGATCGCCGAAGTCCGCTGTGTTCACGTTCTGCGCGAGGAATTCGATGCGGCCCTTGAAGTCGTTGTCGACGACCTGCTTCACGCGCTCCTGGCCGTAGGTGAATTCCCAGTGGCCGGTCATGATGTCCACGCCAAGGAGCTTCTGCGCGTCGATCATGTCCTGGCCCTTGGTCCAGAGCGCGGTGGCCGAGCCCTGCCAGGTGTCGCCGCCGTCGAGGAGGAGCGCGCCGGGGCGCGTAGCCCTCAGGCCCTTCACCAGGGTGGCCAGGTGGGCGAAGCCGCCCATCTTCCCGTAGACGCGCGCCATCTCGGTGAAATCGAGGCAGGTGAATGCGTGAGCCTCACGCGTCGCGAGCTTGATGCCGTAAGCGTCGAGGAAATGCCTGCCGACCAGGTGCGGCGGCTTGCCGGCCGCGGCGCCAACGCCGATGTTCACGCTCGGCTCGCGGAAGTAGCTCGGCATCAACTGCGCATGGCAGTCGGTCATGTGAAGCAGGCTCACGTTACCGAACCGCGGGATGTCGTAGAACTCGTTCAGCCCCGCGGCCAGCGCTTGGCGCGATCCCATCGGCAGCCCAGCCGCGGCGCCGATGGCGAGGGCCTGCAGGAACTCGCGGCGGTCCACGTCAGAACTCCAGGTCTTCCGCGATCGCCCTGATTCCGGCCGCGGCGCAAGTGTCGTCGTTGGCGGGGCCGGGAGCGCCCGAAACGCCGATCGCCCCGACCAGTGCGCCCTGCCCTTCGATCACCATGCCGCCCGCGATCGCCGCGACTCCGGGAAGGTGGCGGATGCCCGCGCTTGCCTTGCCCGGCTGCAGCTCGCGGTCGAGCGCGGCGGTGTTCATCTTGAAATTGATCGAGGACTGCGCCTTGCGCTGAGCGGTATCGACGGTGTGGGGAGCGGCGAAGCGGTCGCGAATCAGCGCCAGCGTGACGCCGCTGCGATCGACCACGGCGACCGTCGCCTGGAAGCCTTCGGCGCGACATTTGGCGAGCGCCGCCTGCGCAGCCTTCAGCGCCGCTTCCGGCGTGAGGCTGCGTACCGTGAAAGTCGCGCTATCGGCGGCCGCGGCACCAATGGTGAACGCGACCATCGCCGCGGCGATGCGCGCGATCATTTATTGACCGGCGATTCCGGATCCATCAGCAGCGCCACCACGTCCTTGATCTGCTGCTCGGTGAGGATGCCCTTGTGGCCGAAGCGCGGCATGTTCGAGCACGCCGAGAACGCTTCCGAGTTGTAGACCTTGCCGTAGGCGTAGCGCTGCATGTCGGGCGTGAAGCCGCGCAGCTTGCCGAAGTTGTAGAGCGGCGGGCCGATAGTGCCGAAAGAGACCTCGGCCTTGGTGAGCTGGTGGCACGCGTAGCAGTTGCCGCCGGCGGGGGTCGCCGGGTCGTCGCTGTACTGCATGCCGACGCCGGTCTGCGCGATGCGCTCGCCCGCCTTCCAGTCGCCCACCAGGCTTCCCTGCGGATACTTGATGAGGGCCAGCTGCGCCTTCTCGATGCGCTCGGCGACATCCCGGGGCGCGGGCTGCTCGACGGTGTACTGGCTGCACGTCGCCTGCACTTCATCCTGGTCGAGGCGATCGAGCTTGGCCTGGCCCAGCTCGCGGAAGGACGCTTTCATCACCGCGAGCGCCTCCGCGGACTTGTCGGATTTGTCCATCAGCGCGCATCCCGCGGCGGCAGCGGCGAGCGCGCAGAGCGCGAGGATCGTCTTCTTCATGTCGAGGCCATCTCCGGTCAGCGCTTGATGGACGGCGCGTCGAATACGCCGCCGTTGGCGTTCTTCGCGAGGTACATGGTGAGGGCGATCGACGCCGGCGAGACGAACTCGAGCTCGGGAAAGCGCTGCTGGCGGAAGCAATCGTTGAGGCGCCACTGGAAGGAACGCAGCTCTCCCTGCGAAACGCGGTACGCCGGCCACGTGGTGTAGGCCTTCTGCGCATCCGCGGTCTTGGTGAGGTTGGGCAGATCCTGCAGGCGAATGCGTTGGTTGTCCGCGCCGTGGCAGGTGACGCAGCCGAAGTCGTGCGGGCCGCCACGGAAGAAAAAGATTTTCTTCCCGATCTCGTAGGCTTCCTGCTCCTTGGGGTGCGAGGCCGCGACGTTCATCTTCATTCCGCGCGACTCCGCCGTGATGTAGCCGACGAGCGCGTCCATCGGCACTTTCTTGCCGGGACCGCCGAAGGGATCCTTCTTCGCTTCCTCGGGCTTGAAGCCTTGCAGGGCCACCATGCAGGTGACGAGGCGCGACTCGAGGTCCTCGACCTTGCCGGAGTCGGCGAAGTACTTGGGCAGCGCGGCGTAGGCGCCCTTCACGACACCGGGGCCGAGCCCCAAGTCGCAGCGCTCGAGCGAGGCCTTGTTGGGGCCGCGCTTTTCCTTCCACAGCGCTTCGCCCCGCGCCTCCCAGAGCTCCGCGGGGTTGCCATCGCCGAGGGCGGCGCGATAGCGCTCTATCTCCTCGGTCGCCGAACGTTGCTGCTGCGCGAAGGCAGCGCCGGCGCCGATCGCGCCTCCCACGCAAAGGAACGCGGCGATACGCTGAATCGGCTTCAAATCGCTCTCCTCAAGGCTTCAGGTATGCGTAGCCGTCCTGCGCCTGCAGGCGGCTGACTTCGGCCACGCCCGAGGGGACGATCTTCGCCTCCTCGATGACCATTTTCGGATCGATGTTGCGTGCCTGCAGCGTGAAGTTGCACAGGCGAAACTCGACCCCCTTGGAGGTGAGGTCCTGCACCGCGACTTCGTACGGGTTGCCGTTCTTGTCCTTGGCATCGCGCAGCAGGAAGTTGATTCCGCCCGCGTGCGCGACCACGACGATCTTCACTTTCGGATCGGCGCTCAGGTGATTGCGGATGTTGCGGATCGCGGAAGTCGCCTGCTCGAGGTTCTCGTTGACGTGATAGACGACCTTTACCGGGTCGCCCGGGGCCGCGGCGGCGGTGAGCGCAGTGGCCGCCAGCGCCGCCGCAATCCAGGTTCTCGCGCCGCGCATGCTAAGCCGTGACAAGCGCTTCGTCGGTGCGCTTGTCCCCCTTGTTGTCGGTCCAGGTGACGCTGACCTTGTCGCCGACCTTGCCGCCGGAGAACTTGAACGCGAGAAACGGGTTCTTCGACACCGCCGGGCCCCACTCCGCGGAGAGCACGGTCTTGCCGTTGTGCGTCGCGGTGACGTTCTGGATGAACCACGCGGGGACCAGCGCGCCTTTCGCATCCTTGCGCTGGCCGGTCTCCATCTCGTGGGCCATCAGCACGCGTACGTCGACCTTGTCGCCTTCCATCTTGGCGCGAATCTTCATCGGGTCTGCCATGGTGTCTCCTTTATCCGCCGCAACCGCCCAAGGTCACCTTGACTTCCTTGGATGCGTAGTAGTACTTGCCATCGGCCTTCACCAACGCGATGACGTTCGAGGTCTGGCCCATCTTCACGCGCGTGTTGATCCAGGGCTCGGTGCCCTCGGGAATCGTGAAGCTCGCGGAGAGGATGCTGGGATTCTTCTCGACCAGGAGCGCGATCTGCTCGGTCTTGGGAATCTTGCTGATGATCGTGAACGGCACCACGGCGCCGTTCTCGGCGATGTCGGGCGTGTTCGCGAACTGGATGTCCTTGCTCTCGACCGGCGTGCCGCCGCCCATCGCCTTCACGGCTTCGGCGAGGCTCTTCACCTCGAAGGCCTGCTTGTTCCAGCCTTGCTGCGCCCAGGCGCTGCCCGGCTTGAAGAGCCCTGCGACCACTGCGAGGCCCAGCGCTGCCGCGCCTGCGCCGCCCTTCAATGCATTCCTGCGACTGCGATTCATGCTCGCTCCTTCAGTGTCTGGCTTCGTTCACAACTCAAAATTATAACCCCAGCAACCAGCGCACCAACGCGGCCGCATCGGGTTCGGCGAGATCGGGGTTGGGCGGCATCGCCATCGGGCCCCAGACGCCGGAGCCGCCGCGGCGCACCTTCTGCACGAGCTTGGCCTCGATTCCCGCCTCCCCCCTGTACTTCGCCGCGATTTCCTTGAAGGCTGGGCCGACGATGCGCTTGTCGATGCCGTGGCAGGCGAAGCATGCCTTGCGCTTGGCGAGCTCGGCGACGTCAGTGGGCTTTTCCACGGCAGCGACCTTCGATCCCAGGGTCCTGTTCTGTTCCGCGGGATCGCCATGCAGGTTGCGCGCCGATTCCGGGAAGGCCGAAGCGAGCTTGCCCTGCGTCGCGCAGTCCTTCATGCACGCGACGTTGGCGACGTCGCCCTTGCCCTTCACGTCCCAGAGGCCGTGGTTGCGCGTCATGCCATCTCGGTTGGGGAGCCTCTTCTGCACCTCGGCGATGTTGCGCTCCGAGAGCACGAACCCGCCGGGGACGATGTCGGCGAGATTGAGCATGTACGCCACCACCGCGTAGACCTCGTCGGCCGACAGGGACTTGGGCGCCGTCCACGGCATGGCGCGGTGGACGTAGTCCCACAACGTCGAAATCGACGAGAGCTTCATCATGGTGGTGCGGGCCACGTCGCCGGTGACAAGCGTCTTCACGCGGCCGCGCTTCACGTCCTCGGCGCTGGTGCCGCCCACGAGCGGGGTGAAGACCTCGTTGGATTCGCCAAAGGTGCCGTGGCACGACGCGCACTTGTCGTCCCACACCTTCTGGCCTTTGTCGACGCTGCCGGACCCGGGCGGCAGGCCCTTGAAATCGGGACGCACGTCGATGTCCCATGCGGCGATTTCAGCCGGCGTGGCAGGACGACCCACGCCGGGGAATTGCGCCGCACTCGTCATCCCCGCGAAGGCGGGGACCCAAGCCAGTATGAAAGCAGCGGTCCTAATAAGCCTGGACATTCGTCACCTCGCCGCTCTGCCCCACCTTCCACGACTGGATCGCGTTGTTGTGATAGATCGAGCGCGTCCCGCGCACCGCGCGCAGCTGGTTGATCTTGGGCTGCACGTAGCCGGTGTCGTCGATGGCGCGCGACTGCAGGATAGCGGGGCCGCCGTCCCAGACCCAGTCGATGTTGAAGCGCGTGAGGCATTTCGGCAGCACCGGGCTCTCGAGGCGCGCGGTGCGCCAGTTGCGCCCGCCGTCCGTGGAGACGTCCACGCGCTTCACACGCCCGCGCCCCGACCACGCGAGGCCGGTCACGTTGTAGAAGCCCTTGTCGAGGAGGAACTGCCCGCCCGAAGGCGTCGTGATCACCGATTTGCATTCCTGGATCGACGAATACTGGCGCAGCATCCCGTCGGGCATGAGGTCCACGTAATGCAGCACCTCGTCCTTGGTGCCCCACGGCTCATCGCCTACCTCGAGGCGGCGCAGCCATTTCACCCACGACACGCCCTGGATGCCGGGGGCCACCAACCGCAGCGGATAGCCATTCTCCGGGCGCAGCATCTCGCCATTCATCGCCCACGCCACCATCACGTCGTCGAGAGCGCGCTCCATGGAGATGGTGCGCGTGAGGCCCGAGCCATCGGCGCCTTCGGCCAGCACGAACCTGCCGTTCTTCCGGTCGAAGCCGCAGTCGCCGAGGAGCGTCGAGAGCTTCACGCCGGTGAATTCGCAGCACGACAGCATCCCGTGGCTGTACTGCACCGTCGGCACCGAGACGTTGCCCCACTCCATGCCGGTATTCGCGCCGCACTCGATGAAATGCATGCGCGAGACGGCGGGAAGGCGCATCAGGTCTTCCATCCTGTAGACCTTGGGCTCCTTCACCATCCCCATCACCATGAGGCGGTGATTGTGGGGATCGATGTCCCACCAGCCCTGGTGATGGCGCTCGAAATGCAGGCCATTGGGCGTGACGATGCCGAAAAGGCCCTGCAGCGGCGTGAACGACACCGACGAGGCGCCCACGCGCGTGAGGCCCGGGCTTTCGCGCCGCTGCAGGTTTTTTTCGTACTGCGAAGGCGTTCCGTAGGGGCGCGCGGCGACCGGCTGGCCCAGGCTCCTGCTGTGCTCGGGCAGCTCGAGGATCGCGGGATCGCCCACGGGCTGCGCCGAGGCTTGTCCCGTGACGGCCGCGGCGGCGGCGAGGAAAGCGCCGCGCAGGAAGTCGCGCCGCCCGGCCTGCACGGCGGCGATCTGCGGCGGATCGAGGAAATGTTCCGGCGCGCGCGCGAGGCGGCCCGGGGCGCGCGATTGCGTCATCGTGATTGGGTGTAGGCGAGGAGCCCAGTCTATGAACCGCGGTGTATATTAGTCAAGTCTTATATTGAAGCCGCCTGCTACATTGCGCGTCATGGCCCTACGTGCCCGCCGACGCTCCGCGAAGAAGGTCCCCAGCGACATATTCGACCTGATCGGCAAGGGCGAGAACATCCGCGAGGCGAGCGCCGCGATGCAGGCCATGGCACATCCCCTGCGATTGAAAATCCTCTGCCTGGTGAACAACCAGGAGCTCTCCGTCCTCGAGATCGTCGATGCCGTGGGCACTTCGCAAAGCAACATCTCCCAGCACCTCGCGGTGCTGCGCGACACAGGCATCCTCGAAGCGCGCAAGGACGCCAACCGCGTCTTCTACCGCATCGTCGACCCGCGCGTGCTCGAGATGATCGCCCTCACCCGCCGGATCTTCTGCACCTTTTAAGTCGTACCTGGCACGACTTATTTCCACTTCTCGGCGGCGGTGTCGTCGCTTGCGCGGGGGTCGACCCAGCGGGGGCCGCCGGGCGTGTCCTCGCGCTTCCAGAACGGGGCGCGAGTCTTGAGGTAGTCCATGATGAATTCGCATGCCGAGAAGGCGTCGCCGCGGTGGGCGCTGGAGACGCCGACCAGAACAATGCGATCGCCCGGCTTCAGCGCACCCACGCGATGGATGACCAGCGTGTCGATCAAGTCCCAGCGGGAGTGGGCCTGGGTGCAAATATCCTGGAGCGCCTTCTCGGTCATGCCCGGGTAGTGCTCGAGTGTCATGGCGCTCACGGCCGAGCCGTCGTTCGCGTCGCGCACCAGCCCCACGAAGCTCGCCAGCGCCCCCACGTCGCGGCGCCCGCGCGTAAGCGAATCCAGCTCGCTGCCGGTGTCGAAGTCCGCTTCCTGCACGCGCACGATCGGCACGCTAGCCTCCGGTCACCGGCGGGAAGAAGGCGATCTCGTCGCCGGGCTTCAGCGGCGTCGCCAGGTCGGCCATTTGCTGGTTCACCGCCACGCGCCAGGTCTTGCCCGGCGCGAAGGCCTCGGTCCAGCGCGCGTCGCGTGCGCGCAGCGAATCGACCAGTGAAGACACGGTTGCGTTGCCGGAGGGGAGCGCCAGCTCCTCGCGCGAGCACCCGACGCTTTCGCGCAGGCTGGCGAAATAAAGCAGCGTGACCACGGCCGGCCCTAGCGCACCAGGCGCGCGCGGTTCAATCCGAGGTGCTTCACGATGAAGCGCGCCACGTCCTCGGCATCGTCCAGGTCGAGCTGCGGAAGGCAGGTTTCGAGCGGCTCGTCGGTCGCCACCGCCACCACGTGCGGATCATCGGGGTGCAGGAGCGGAGTGTGGCCGGCGCGTCGATGGACCTCGACCTTGGGAATGGGCTCGCTCTTGTAGCCCTCGACTATCACCAGGTCGCAGGGCGAAAGGTGCTTCAGCTGCTCCTCGAGCGCGGGCTCGCCGGCGCCTCGCAGCTCGTGCATAAGCGCCCAGCGTTTCGACGAGCTGATCAGCACCTCGGCGCAACCCGCGTGGCGATGGCGATAGGAATCCTTGCCCGGCTGGTCTACGTCGAACTCGTGGTGGGCATGCTTCACCAGGGAGACACGCAGCCCCTCACGCACCAGGATCGGGATGATCTTCTCGATCAGGGTCGTCTTGCCGCTGCCGCTGAATCCGGCGATGCCGATGATTTTCATGGAGAAATGATACGGCATCGGCAATGAAAAAGCCCCCGGTGCTTAGCCGGGGGCCTGGAGCTGGAGCCCCGCTCGCGCGGAGCGTCAGGTGTTACTTGCGCTTCGTCGTTTTCCTGACCGTGCGCGTGGTCGCGGCTTGCGCGGTGGCGACATTCTGCCCGACGGTGTCGTAGATCTGCCTGTTGATCGAAGTCATGTTGTTGTAGGCACTCTGGGCCGCGGCGATCGCGGTCTTCAGGTTGCCCACCACGGTCTCGCTGCCGGCCGGCGCGTACTTCAGCGCCTCCTCCAGCGCGGCGATCGCCGCTTTGTTCAGTTGCGCGCTGTTCTGCTCGAGGACGCGCTTGACTTCGTCGTTGGACGCGGCGGCGGTCTCGTAGGCGGTGCGCGAGTAGGCGTAGGCGCGCTTGAGCGCGGGCTCGACGGCGGCGGAGTTGATCGCGAAGGCTTCGTTCACGTCACGCGCGCCGGCCAGCGACTGCGCATGGCGGGTGGCCTGGGTGACGGATTCGCGAGCGGCGCCGAGGCCCAGCTCCGTGAACTTCTCGAGGCTGCCGAGCGAGAGCTTGGCGAAGTAGGCGAATTGCTCGATCGCGGCTTCGTTGGCTGCGGCGAACTGGTCGATTTTGAACATGGCGTGTGGTCCTTGGGGATGTGGGTTAGTGTGCAATGCGTTATTGTGCACTGCAACATAAGCCCTGTCAAGGCCAATGCGCACGCATTTGTTGCGCTGCGTCAACGAAGTCGGGCGGCCGGGGCCCTGCCCTTTCAAGAAACGAGTCGAACAATTGGCGGCGCCGGCTGTCTGGATCCTATCGGAGCCTTTCCGCTACAGAGGAGAAGCGCATGCGTCGCATCAACCGAATTTCCGTGGTTCTCGTCACGGCTCTCAGCCTGGTCTTCGGGCAGAACGTGGCACTCGCCCAAGGCAAAGGCAAGGACAAGGACAAGGATCGCGGCGAGCAGGGCCAAGGCAAAAAGGACGGGGAGCGCAAGCAGCACAAGCAGAAGCACCAAGACGGCAAGTCGCTGGTAAGCGACAAGATCAAATCCAACGGGAAACACAAGTTTCACGAGAACGGCAAATTCAGCTCGTTCGTCAATGTGTCCAACGGCAAGATCGCGGGGATATCGGTCCAGCATGCCGAAAAGGGCGCGGTGCCCGTGAAGAAGTACAAAACCACGCGCAAGATGGTCGAAGCGCCGATTGGCGGGTTCCAGCGCGTGGCCCTGACGCTTGCCCAGGCCGAGTATTTGGGAACGACGTGGATCGGCTACTCGTACTACGACGACTACGGCGACGAGATCATCTACTGGTTTCCGTACGACATGATTCTCGACCACGACACCGGCGCGATCGAGTACTACCCGGCCGGTTGATCGGGAGCCTTGCCGCACGAGGCCCCGGGGGATAGCCACGGGGTCTCGTCGCGCTGGCGCCGCTCGTAGGCCGCGATCGCGTCTTCGTACCGTAGGGTCAGCTGGATTTCATCGATGCCTGCCAGCAGGCACTCCTTGCGGAAAGGGTCGATGTCGAAGCTCTCGACTTCCCCGCCGGGCATCGTCACGGCCTGCGCGGCGAGATCGATGGTGAGCTTCGTTCCGGGCCTGGCCGCGAGCGCCTCGCGCAGCCGTGCCACGGTGTCGGGGGGAAGCACGAGTGCAAGAACGCCGTTCTTGAAAGAGTTCTCGAAAAAAATGTCGCCGAACGAGGGCGCGATCCAGGCGCGGAAGCCGGCGCCCGCGAGCGCCCAGACCGCGCCTTCGCGCGACGAGCCGCAGCCGAAATTCTCCGCCGCCACGAGGATCTGCGCGTCCTTGAAGGCCGGCCGGTCGAGCACGAACTGCGGGTCCTTCTCGCGCAGGTCGTGAAAGAGGAAATTTTCGTAGCCCGCGGAGCGCGGCTTGCGCAGGAAGCGCGCCGGGACGATGCGATCGGTGTCGACGTTGACCATGTCGAGCGGGACCGCGACCGCCGTAAGCGTGATGAAGGGCGTCACAGGAGTTTCCGCACGTCCGTGACGCGTCCGGTCACCGCCGCCGCGGCAGCCATCGCCGGGCTCATCAGGTGGGTGCGCGCGCCCTTGCCTTGCCGCCCCTCGAAGTTTCGGTTCGAGGTCGAGGCGCAGCGCTCGCCCGCCGCCACCAGGTCGCCATTCATGCCGACGCACATCGAGCAGCCCGCGTCTCGCCACTCGAACCCCGCCTCGAGGAAAATGCGGTCGAGCCCTTCGGCCTCGGCGGCGCGCTTCACCAGCCCCGACCCCGGCGACACCATCGACGGCACCACGGCCTTGCGCCCGCGCACCACGCGGGCGGCGATGCGCAGGTCCTCGAGGCGGCTGTTGGTGCACGAGCCGATGAAGACGCGGTCGATGGCGAGGCCCTCGATCGGCTGCCCGGGCTTCAAATCCATGTAGCGCAGCGCCTGCTCCATGCTGCTACGGCGCGCCGCGTCGTGCTGCCGCGCGGGGTCGGGCACCACGCCGCCCACGCCTACGCCATGCTCGGGGCTCGTACCCCACGTCGCCATGGGCTCGATCGACCCGGCGTCGAGCGTAACCTCCACGTCGAAACGCGCATCGGGGTCGGAAAGAAGGAGGCGCCAGAGGGCGAGCGCGCGATCCCAGTCGGCCCCCTTCGGCGCGAAGGGCCTTGCCGCCAAGTATTGGAACGTGGTTTCGTCGGGGGCCACCAAACCGCTTCTCGCGCCGGCCTCGATCGACATGTTGCATACCGTCATGCGCGCCTCGATGGACAGGGCGCGGATGGCGCTCCCCGCATATTCGAGTGTGTACCCCGTGCCCCCAAAGGCGCCGATCCTTGCGATGAGGGCGAGGATCATGTCCTTCGAGTGCACGCCCGCCCCGAGCGCGCCATCGATGGTGATGCGCATGGCCTTGGACTGGCGCTGCCAGAGCGTTTGCGTGGCGAGCACGTGCGCTACCTCCGACGCCCCGATGCCGAACGCAAGCGCGCCCAGCGCCCCGTGAGTGGACGTGTGCGAGTCGCCGCAGACGAGAGTCACGCCAGGCTGCGTGATGCCCTGCTCCGGGCCGATCACGTGGACGATGCCCTGGCGATCGTCGCTCACCGGAAAGATCGTGATGCGTGTCGCTTTCGCGTTGGCCGCGAGCGTCTCGACCTTGTCGCGCAGCTCCGGGTCGGTGATGTCGTCTCGCCCGATGGTGGGCACGTAGTGGTCGGGGGTCGCGAATCCCGCGTCGGGCCGGCGCACCGGCCGCCCTGAATTGCGTAGTGCCTCGAAGGCGTGAAAGCTGCCGTCGTGAAGCAGGTGGCGATCGATGTAGAGCAGAGTGCGCCCACCGGGACCCTGCGCCACGGCGTGCGCGTTCCAGATCTTTTCGTAGAGCGTGAGGCCCATCTACTTGGGCACATGCCCGACGGAGTCGGCGTATTTCTTCATCGCCTCCTCGCCGAGGTACTCCTTCTCCCACGCGCGCACCTGGTCGAAGCCCGCGAACGTATGAAGGTCGCCGAGCGGATGCTTCTTGAACGACTCCATGAAGCGCGTCTCGGCTCCCGGGCCGTCCGCGCGCATTTCCTTCGCGAGGTCGTGCATCGCGGCCAGCGCGCTCCTCAGCATGGCGTTGGGCGAGATGCACACCGCGATTCCGAGCGCGCGCATCTCATCCACCGAGAAGCGCGGCGAGACGCCGGTCATGTTGTAGAAGACCGGACCCTTCACTTCCCCGCAGACGCGCTTGACTTCGTCGGCGGATGTCGGACCCTCGACGAATGCGAGGTCCGCCCCCGCGGCGAGGAAGGCGTTGGCGCGGCGGATCGCCTCGTCGAGCGAGCCGCCCGACGCGCCACGCGCGTCGGTGCGCGCGATCAGCACGAAATCCGGGTCGAGGCCGGCGCGCGTGTCGGCTGCCGCCCGGATCTTGCCGACCGCTTCTTCCATCGGGATCACCAGGCGCCCCGCGACGTGGCCGCAGCGCTTCGGGCTCACCTGGTCCTCGAGGTGGATGCCCGCGACACCCGCGCCGATGTATTCGCGCACGGTGCGGATCACGTTGATCGCGTTGCCGAAGCCCGCATCGGCGTCGGCGATGAGCGGGATGCGCACGGCCGACGCGATGTAGCGCGCGTTCGCCACCATCTCGCTCATCGAGGTGAGGCCAACGTCGGGAAGCCCGGTGAGCGAGAGCGACGTGCCATACCCCGTCATGTAGATCGCGTCGAACCCGGCGCTCTCCAGCACGCGCGCGCTCATCGCGTTGTAGCAGCCGGGGACATAGAGCGTGGGGCCGCGGGCGATCAGCTCGCGAAGGCGGGTCGTTGCGCGCTTCATCATTCGACCTTCGCGCCGGAGTCCTTCACGACCTTGCCCCAGAGCTTCTGCTCGGTCTCGAGGAGCCTCCTGAAATCCTCGGCCGAGTTGCCGACCGGCTCGGCGCCGAGGTTTTCGAGGCGCGCACGTACGTTGGGCGAGTTGAGCGCCTTCACGGCCGCCGCGTGCAGCGTGTTCACGATTTCCTTCGGGGTGCCCGCGGGCACCAGGATGCCGTACCACGTGTCGGAGGCGTAACCCGGCACGCCCGCCTCGGCGATGGTCGGAATCTCGGGGTTGCTCTTCGCGCGGCGGCTGCTGGTGATGGCGAGGGCCTTCAGGCGCGAGTCCTTGATGAGCGGCTGCACCGGCAGGAGCCCATCCATCGCGAGCTGCACCTGGCCGGCAAGCACGTCGTTCCTCGCCTGGGTGCTGCCCTTGTAAGGGACGTGCACGATGTCCACGCCCGCCATGGACTTGAAGAGCTCCATGTTCAGGTGCGTGGCCGACCCCGTTCCCGCCGAACCGTAGTTCAGCTTGCCGGGATTCTTCTTCGCGTAGTCGATGAGCTCCTTCAGCGTCCTGGCTTCCACCGACGGGTGCGCCACGATCACCTGGTGCGTGTTGGCGATGACCGTGATCGGCTCGAAGCTCTTCAACGCGTCGTATGTCTTCTTGTTGGAGTAAAGCGCCGGGTTGATGACGTGCGAGGGGCTCACTGCGAGGAGCGTGTAGCCATCTGCAGGCGCCGCGGCGGCAAGCTCGGTGCCCACGAGGCCGCCCGCGCCCGGGCGGTTGTCGATCACCACCGGCTGGCCAAGGATCTTGCCCATCTCCTCGCCCACGGTGCGCGCGAGCGTGTCGCCGGTGCCCGCGGCAGCTAGCGGCACGATCAGCTTGATCGGCTTGTTCGGATATTGCGCCGTGGCGGCGAGGGACGTGGCGAGGAATACCACGGCGGCGAAGGCGAAGAGCGGCGGGATTCTTTTCATGAGTGGATAGGCAGTGACATTCCGGGATCGTGCGCCCTACCTTGATTCCCGCGCAACCCAAACCGGGGTCAGACCCCGTTACGACCCCGGTCTGTCCCCTTCCCACATAGCGGAAAGTGACGCCTGCCGCTGTTTTGTATGATGCGGAATGAAAATAGGAATCCTCGAAGGCGATGACATCGGGCACGAGATCGTGCCCGCGGCAGTGGCAGTGGCGCGAGCGGCAGCGAAGAAGCACGGGCTCGCGATCGAGTGGCGGGCGCTGCCGATCGGGCGCAAGGCGCTCGATACGCACGGATCGACGCTGCCAAAGGAGACGCTCGACGCGTTGCCGACGCTCGACGGCTGGATCCTCGGGCCGATCGGCCATCGCGCGTATCCGAAGGTGGCGACGGCGATCAACCCGCATCCGATCCTGAGGAAGCAGTTCGACCTCTTCGCGAATGTGCGCCCGACCCGCTCCTACCCGGGCATCGGCTGCCTGCACGACGACATCGACCTCATCATCGTGCGCGAGAACAACGAGGGCTTCCAGCCGGACCGCAACATGTTCGCGGGCTCGGGCGAATTCCGTCCCTCGCCGGACATGACCCTTTCCATGCGCGTAATCACTCGCAAGGCGAGCTATCGCGTGGCCAAGGCGGCTCTCGACCTCGCGCGCCAGCGCAAGAAGCACATGACCTTCGTCCACAAGGACACCGTCTTCAAGCTGGGCTGCGGCATGTTCGTCGAGGAATGCAGGCGCGCCGCGGCGGAATATCCCGACGTTCTCACGGACGATGTCATCGTCGACACTTTCGCGATGCGCCTGGTGCGCGACCCGCAAAGCTTCGACGTGGTGGTCACTACCAACATGTTCGGCGACATCCTCTCGGACGAGGCCGCGGGCCTGGTGGGCGGCCTGGGGATGGCGCCGGGGCTGTGCATCGGCGAAGCGCGCCTCGCCATGGCGCAGGCCACGCACGGCTCCGCTCCCGACATCGCGGGTAAAGGCATTGCCAACCCCTACGCGATGATCGAATCGGCGCGCATGCTGATCGAGTGGCTGGGCCACGACCGCAAGCGCCCCGAGGCGGTGGCTGCCGCACAGTCGATGTCGCGCGCGATGACCGCGGCGCTGGCCGATCCGAAATCACGCACCGGGGACATTCGCGGCACCGGCACCACCGCGGCGATGACACAGGCGGTAATCGACGGCATCGAGCGCGGCTGAACGCTGCCGCCCCTACCCTTCCGTAGGCTTGTCGGGGACCGACTGCAGCCGGCGCAGCCCGCCTTCCACCGCGCGCAGCTCGATGATCTCGGCGTCCTGCGAGGTGGCGCCCAGATCCTTGAACTTGCGTGCCGACACCAGCACCCGGCTTTCGAACGAGGCGATCGCGGAGTTATAGCCGTCCTGCGCCGATTGCAGGCCCTTGCCGATGCGCGCGATGTGCTCGGCCATCACGGCGAGGCGCGCATGAAGCTCCTGGCCGAGCTGGCTGATTTCGCGCGCGTTGTCGGCGATGGCTTCCTGGCGCCAGCCGTACGAAGCCGCCTTGAGGAGCGCCATGAGCGACGCCGGCGAGGCGATGATCACGTTCTGGCCGAAGCCGCTGTCGAGGAGATCCGGATCGGCTTCCAGCGCGGCGCTGTAGAAGGCCTCGCCGGGGATGAACATCACCACCACTTCGGGCGTGGGCTGGAACTGCTCCCAATAGGACTTGCGGGCCAGCGCCTCGAGGTGGCGGCGCATGAGTTGCGCGTGCAGGAGGATCTTCACCTTGCGCAGCTCGTCGGTGGTCGCCTCGTGCGCTTCCATGTACGCGGTGATCGGCGCCTTGGAATCGACCACGATCTGGCGTCCGCCGGGCAGCTTCACGATGAGGTCCGGGCGCAGCTTGCCGTCGTCGCCTTCGGCCGACTGCTGCTCGACGAAATCGCAATGCAGCATCATGCCGGCCATCTCGACCACGCGGCGCAGCTGGATTTCGCCCCAACGCCCGCGCACGTGCGGCTGGCGCAGCGCCTTCACCAGGTTGGTGGTCTCGTCCCGGAGCTGCGTCTGCACTTCCGCCATCTGCGTGAATTGCTGGCGAATCTCGCCGTAAGCGTGCTCGCGCGCCTTCTCCAGTGCGCCGATCTTCTCGTCCACCTTGTCGAGCGAGGCCCTGACCGGGGCCACGAGCGCGTCGATGGCGATCTGGCGCTTCTCGAGGTCGCCGCGCGCGCCCTGCTGGAATTCGGCAAGCGACGCCTTCGCGAGATCGAGGAATGACTGGTTGTTGCTCTTCAGCGCATCGGCCGAGAGCGACTTGAAGCTCATCTCGAGGGTACGCTGCGCCTCGACGACGAGCGCGAGCTTTTCCTGCGACTGCTGGCGCTCCTCCTCGAGGCGTGTCTGCAGCTCGGCGGCGCGCTCGCGGGCCTTGCTCGCCTCCTCGTTCAGCCGCGCGATCGCCTGCTCGCGCTCGCGAATGAGGCCGCGCAATTCGTCCGCGTTGCGGGCGCGCTCCTCGAGCGTGGCGCTGCGCTGCACCGCCTCCAGGAGCTGCCCGCGCAGCTGGGTGGCGTCGCGCTCCAACTCGGCGGATTGCACGCCGTAGCGAAGAGACTGCTCGCGCACGGCGGCAAGCTGCGCCTCGAGCTCGGCGGTGCGCTTTTGATCCTGCGCCGGCCGCGAGCGGCTCCAGAGAGTGGCGACGCCGAAGCCGGCACCGGCGCAGAGGAGCGCGATGAGAATCGTGACGATCGTGCTTTCCATGGAGGCATTCTAGACACTCCGAGGCTCAGGAGGTGAGCTACCATCCGCTCCTGCCGGAGCTTCCCGACCTGCGTCTATCTCGAAGCCATCTTTTTGATTTGCGGCCGATCCCAGCGGCGCCTGGGCGAAAAAAAGCGGCCGTCAGGCCGCTTTGTCTTCCCGCGCCGCACGCTTGCGGTCGTGCTCGGAGAGGAAACGCTTGCGGAGCCGAATCGACTTCGGCGTGACTTCCACCAGCTCGTCGTCCTCGATGAACTCCACCGCGCTTTCCAATGTGAGCTGGATGGGCGGCGTGAGGACCACGTTCTCGTCCTTGCCGGCGGAGCGCACGTTGGTGAGCTTCTTGCCCTTCACCGGGTTGACGATGAGGTCGTTGTCGCGGCTGTGGATGCCGATCACCATGCCGACGTAGAGTCGCTCGCCGGGCGAGACGAACATCTTGCCGCGCTCCTCGAGGTTGAAGAGCGCGAAGGCGACCGCGTCGCCCTGCTCCGAGGAGATCAGCACCCCATTCCTGCGCGAGGGCGGCTCGCTTTTCACGGGAGCGTACTTCTCGAACACGTGGCTCTTGATGCCGGTGCCGCGCGTGAGCGTCATGAATTCCATGTGGAAACCGATGAGGCCCCTGGACGGAATGCTGTAGTCGAGGCGCACGCGCCCCTTCCCGTCCGGCACCATGTCCTGCAGCTCGCCGCCGCGGCGCCCGAGCTCTTCCATGATCTTGCCCTGGTTGTCGGTATCGACATCGACGGTGAGGTTCTCCCACGGCTCGTGGCGCACGCCGTCGACTTCCTTGGCGACCACGCGCGGCTTGCCGACCGCGAGCTCGTAGCCCTCGCGACGCATGTTCTCGATGAGGATGGTCAGGTGCAATTCGCCGCGCCCTGAAACGCGGAAGACGTCGTTGTCCCCGGTTTCCTCGACACGCAGCGCGACGTTGGCGAGGAGCTCGCGGTCGAGGCGCTCGCGCAGCTGGCGGCTGGTGACGTACTTGCCTTCCTGGCCCGCATACGGGGAGGTGTTCACCTGGAAATTCATGGTGAGGGTCGGCTCGTCCACGCCCACCATCGGCAGGCCCTCGGGAATCTCCGGATCGGCGAACGTGGTGCCGATCACGAAGTCCTCGATGCCCGTCACCGAGACGATTTCGCCCGCGGAGGCCAGCTGGGTCTCGATCTTGTCGAGGCCCTGGAACGTGTGCAGCAGGCCGATCTTCGCCCTGCGGATGAATTTGTCGCCGGACATGATCGCGACTTCCTGCGCCTTCTTGATGGAGCCGCGGCGGATGCGACCCACCGCGATGCGGCCGAGGAAGCTCGAGTAGTCCACCGCGGCGATCTGCATCTGCAGCGGGCCGTCGGGATCGCCCGCGGGCTCCGGAACATACTTGAGCACCGCGTCGAAGAGCGGACGCATGTCGGTGCCGATCTCGTCCACCTTGGTGGAAGCCCAGCCATTCAGGGCCGAGGCGTAGATCACCGGGAAATCGAGCTGGTCTTCGGTGGCGCCGAGCTTGTCCATCAAATCGAAGGTCTGGTCCACCACCCAGTCGGAACGCGCGCCGTCGCGGTCGACCTTGTTCACCACGAGGATCGGCTTGAGTCCCTGCGCCAGCGCCTTGCGCGTGACGAAGCGAGTCTGCGGCATGGGCCCCTCGACCGCGTCGACCAGAAGCACCACGCCGTCGACCATCGACAGCACGCGCTCGACCTCGCCACCGAAGTCCGCGTGGCCGGGGGTGTCGACGATGTTGATGTGGACGCCGTGGTAATCCACCGCGGTGTTCTTCGCGAGGATGGTGATGCCGCGCTCTTTCTCGATGTCGCCGGAATCCATCACCCGCTCGATGAGATGTTGATGCTTGGCGAACGTGCCGGCTTGCTGCAGGAGCTTGTCGACGAGGGTGGTCTTGCCGTGGTCGACGTGGGCGATGATCGCGATATTACGGAGGGGGCGGCGCATTAAAAGTCCAAAAATTCAAGGTTATTCAACATTTTAGCATACAGGCATGTTGCGGCGCATCATCTTTATGCGCCCTCCCCCCATTGCCCCCCGTTACCGAAGCAATCGATAGCAATCGATGTAGATAGGGCGTGGGAGAATTCGGTTCCTGCAATTGCAAACAACCTCCAATGAAGCTTGCGTTGAAGATCGATGTGGACACTTTTCGCGGAACGCGCGAAGGCGTTCCCGCCCTGCTCGACATTTTGAAGCGTCACGGCGCCGGCGCGACATTTTTATTTTCACTAGGCCCCGACCATACCGGCCGCGCGATCAAGCGCGCGCTGCGCCCCGGCTTCATGCAGAAGGTGAACCGTACTTCAGTCGTCGAACATTACGGTTTGAGGACACTGATGTATGGAACCGTGCTTCCGGGCCCGGACATCGGCAAGCGCTGCGCGGCGATCCTGCGGCGCGTTCGCGACGAAGGATTCGAAGTCGGCATCCACACCTGGGACCACGTGAAGTGGCAGGACGGCGTCGTCACCGCCGACGAGAAGTGGACCGGCTGGCAAATGTCGCTCGCCTGCCAGCGCTTCCGCGAGGTCTTCGGGGAGGACGCGACGGTGCACGGCGCCGCCGGCTGGCAGATGAACGTGCACGCCTACCGCCGCACGCAATCGCTGGGCTTCCGCTACGCCTCGGACACGCGCGGCACGCACCCTTTCATCCCGGTGATCCGTGCGGAGATCGTGGGCTGCCCCCAGTTTCCGACCACGCTGCCAACGCTGGACGAGCTGATCGGGCTCGAGGCAGTGAGCGTCGACAACGTCGCCGCCGCCCTCCTCCAACGAACCGCCGATCCGCGGGACCATGTCTTCACGCTGCACGCCGAGCTCGAGGGGATGAAGCTCGGCAGGGTCTTCGAAAGCCTCCTGGAAGGTTGGAAGGCCCAGGGCTACGATCTCTGCGCGATGCGCGAGCTGGCAGGCGCCGCGGAGCCCGCGAAGCTGCCGATGCATTCGGTCGTCGACGCCCCTCGCCAGGGGCGTTCGGGCACCCTCGCCACCCAGGGCCCCGAGTTTCTGGCAGAACAATCATTCCCATAGCTTGTTTTTTTCAAGGAACTAGTTACTATGGGTTGTGGGTATGACGCATCTCGCCTCATGATTGGCCTAGCCGGATGACCGACAAATCGGTCCTACCCGATTTCGAGCTCCCCGCTACCGGCAACCAGCGTTTCCAGCTTTCGGCCTTCAAGGGCCACCCCTTCGTCCTCTACTTCTATCCGCGCGACGACACCCCCGGGTGCACCGACGAGGGCCGGCAGTTCCGCGACCTGCACTCGAAGTTCGTGAACGCGCGCGTGCCGGTTTTCGGAGTCTCGCGCGACAGCGTGGCCACGCACGAGAAATTCAAGAAGAAGATGGAGTTCCCGTTCGAGCTGCTCTCGGACGCAGACGAGAAGGCCTGCGCCATATTCGCAGTCATGAAGATGAAGAACATGTACGGGAGGCAGGTGAGAGGCATCGAGCGCAGTACCTTCGTGGTCGACCGGAAGGGCCGCATCGCGAAGGAATGGCGCGGGGTGAAGGTTCCCGGCCACGCGCAGTCGGTGCTCGACTTCATCCGGTCCGCCCCCCTCTAGCCCCTTTTACCACCAACCACGCGAACTGATGCCCAACGATCCCTTGACAGACTCCGCCGCGCGCATCGATGCGGACGAGACATCCGGTTCCGCCTCGCCCTCGGAGGTGCCCATGCAGCGTCGACGTGAAAGAGAAGGACCGCGGTCCCAGAAAGCGGCCGCGGCCACCAAGCTTTTCGTGCTGGACACCAATGTCCTCATGCACGACCCGACGAGCCTGTTCCGTTTCGAGGAGCACGACGTCTTCCTGCCGATGGTGACGCTGGAGGAGCTGGACGACCACAAGAAGGGCATGAGCGAGGTCGCGCGCAACGCCCGCCAGGCGAGCCGCTTCCTCGACGAGATCGTCTCGCAGGGCGGCGAGATCGAGAAGGGCTACTCGCTCAAGACCAAGGGCGGGCAGGAAGCCGGTGGCTGCCTCTTCCTCCAGACGCACTCGGTCTCGGTGGAGATCCCCGAGTCGGTCGCCTCGCAGAAGGCCGACAACGTGATCCTCGGCGTGGCGATGCATCTCAAGCAGAAGTATCCGAAGCGTGAAGTCGTCCTGGTGTCGAAGGACATCAACATGCGCATCAAGGCGCATGCGGTCGGCATTCCCGCGGAAGACTACTTCAACGACAAGGTCCTCGAGGATACCGACCTCCTCTACACGGGGATCCTGCCGCTTCCCGAGGACTTCTGGGACCGCCACGGCAAGGACGTCGAGAGCTGGCAGGAGCACGGCCGCACGCTCTACCGCGTGAAGGGACCGCTGGTTCCCTCGATGCTGGTGAACCAGTTCGTGTTCCACGAGGGCGACAAGCCATTCCTCGCGATCGTCAAGGAGCTGCGCGGCAAGACCGCGGTGCTGCAGACGCTGAAGGACTTCTCGCACCACAAGAACAACGTGTGGGGCATCACCGCCAGGAACCGCGAGCAGAACTTCGCGCTGAACCTGTTGATGGACCCGGAAGTGGATTTCGTCACGCTGCTCGGCCAGGCGGGAAGCGGCAAGACGCTGCTCACGCTCGCCGCGGGCCTCATGCAGACCCTCGACTTCAAGGTCTACAGCGAGATCATCATGACCCGGGTCACGGTCCCGGTCGGCGAGGATATCGGCTTCCTCCCCGGCACCGAGGAGGAGAAGATGACCCCGTGGATGGGAGCGCTCGAGGACAACCTCGACGTGCTGATGCGCACCGACGACGAAGCGGGGGACTGGGGGCGTGCCGCCACGGCCGATCTCATCCGCAACCGCATCAAGGTGAAGAGCCTGAACTTCATGCGCGGGCGCACCTTCATCAACAAGTACCTGATCATCGACGAGGCGCAGAACCTGACGCCCAAGCAGATGAAGACGCTGATCACGCGCGCGGGGCCCGGGACAAAGGTGGTGTGCCTGGGCAACATCGCGCAGATCGACACGCCCTATCTCACCGAGGGCTCGTCGGGCATGACCTACGTGGTGGATCGCTTCAAGGGCTGGAACCACAGCGGGCACGTGACGCTGATGCGCGGCGAGCGTTCGCGCCTCGCGGACCACGCTTCCGAGATCCTCTGACGTCGCCCCGGGTGCCGCAGCGGCGGCAATAGCCCGGGGCCGAATCCCATGGCGGGTCCCCATCCAAGTGCTTTGGATCGGGCCACGCCTGTCCACGCTGGAGCGGCTCTCCAACGCGATGTGGTCCTGAAGCGCCGATACGCAGTGAGCGTCCAGGCACTTTACGTTCAATGTAGGAAACGTCCGACATTCACGTATGCCGCCCACGCCCAAAATCCGATCACCCCCCATTCTCGCGAGAGGTCTCGACGGTGATTCCCACCGAACCGATTGGCAGCATTCCTCGCCCTCTCGAGCTGCAGGAAGCGCTCGCCCGAACCGACGCGGACGACCCGCGCCTCGACGCGCAGTACGACGCGGCCATCAAGGACACCATCGCCAGGTTCGAGGCCACAGGCTCGCCCGTGGTCACCGACGGCGAGCAGCGTAAGTACCACAACTTCTGGACTTACTGCGTGCACGGCCTGCCCAATACGTCGCCCGACGGCTTCAAGATTCCGTTCGCGGCCGGGCACGTGCGGCG
>JANLXC010000164.1:0-9660 GCA_031364925.1 Burkholderiales bacterium | reverse complement strand
TCTTCGAGCCCTTGAACATGAGGTGCTCGAGGAGGTGCGCCATGCCGGTCTCGCCGTAGTTCTCGTGGCGGCTGCCGACCAGGTATGTGATGTTGACCGTGACGGTGGGCTTGGACTGGTCGGGAAACAGCAGGATCTTGAGGCCGTTGGCGAGGCGGTACTCGGTGATGCCCTCGACGGTGGTGACCCGTGTGACTCCCGCAGGCAGGGGGGCCGGCCGGGGGGCCGCCGGGAGCGCCCTGGAGGCGTTCGGAAGCGGTGCCGGCTGCGCGAGGACGTCCGCCGGGGGCATGGCAAGGGTGGCGGCCGCCAAGATGCGGAAAAAGGCTCGAATCGGGGTCATTTTTGGGGGGTCTTGGGGAGGAGGGGCCTTGGGAAGCGGGAATTTCACAAACCCAAGGTAAGATAATGATATGAACACAAAATCCGCTTCCGGTTCGGGCCTGGTTTCGTTCGCCCGCAGCCTTCTCGTGGGCCTTGCTTGCTGGTCTTTCGTCGCCGGCGCGGCTCCCTTCGCTTACATCCCGCTCGGCCAGGAAAACCGCATCATGGTGGTCGACGTGCCGACCAATAACGTGGTCGCATTCGTCCCGGTCGGCGCCAACCCGTCAGGCATCGCCATCAACGGCTTCGGCAACCGTGTCTACGTCACCAACGCCAACGATTCCACGATGAGCGTGATCGACGCCATCAACAACACGGTGCTGCGCACGATCACGGTGGGCTCCTCGCCTTTCGGGGTCGCGGTAAATCCGGCGGGCACCAAGGTGGCGGTAGCCACGCTCGGCGGCGCCGGCAACACGGTCGCGGTCATCGACACCAACTCGAACGCCGTCACGACGCTGAGCGCCGGGCAATCGCCGGTCGGCGTGGTGTTCGCGCCGAGCGGCTCGCGCCTCTACGTCTCGAACCTGAACGACAACACCATCACGGTGGTCGACGCGAACACCTTCACCGCGATCGACTCGATCGCGGTCTCCTCCAACCCGTACAGCCTGGCGATCAGCCGCGACGGCTCGCGCCTCTACGTCGGCCACTACAGCCGCTCCATCAGCGTGATCGACACGGCAACGCGCCGCGTCATCGCCAACATGCCGCTCGACTCGGTGCCGGAGTGGATTTCGTTGAGCCCGGACGGCCAGCGGCTCTACGTCGCCAAATCGGCGAGCGGCTCGATGGGGGTCGTCAGCACCTCAGAGAACCGCGTGCTCTTCGACGTGGCCCTGCGCCCCGGCTCGCGTCCCTCGGGCGTGACCGTGCATCCGGATGGATCGCGCGTATATGTCCTTGCCGACCTCACGCAGGAAATGACCGCGCTGGAGACCATCAGCTACTCGGTCTCGTCGACGCTGCACACCGGCGGCGGCACCGGCGCGTTCGGCAACTTCATCGGCCCGGCGACGGTCACCAACGGCGCGGACAACCCGGGGCCGCTGTCCGGCATCTGGTGGAACCCGAACGAGTCGGGCTGGGGCATCAACTTCACCCAGCGCAACAACAACATCTTCGCCGCCTGGTACACCTACGACGCGTCGGGCAACGCCAAGTGGTATGTCGCGTCGAACTGCTCGATGCCGGTGGGATCGAGCTCGTGCTCGGGGCCGCTCTACCAGGTCGAGGGCCCGCTCTTCTTCGGCGTGCAGTTCGATCCGTCGAAGGAAGTGGTGACCCAGGTGGGATCGATCTCGGTGTCCTTCAGCAACAACTCGAACGCCGTGATGAGCTACAGCTTGAACGGGCAGAACCGCTCGATCCCGATCCAGCGACAGGTGTTCAACACCGGGAACACGCCGCCGCTGGTCGACTACACCGACCTCTGGTGGAACCCGAGGGAATCCGGCTGGGGCCTGGCGATCACGCAGCAGTACAACATCATGTTCCTCGCCTGGTACGTGTACGACGGCGCGGGGAAGCCCACCTGGTTCGTGGTTCCGAATTGCGCGGTCGGTACCGCGGGGACCGGCTGCGTGGGAGACGTCTACCGCACCACCGGGCCGCCCTTCGGCCCGACGTTCGATCCGACGCGCGTCACCGTCATTCCCGCGGGGAGGATGTTCCTCACCTTCACCGACGCGAACAACGGCGAGCTGCAATACAACAACGACTCGCTGTTCGTGACCAAGAGGATCACGCGCCAGATTTTCTAGGCTATTTCATCCAGCCTGCGATGTCGTCGGCCCCGAGCTTGAAGGTCGGGTCCTTCGGCATGTTGTCGGCGTTGAGCGAATCCTGCATGCGCAGGAAAGTCTCGGCGAGCATGAAGGAGAGCTTGGCGACGTTCTCCGCGCTCACCGTGGTCTTCACGGCATTCTCGGCGAAGGCGACGTTCCTGCCCATCAGCTCGACGTAGAGCTTCTCGGCGAGGTCCTTGGTTTCGAGGCGAAACTTCTGGGTCATCGGAAATCCTTCACTTGAGCCGCTGGCGCCGCGCCTCGTAGAGGCACACGCCGCTCGCGACGGAGACGTTGAGGCTCTCGACCGAGCCGAGCATGGGGATCGAGACGAGCAGGTCGCAGGTCTCCTTGGTGAGGCGGCGCAAGCCCTCGCCCTCCGCGCCGAGCACGATGCCGAGCGCGCCCTCGAGCTTGGTCTTGTAGATCGACTGGCGCGCCTCGTCGTCGGTGCCGACCAGCCAGATGCCCTTGTCCTTGAGGTCGCGCATGGTGCGCGCGAGGTTGGTGACCACGATATACGGCACCGACTCTGCCGCGCCCGAAGCGACCTTCACCGCGGCCGTGGTGAGCCCCACGCTGCGGTCCTTCGGCGCGATCACGGCGTGCGCGCCCACGCCGTCGGCCACGCGCAGGCAGGCGCCCAGGTTGTGCGGATCCTGGACGCCGTCGAGGATGAGGAGCAGCGGCGGCTCGTCGATGGCTTCCAGCACATCCTCGATGAACTTGGGCGTATCGAGCGGCTCGGCGTGGGCGATGACGCCCTGGTGGCGCACCCCGCCCGCCATCCCGTCCAAGCGCTTCATGTCCGCCGCGATGAGGCGCACGTTGAGCCGCTTGGCGAGCTCGCGCAAGTCCTTGGCGCGCGCGTCGCTGCGACCGGCGTCGAGATAGATCTCGGTCACCGTCTCGGGGCGCTGCCTGAGGCGGCTCGTCACCGCGTGGAATCCCGTCAGTATCTTCTGCGTGCTCATTTTTTCTTCTTCGGCTTTCCGGCGCTGTTGCGCGTCTCGATTTTCTTTGAACCGGGGTCAGACCCCGCTACGACCCCGGTCTGTCCCCGCTCTGTCCCCGGCACCAGCGTGAAGTCGATCTTCGCCTGTTCCAGGTTCACGCGCACCACCTTCACGCGCACGCGGCTGGCGAGCTGGTACTTTATCCCGCTTCGCTCACCCCGCAGGACGTGCTTGGCGGCGTCGAACTGGAAGTAGTCCTGGCCCAGGTCGGAGATGTGCACGAGGCCGTCCACGTAGAGCTCGTCCAGGGTGACGAAGAGCCCGAAGTTGGTGACGCCGCTGATGGTGCCCTCGAACTCCTCGCCCACGTGGTCCTGCATGTAGTAGCTCTTCAGCCAGGCCTCGACATCGCGGGTGGCGTCGTCGGCGCGCCGCTCGGTCTCGGAGCAGTGGTTGCCGATGGCGTCGAGGTCGCCCGCCTGGTATTTCTGGCCCTTCACCACCGCCTTGATGCCGCGATGCACGAGGAGGTCGGGATAGCGGCGGATCGGCGACGTGAAGTGCGCGTAGGCGTCGTAGGCGAGGCCGAAGTGCCCGACGTTTTCCGGCGTGTACACGGCCTGGTGGAGCGAGCGCAGCATCACCGTCTGCAGCATGCCCGCGTAGGGCTTGTCCTTGATGCGCTTCAGGAGCTCGGCGTAATCCTTGGCGTGCGGCTTGTCGCCCCCGCCCAGCGTGAGGCCGAAGTCCTTCAGCATCGTGCGCAGGCTCTCGAGCTTCTCCGGCGTCGGGCCTTCGTGCACGCGATAGAGCGTGGGCCGCTTGTTCTGCTCGAGGTAGTCCGAGGCCGAGACGTTGGCCGCGAGCATGCACTCCTCGATCAGCTTGTGCGCGTCGTTCCTCTGCACGCGCACGATGCGCTCGATCTTGCCCTGCTCGTCGAAGATCATCTGCGTCTCGACGCTCTCGAAGTCGATGGCGCCGCGCTTCTGGCGCTGGCTGAAGAGCGACTTGAAGACGGCGTAGAGGGTGTCGATGTGGGGGACCAGGCTCTTGGCGACGGCAGGCTCCGCGGGCTGGCCCGCGATCACTGCGGCCACGCGCGTATAGGTCAGGCGCGCGTGCGAATGGATCACGCCGGGGTAGAACTCGTAGCCCTTCACCACGCCCGCCGCGGTCACGTCCATCTCGCACACCATCACCAGCCGGTCGACCTCGGGCTTCAACGAGCACATCTCGTTGGAGAGCTCCTCGGGAAGCATCGGGATCACGCGCCGCGGGAAGTACACCGAGTTGCCGCGGTTGTAGGCCTCGTGGTTGATGGGATCGTCCGGGCGCACGTAGTGGCTCACATCGGCGATCGCGACCCACAGCTTGAAGTTCTTGCCCGTCCTCTCGGCGTACACCGCGTCGTCGAAATCCCTCGCGGTCTCGCCGTCGATGGTGACGAAGGGGAGCTTGCGGAGGTCCTTGCGGCCCTTCAGGTCCTTGGCCTCGACCTTGTCGGGAAGGTGCTTCGCGGCGTTTTCGACGTCGCGCGGCCACTCGTAGGGAAGATCGTGCTTGCGCAGCGCGATCTCGATCTCCATGCCGGGATCGGCGTAGTTGCCGAGGATCTCGAGCACGCGGCCAATGGGCTCGGCGTTCTTCGACGGTTGCTCGATGATCTCCACGACCACCACCTGGCCGGGCTTGGCGCCCTTGAGGCTTTCGGGCACGAGCAGGATGTCCTGGCTGATGCGCTTGTTCTCCGCGATCACGAATGCCACGTCGTGCTCGATGAAAAGCCGCCCGACCACCGTCTTGTTGGCGCGCTCGAGCACTTCCACGATGTTGGCTTCATTGCGCCCGCGCCGATCGACGCCCGAGATGCGCCCGAGCACCACGTCGCCGTGGAGCACCTTGTGCATCTCCCTGGGGCCGAGGAAGAGGTCGTCTTCCTTGCCGGTCTCGGGGCGCAGGAACCCGAAGCCGTCGGGATGGCCGATCACTTTTCCCTTGATGAGGCCGGCCTTGTCGGCGACGAGCACGGCGCCCCGGCGGTTGCGAACCACCTGGCCCTCGCGCTCCATGGCGCGCAGGCGCCGATCGAATCCCTCACGCTCCTCGGGGCTCGCAATGCCCAGCAGGCTGACGAGGCGATCCTCGTCGACGGGCACGCCTTCCTCTGCAAGTGCTTCCAGGATGCGCTCACGGGAGGGTATTTCCGTAGCGTACGGTTCCAGGCCTTTGGTTTTGATGGACAATCTCCGGTTCACTTGGTAAAATTTCGTGTTTTCCGCGCCCAGATGGCGGAATTGGTAGACGCACCAGTTTCAGGTACTGGCGGGTAACACCGTGGAGGTTCGAGTCCTCTTCTGGGCACCAGATTTTTCGAGGTTTTCTCGAAGCTAGACTACGCTTGCGCTCGCCCGTATTCTTCTCGAGGCGCGCTTCGCAACGGGTCCGGGATAATAGCTTTGAGCAAACTATATGACCAGCTCAAGAATGCGGCGTTCTCGCGCCGCCAGGTTCTAGAGCCCAAGCCTCGCGAGGCATCGAGCAACGCCCCGGCCGCCGCCAAGCCGGGCGCGCCGGCGCGTGCGCACTCCGATCCCCAGGCCCTCGACGATCACGAGAGCCATTGGCGCGAGGAGATCGCCGGCAAGCTGCAGGAAGCCGACCTCGAGCTCGGCGTCGGCGCGCCTGCCCTCGACGATACCGACGACATTCGCGACCGCGAGACCACCATGGCCACGCTCGCCGGCGCCGCGCAACGCCGCGCCGAAGCCGAGACGCGCGCGCTCGATCGCGCACGGGAGCGCAACGAAGCGGAGCGCGCCTTGCACGCGCAATCGGAAGCGCTCCTCAAGGCCGACCTGAAGGCGGCCGAAGCGGCGCGCCAGCGTGGCACCGCGGAACGCGCCGCGCTCGAGAAAGCGCGCCGGCGCGAGGGGCAGGAGAAGGTTCGCGACGCCGCCGCGCGCGCGCGCGCGGAAGCCGAAGAATATGCGCTCGCGCAGGTGCGCGTGCGCGAGGACGCGGAGCGCCGCGCCGAGGCGGCGGCGCGCAAGCGCGCCAAGTCCGAGGCCGCCGCGCTCGCCAAGGCCGAGGCGGTGCTGCTGGGCAGCGCGCAGGCTGACCGCGCCCTCGCCGACCGCGAGAAGGCCGAGCACGAGGCGAAGAATCTCGCGTTCGCGGCGGCCGAGGCCGAGAAGCGCGTCGCCGAGAAGGCATCGCGACAGGCGCTCGCCGAAGCCAACGCGCGCGAGGCGGCGCTGGCGCGGCAGGGCGCCGAGGCATTGGCGCGCGATGCGGCGCGCGAGCGTGGCGAAGCCGAGGCGCGGCTCGCGGAAGCGGCGCGGCTGCGCGCCGAAGCCGAAGCCCGCGCGCTCGAAGAAGCGCGCCGCCGCTCGCAAGCCGAGCTCGATGCACAGGCGCGCGCCGACGAACGCGCCTGCGCCGAGGAGGAAGCCCGCGCGCTCGCGGTTGCGAAGCAGGCCGTCGAAGAAGATGCGCTCGCGCTCGCCGCCCGGCGCAGCGAAGCGCAGTCCGCCTCGCTTGCCAACGCACGCTCCCTCGCGGAGTCCAGCGCGCTCGCGCGCAAAGCATTCGCCGAACGCGAGGCCGCGGAGCACGAAGCCGCGCGCCTCGCCCAGGAAACGCTCGACGCGCAGGTGGCCGCGCGCACGCTCGTCGAAGAGCAAGCGCAGCACGACGCGCTCGCCGCTGCCGCCGTCGAGGCGCGCGTCGAAGAGGAGTCGAAGCTCGCCACCGAGGCGAAGGCGCGCGCGGGCGCGGAGGCGATGGCCGCGACGCAGGCACGCCGCCACGCGGACGCGCAGACGCGGCTCGCGGAGCTCGCCCGCCGGCGCGCCGACGCCGATTCCGCCGCCGCGCAGCAGGCGCAGTTGCGCACCGTCGCCATGCAGGCGCTGCAGGCCGAGGACGAGCGCCTCCTCGCGGCCGAGATCGAAGCGCGCCGGGTTGCCGAGGAGAGAAAGCGCGCCGAAGCCGCCGCCGCGGCTGCGCTCGCCGCGCGCGCGGCGTCCGAAAGCCGCCTCGCGGAGGCCGCCAGCGAACGCGCCCAGGCCGAGGCCTCCGCGGTTGCGGAAGCCCAACGCCATGCCGCGGCGCAAGCCGACCTTGCCGAGGCCGGGCGCCGCCGCGCCCAGGCCGATAGCGAAGCCGCCGAGCAGACTCGCCAGCGCACGCTCGCGCTCGAGGCGCTGCAGGCCGCCGAAGCGAAGCGCCGCGTGGAGGAAACGCGCGCCGGCGACGCGGGCCGCGCGAAATCCTTCAAGGATGCCGAGCACCTCGCGGCGGTGGCGCGCCTGCGCCACGAAGCGGAGCTCGCCGCCGAGCGCCAGGCCAGGGCCGCCACGGAGAAAGCCGCCGGCGCCCTCGCCCTGCATGAGGAACGCATTCGCACCGAGCGCGAAACCGAGGCGCTGCTGCGCTCGCGCCTCGACACCGCACGCCTCGCCGAGAAGATTGCGGAGGAATCCGTGCAGGCCGAGGGCGTGGCGCGCGATGCGGTCAAGGCGCGCCAAGCGGCCGAGAAGGAGCTCGCAGTGCGCGCGAGCACGCAAGTCGCCGCCGAGGCGAAGGCCGCGCGCCAGATCGAGGCGCGCATCGCCGAGGAAGCGCTGCTCGTCACTCTCGCGCGCGAACGTGCCGCCGCCGAAGCGAACGCCGCCGAAGAGTCTCGCAAGCGCGTCCAGGCCGAGAGCGCCCTCGTCGCCCAGGCGAAGGAACGCAGCCGCATCGAGGAGGAAGCGCGCGCCGCGCAGCGCGTGCGCGTCGAAGCCGATGCACGCGCGATGGACCTCGCTCGCGAAAAGGCCGCTGCGCAGGTCGCCGAGCTCGCCAGGATCCGTGACAGCGCCGAAGAGCTCGCGGCCGCGCAGCGCGTGAGCGCCGAGCGCGAGGAACTGGAGCGCGAGGCCGAGGCCCTCGCCCTCGAGCGCACCGCCGCCGAGCGTGACCTCTCCCGCAAAGCCGAGGAAAAGTCCGCCGAGGACGCGCGCGCCGCCCAGGCGTTGCAGGCGCGCATCGTCGCGGAGCGCAAATACGAAGCCGCCGCCGCGGAGCGCGCCAAGGCGCAGGTCTTGGCGCGCGAAAGCGCGCAGCGCCAGGCCGACCTGCAGATGGAGATGATCCTCGTCGCGCGCGAGCGCGCCGCAGTGGAGTCCGCCGCCATCGAGGAATCCCGCCAGCGCGAGGAGGCCGAACGCGTGCTCCGCGCGAAGAGCGGCGAGCGCGTCGAGGCCGAAGGCTTGGCGCTGCGCCAGGCCGAAGAGCGCGCGCAGGCGGCCGAAGCGCTCGCGCGCGAAGTCGAGCAGCGCACGCGCCACGATCGCGAAGCGGCAGGCGCATCGCGCGCCCGCGCGGATGCCGACGCCAAGGCGCTCGACAATGTGCGACGCCTCGAGGACGCCGAAGCCGCGCTGATGCAAGCCGCGGACGAACGCGCGCAGGGCGAAGCGCTCGCGGCACAGGCCGCGCAGGCGCGCGAAGCCGCCGAGGAGGCTTTGCGCCGCGAGTCCGCGGAGCGAATCGTCGCGGAGCAACGCGCCGCCGATGCCGCGCGCGCGCGGGGGGCGGCCGAGGCCGCCGCCGCGACCGCGGTCGAGGCGCGCGTCGCCGAAGACAGGAGGCTCGAGGCCGAGGCAAACGAGCGCTGCGACGCGCAGTCCGCGGCCGACGACGAAGCGCGTCGCCACGAGGTCGCCGAGGACGAGCTCGTCCTCGCGGCGCAGGCGCGCGCCAAGGCCGACGCCCGGGCGATCGCCGCCGCCCGCAAGCGTGAAACCAACCAGGGCGCGCTCGCCGCGAAGGCACAGGAGCGAGCCAAGGCCGAGGCGCAGGCCACCGAGATCGCACGCGAGCGAACGGCGCTCGAGCAGCTCGCCACGCGCGCGGCCGAGGAGCACGCACGCGAGGAGCGCAATGCCGATGCGGCGCTGCGCACGCGCATCGAGGTCGACGCCGCGGCGTGCGCGCAAGCGCGCCGCCTTGCCACCGCCGAAGAGGAGCGCCTGCGCGCGGGGGAGGCGCGCATGGCCGCCGATACGCTCGCGCTCGACACAGCGCGAATGCGCGAAGACGCCGAACGCGCCGCGCAGGCGAAGGCTCGCGAGCGCACCGACGCCGAGTCGCGTGCCGCCGAAGTGGCGCGCGAGCGCAGCGACACCGAGAGCCGCGCCGCCACCATCGCAGCGCAACGCGCCAGGCAGGACCGCGACGCCGAAGCCGCCGCTCTCGCGCGCTGCGCAGCCGACGCGCTGGCCGTCGAGCAGGCGCGCTTGCGCGAGGCCGCGCAAGCTGAAAGCGGCGTCGCCGCCGAGCGCCGCGCCGAGGCCGATCACCTCGCCGCCGCCCAGGCGCGCGAACGCGAGGAGGCCGAGCGCTTGCTCCGCGAGAAGTCCGCGCTGGCCGTTGCAGCCGAAGCAAGCGCCGCGGAAGCCGAGGCGCACCGCGCCGAGGCCGACAAGGCCGCGGCCGCGCAGGCGGAGCAACGCCTGCGCCAGCAGCGCCACGAAGAGGAAGCG
>JANLXC010000150.1:0-24099 GCA_031364925.1 Burkholderiales bacterium | reverse complement strand
CGCCGCATTCGCGATGTGCAGGTCGATTCGGATACGCTCTACTCGGACCACCAGCCGGTGCTGCTCGATTTCGACGATCGCTAGGCCGCCATGACCCAACTCACCTGTCCTCACTGTGCAAAGCCCGTGTCCGCCAATCCCATCGGGCGCTGGTTCTCGCGCTTCCAGTGCCCCCACTGCCAGCAAGTCCTGCAGTTCGACACGCGCACCAACGTGATCGGCGCCGTCGGGTCCGCGCTCTTCTTCATCACGGCGTGGGCCGTGCTGATGGGCGCAGGCCCGGATGCGCAGCGCGTCGCGTGGGTCACGGGCGCGCTGTGGATCGCGGCGATGGCGCTCAGTTACACGCTGCGGCGCCTCGCCAAGGGCTAGCAGCGGCAACACGCTAAAGAAAAAGAAAAGCCGCCCGAGCGGGCGGCTTTCGTGGAGCGTGGTGCGATTACTTGTCGGTGCCCGGCGTACGGCCCGTCACTTTGTCCTTCAGCTCCTTGGACTCTTCCTTGATCTTGTCCTTGGCGCTCACCAGCTTCTGCTTGGCCTTGCCGGCGGCTTCTCCGACCACGCCTTCGTGGTCGACCTTCAGGACCGTGCCCGTGCCCGCGTCGACGATGACTTCATCGATGCCCGACTTGCCCGGCGTTTTCACGTCGAACGAGTAGAGGAGGCAGCCGTCTTCGACTTCGAGCCCGCCTTTGGAAATGGTGGCGCCCGCGGCGCCGACCTTGTCGAGCGCGGCCTTGCGCGCGTCGGCGTCGCTCACTTTAGCCATCGCGGCAAGGTTGGCCTTCGAGGTGAGCTTCTTCGCTTTGATGCTGCAGTTGAGGTCATCGCCGGCGGTGGCGATGAAGGGAACGGCAAGTGCGACAGCCAGGATGATGCGTTTCATGGGGTATCTCCAGACAAAAAGGGTTATTCAACTTTGGATTGCAATTTTCACCCTTGGTTGTTTGAAGGCTTCAAGATGAAAACGGGGCCACCCTGCTCCAGATGGCCCCGTCGATAGCACCGCGAAGGTGCGAAGAATCGCTACTTCTTGACGGCCTGGTTGGTGCTGGGCTCGCCCGTGATTTTCTCCTTCGCCTTGCCGGCAAGCTCCTTGGTCTTGTCGACCGGCTTCTCGAGCGCCGTGCGCACCGCGCCCTCGGCTTCCTGCTTGAGGATCTTGCCGTTGCCCGCGTCGACGAAGACTTCCGTCTGCCCGCTCTTGCCGGATTCCTTGACGTGGTACGAGTACACCAGGCAGCCGCTTTCGGTCTCGATGCCGCCCTTGACGATGGTGGCGCCGGCGCCCGCGGTTCCGAGGGCGGCCTTCTTGGCGGCGTCCTCCTTGACCGTGGCCATGGCCAGCAGGTCGGCTTTCTTCGCGGTTTTCGACGCTTTCATGCTGCAGTCCTTGAATGCTTTGTCGGGGCCTGCCGCGGAGACCGCGAAGGGGGCCGCGATGAGCGCTGCCAGGATCAATTTTTTCATTTTGAATAGGTCTCCAGTGGATGTTTTCAGGGGTAGAACCCCCGTTTGAGCGGTTACGGGTGGCAAAGTTTCCCGCCCGGGCCTCAGCGTAGGGCCAGCGCCGCCACCAAGGCGGTCAAAACGGCAACAATTACCCACATGGCGCGGGTTTGGCGCCGTTGGGCCCGTTCCAGGTCGCGGATGGCCCCCTCCACCCGGCGCGGCGCGTCGTCGGAAAGGGCCCGGTGGAGCAGGCGGGGAAGCTGGGGCAGGGTGCGAGCCCACAGGGGGGCCTCGTCGCGCAGCTCGCGCAGCATCCCGCGCCAGCCCAGCTGCTCGCCCATGAAGCGCTCGAGCACGGGCTGCGCGATCGGGCGCAGGTCCAGGTCCGGGTCCAGCTGGCGCCCCAGCCCCTCGATCTGCAGCAGCGTCTTTTGCAGCAGCACCAGCTGCGGCTGCACCTGGATGCCGAAGCGCCCGGCGACTTCGAAAAGCCGCACCAGCACTTTGCCGAACGAGATGTCCTTCAGGGGCTTGTCGAAGACCGGCTCGCAGACCGAGCGCACTGCGGCCTCGAAGTCCGCCAGGCGCGTATCCGCCGGCACCCAGCCCGCCTCGACATACGCCCGCGCCACGCGCCGATAGTCGCGCCGGAAGAACGCCATGAAGCAATCGGCGAGGTAGTTCTTGTCGGCCTCGCCGAGGGTTCCCATGATCCCGAAATCCACGCCACAGTAACGCCCGTCCTTCGCGACGAAGATGTTGCCCGGGTGCATGTCCGCGTGGAAGAAGCCGTCGCGGAACACCTGGGTGAAGAAGATCTCCACTCCCTCGCGGGCGAGCCGCTTGATGTCGATGCCGTGTCGCTCGAGGCTCTCGACGTCGTTCACGGGAATGCCCTCGATGCGCTGCATCACCATCGCGTCGCGGTTGCACCATTCCCAGAAAACCTCCGGCACGATCAGGAGCCGCCCGTCGGCGAAGTTGCGCCGCAGGTGGCTCGCGTTGGCCGCCTCGCGCACGAGGTCGAGCTCATCGCCGATGGTGTTCTCGAATTCCCGCACGACCTCGCGAAGCCGCAGCAGGGGGCCCTGCGCCAGGGTTCGCTCGAGGAGGCCCGCGAGCGCGTAGAGCAACGCCACGTCTTTCGCGATCACTTCGCGAATGCCGGGACGCAGGATCTTCACCGCCACCTCGCGGCCATCGTGGAGCACCGCGAAATGCACCTGCGCCACCGACGCGCTCGCGATCGGGGTCTTGTCGATCGAGCGAAACACTTCGGAATGCGCCCGGCCATAGGCGCGATCGAGCGTGGCCTCGGCTTCCTGCCACGCGAAGGGCGGCACGCTGTCCTGCAGCTTGGCGAGCTCGCTTGCGACGTCCTCGGCAATGAGGTCGGGGCGCACCGAGAGGATCTGGCCGAACTTCACGAACACCGGGCCCAGCGATTCGAGCGCGGTACGCAGCCTCACCGCGCGCGGCGCCCTGGTGTCGCGCCAGAAATAGAACGCGCCGAAGAACGCGCGCGCGAGCAGCCCCCGCCCCGGCACGAACTCGTCGAGGCCATGGCGGCCGATCGTGTCGACGATGCGAAGGAAGCGCAGTGCCCGCATGGAAGCGCGATCATACCGGCAGCGGCCGTCTCACCTTGGGCGAGCGCGATGGTTACCGCTGTAGCAAAGCGTCTTTCGCGGGCATTACCGGTGTAGCGCCCTACCCCTTCAAGTGGACTATGCCGGGTGCTATTCTCGGCTCGCCCGCGAGGTATTGGCGATGTCGCGCGACCCCGCGTCTCAACGGATAAATACACAACAATGTCGCAGCAGGCCGATCGACCCTTCACGCTCTACTTCGTGCGCCACGGCATCACGGAGCCGAACTTCCGCGGCTTTCGCTGCGGCGGCGATTCCGACCTGCCGATGATGGATATCGGCTGCGACCAGGCCTACCTCCTCGCCAAGCAGGTCGAAAAGATGAACCTGAGGATCGGCGTGATCGTCGCCGGCTCGCTGATCCGCACGCGCCAGACCGCCTCCATCATCAGCGGGGTGCTCGGCACCGTGCCGGTCGAGGTCGAGCCGCTCCTCAACGAACGCAAGCTCGGGCAGTGGAACAACCGTCCGATAGCCGAAACCGAGGACATGCTCAAGCGCGGCGTGACGCCCCCGGGCGGCGAATCGGAGGAGCAATTCTCGTCGCGCGTGGCTCTGGCTTTCGACCGCCTGCGCCCGTATCTCGAGCGCCGTCCGCTCGTAGTCAGCAGCAAGGGCGTGGGCCGCATGCTGAACAACCTCCTCGGCGGCACCGAACGCATGGCGGTCGCCAACGGCGAGATCGTCGAATTCACCGTCGCACCCGACGCCGGCCAGCATTCGCTGCGGGTCACGCGCTCCTACCAGGCCTGATGGCCGCGCGCCCCCCCAAGGCCGACGCCGAGACGCGCAAGCGCCGGCACGAGCCCGACTGGGAGCCGGAAATCCTCGGCCGGCGCCGCATCCTCAAGACGTGGGACGAATACATGGCGATGGCCAAGCGCATCATCGAGCGCTTCGACCACCAGTTCGACCTGCGCCACTTCGACTATCACCATCCGGTGCGCCTGCAGAAGTGCCTGCCGCGCTTCCGCAAGTCCTATCCGGTGAAGGTCGCCTATACCGATTGGGGCGACCCCGCGAATCCGATCGTCGTCTGCGTGGGCGGCGTGGCGAATACCGCGATGCGGTTCAACTACCTGGCCGCGGACCTGGAGAGCCATTTCCGCGTGGTGTGCATGGACTGGGTCGGCCGCGGGCGCTCGGGCTGGATGGTCGAGCAGAGCGACTACTCGCTCGCGACCTACGTTGAGCAGCTGCGCCAGCTGATCGACCATCTCGGCTCCGGCCCGGTGATACTCCTGGGCTCGTCGATGGGCGGGAGTGCCGCGATCGAGCTCGCGGCGCGCCACCCGAGCCTGGTGAGCCGCCTGATACTCAACGACATCGGCCCCTTTATTCCGGGACCGCGCCGCAAGCGCCGCGCCGCGACTCTCGCGCGCCACTATGTGTTCCGCGATCCCGCGGACCTGCTGCGCAAGATCGGCGCCTCGCAGAAGAACGACGGCCCCGTGTCCGACGACGTGCGCTTCAACGTGACCTTCCACCAGACCAAGTGGTCCGACGAGGAAGGCGGGCGCGTCTACCGCCACGACGCGCGCGCGCTGCAGGCTTTTCGCGATGGCGCGCAGGCGAGCCTCGACCAGTGGCGCCTCTGGGACAAGATCCGCTGCCCGGTGCTCGCCATCCACGGGATGATCTCGGACGCGCTCCTGCCCGCCACGCTGAAGCGCATGCGCGTCAAGCACGACGTGGCCGTGATGCACGTGCCCGACACCGGCCACACGCCGGTGCTCTCCGACCGCAACCAGAACTGGTTCATCCACGAGTGGCTCATGGACCATACCGCCTCGAAGGAGTGGAGCGTGCTGCACGCGCGCGCGCGCGACGAGCCCGAGGTGAAGAAGAGCTCCCCTGTCCGGCTGGTCGCGCTCGCGCGCGGCTAGAGGCTACGAAAGGATCGCGTGGCAACGCTCACAGTGTCGGCGGATCAGCAGCAGGGGCGCGCGACGTCGTCTTCGTTTCCCCTGGTTCGCTACGTGCCGAGCGCGCCGGGCCGCGCCGGTACGTCGGAAGGCATCTGGCGCTTTCGCGCCTGCCTTCCCGATCTTCCCGAGATCACCCTGGGCGAGGGCTCGACGCCGCTTCTCGCGCTTCCGCAGCTCGCGGCCGAAGCGGGCGGGGGGGCGTTATTCGCCAAGCTCGAGAGCGCCAATCCGACGGGCTCCTTCAAGGATCGCGGCAGCGCGCTCATCGCGGCGGCGGCGCGCCATGCGAACGTCCTGACCATCGCGCTGGCTTCGACTGGCAACGCCGGCGCATCGCAGGCCGCCTATGCCGCACGCGCCGGCTTGAGGCTCACCGTCGCGGTTCCCAGGTCGACCGATCCCGGCAAGCTCTGGCAGATGCGCGCCCACGGCGCCGAGATCATGATGGTCGACGGCGATTTCGCGGATTGCGACGCGGCCTACAAGTCGCTGGTGGCCTCGGGATTCTTCGCCGCGGGCACCGACAATCCCTATCGCCAGGAAGGCGCCAAGACCCTCGCCTATGAATTGTTCGAGCAGCATGGCGCAGGCATCGACCGCGTCGTCGCTCCGTGCGGAACCGGCGGGCTCATCGTGGCGCTCGGCAAGGGCTTCGCCGAAATCGCGGCCTCGGTGCCCGGCTTCAAGGCGCCGGCGATCGACGTGGTGCAACTCGGCGCGCTCATGCCCCTCGATGGCCACGATCCGTCGCGCAAGGCGCTCGTCACGGCCGCTACCGGAATCAACATCGCCAACCCGTCGATGCGCGATCGCGTCGTTCGCATCGTCCACGAGTCCGGCGGAATGATCCACTCGGTTTCCGAAGAGGAGCTCCTCGCCGCGCAAACCGCGCTCGCCAAGAGGGAAGGCGTCGGCGCCGAGCCCACCGCGAGCGTCACCATCGCGGCCTACGCCAAGGCGCGCCGCGAAGGCCGCATCGGCGCCGGCGAAGTGGTGGTCGCGATCGTCACCGGCCATATCCTCAAGGCGCCTGTGCAAGTGATCGAGCGTCGAGCCGGGCCCCGGTAATGCCCGATCACGCCGGCGCGTCGTTGGATGTCGAACGCGCATCGCTCAAGGTCCCGGTCGCGGGCGGGGAGTTATTCGCCTGGTCCGTGCGCCCCGCCAACCATCCGGGCGGCCCGAGCGTCATCTTCGTGCATGGCAAGACATTCCCGTCGGTCCCGGACTTCGACCTGCAAGTGCCCGGCGCCGCGCCGACGCACAGCTACATGGAATACCTCGCGCGGCGCGGCGTGCACTGCTGGACCTTCGACCATCGCGGCTTCGGCGCCTCCTGGAAGCCCACCGAGGGTTCGCTTTTCACCAGCCGCGTCCGTGCCCGCGACCTGCTCGCGGTGATCGCGACGGTGCGACGTCTTTCCCAGTCGCCGCTCAGGCTTGTCGGCCTTTCGCTGGGTTGCGCGACCATAGCGGCGGCGCTCGAGCGGGAATCGGATATCGCCGGACGAATCGTGCTCCTGGGCCCCTCCGGCTGGCGCCGGCTCGGCACCGCCGAGGCCAAAGCGGATTGGCATGCGTCCATCGAGAAATCCGGGCTGCAGCGCTCGAGCTACATCACCGCCGATTTCCCTTCGCTGGAAAAGCGCCTGTGGGTGGGAGAAGAGGCGCTGGTCAGCCGCCCGGCATTCGAGAATTTCGTCCACGGGGCGATCGGCGCCAACCCCGCGGGCACGGATCGCGTGACGGCGCTCGTTTCCAATATCGTTCCCTTCTTCAGGAGGCCGGGGCTTCGAGTGCCGGTCCTCGCCGTGCGCGGCAGCGACGACACGTTGGCCACCGACGAGGATCTCGCGGCGGTGCGCAGGTTCGTGGATTCCTCGCTCCTGACCACCCGCGTCTTCGCCAGGCGCAAGCACGACCTGCATCTCTACAACGAGCGCGAAGACGTCTTCGAATCCATCCACGACTTCGTCAAGTCGTAGGCGCCGGCGCGGCGCTCAGCGGCGGGTACGATCGTCGGCGACCGACTCCGTGGTCGTGACGTTCGGCGCCTCGTCCTTCTCGTAGCCGATCGAAACCGCGCGCCCTCCCTTCCTCTCGCGCTCGCGCTGGCGCAGCACGTCGATCATCACGTTGAAGGTGCGCGCGAGCTGGCCCACCTCGTCGCTGGATCGCACGGCGATGTTGGCGTTGTCGTAGTTGCCGCTTTTCAGCGAGTGCGCGGCGGCGGTGAGGTTCTCGATGGGGCGCACGATCGAACGCGCGAAGATGAGGGCGAGTGCCACGAAGATGGCGCCCGCAAGCAGCACCGACAGGATCACCTTGTCGAAGAGACGGTCGAGCGGCGCGGCGAAGTAGTCGCGCGACTCGGTGACGGCCACGACCCAGTCGTTGCCGGGCACGGGTGCCACACCGGCGATCTCGTCGCGCCCGGTTATCGTGGACTTGTAGGTGACGTGCCCGCGCTCCTTCGAGCCCACCATCACGCGCGCGAGCTCGGGTTGGCGGATCGATTCCACCGTGGCGCGCCGGAAGCGCTGGTCGGCGACGATCTCGGCGAGCACGTCCTCGTCGAGCGGCATGAGGCTCTTGAACATGAGCTTCTCGTCGGGATGCCAGACGATCACGCCGTGGCCATCGACGAGGAAGGCGCTGCGGTCGTTGTCCAGCTTGGCCCCGGCGAGGATGCGCGCGATCGGCTCGGCCTTGATGCGCAGCACCACCGCGCCCAGCGGGGCCTTTGCGTCGCGCGCCATCACCGGGCGCGAGTAGTACACCCCGGCGGCGCCCGCCACCGAGCCCACGATGATCCCGGTGGTATACGCCTGGCCCTCCATGGCGCGCTTGAAGTAGTCGCGGAACTTGAAGTTCTTTCCCATCACCTGCGGGTCGGTCGCGACCAACGCGGTGCCCGCGGCATCCATCACCATCGCGAACTGGATGTCGCCATTGGCGCGCGCCAGGCCCTCGAGCTTGGCGAGGATCTCCTTCGTCCCGCCCGCCGTGGGCAGGCCCAGGTACGTCACGAAATCCTCGTCCGCGCCGACGTAGTTGGCGAGGGTCTGCGTGTCGGTGATGAGCTGCGAGATGCGTCCCGCGGTGCTGAGCGCGAGCTGCTCGAGGTTACGCAGCTCCACCTCCGCCACGTGCGACTCGGTGGCTCCGAGGTTGTAGTACGCGGTGATCATCATCGGCGCCAACGCGGTGGCGACCATGGCGAGTGTCATCTTCACCGCCATGGGCCATGAGGCGGGCCTCCACATCACGCGGGCGAAGCGGTGCAGGCGCCGGCGCAGGAGCTTCACCGAGCTCAGCGACGTGGCCCAGCTCTCATGCGCCTCGGCCGGCCACTCCTCGTCGCCCTTGCGCAGCGCCTCCTGCAGCCCGAGCGCCCCGGCGTGGGATGCGAAGAGCGCCGAGCGCAGCTGCGCCACGTTCTGCGGGCGATCGTCGGGGTGGCGGCGCAGCATCCAGTCGATGGCCCGCAGGAATTCCACGCTGTAGCGCCCCTTGCCGAGAGACTCCGCGCTGGGCAGCGGATCGGGGTCGGCGAGGCGCGAGGGCGCGTCGAGCGGCTTCCTGCCGGTGATCAGCCAGAAGAGCGTGGCGCCCAGCGAGTAGATGTCGGTCCACGGTCCCTGTCGCCCGCCGCCCGCGTACTGCTCGAGCGGCCCGTAGCCCGGCGTGACCACCATGCCGATCTCGCTCCTCTCCACCGTCGTCTGGCGCGCCGCGCCGAAATCGAGCAGCACGAGGCTGCCGTCCTCGTCGCGCACGTAGATGTTGTCGGGCTTGATGTCGCGATGCAGGTAGCCCGAGTCGTGCACCACCCCGAGGCCCTCGAGGAGCGGGGCCAGGAGCGAGACGATGGTGGCCTCCGGGATGTGCTCGTGCTTCTTGCGGTAGGACTTCAGCGACTGGCCGCGCTCGTACTCGAGCACCATGTACGCCGTCTTGTTGGCCTCGAAGAAGCGCGCCACGCGCACGATGTTGGGATGGCGGAAGGTGGCGAGCGTGCGCGCTTCCACGAGGAAGCTGTCGAGGCCGTTCTGGTAGAACTCCTGGTCGGTGTCGTCGCGCGCCTGCACGCTGTTGTCGAGCGTGCGATAGGCGAATTCCTCCGGCAGGTATTCCTTGATGACCACCCTGGCGGCGAGGTTCACGTCGGTCGCGGCATAGGCGATGCCGAAGCCGCCCTGGCCGAGGATGCCGTCGATGCGGTATTCGAAAAGGCGGAAGCCCGCGGGCAGCGCGAGGGTGGCGGCGGCCGGCTTGGGCTCGAGGATGCGGCGCGGGTCGTTGGCGGCGCGGCCGGCGGAGCGCGATGGAATCGCCGTCGGGTCGACGACGGTGGGCTCCGGCCCCTGCGCATGCAGGTCGAAGACGGTCGTCGAGCGGCTCTTTCGGCCTTCCGCATCGGGCTCGTCGACGTTGACTGCCCCGGCTTCCGGAATGTCGCTCATCCCCCGTCCCCTGGTTCCGGACCCCCTAGCCCGGACGGCGTTAACCTACCACAAAGTCCTGCCCGACGGCCCACGAAAAGTCCGCAGCGACAAACACTTATCGTAAATACTTGAGGCATTTACGCAAGCTCCGTGCTAACATGCGCCGAAAGGTTGCACTTAGGGGAAACGGGGCTCCGGATGGGGACGATACGCGTCCGTTTCATCATCGTCGCACTGGTGGTGAGTTTCTTCGCCGTCGGCATGGCGGCGTTCCTCAACTACTTCAAGTACAAGAGCACCATCGCGGGCATCGTGAAGTCGCGCGTGCTCGTCATCGGGCGCAACATCGAGAATAGCGTGCAGGCGTCGCTCTCCGTGGGCATGCAGTTCATGGAGCTCGGCACGATGAACGCCCTCCTGCAGCGCGAGAAGGCGAGCGATCGACTGATCCGCGGCATCGACGTCTTCGACCAGACCGGGCAGATCCTCTACAGCACGGAGCGCGCGCGCGTGGGCGAGAAGGTCGCCAGCACGTGGACGGAAGCGGCCGCGCGATCCAAGACCACGGAGTGGGGCACGGAAGCCACGGAAGAATACGTGGCCGGCATCTCGCTGAAGAACAACTTCGACCTCACGGTGGGGTTCCTCGCGATGCGCTACTCCTCGGAGGAAATCGAGCGCGCCGCGAAGGTCGCGGGCCGGGAGATACTCCTCGCCTCGATATTTTCCTTCCTCGGCATCGCTCTCATCGCGCCGCTCGCGTTGATCGTCGTGATCCGACGCTTCGAGCGCGACCTTCGCGCGCTCGAGGCCGCCGCGAGCCATCTCGAGGACCGCGCCGAGCCGGCATTGCCCACGGGCTCGGCGTTCGATTCGGCCATCGGCAACCTGCGCTCGTCGTTGCGCGACGCGAACGCCGCGTTGGACGACTTGCGCGCCAAGCTCGACGCGGCGCCTTGACCGCCATGCTCGAAAAAAATTATCTCTGGCGAATCTACTGGCGCCTCGCCGGCGTGATCATGGTGTGCGTCGTGGTCGCGCTCGCCGTGGTCTCGTACGCGTCGCACCGGGTGTTCGATCGCGAGCTGGTGCCGGAAACCGAGCAGAAGGCCGCGACCGTGGGCGCCTCGGTGCGCGCGCTCGTGCTCAAGGCGACCGGCTACGGCATCGAGTTCGCGCAGCTCTACGGCGTCGAGCAGACGTTCGCCGAGGTGTTCGAGGAGAACCCCGAGTTCGCCTACATGGCGATCACCAACACCGACGGCAACGTGCTCTTCGCGCGCGGCACCGAGCCCATCGGCGCGCGCAGCCATTTCCGCAATCCGGTGGTGCTGCAGATCGCCCACGAGACCACCGACCTGTCGAAGGCGGCGCGCGTGGGCCAGCAGTACATCGTGTCGATGCCGATCAACGACGCCGGCAAGCCCCTTGGCGTGCTGCACGTGGGCATCGACGCGGCCTTCGTCGATCACGTCCTCCTCGAGGTGCTCCTCGACGTGGTGGTGGTGCTCGTGGTGTCGCTCTTCTTCACCCTCGAGCTGCTGAACTTCATGGCGGGCGCGCGCCTGGCCTCGGGCCTGGGCGAATTCGCGCGCCAGGTCGAGCGCATGCGCTCCGGCGACTTCACCGCCACCGCGCGCATCCGCGCCAACGACGAGATCGGGCGGCTCCTGAGGCGCATCGACTCGGCGATCGACCATTTGAACGTGCGCTACGAATTCCTGGTGGGCGAGCTGCAGGACAAGCTGCGCACCGCGAGCGCCCCGCGCCGCGAGGCGTTGAAGCCCGCGCAGCAGGCGCTCGAGCAGCTGGGCAAGCGCTTGCGCTTCGGCTCCGCGCCCGAGGGCAGCGACGGCGACGAGATGAACCTGAACCGCGTGCGCGCGCCGCTCTTCGCGTTCATCCTCGCCGAGGAGCTCACGCGCTCGTACCTGCCCAGCTACGTGAACCAGCTGATCGTCGCGATCCCCGGAATCTCGCCGCAGGTGGTGATCGGCCTGCCGATCATGCTCTTCATGCTGATCGTGGCGATCGGCCAGCCCTACCTGGGCAGCTGGAGCGAGCGCGTCGGGCGCAGGAAGGCGATGCTGGTCGGCGCGGTGGTCGCCACCGTCGGCTTCACCGGTACGGCGCTCGCGTACAACCTGTATGACCTCATCCTGTGGCGCTCGCTCTGCGCGCTCGGCTACGCGATGGTGTTCGTCGCCGCGCAAGGCTACGTGCTCGATCGCACCGGGCAGCAGAACCGCGCGCAGGGCTTCGCCCTCTTCATCGGCGCGATCATGGTCGCTACCGTGTGCGGCCCCTCGATCGGCGGCATTCTCGCCGACAACATCGGCTTCCGCGCCTCGTTCGGCGTCTCCGCGCTGATGGCGCTGGCCTCGATCCTGGCGATCGCCCGCCTGCCCACCACGGAAGTGAAGCCCGCGGTGGCCAAGCCCACGCGCGGCCCGCGCATGCGCGAGATCATGGCGCTGGTCACGAACCGCCGCTTCATGACGCTCACGGGGCTGGCGGCCATGCCCGCCAAGATCATCCTCACCGGCGTGTGCTTCTACCTGGTCCCGCTCTACATCGTCTCCATCGGCAATACGTCGGCGATGGCCGGTCGCATGCTGATGGTGTACGCGGTGATGATGGTGCTGATCGTGCCGCTCTCGGCGAGCCTTTCGGACGCGACGATGCGCCGCGACCGCTACGTGTCGGTGGGCCTCATCATCTCGGGCCTGAGCGGATTGCTGCTGCTCCTGTCCGACAGCTTCCTAGTGCTCTTCGGCGTGGTGTTCCTCCTCGGCCTCGGGCAGGCGCTGTCGATCGCGGCGCAAAGCGCGCTCGTGGCGGAGCACTGCCAGGAGGAGATCCGCATCTACGGCCATGACGCGGTGTACGGCGTGTACCGGCTGCTGGAGCGACTCGGCAACGCAATGGGCCCGCTCATCGCGAGCCTCCTGGTGATTCTCTGGGGCTATCAGGGCGCCTTCGTGGCGCTCTCCGCCCTGGTGCTCTTCTGCGGGATCGCCTTCACCATCGCAACCCACGGCTCGGAATGGACGCCCGCCGCCCCCGCCCACCCATGATCCGCGCCCTCGTCGCCCTCCTGTTCGTCGCTTTCGCGCTCGCCGCGGACGGCGACGCGCAAGCGCAGACCACGCGCCCCTACCGCATCTACGCGATCACTTTCCGCGGCATGACCGACGTCGAGAAGGGCTTCCAGGACTACTTCGCCGCGCGGCGCATCCCGGTGCAGATCACTTTCCGCGACCTGAACCGCGACAGCACGCGCATGCCGGGATTCCTCGAGGAGATCCGCCGCACCAAGCCCGACCTCATCTACACGTGGGGCACCGGCAACACGCTGGCGGTCGCGGGCACCTACGACAACGTCGATCCGTCGGTGCACATCACCGACATCCCGATCGTGTTCACGCTGGTGGCCGCACCCGTGCTCGCGAAGGTCGTGCGCGACCTGAAGAACTCCGGCAGGAACGTGACCGGCGTCTTCCACGTGGCGCCCACCGAAGCGCAGATCCGCGCGATGGCCTCCTACCGTCCGTTCAAGTCGCTCGGCATCCTCTACACGCCCACCGAGCAGAACTCCGTGGTGGTGGTCGAGGAAGTGCGCGAGGTCTCCAAGCGCCTGGGCTTCTCGGTGATCGCCAAGCCGCTCAAGCTCGACGCGAACAAGAAGGTGACGGCAGAAGGCGCCCAGGACATGGTGCGCGAGCTGAAGCAGCAGAACGCCGAGTGGCTCTACCTTCCGCCCGATACCTACCTGGGCACGATCGCGAAGAATGTCGTGATCCCGGCGGCGATGCAGGTGGGCCTGCCCGCCTTCGCGTCCACGGAGCAGCTGATGGAGACCGGCGCGGTCGCGGGCCTGGTGAGCCGCTACCACGCCATCGGGCAGTTCACCGCCTACAAGGCCGAGCAGATCCTGGTGAACAAGGTCTCGCCGGCGAAGATCCCGGTGGAGACTCTCACGCGTTTCGCGTTGCAAGTGCGCATGGACGTCGCCGAGCAGCTGAAGATGCCCCCGCCGCTGCCGATGTTCAACTACGCCGAGCTTATCGTCCCGAAGGCCGAAGCCGCCGCGGCCGCCGCGGCCGCCGCAACCCCCGCAACACCTGCAGCCCCCGCGGCCCCCGCGGCCTCCGCGACGCCCAAGTAGCCCGCCGCTACAGCTCCGCCTTCATCAGGGCGGCGAAGAGCTCGCCCACGATCTCCGCGGTTTCCTCCGAGCGCGACTTGAAGCGCAGCAACGTGTTGCCCACCGTCCGCTCCAGGCGCAGCCCGTCGCTGTAGAGAAAGATCTGCGCCTGCGGCCCGTAGCGGATGGCCGCGGTCTTGCCGCCCTCGGTCTTCACGATGAGGCGCTTGTTGGTGATGATGACGCTCGCCTCGCCCTGCGGCTTGGCGCCCGCCTCGGGGAGCACGTGCGCCTTGGCGGAGTCGCCCTCGTAGGGCTTGCCCCACTCGATGCGCAGCCCGTCGGCCTGGCGCGTGGACGGCTGGTCGAACACTTCGACCGACATGCTGTAGTGGGCGATCTCGCCGGGCTCGATCTGCACGCCGCGCAGAGCGGAATTGGAGGCGGGCACCGTCGGCAGGTTGCCGTGGCGGATCTCTGTGAGCGTGCGCAGCCGCGCCAGGTCCCAGCGCGTCTTCTCCACCTGGTCGTCGCGCAGCGCGAGGAATTTCTGGATCTTGGCGAGCTCGTGCGCGTCGGTGGCGGTGACCTCACCCTCCTTCCTCACCGCGGCCACGGCTTCGTTATAGACCTCGCGGCGCAGAACCGTCCGGTCGTCGCCCGCGCCTGCGAGGTCGAGCTCCTTCCGGACCTTCTCCAGCTCCTTCAGGTCGTGGGCGTCGAGCTTGCCGTCGGAAACCGCCTCCTTGATCTTGTCGCGGAACGCGGCCTTCTTCTTGTCCCCGCCAAACCAGTCCTTGATTCCCATGCGCCTCCCCGGGCGATCGTCATTCGCGGAAAACGGCTATTTCTTCAGGCGGTCAAAGTACTTCTTGCGGAACTTGGCGACCTTAGGATCGATCACGTAGCTGCAGTACGGGTTGCCTGCGCCGACGCGCTCGTAATATTCCTGGTGGTCCGCCTCCGCGATGTGGAATTGCCCCGCCGGCACGATCTCGGTGACGATCGCGCCGCCGAACATCTTGTCCTTGGTGAGCCTCGCCACCACTTGCTTTGCAGCGGCCTGCTGCTCCCCGGAGTGAAAGAAGATCGCCGAGCGGTACTGGGTGCCGGCGTCGTTGCCCTGTCGGTTCAGCGTGGTGGGATCGTGGATGGTGAAGAAGACGTCGAGGAGATCCTCGAACGAAACCTCATCCGGGTCGTACGTGATCTGCACCGCTTCCGCATGGCCGCTGCGCCCGCCGCACACTTCCTCGTACGTGGGCCTCGCGGACTTGCCGCCGATGTAGCCGGATTCGACCGATTCGACGCCTCTCAGCTGGTCGAAAACCGCCTCGATGCACCAGAAACAACCTCCGGCCAGGGTGGCAACTTCTCGAGCCATTCACGCCTCCACCAAGTAAGATATTCATCATGGCACAGACCGTACAACCGCCTCGCCAGCCGCGCACCCGGGAAAGCCTGCCCGAGCAGGGGATCTCGCGCGAGGTGCTGCTCGAGAAATACGCCAAGGACGGTGAGACCTCCGCCTCCGAGGTTCGTGCGCGCGTGGCGCGGGCGCTGGCCGCCGCCGAGCCCGAGGCGCGCCGCGCCCACTGGGAAGCGCGCTTCCTCGAAGCGCAGGCGAGCGGCTTCATTCCCGCCGGGCGCATCAATTCCGCCGCGGGCACCTCGCTTACCGCCACCCTCATCAACTGCTTCGTTCAACCGGTCGGCGACTCGATCACGGAAGTGGTCGATGGCAAGCCCGGCATCTATACCGCGCTCGCGGAGGCCGCGGAGACCATGCGGCGCGGCGGCGGCGTGGGCTACGACTTCTCCTCGATTCGCCCGGAGGGGGCGTGGGTGAAAGGCACCAACTCGCGCGCGAGCGGGCCGGTGTCGTACATGCGCGTCTTCGACCAGTCGTGCGAGACGGTGGAGTCGGCCGGCGCGCGCCGCGGTGCGCAGATGGGTGTGCTGCGTTGCGATCATCCGGACATCGAGCGTTTCATCCACGCCAAGGATGCGGGCGAGCTCACGAACTTCAACATCTCGGTGGGCGTGACCGACGCGTTCATGCATGCGGTGGAAGCCGACGGAGAGATCGAGCTCGCGCACAAAGCGGAGCCTTCCTCGGATTTCAAGGAGGCCGGTGCGTACCAGCGCGCAGACGGCTCGTGGGTCTATCGGAAGATCCGGGCGCGCGATCTCTGGGAACAGGTCATGCGATCGACCTATGATCACGCGGAACCGGGCGTCCTTTTCCTCGACCGCGTGAATCGCGATAACAACCTCAACTATTGCGAGACCCTCGAGGCCTGCAATCCGTGTCAAGAAGAGCCGTTGCCCGCCTATGGTTGTTGCGACCTGGGTTCCATCAATCTCGTCAAACTGGTTCGCGATCCTTTCTCGGAAAGTGCGCATTTCGATTTCGATCGGTTCGGCCAGGTCATCCAGGTGGCCGTTCGCATGCTCGATAACGTGCTCGATGTCACTCCGTGGCCGTTGAAGGCACAACACGAGGAATCGAAAGCGAAGCGCCGCGTGGGCCTTGGGTTCACCGGGCTTGGCGATGCGCTCGCCATGCTTCGGCTTCGTTACGACGCCGATCCTGCCCGCGCCATGGCAGCGAAGATCTCCGCGTTCATGCGCGACCACGCGTACGCGGCGTCTGTCGAGTTGGCCAAGGAGCGCGGCACCTTCCCGATGTTCAACAAGGACCTGTATCTGTCCGGCGGCAACTTCGCCTCGCGCCTGCCGCAAGAGCTGAAGGACGCGATCCGCAAGCACGGCATCCGCAACTCGCACCTGCTGTCGATCGCCCCCACCGGCACCATCAGCCTCGCTTTCGCGGACAACGCGTCCAACGGCATCGAGCCGCCGTTCTCGTGGACTTACACGCGCAAGAAGCGCATGGCCGACGGCACGCACAAGGAGTTCCGCGTCGAGGACCACGCGTGGCGCCTCTATCGCCACATGTTCGGCGAGGGCGCGAAGCTGCCCGATTATTTCGTGACCGCGCTGGAGATCAGCGCCGACGCCCACCAGGAAATGGTGGCCGCGGTGGCGCCATTCATCGACACCAGCATCTCGAAGACCGTGAACGTGCCGGAGGACTATCCATACGCGAGCTTCGAGGGCCTCTACATGAAGGCATGGAAGTCGGGGCTGAAGGGCCTCGCCACGTATCGGCCCAACGCGGTGCTGGGCGCGGTGCTCACGCCCGACGCGCCCGCGCCGAAGCAGGCGATGGAGTTTTCCGGCGACGGCGCGAACCGCCGCCTCTCGATCAAGGCCCTGCCGCAGCCGGTGCTCACCAGCCTGCGCTGGCCGGGGCGCCCCGAGATGCCCGAGGGCAACCTCGCGTGGACGTACATGATCGATTCGCCCTTCGGGCGCTTCGCGCTCTTCGTGGGGCAAGTCGACGAAGCGGGCCGCACGTTCCCGTTCGAGGTCTGGGTTAACGGTGCCGAGCAGCCGCGCGGATTGGGCGCCGTCGCCAAGACGCTCTCGATGGACATGCGCGCCGACGACCGCTCGTGGCTGAAGATGAAGCTCGACGTGCTCGCCAACACGGTGGGCGACGACAGTTTCGACATGCGCTTTCCTCCCCACGGCGAGAAGCGCAAGGTGCCCGGAGTGGTGTCGGCGATGGCGCAGGTGGTGCGCTGGCGCTGCGAGCAGCTGAAGGCGTTCGACGCGCCCTCGAGCACGCCGGTGCTCGACCACATGTTCAGCGTGGACGAGCCGCGCACCGGCACCGACGGCACGCTCTCGTGGACCGTGGACGTGGCGAATCCCGCGTCGGGTGACGAGTTCGTGCTGGGCCTGAAGGAGATCCAGCTTCCCGACGGCACCACGCGCCCCTATTCGATCTGGCTCTCGGGCCACTACCCGCGCGCCCTCGACGGGCTCACGCGCATCCTCTCGCTCGACATGCGCGTGGTCGATCCCGCGTGGATCGGCATGAAGCTGCGCAAGCTCCTCGACTACTCCGAGCCGCTCGGCGACTTCATGGCGTTCGTGCCCGGCGAGCGCCGCCAGCAGAACTGGCCCTCGACCATCGCCTACCTCGCGCGCCTGGTGATCCACCGTTACGCGATGCTGGGTGTGCTCGACGAGCGTGGCTATCCCACGCGCGAGATGGGGATTCTGGAAGCGCCGCGCGCCGACGAGGAGCCCGCGCTGATGAAGGGCGCGCGCTGCCGCGAATGCGGCAACTACACCGTCATCCGCAAGGACGGCTGCGATTTCTGCAGCGCCTGCGGATGGACCGGCCTCTGCGGCTGAGCGCTAGCTGCCGGAGGCGAGAAAGCTGGCCATCGTCTTCCAATAGGCCGGATCGAAATCGACCGTGTTGTGCCCCTCGCGCCCCACGACGTGCCACGTCTTGGGGCCGCCCCACGCGTCGTACAGGCGCCGCGAGCTCGCCGCCGGAATGATCTCGTCCGCGCCCGCGATGATGAATAGCGCGGGCTTCGCAATCCGCGGCGCCCTCGAGATCGAATCGAAGCGGTGCTTGAGGATCAGCCCGACCGGCGCGAACCAGAAGCGGTCCTGCGCCACGCTCTGGATGCTGTCATATGGGGTCACGAGGATCGCGGCCCGAACCGGGCGTTGCGATGCCACGTAGGTCGCGACGCCGGTTCCCAGGCTGCGCCCGAGGACCGCAATGCGTTCGGGGTCCACGTCGGCGCGCTTCGCCAGCGTGTCGTAGATCGTGAGCGCATCGCTGAAGATGGCGGCCTCCCCGGGAGTCCCGGAGCTCAATCCATACCCCCGATAGTCGATGACCGCGAGCGACCATCCTTCGACGCGGTCGCGCTGCGCGGGCACGTACGACACGTCCTCCTCGTTGCCGCCGAAATAGAGGATCAACCCGGCCTTGTCCGCCTGCGACTTCTGGAACCAACCTCGCAACACCGATCCGTCGGCCGCCGGGATGGAGATCTCCTCGACGGCCCCGTAACGCTCCTTGATGATCCGGCGTTGTCCCTCGTTTACGGGGACCGGGTGGAAGAGCAGCTTCTCCTGGATCGCGTAGAGAAGCAGCGGGTTGCCGACAATCACCAGCGCGAGGACCGCGAGCAGGACTCGAGCGGTCCGGCTCATGGCCTCAACGCTTGTCGGGCTTCACCAGCGGCACGATGTAATGGTAGAGCGGCATCGTCACCATCATGCCGAGCACCACGCCGCAGAAAGCGCCGGCGAGCGCGAAGATCTTCGAGTTGAACGTGTCGCCGACGAACCAGAGTCCGGCGAGGGCGAGGACGAAGACGGGAAGGGCGGCAAGATGCGCGCGGCCCCAAGGCACGCTCACGCGGCGCTTGCATCCGGTGCACTGCAGCGTCTTGGCGGGACCGAGCTTCTGCTTCTGCCAGAACGAAAACGTCTTGCGCTCGCACCACGGGCAGCTATACATCTTTCCATCTCCCTGACGGCCGCTCGGGTGGCGGCTCTGGTGGCTATCTTACCCCTGCGCAAGCCCCTTTTCAGCGAGCCAGGCGGGGTTGAAAAGACGTTTGAAATACAGCGAGCCCCGGTCGCAGAGGAGGGTCACGACGGTATGCCCCGGCCCGAGCTTGCGGGCGGTGGCCACCGCGGCCGCCACGTTGATCCCGGTCGAGCCGCCCACGAAAAGCCCCTCCTCCCGCAGCAGGCGGTAGACCATGGCGACCGCTTCGGGGTCGCCGATGCGCTCGGCGTCGTCGACCGGCGTGCCCTCGAAATTCGCGGTGATGCGGGTGGTTCCGATGCCCTCGGTGATCGAGCTGCCCTCCGCGACGAGCTCGCCCGTCTTCACCCAGCTGAAGAGCGCGCTGCCCTGCGGGTCGGCGAGCACGATGCGCACGTTGGGGTTTCTCTCCTTGAGGAACCGCGCCGTCCCCGCCAGCGTGCCGCCGGTGCCGACCGCGCTCACGAACGCATCGACTTTGCCGCCCGTGTCGCGCCAGATCTCGGGCCCCGTCGTCTCGTAGTGCGCCTGGCGGTTCACCACGTTGTCGAACTTATTGGCCCTTATCGCGTTGGGGGTGGCGAGCGCGAGCCGGCCCGCGATCTTCTGGTAGTTGTCGGGATCCCTGTACGGCTTCGGCGCGACCGGCCGCACCTCGGCGCCGAGAATGCGCAGCAGCTCCATCTTCTCTTCCGACTGGTTGTCGGGGATCACGATCACGCAGCGATAGCCGCGCGCGGCGCAGATGTGCGCGAGGCCGATGCCGGTGTTGCCGGCCGTTCCCTCGACCACGGTGCCGCCGGGCTCGAGCTCACCGCTTTCTTCCGCGGCGCGGATGATGAAGAGCGCGGCGCGATCCTTCACCGACCCGCCCGGATTCAGGAACTCCGCCTTGCCGAGGATCTCGCAGCCGGTCTCGCGCGAAAGCTTCGCAAGGCGGATGAGGGGCGTGTTGCCGATGGCGCCGGCGAAACCAGGGCGGATTTCCATCGCCGGATTCTACTGCGGCCTCTGCTAGCATCGGTGGATGGTCGCAGCGCGCTGCATCCGCATCGCCGCCACGTTCCTCGCGCTTGCCGCCGTGGGCGAGGCCATGGGGCAATCGGAGAACCCCGCCGCGCGCGGCGCGACGACGACCTTGCGGGTTTCCGCGCAGAATCGCCTCGCCCCCGCTGTCTCGGAGCGGGCGGTAACCGTCGGCTCCCCGTTTTCCGAATCGTGCGGAGACCGCGCCGGCACCGTCTCCATCGGGGCGGAGGTCGAGCCTCATGTCGCGATCAATCCGCTCAACCCGAACCACCTGGTTGGCGCATGGCAGCAGGACCGCTATTCGAACGGCGGGGCGCGCGGCCAGGGATACGGCGCGTCGTTCGATGGCGGCCTCACTTGGAACCGCGGTGCATTACCCGTGACCCCATGCACGGGCGGCGAGTACGCGCGCGCGACCGATCCGTGGGTTACGTTCGCGCCCGACGGCACGGTCCACCAGATCACCCTCGCATTCAGCGGCGAGTCGAGCGCGCCCGGCAGCGTGAACGCCATGATGGCCTCGCGCTCCCTGGATGGCGGCATCACGTGGAGCGTGCCCATCGCCATCGCACGCGACACGGACACCCTCTTCAACGACAAGGAAACCATCACGGCGGATCCGCTCGACGCACGGTTCGTGTATGCGGTGTGGGATCGCCTCCTGGGCGGAAACAATTCGGCGACCATCTTCTCGCGCTCGACCGACGCGGGCGTGTCCTGGGAGCCCGCGCGCGCCCTTTACGCGCCGCCGCAGGGAGGCGGGACCATCGGCAACCTCATCCGGGTGCTGCCGAGCGGCACGATGGTCAATGTGTTCATGCAGCTGTCGGGACCGCCGGCCATCTACGTCATGCGCTCGACCGACCGCGGCGTGAGCTGGTCCGCGCCCAACCGGGTGATCGCCGCCGGCGCCCGGGGGGCGGTGGATCCCGAAACCGGCGACTTCATTCGCGACGGCTCCATCATTCCGGAAATGGCGGTCGGCCCCGATGGAACGCTCCATCTCGTCTGGCAGGATGCGCGCTTCACCCAGTTGCGCGACGCGATCGCGTATTCACGCTCGACGGACGCGGGCCTCACCTGGTCGGCTCCCGTCCGCGTGAATGCCGAGCCCGGAGTCGTCGCGTTCACGCCACAGGTCCATGTCCGCGCCGACGGCATGATCGGCGTCACCTACTACGACCTGCGCTCGAACACGGTCGACCCCGCGACCCTCCTCACCGATTACTGGCTGGCGCGCTCGGCGGACGGCGTGAGCTGGGAAGAGACGCGCGTTTCGGCTCCGTTCGACATCTCGACGGCGCCGTTCGCGGGCGGCTGGTTCGTGGGCGACTACACCGGCCTCGTCTCGGCGGGAACCACGTTCATCGCGTTCTATGCGAAGACCACCGGCATTGCCTCGAACGCCACCGACGTTTTCGCCGCTCGCATCGAGCAGGCGACCGGCGCGCTCGACGCGAAGGCCTATCGCGCCGCGCCGATGCCGCAGGAAGAATTGGGCGAGTCGTTCTGGGACGCCGTCTCCGCGAATGCGGCGCGCGCGTTCGAGCGGCGCTACTCGAAGGTCCCGCGATAGACGGCGTTTGGGCCGACCGTCTTAACCGAGTCGCTCGATCCGCTTCTCGAGCCGCTCGATGGCGTCGCGAAGGCGCGAGACCTCGGCCACGAAGTCCTCGACCTTCACGCGCGAGGCGATGAGCGGCGCCTCCTCGGTCCAGTATTCGGCGGCGCCCTGGGCCAGGCGCAGCGCCGCGTCGCGCGACCAGCTGCGCATCGCACGCGCGCCGTTCGCGATGCGATGGGCGGCGATGTCGCCCACGGCTTTCGAGAGGTCTTCCTCGAAATCCCAATCGAGGTTGCGCGCAAGGAAGGAAATCTCCTGCGCGAGCTCCATGTCGCCCGCCATCTCGATCTCGCGATACGCGGCCTCCTCGCCCGCGGCGAGGCGCGGCACGAGGAAGGGCGAGATGCGCACGTCGAGGTCGCGCGCCGCGCCCGCGACGGCATCGGCCACTTCGCCGGTGGTCTGGATCGTGAACGATGTATCGACGGGGCCCACGCGGAAGGCAACGGTGCGGCCCGCGTGCTTGCGCAGGCGCTCCAACGCGAGCGGCGCCGAGCGCAGCACGTGATTCACGAATCGCGCCCTCACGCCTTGAAACCCCGGTGCAGGGCGACCACGCCCGCGGCGAGGTTGAAGTAATCCACCGGCTCCAGGCCCACGCCCTCCATCATCGACTTGAGCGTCTCCTGGTCGGGGTGCATGCGAATGGACTCGGCGAGGTAGCGATACGCCGCCTCGTCCTTCGCCACGAGCTTGCCCAGCGCGGGCAGGATCGTGAACGAATAGGCGTCGTATGCCTTCGAGAGCGGCTTCCACGGGCGCGAGAACTCGAGCACGATCACGCGAGCGCCGGGGCGCGCCACGCGCGTCATCTCCGCGAGCGCCGCCTCCTTGTGCGTCATGTTGCGCAGCCCGAAGGCGACCGAGACGCAGTCGAACGTGTTGGAGGAAAACGGAAGTTTCTCCGCGTCGCAAAGGGCGAGCGGGGCGAACAAGCCCGCGTCGATCAGCTTGTCGCGGCCCACCGCGAGCATCGCCGCGTTGATGTCCGTCATCCACACCTCGCCGGAGGGACCCACCCGCCTGGCGAAGGCGGCCGCGAGGTCCCCGCTGCCGGAGGCGACGTCGAGCACGCGCGAGCCTCGCCGCACGCCGCTCATCTCGAGCGCGAAGCGCTTCCACACGCGGTGCAGCCCCAGCGACATGAGGTCGTTCATCACGTCGTAGCTCGGCGCCACCGACCGGAAGACCTCGCCCACGCGGCGCGACTTGTCCCCCTCGGGCACCTGCTGGTAGCCGAAGTGCGTGGTCTTGTCCGTCATGGATCGCGGCCCTTGCCCGCCTGCTCGAGGCGGGCGAGGTAGGTCTTCCAGTTGGCGTCCTTCTTCTTCCCGAGGTCGAGCAGGTACTCCCATGAGTAGATGCCGGTGTCGTGGCCGTCGCTGAAGACGAATTTCACCGCGTACATGCCGATCGGCTCGATCGCCTTGATGCCCACGTTGCGCTTGCCCACCTGCAGCACTTCCTGTCCCGGCCCGTGGCCGCGCACCTCCGCCGAGGGCGAATACACGCGCAGGTACTCGACCGGCATCGAGAAGCGGCTGCCGTCGTCGAACGCGATGTCGAGCACGCCGGTCTGCTGGTGCAGGGTGATGTCGGTGGGTCGTGGAGCTTTGTTCATGCCTTATTATCGCCGGAATGATCGGCATACTCATTGTTTCCCACGGTGCCTTCGGCGAGTCGCTGATCCACTCGGCGAGCCATGTGCTCGGCAAGCGGCCGCTCTACCTGCGCCAGCTCGGCGTGACCGTGCACGACGATCCCGACGCGATCCTGCCCGTGGCCGTGGACCTGATCCGCTTCCTGGACCAGGGCCAGGGCGTCCTGGTGCTCACCGACATCTACGGCGCCACGCCGTCCAACATCGCCTCGCGGCTGCTGAAGGCGGGACGCGTCGAAGGGGTGGCCGGCGTGAACCTGCCGATGCTCATTCGCGCGCTCACCTATCGCGACGAGCCGCTCGCCGACCTGGTCGACAAGGCCCTCTCCGGCGCCGCCGAAGGCGTGCTGCGCATGGAGACCCCGCGCTGATGATGAAGCGCACGATCAAGGTCTCCAACAAGCTCGGCCTGCACGCGCGCGCATCGGCCAAGCTCACGCAGGCGGCCTCGAAGTTCGAGAGCGGCGTGTGGATCTCGCGCAACGGCCGGCGCGTGAACGCGAAGAGCATCATGGGCGTGATGATGCTGGCCGCGGGCCGGGGCTCCTCCATCGAGCTGGAAACCGAAGGGCCGGACGAGGAGGTCGCCATGACCGCGATCGAGACGCTGTTAAACGACAAGTTGGGCGTGGGCGTGTGATGCCCCCCGATGGGGCGCGCTCCGGGGGCTCGACCGTCTGCTTCACGATGCAGGGATTCGGCGTTTCGACCGGAATCGCCATCGG
>JANLXC010000143.1:0-8642 GCA_031364925.1 Burkholderiales bacterium | reverse complement strand
TAGCGCGGCGCATCCTTCGGCAGGCGCGGCGCGGTGTGCGCGACGATGCGCGCCATGTCTTCCTTGGGCTCGCCCACGGAGACCCCGCCGATGGCGTAGCCGTCGAAGCCTATCGCGGTGAGAGCGGCGAGCGACTCATCGCGCAGCTCCTCGTACATGCCGCCCTGCACGATGCCGAAGAGCGCGTTGGCATTGCCGGCATGCGCCCGCTTCGAGCGCTGGGCCCAGCGCGCCGAAAGCCGCATCGATTCGGCGGCGAGCTCGCGCGTGGCGGGGTAACCGGTGCATTCGTCGAATACCATGACGATGTCGGAGTTCAGCACGCGCTGGATGCGCATGGACTCCTCGGGGGTGAGGAAGAGCTTGTCGCCGTTGATGGGGGACTGGAACGCCACGCCCTCCTCCGATATCTTGCGCAGCTCGCCGAGGCTGAACACCTGGAAGCCGCCCGAGTCGGTGAGGATGGGCCGGTCCCAGGCCATGAAGCGGTGCAGCCCGCCGTGCTTCTCGACCACCGCCAGGCCCGGGCGCAGCCACAGGTGGAAGGTATTGCCCAGCACGATCTCGGCGCCCGCCTCGACGAGCTCCGCCGGGCTCATCGCCTTCACGGTCCCATAGGTGCCCACCGGCATGAACGCCGGCGTCTGCAGCGTGCCGTGCTCGAGCGTGAGCTCCCCGCGGCGCGCGTCGCCATCCGTCGAATGCAGCGCGAACTTCAACGCCAGTGCGGGGGGAAGGTCTTGTCGAAGTAGGCCAGCGCCTCGACGCGCTTCTTGTATTCGGCCATCGGCGCGGGCATGAGCTCGCCCACCTTCGTCTCGGGCTTGCGCACGCCGATGCGCCACACGTATCCGAGGTAGGGATACAACACGAAGTCGGCCGCGCACGGCGTGTCGCCCGCGAGGAATTTGCCTTGCAGTTCCCCGGCGAAGTAGGCGAGCTCTTCGCCCAGGCGCTTGCGCCCTTCGTCGACACGCTTCATGTCGGGGGCGGCGTCGCCCTTGAAGAAGAGCTCGCCCGTGATGGCGTCGATGCCTTCCGTGCCCAGGTAGCCTTGCATTTCGTGGACGAGGCGGCGCACTCGCGCGCGCGCCTTGGCATCGCCCGGATAGAGCTTCGGTCCGGACGTGAAACGCTCGTCGAGGTATTCCAGGATCGCGAGCGACTCCCACAGCGAATAGCCGCCGTCGACGATGGTGGGCACGGTGTGGCGGGGGTTGAGCGCGACGAACTCCGGCTTGGTCGTGTCCTTGTCCGAGAACGACAGGACCTTGAGGTTATAGGGGATGGCCTTGTGCTCGAGCGCGAGCCAGACGCGCCACGAGAAGGGAGAGCCTTGTCCATGATGGAAATCGAGCGCCATGTCTTGTTCCTCTTCTGTCGTTCAATGCAGGGTGAAGCCTTCGAGCGGGACCTTCGGCGCGCGACCGGACGCGAGGTCGGCGAGGATGCGCCCGGTGGCGAGCGCGAGCGTGAAGCCGAGCGCGCCATGCCCCACGTTGAGCCACAGGTTCGAGTGCGGCGTGGCGCCGATCACCGGCGTGCCCCTCGGAGTGGCCGGGCGCATGCCGCACCAGGGCGAGAGCGTGCGGAAGTCCGTCGCCTTGGGAAACGCCGCGCGCACTTCGCCCACCAGCTGGTCCACCCGCTCCACGTCGATCACCGAGCGCTTCCCCGACAGGTCCGCCATGCCGGCGACGCGCAGCTCGTCGCCCAGGCGCGCGTAGACCACCTTCCTCTTGAAGTCGGTGACGCTGATCTTCGGAGCGCCGCCATCGTCGGTCACCGGCAGCGAGAGGCTGTAGCCCTTCAGCGGATAGACCGGGATGCGGATGCCGAGCGCCTTGGTGAGGTACGGCGCATTGGTGCCCAACGCCAGCACGTACGCGTCGCCCTCGAATACGCCCTGGCTGGTCTCCACTCCCATGAGGCGCCCGCGCCATGGCAGCAGACGCTCGATCTCGACGCCGAAGCGGAACACCACCGGGTTGGGCCCCGAGGTCATGATGCGCGTGAGCTCGCTGCAGAATTTGTAGCAGTCGCCCGCGTCCTCGCTGGGCGTGTAGATGGCGCCGACGATGCGTGCGCTCATGGACTCCAGGGCGGGTTCGATTTCCACGCATTCCTGCGGCTCGAGCGCGACCTGCTCGGCGCCCAGGGTGCGCTGGTACTCCATGAGGCGCTTCGCCGATTCGAGAGATTTCGCCTCGGTATGCACCACCAGCTTGCCGTTCTGCACGTAGTCGAAGTCGAGGTCGTGGTTTTCCACCAGCTCGTGCATGAGGTCGCGGCTGTAGAACGCCAGGCGCAAGAGCTTCTGCGTGGTGTCGTCGGCGGTCTTGCCGTTGCACGCCGCGAGGAACTCGAGGATCCAGCGCCATTGGTCGGGATCGAGCTCGGGGCGGAAGCGCAGCGGCGAATCGCGGCGCAGCAGCCACGGCGGAATCTTCGGGATCACCGAGGGGCTCGCGAGCGGCGCGACGTAGCTGTACGAGAGCTGGCCGCCGTTGGCGAAGCTGGTCTCGAGCGCCACGCCGGTGTTGCGTTCGAGCACCGTCACGTCGTGGCCGTCGCGCCAGAAATACCAGGCGCTCGCCACGCCGGCGACACCGGCACCTAGGATCAGGACTCTCATGGGAATGGTTTTACGCCGCAGGCGCGGCCGGATGGCATTTTCGCATGCAAACGAGCCCGGGCTTTCCGGCGGTGCGGCAGTAGAATCCGCGCATGGAGTGGATTCCCTGGATCCTCGGTGGCGCACCTGGGGCGGGGAAGGCGTGGGCGCCATGCGCGTGAGGAAGTGGTACATGAACGGCACCCACAAGCGACTGCGGGTAGCGGTTCGGCGCAGTGTCCGCGGGAAGGCTGCGTTGCGCGACGTGCACCTGCTGGTGGGTTCCTCCTGGTTCCAGTCCGCGCTAATGCTCTCGCAGGTCGACGCGGTTCGTTGCGCCGAGCTGCTGGAACGCGCGGCCGCCGAGGCCGACTCGCGGCGATGAAGAGCTACGAGACCTGGCTGCAGGCATTCCTCGCGATTGCCTTCATCGTAGGCCTGGTCCATTACTTCGTGTGGCGCACGCGGTACCTGGCTACGCTGGACGAGGGCGCGTTGGTGGGCGACGTGAAAGGCTGGGAAATCCGCGGTCGTCGACGACCCCGAGGATGGCCGCAGCGTCGGCATCGCCATCGACCTGGAGAGCATCGACGGGCCCGACCAGCGTTTCTATGCGGTCTTTTCGAGCGCGCAGGCGCGCCAGCTCGCGCAATGGTTGCGCATGGCCGCGGCGCCCGGCCGGACGCTGGCGGTGGCGCGGCTCGATTTGAACAAAAAAAAGGGCCGAACGGCGGCCCTTTATATATCGACCGTAATTGAGCGATTACAGCAGCGGCACGATCAGCAGCGCCACGATGTTGATGATCTTGATCAGCGGATTCACCGCGGGACCGGCCGTGTCCTTGTAGGGATCGCCCACGGTGTCGCCGGTCACCGCCGCCTTGTGCGCGTCGGAGCCCTTGCCACCGTGGTGGCCGTCCTCGATGTACTTCTTGGCGTTGTCCCACGCGCCGCCGCCGGTGCACATCGAGATCGCCACGAACAGGCCGGTCACGATCGTGCCCATCAGCATGCCGCCGAGGGCCTGCACGCCCGCGTCGCGGCCCATCAGCCAGCCGACGATGAGCGCCACCGCGATCGGCGAGAGCACCGGCAGCAGCGACGGAATCATCATCTCCTTGATGGCGCCCTTGGTGAGCATGTCCACCGCGCGCGAGTAGTCGGGCTTCGCGGTGCCTTCCATGATCCCCTTGATCTCGCGGAACTGGCGGCGCACCTCCTCCACCACGAACCCCGCGCAGCGCCCCACGGCTTCCATCGCCATCGCGCCGAAGAGGTACGGGATCAGGCCGCCGATGAACAGGCCGATGATGACCGCCGGGTTCGACAGGTCGAACGTGATGTGGCGTCCCGCTTCCTCGAGCTTGTGGGTGTAGTCGGCGAAGAGCACCAACGCGGCGAGGCCGGCGGAGCCGATCGCGTAGCCCTTGGTGACGGCCTTCGTCGTGTTGCCCACCGCGTCGAGCGGGTCGGTCACGTTGCGCACTTCCTTCGGCAGCTCCGCCATCTCGGCGATGCCGCCCGCGTTGTCGGTGATCGGGCCGTAGGCGTCGAGCGCCACGATGATCCCCGCCATCGACAGCATCGAGGTAGCCGCGATCGCGATGCCGAACAGGCCCGCGAGCGAGTACGACGCCCAGATTGCCGCGCACACGGACAGCACCGGCCACGCCGTCGAGCGCATCGAGACGCCGATGCCCGCGATGATGTTGGTCGCATGCCCCTTGGTGGAGGCTTCCGCCACGTGCTTCACCGGCGGGAAATCGGTGCCGGTGTAGTACTCGGTGATGAACACCATCAGCCCGGTGAGCGCCAGGCCCACGACGCAGGTGCCCCAGAGGCGCAGCACCGTGAACTGCCCGGAGCCGCCGGCCACGTCGCGCATCATCCAGTCGGTGACGAAGTAGAACGCGATGAGCGAGAGGATGCCCGCCACCGCGAGGCCGCGGTAGAGCGCGTTCATGATCTTGCCGCCCTGCGCCGTCTTCACGAAGAAGCAGCCGACGATGGAAGCGATGATCGAAACCGCGCCCAGCACCAGCGGATAGCTCACCGCGTTGCCGACCGTGGCCGGGCTCGGGAAGAGGAGTGCGGCCAGGACCATGGTGGCGATGATCGTCACCGCGTAGGTCTCGAAGAGGTCTGCGGCCATGCCGGCGCAGTCGCCGACGTTGTCGCCCACGTTGTCGGCGATCACCGCCGGGTTGCGCGGATCGTCCTCGGGAATGCCGGCTTCGACTTTTCCGACCAGGTCGGCGCCCACGTCGGCGCCCTTGGTGAAGATGCCGCCGCCCAGGCGCGCGAAGATCGAGATGAGGGACGAGCCGAAGGCCAGCCCGATGAGGGGCTTTACGATCTCGCTCATCTTCGCGTCATGCGGCGACGAGCCCAGCAGGTACATGAAGAATCCCGCCACCGCGATGAGGCCGAGGCCGACCACGAGGAGGCCGGTGATGGCGCCGCCCTTGAACGCAATGTCGAGCGCCGGGCCGATGCCGCGCCGCGCAGCTTCCGCGGTGCGCACGTTGGCGCGCACCGAGACGTTCATGCCGATGTAGCCCGCCGCGCCCGAGGCGATGGCGCCGATGGCGAAACCGCACGCCGTGACCCAGCCCAGGCCGGGGACGAAGCCGAGCACGATGAAGAGGATCACGCCCACCACGCCGATCGTCGCGTACTGTCGATTGAGGTAGGCCTTGGCGCCGGTCTGGATGGCGGCCGCGATCTCGCGCATGCGGTCGTTGCCGTCGGGCTGGCGAATGATCCAGGCCGCGGTGAAACCGCCGTACAGCAGGGCGATCACGCCGCATACCAGCGAAATGAGTATTGCGTTGTTCAACATCTGCTTCTCCCAGGTTTTTTGAGTGCGTTCGACTACGTCGTCACAGCTTGAAATCGCTGCGTGTCTTCTTGCGCACGGCCACGTTCTTCAGCCGTACGTACTTCGGCAATCCGTTCTCGAACGGGGGGTAGGCCTCCCCCGAGACGAGCGGTTGCAGATAGTTGCGGCACTTCGTGGTGATGTGGAAGCCGTCGGCGGTGATGAAATCGCGCGGCATCTTCTTCTCCACGTTGGCGACGTCGGTCAACTTCGCCACGCCGATCTTCCAGCGGTAGGGCTTGCCCGAGGTGCGCACGATGGTGGGCATCACGCCGCTCATCCCCTTCGCCGCGAATTCCACCGCGGCCTTGCCCACCGCGTAGGACTGCTCGAGGTCGGTCTTCGAGGCGATATGGCGCGCGGAGCGCTGCAGGTAATCGGCCACCGCCCAGTGCTGCTTGTACTTCAATTGCGATTGCACGAGGCCCGCGAGCATCGGCGCGACCCCGCCCAGCTGCGAGTGGCCGAACGCGTCCTTCAGGCCGGTTTCCGAGAGAAACCTGCCGTCCTTGTCGTGGATGCCTTCGGACGCACCGACCGCGCAGTACCCGTATTGCTTCACCACCGCATCGACGCGAGCCAGGAACGCAGCCTCGTCGAACGGAATCTCCGGAAAAAGGAGGATGTGCGGCCCTTGGCCGGCCTTCCTCTGCGCGAGGCCGGTTGCCGCGGTGATCCAGCCGGCGTGCCGGCCCATCACCTCGAGGATGAAAACCTTGGTCGAGGTCTTCGCCATCGACTCCACGTCGAGCACCGCCTCCATCATGCTGGTGGCGACGTACTTGGCGACCGAACCGAAGCCCGGGCAGGTATCGGTGATCGGCAGGTCGTTGTCCACCGTCTTGGGCACGTGCACCGCGACGATGGGATAGCCCAACTTCGCGCTGATCTGCGAGACCTTGAGGCAGGTGTCGGCGGAATCGTTGCCGCCGTTGTAGAAGAAGTAGCCGATATCGTGCGCCTTGAAGACCTCGATCAGGCGCTCGTACTCGTGGCCGCCCTTCTCCACGCCTTTCAGCTTGTAGCGCGCCGAGCCGAAGGCGCCGCCGGGAGTGTTCACCAGCGCGCGGATGTTTGCGATCGGCTCCTTGCTGGTGTCGATCAGGTCCTCGGTCAGCGCGCCGATGATGCCGTTCCTGCCCGCGTAGACCTTGCCGATCTGCTTGCCGTGCCTGCGCGCCGTCTCGATCACGCCGGCGGCGCTCGCGTTGATGACGGCGGTCACTCCGCCCGACTGGGCATAGAAGGCATTGCGGGGCATGGGTCTTATCCGAGCTCTGCGAAGATGCGCTCGCGAACCTCTTCGACCTTGCGGGTGCCGTCGACCCGGTGGTATTTCGGCGCCTTGGCGTCGCCCGTCTCGTTCCACTTCTTGTAGTACTCGATGAGCGGCTCGGTCTGCTCGTGGTAGACCGCGAGGCGCTTCTTCACGGTCTCTTCCTTGTCGTCCTCGCGCTGCACCAGGGGCTCGCCGGTGACGTCGTCCTTCATGTCGTTCTTCGGCGGGTTGTACTTCAGGTGGTAGGTGCGCCCGGAGGGAAGGTGCACGCGGCGCCCCGACATGCGCTCGACGATGACCGCGTCGGGCACCGAGACATCGACGACGTGCTCGAGGCGCACGCCGGAATTCTTCATCGCCTCGGCCTGCGGGATGGTGCGCGGGAAGCCATCGAAGAGAAAGCCCTTGGCGCAGTCGGGGGCCTTGATGCGCTCCTTCACGAGCCCGATGATGATCTCGTCGGAGACCAGGTCGCCGCGATCCATCACCTGCTTCGCGGCGAGGCCGAGCGGCGTGCCCGCCTTCACCGCGGCGCGCAGCATGTCGCCGGTGGAGATCTGCGGGATCCCGTATTTCTGCGTGATGAAGGCCGCCTGGGTGCCTTTCCCGGCACCGGGTCCACCCAGCAAGATCAGGCGCATCGGGCAACCCTCCGAGGGTCGATTTTTGTGAACCCGGATTATACGTGGCCCAGCTTCCGGCGAACCCTCTCGAGGTCCTCGTGCGTGTCGACCCCCGCTTCCATCGCGTCGTTCCAGAACGCCACCGCGATGCGATGACCGTGGCCGAGCGCGCGCAACTGCTCGAGGGCCTCGAAGCGCTCGGCGCCGGTCGGCGAGAGCGAGGCGTATTCCCGCAGGAAGCGCACGCGATAGGCGTAAATGCCGATGTGGCGGTAGGCCGGGAAGCCCTCGGGAAGCGCCGTGCAGTCGCGCGCGAAGGCGTCGCGCGCGTAGGGAATCGGCGCGCGCGAGAAGTACTGCGCGTAGCCGTCGGTATCGATCACGACTTTCACGACATTGGGATCGAAGAAGGTCGCGGCCGACGTGATCGGATGGACCGCGGTGGCGATCGACGCGTTGGGTCGCAGCGCGAGCTCGCCCGCGACCTTGCGGATGAGCTTCGGGTCGATGAGGGGCTCGTCGCCCTGCACGTTGACCACGATCTCGTCGGGCGCGAGCGCGAGGAGCTGCACCGCCTCGGCGAGCCGGTCGGTGCCGGTCTCGTGGGTGGTCGCGGTGGTGCAGACCTTGATGCCGTGCGCTGCGACGGCATCGGCGATCTCGTGGTGGTCGGTGGCGACGATCACCTCGTCGGCTCCACTTTCCTGCGCGCGCTGCGCGACCCAGGCCACCAGGGGCTTGCCGGCGATGTCGGCGAGCATCTTGCCCGGCAGGCGCGTGGAGCGCATGCGCGCCGGGATCAGCACCCGGAAAGCGAGCCGTTCCAGCTAGGGCTCCTCTTCGGGACCGAGCGTGCGCGCGTCCTCCTCGAGCATCACCGGGATGCCCTTCTTCACCGGGAACGCGAGGCGGTCGGCCTTGCAGATGAATTCCTGCGCGTCCTTCTTCCAGGCGAGCGGGCCCTTGCAGATCGGGCACACCAGGATTTCAAGCAGCTTGGGGTCCATCGGCTCTCCGGCGCGCCATGGCGAGGCGCGCGAGCAGGAAATCGTCGAACTCGGGGGCGAGGATCGCCTCGATGCGCAGGAACCACATGCGCGCATCGGCGAATGCCGCGCATTTTACGGCATCCTTTTCGGTCATGACGACGAGCTCCGCCCCCGCGAGCTTCATCTCGGCGGGCTGGAACGCGTGATGGTCGGGGAAGGGGCGGTTGCGCGCCTTCACGCCGAGGCGCTCGAGGTG
>JANLXC010000129.1:0-4788 GCA_031364925.1 Burkholderiales bacterium | reverse complement strand
ATGATGAGCGCCCATTCGTCGAGTGTCGGGATCGTTGCGCCGACGCCCGGCGGGAGCGGCGCGCCCGGCCCGCCCTGGTCCACGATGACGCCGTTGGCCGCGAGGTCGTCGTCTCCCAGCCCACCATCGGCGATGATGAAGCTCGCGATGTTGCCGGCGAGGGTCGCCGGGAGCGTGTACCAGTGCGGCGACGGCTGAGCGGCGGTGGGGCCGTACTTCCAATATTGCGTCCCCGGCGGCAGCGGCGTCGGATACACGACCGTCATCGTGATGGCTGAGGCGGGCGTGCATCCGGTGAGCGAGAACGCGAAGAGGCCTTGCGGAAAAACTACCCCCGCGGGCGCGCTTCCCGCAGGCGGGCTGGCTGCGCTCCCCTCTACCGCGATGAATTGCGAGGAGGCGAAAGTGCATCCCGCACCTCCCCCGCTGAAGGATGCGGTGATGATGCCCGTTCCGGTGGCGCTCGGGCCGCTCGCGGTCCCGACGGCCGACGCGCCCACGGGCGTGACCGAGACCGGCGAAGATGGCGGTCCCGCACCCGCGGAGTTGAACGCGACGACGGAGCACGAATACGGAATTGCGTTCGTCAGCCCGGCCACGGTGATCGGCGACGCGGAGCCGTTCGCGATGACGGCCCCGGGATTGCACGTCACACGATAGCCCGTGATTGCGCTCGCCCCGAAGGATCCGGGCGGAAAAAAGGAAATTGTCGCCTGAGTGTTGCCTGGGACCGCGGAGACGAGCGTCGGCGCCCCGGGCGTGGCGGCGGGAATGGAGCCGGTCTGGCCCGCGAAGTTGGTTGGAGTGCCGAAGACGGAACTGGCTCCACCACTCGAAACGCCTCCACCGGTCGGATTCAAGGAATAGGCGAAGGTGTCCACGCCCGCGAAATCGGCAACTCCGCCTGGAAGGAAAAGGAAGTTGTCGGGAACGATGTAATCGGGGGCTACGATGTTCAGCGCCGCGAACGACTGCGTGCCGATGAGAAAGCTTTTGTTGGCCGAATTCCCCGGGAGATTCGTGGAAAAAGTGAACGAGCGGGTCGAGGTCCCCTGCGTGATGGTGATGGTGTGCCCGGCGATGAACTGCTGGCCGCCGACCGTCGTCGAAAGCTCGATGAACTGCACCGCGCCACCCGCGCCTGAATAGATCTCGGCGATTTTCCACAGGTGGAACGCTGCCTGTACCCACGGGCACGCGGCACCCAGGACCGCGAACACGCAGGCTCGAAGCAGCTTCCGATACATCGAAGTCCCCCTGTGCCGTAAACGCCGATGGTGCCCGATTATTCCACGATCGCCTCGGGAAAGCGGCGCGCGAACTCTGCCAGGTTGTCGGTGAATAGCCCGTCCACCCCCGACTCCAAAAGCTTTTCCGCGGCGGCGACATCGTTCACCGTGTAGACCATCACGCGGTAACCCTTGTCGTGCAGGCGCGCAATGTCGGCCAGCGCGAGCATGCGATGGTCGGTGTGGAAGGAGACGGCGTCCAACAACTTCAGGCGCGGCCAGTCGTCCCGGGTGAGCGCCTTGGCGAGCCACCCACGCGGCAACGACGGCGCCGCGTCCTTCGCCGCCATCAGCGCCTCGAAGGAAAAGGACGACAACAGGGGCGGCACGCTCGCACCGGCCCACAGCCGTGCCGCGTCGAGCGCCACCTGCCTGCCAGTCTCCACCTCGGAACCGGGCGTAGGCTTGATCTCTACGTTGGCGAGCGTGCCCCTGGAGCGCAGCAGCTTGGCAGCCTCTTCGAAGGTGGCGAGCTTCTCTCCGCGAAACGGCGCCGAGTGCCACGCGCCCGCGTCGAGCTTCGCGAGATCGGCCCAGTCGTGGTCGGCGGCGCGTCCCTTGCCGGAGGTGGTGCGCTCGAGCGTCGCATCGTGCAGCAACATCGAGACGGCGTCGCGCGAGAGCTTCACGTCGAACTCGTGAGCCCCGAAACCGAGCGATTGCCCGGTGCGGATCGCGGCAAGCGTGTTCTCGGGTGCGAGGCTGCCGCCGCCGCGGTGCGCGAAGATGCGCGGGTAAGGCCAGTCCTTCAAGCTTCCACTCCCAGGATCTTGTAGGCGACAATGATCGCGAGCACGAACACGGCATAGGCGTAGAACGCGGCGACGACATCGTCGACCATGACGCCGAGGCCGCCTTTCACGCGGCGTTCGAGCTCGCGGATGGGAAAAGGCTTCCAGATGTCGAAGAGGCGAAAGAGCGCGAAGGCGAAGAGTTGCAGGCGCCAATCCTGCGAGGAGATCGCGAGCAGCGGCAGGAACGCGACGATCTCGTCCCACACCATCGAGCCGTGGTCCGATACGCCCAGGTCGCGGCCGGTGCGCTCGCAGGCCCATACGCCCACGAAGAAAAGCGGGATCGCGACGAAGGCGATGGCGAGCGCGGGCAGCGCCATGGCCAGCGCCCAGTAGAGCGGAAAGGCGACGAGCGTTCCGAAGGTGCCCGGCGCCCTGGGAGCCAGCCCCGCCCCGAATCCCAGTGCGATGAAGTGCGCGGGATGGGCGAGCAGGAAACGCGCGTCAGGAGCCCGAGAAGTGGTCGTATCCGCGGCCATCGATCTTCACGGGCTTGCCGTCGGCATGCAGGCTCACGCCCTTGCCGCGCTTGATCTGGCCGATGCGGCTAAGTGGGATGTTGAGCACCTCGGTCAGGTCCGCGATGCTCTCGCGCGCGTTGGCCGGCGCGGTGAAGCACAGCTCGTAGTCGTCGCCGCCCGCGACGATGGCGGTGAGTCCGGGTCCGTCGTGAGAATGACGCTCGCCGATCGCCGACACCGGGATGGAGGCGAGGTCCACGGTGGCGCCGACTCCCGAGAGGCGGCAGATGTGCCCGAGGTCCGAGAGAAGGCCGTCGGAGATGTCGATCGCGGCGGTCGCCATGCCGCGCAGCGCCTGGCCCAGCGCCACGCGCGGCGTGGGCTCGTAGAGGCGCATCACCGCCTCGCGATAATCCTCCTCGTTGAGGACCACCTTGCCGTGGCGGTGCGCCACCGCGAGCGCCGCATCGCCGATGTTGCCCGAGACCCATACGTCGTTGCCCGCCTTGGCGCCGTTCCTGCGAAGCGCCGCGCCCGCCGGAACCTCGCCCATGATGGTGACGGTAAGCGTGAGCGGGCCGCGCGTCGTGTCGCCCCCGATGAGCGAGACGTTGAACTCGGCGGCCAGGTCGTAGAAACCCTTGGCGAAGGCCTCGAGCCAGGCGTGGTCGACCGTGGGCAGCGTGAGCGCCAGCATCGCCCAGTACGGCATCGCGCCCATCGCCGCCATGTCCGAGAGGTTCACCGCGAGCGCCTTGTGGCCGAGGTTCTCGGGATCGACGTCCGGGAAGAAGTGCGTGCCGGACACCATCGTGTCGGTGGAGACCGCGAGGTCCATGCCGTTGCTCACATCCACCAGCGCGGCATCGTCGCCGACGCCCAGCACCGCGTTGGCGGCGGGACGGGTGAAATGGCGGGCGATGAGATCGAATTCGGGGCTGCTTTGAATCATTCTTGCGCTTTCTTTTCGTTTGACTTGGCTCCGCCTTCGGCCTTGCGGGGCCGCGGCGCGCGAGGCGTGGCGACTTCGGACGCCCTCACCTCTCCTGCGAGACGATCCAGCACGCCGTTGACGTATTTATGACCGTCGGTGCCGCCAAAACGTTTCCCCAGCTCGATCGCCTCGTTGATGGTGACGCGATAGGGGATTTCCGGCTGGTGCACCATCTCCCATGCGCCGATGAGGAGGATGGCGCGCTCGATCGGGCTCATCTCGGCCCACTTGCGGTCGACGAAAGGCGCGAGGAGCGCCTGCAGCGAATCGGCCTCGGCGATGGCGCCGTGCAGCTCGGCCTCGAGGAACTCGCGGTCCGCGCCCGCGAAACCCTCCATCTCCGCCAGGTTATTGAGTATTTGCCGGGGGCTCGCCCCGGTGTAGATCCATTGGTAGAGGCCCTGCAGGGCGAATTCGCGCGAGTTCCTGCGCGTGGGCTTCATCCGGAGATCGCCCGCAGCGTGTTCGCCATCTCCACCGCGACGCGCGCGGCTTCGGCACCCTTCACCGCGGCTCGCGCGCGCGCCTGCTCCTCGGTGTCGGAGGTGAGCACGCCGTTGGCGATCGGAACCCCCGTCTCGAGCTGCACGTCGAGGATGCCGCGCGCGCTCTCGTTGGAGACGACCTCGAAATGGTAAGTCTCGCCGCGCACCACGGCGCCCAGCGCCACGAGGGCATCGTAGCGCCGCGCGGCGAAGCCGCGCCGCTCGAGCGCCAACGCCTGCAGCGCGAGCGGGATCTCGAGCGCGCCGGGAACGCTCACGACGTCGATATTCTCCGCCGCGACTCCCAGCTCCACCAGCTGCTTGTCGCACGCGGTGAGGAGCTCGCGCACGATCTCCTCGTTGAATCGGCTCCAGACGATGCCGACGTGCAGGCCCTCGCCGCGGGTGACGGGAATGGTCGCGCTCCTCATACGGCGGCCTTGATCGCCTTCGCGTCATCGGGCGAAACGTACTCCACGACCTCGAGGCCGAAGCCGGACATGCTGGGGATGCGCTTGGGCCGGGCCAGTACACGCATCTTGCCCACGCCCAAATCCTTGAGGATCTGCGCGCCGATGCCGTGCAGGCGCGGATCCCACTTGCGATTGGCGCCGCGGCGCGACCTGGCCTCGTCGAGGCGCTCGAGGATCTCGGAGGCGGGCTCGGCGCGGCGCAGCAGCACGATCACGCCTTCCTTCTGGTGGGCGACCATGCGCATCGCGTCCTGCACCGAGAAGGCGTGACGCGAGGAATCGAAATCGAAGA
>JANLXC010000060.1:0-16215 GCA_031364925.1 Burkholderiales bacterium | reverse complement strand
CGTCACCACGCCCGGCATGGCGCAGGTGACCACGCAGCACTTCGTGAAGTTCGACTCGATCTTCGACCGCCCGCTCGATAGCACCTACAACGAGGGCGGCATCGACACCTACCGCATGTGCGAGTGGGGGATCATGAAGCGTGCGGTCGAGGCCAGCACCGAGGGGCTGCGCCCGCGCAAGATCGTGGCGCTGGGCGCGGCGATGTCGTCGTTCGCGATCGTGGTCGCGCGCGATTCGAAGGCGTACGAGCCCGAGATGCTGAAGAACGTGCCGATCGCGGTCACGCCCAACAACGGCTCGCACTTCACCACCCTCAAGATCATGGAGGGTTTCCTTCCCAAGGAGCACATCAAGACCACCACCGCCGGCTCGATGCCCAAGCGCATCGAGGCGCTGCGCGCGGGCAAGGTGGGCGCGGTGAGCCTCATGGAGCCCTGGATCAGCTACGCGCAGAAGCTGGGGCTGCGCATCCTGGTGGAGTCGCATTCGACGCGCAGCGAGGCGGCGGGCGACGACCTCGACGGCAAGACCCTCGCCGCGATGTTCCGCGCCCAGGCGCGCGCCTGCGAATTGCTCGAGAAGGATCCGACCCCTTACGTGAAGTACCTGGTCGCGGAGACCGGCGGGCTCCTCGAGCCGCGCGAGTTCCAGACCTGGCGTCTCCTCAACGCGCCGCCGCAGCCCTACACGCGCGAGCGCTGGGAGGACACGTACAACTGGACGGTGGGCTGGAACATGACGGTGCCCGGCGCGACGTTCGAGAACACGGTCGACAACCGCGCCTGGGAATGATGGAGAGAATCACTCTGGCCGCGATGCAGCGGATGAAGCTCGACGCCCGCAAGATCGTGGGCGTCGTGGCGTGGGACTACCAGATCGCGAAGATCGTCGATCGCGCCGGGGTGGACCTGGTATCGGTCGGCGACTCCGTGGGCATGAACCTGTGGGGACGCACCGATCCCGAGGAGATGACGCTGGACGAGATGGTCCTTTGTTGCCGCGCGGTACGCCGCGGCGTGAAGCACGCGCTCCTCAGCTGCGACTTTCCCTACGGCCCGCTGCAGCAGGGCACCCAAGTCGCGCTCGCGGCCGCGCGGCGCCTCATGCGGGAAGGCGCCGATATGGTGAAGCTCGACGACGCGGCGCAGTTTCCCGAGGCGGTCGAGGCGATCTCCGACGCCGGCATTGCGGTGTTCGCGCAGATGGGCATAACGCAGGGCAACGCGCAGCGCTACGGGGTCGACCACGCAAAGCTCCTCGGCGGCGCGGTGCAGGTCCCCGACGCGATGGCGCCGCGGTTGGCGGACGAGGCCCGGCGCCTCGAAGCGGCGGGCGCGAAGCTGATCGATTTCACCAGCTCGGGTCCGGTCGCGGGCGCCGCGGTCGTCGCCGCGGTCAAGGTGCCGGTGCTCGGCGGATTGGGCGGCGGCCCGTGGCTCGATGGGCGCATGCGCATGGCGCACGCCGCCATCGGCTACGCGGCGAGCGCAATCGACGCGAAGCCGGATACCTACGCCAACGTCGCGCAGATCACGCTGGACGCCATCAGCGCCTTCGCCGAGGACGTGCGCAACTCGCGCCAGATCAGGGGCGGCATCCCGGTGAAGGGCGCGTAACCGCATGGCCACCGCGACCATCGACGGCATTTCCACGCGCTACGAGGTGATCGGCTCGGGGCCGCCGCTGCTCATGTTCTCGCCCGGCGGATTCGACGCCACCGTCGAGAAATGGTCCACGCTCGGCGTCTACGCCCGGGTGAAGCTGCTCGAGCACCTGCCGAGGAAATTCATGTGCATCGCCTACGACCGGCGCGAGACCGGCCAGTCGGGCGGGCGCGTGGAAAGCATCACTTGGCAGAGCTTCGTCGCGCAGGGCAAGGGGTTGCTCAGGCACCTCCAGGTCGAGCGCGCGCACTTGATCGGCGGCTGCATGGGATGCAGTGTCGCGATGGCCTTCGCCGCGGCGCATCCGCAATCGGTGATCAGCATGATCCTGTGGTGGCCGGTGGGCGGCGCGAAATACCGCATCAAGGGCCAGCAGCGCTTCGCCGAGCATCTGGCCTTCGTGCAGCAGCAGGGATTGCAGGCGGTGGTTGATCTCGTCAGGAAGGACGGGAAGCCCTTCGGCGCCGATCCGCGCGGCGGGCCGTGGGCTTCGGTGATTCGCCACGACAGCGCGTTCGCCCGCGACTATGCGAAGCACGACGTCGAGAAGTACAAGCTCGTGGTGGCCGGCATGTCGCGCGCCCTCCTCGATCGCGACACCTCTCCCGGCGCGGAGCCCGAAGAGCTGCTGCGCCTCGACATTCCCGCGCTCGTCGTGCCCGGCCGCGACGAATCCCACGCTACCTCGGCGGCGCGTTATCTCGAGGAATGCATTCCCGCCTCCGAGTACTGGGACGTTCCCACCGCCGAGCAGACCGAGTCCAACGCGCCGGCGCGTGTTCTTCAATTCCTCGAAGGCGCCGCCTCCCCATGATCATCGACATCCACGGCCACTACACCACCGAGCCGCAGGCGCTGCTCACTTTCCGCGACAAGCAGCTCGCCGGCCTCGCCGACGCCCTGCGCAAGCCCGCGTCCACCGACCTTGGCATCACCGACGAGATGCTGGTGAAATCGGTGGAGCCGCAGCTCAGGTTCCAGAAGGACCGCGGCAGCGACCTCACGGTGTTCTCGCCGCGCGCTTCGGGCATGGGCCACCACGTGGGCAACGAAGAAGTGGGCCAGGTCTGGTCGCGCATGAGCAACGACTTGATCCACCGCATCTGCACGCTGCTCCCCGACAATTTCGCGCCCGTGGGCCAGCTCCCGCAATTTCCGGAAGCGCCCATCGAGCGTTGCATTCCCGAGCTCACGCGGCTCGTGGGCGAGCTCGGCTTCGTCGGCGTGAACCTGAACCCCGATCCCTCGGGCGGATACTGGAAATCGCCGCCCCTCACCGACCGGTACTGGTATCCGATCTACGAGAAGATGGTCGAGCTCGAGGTGCCGGCGATGATCCACGTGACGTCGTCCTGCAACCCCGCGGTTCACCACACGGGCGCGCATTACCTGAACGGGGACACGACGGCTTTCATGCAGCTCCTGCAGGGCGACCTGTTCAAGGATTTTCCCGAGCTGAAGTTCGTGATCCCCCATGGCGGCGGCGCGGTGCCGTTCCACTGGGGACGCTACCGGGGGCTCGCCCAGGACATGAAGAAGCCGCTGCTCACCGAGCACCTGCTGAAGAACGTGTTCTTCGACACCTGCGTCTATCATTACCCGGGCATCGAGCTCATGACGAAAGTGATTCCCGCCGCCAACATCCTGTTCGCCTCGGAGATGGTGGGCGCGGTGAAGGGGATCGATCCGGAGACGGGCTTTCACTTCGACGACACCAAGCGTTACGTGGACCAGGTGAAGGCATTGAGCGACGAGGACCGCTACAGGATCTTCGAAGGCAACGCGCGCCGCGTCTATCCACGCCTCGACCGGCTCCTCGCCGCGCGCGGCAAGAAAGGAAGGGCATGACAGAAACCCTCGACCGCGACCGCCCTTCCTTCGGCCTTCCGGGGCGCATCCAGGATCCGAACTCCAGGCCGCGCTCCATCGCGCTCGTGGGCATCGGCGATGGAGGCGCGGCGATCGCCCGCAACATGAAGGACGAAGACCTCGCGCAGCTCGACGTCCACGTGTTCGCGAAGAGCGCCACCGGCGGCGACGCCATCGCCGCGATCCAGGCGGGCGGCGGCGACCTGCAGCGCGACCTCGCGGACTCGGACATGATCTTCATCGTCGCGTGCCAGGGCGACGACGTCGGCCTGGCGCCGGTGGTGAGCGGCATCGCGCATAGGCACAAGCATCCGGTCACCGCGCTCTACATCGTGCCGCAGGAAGCCGACTTCCGCGCCGAGGCCGAGGACCAGACGCTGAAGACGCTGCGCGAAGGAGTCGAGATGCTGGTGATCGTTTCCGACGAGAGCTACGTGCCGGCGATGATCGCGGCGCTGGGAGGCTGAAGCGCCATGAATGACATGGCCTCGCCCCTGGATCCGCCGTATCTCTACCCCGGGTATCGCAGCACGGTGCTGCGCTCGCCCATGGAGCCGCTCGTCGAGCTCGCGCAGGGTGCCCTCGACGTGCCGGGCCCGCTGGTGCCGCGCGGCTTCGTGCGCGACACGGAAAACGACCTCACCGTGCAGGGCAAATCCGCGCCGCTCGGGGAGAAGATGATCCTCGTGGGCCGCCTCCTGGACGCCGACGCCCGCCCGATCCGCGACTCGCTCGTGGAGATCTGGCAGGCGAATGCCTCGGGGCGTTACCACCACCCCGGCGACCAGCACGACGCGCCGCTCGACCCCAACTTTCACGGCATCGGCCGTACGCTCACCGACTCCGAAGGGCGCTATCGTTTCATCACTGTGAAACCCGGCTCCTATCCGTGGGGCAACCACAGGTTCGCGTGGCGCCCGCAGCACATCCACTTCTCGCTGCTGGGAAACGCGCCGGTGCAGCGCCTCATCACGCAGATGTACTTTCCCGGCGACCCGATGCTCGACATCGATCCCGTGTACAACAGCGTTCCCGAAGCGGCCGTGAGGCAGCGCATGATCTGCAAGCTCGTGCTCGAGGAAGGCATCGAGAACGTGGCGCTCGGATACGAGTTCGACATCGTGCTTGCCGGCGCGAAGTCGACGCCGATGGGGATCTGATATGGCGCTGCGCACGCCCTCGCAAACCATCGGCCCGTTTTTCCACCTGGCGCTGCGCTGGCCCGACAGCGGCAAGGTGGCGTTCGCCGAGCCGGGAGACAGGATCGTCCTCACCGGGCGCATTTTCGATGGCGCCGGCGATCCCGTGGGCGACGCGCTGGTGGAGACGTGGCAACACTCCGCGCAGGGCAAGACGCCGGCTTGCGCGAAGGGCTCGGCGAATCCCCATGGATTCGGGCGCGTCGAAACCGCGAAGGACGGCACCTATCGCATCGAGACGTCGATGCCGGGCGGCGCCGCGCCCTCGATCGATGTCGCGATCTTCGCGCGCGGCCTGCTGAAGCCGCTGCGCACTCGCGCCTACCTCGCGACCGTGGAGAAGGTACGCGCGGAACCGGCGCTCGCGCCGATCGCGTCGTCGCCGCGCCTGGCGACACTCGTCGCGGCCCCTGCCGGCGCGGGCGAATATCGCTGGGACATTCGGCTGCAGGGCGAAGGCGAAACCGTCTTCTTCGCGTTCTAGCGCGATGGCCGGGAACCTCCCCGCACGCACGCTCGCGCGTCCTTCCTTCGAGGTGGCCTTCGAGGCGCCCGCTTTCCTGCGCGCCATGCTCGCCTTCGAGTCGGCGCTCGCCGAGGCCCAGGCCGCCGAGGGCGTGATCCCCGCGACCAGCGCCACGGCCATCGTCGCCGCGTGCAAGGCGGTCGAGATCGACGTCGAAGGCCTGGTGCGCGATGCGAAACGCTCCGCCACGATCGCCGTGCCGCTGGTCACCGCCCTCCTCGCCGAAGTCTCGCTCAAGTCGCAGGCCGCCACTGCGCACGTCCACTACGGCGCGACCAGCCAGGACGTGATCGACACCGCCATGGCGCTGTGCCTCAAGGCCTGCCTCGAGGAAGCCGACCGCGACCTCGAAGCGATTGTGCGCGCCCTCGCCCGGCGCGCCGTCGAATACCGCGCGAAACCCATGATGGGGCGCACGCTGATGCAGCCGGCGCTGCCGATCACCGCGGGCCTCAAGATCGGGCGCTGGGCGCTGGCCCTCGCGCACGACCGCGAGCGCCTCGCCGAAGCGCAGGCGCTCGGGCTCGCGGTGCAGTTTGGCGGCCCGGTGGGCGCGCTCGAGTCGCTCGGCGCCAAGGGGCCCGCGGTGCGCCATCGCATCGCGACGCGGCTGGGCCTGGCCGACGCCCCCACATGGCATGTGCACCGCAACGCATGGATCGACCTCCTCGATCGCGTGGGCCAGGTCGTGCTCACCGCCGGCAAGATCGCGCGCGACGTGTCGCTCCTCGCGCAGCCCGAAGTTGGCGAGATGCTGGAATCGCTTCCCCGCGCTGGAGTCGGCGTCTCCAGCTCGATGCCGCACAAGCGCAACCCCGTTGCCTGCGCCCACGGGCTCGCTGCCGCGATCCGCATGCCCGGGCTCCTGGCCACGCTGCACGCCGCCGGCATCGTCGAGCACGAGCGCGCGCTGGGCGGCTGGCAGGCGGAAATCGCGGTCGTCCCCGAGATTGCCGCCGTGCTGGGCACGAGCCTCGATTTCCTCGGCACCATCGGCGCCTCGCTGGTGGTCAACTCCGCGCGCATGAAGGAAAACCTCGCGGCGTACGGGGAACCCGGCGGCGCCAACGTCGACGCGCTGCAGCCCGCGGTCGACGAGCTCCTCGCAACCCTCGCCCCCTACCTATCCTGATTTCGAGGCACTGACGATGGCGAAGACCGCGTACGAGAAGGGCATGAAGACGCGCCGCAAAGTCCTGGGCGACGAGTGGGTCGACCGTGCCGAACGCGGCAAGACCTCCTTCAACGCGGAGTTCCAGGAGCTCATCACGCGCTACGCGTGGGACGAGATCTGGAACCGCAAGGGCCTGGACCACAGGACGCGCCGCATGCTGGTGATCACCACGATGGTCGCCCTCGGCCGCTGGGAGGAATACACGCTGCACGTGCGCGCCGCCTTGCAATCGGGCGACCTCTCCGCGGACGACATCAAGGAATTGCTGCTGCAGGCGACCATCTACTGCGGCATTCCCGCTGCCAACCACGCGTTCAAGGAAGCGCGCGCGGTGATGGACGAGATCTCCGGCACGGGCAAGAAGAGGAAATGACGCCGGTGCGGCTGCACGTCGCCGAGGAGGGCCGCGGCGACGCGGTGGTGCTGGTGCACGCCATCGGCTGCGACATGCGCATGTGGGACGACGTGGCGCCGATGCTCGCGGAGCGCTTTCGCGTGATTCGCGTCGACGTGCGCGGCCATGGCGCGAGCCCGGCGCCGCCGCGGCCCTATGCCCTGGGGCAGCTAGCCGGCGACGTCGCGGGCGCCCTCGACCGCCTTCGTGTCGAGCGCGCGCACTGGGTGGGCCTGTCGATGGGCGGGATGATCGGCCAGGCCTTCGCGCTCGACCACGCAAGCCGCCTCGGCCATCTCGTGCTCGCCAACACCACCAGCTCCTACGGCGCCGACGGACCCAAGATGTGGGAGGCGCGCGCCAAGGCGGTGGAGGAAGGCGGCATGGCGGCGATCACCGACGTCGCGATGACGCGCTACTTCTCCGACGATTTCCGCGAGCGCCATGCCGACGTGGTGGCGCGCGTGCGCACGCGCTTCCTGGAGAGCAATCCGCAGGGCTACGCCGGCTGCTGCGACGCGATCCGCGACCTCGATTTCACTTCGCGGCTCGCGGGCATCAAGGCGCCGACGCTGGTGATCGCGGGCGAGAAGGATGCCGGCACCCCGCCGGCGATGTCCGACGCGTTGGCGACGAAGATCCCGGGCGCGCGAATGGCGGTGATTCCTGGCGCCGCGCATCTTTCCGCGGTAGAGAATCCCGGGAAATTCGGCGCGCTGCTGCTCGATTTCCTTCCCGGCTAGGTGCCCTCAAAGCACGCCCGGCACCCAACGCTTCACGCGTCGGCAATAGTCGCGGTACGGCTCGCCGAAGAGCCTCCCGAGGTGGCGCTCATCCTCGCGTACGCGCGCGTGGAACCAGGCGACGTGGAACGCGAATACCGCCGCCGCGATCCACGAGCCGAGCAGCAATGCGAGCCCCCCGAGGAAGATGAGATGGCCCAGGTACATCGGATTGCGAACCCAGCGATAGATCCCCTGCTCCACGATGCTGTCGGGGGGAATCGAGACGCCCGGGCCACCGCCACCCAGCTTCGTGCGGTAGTTGCCGACCAGGCGGTACTGGAGATATCCCCACGCGAGGATCGGGAGCGCCCACCACTGGACGACGGGCACGCCCTGCTGAAGCAGCGCCTCGGCCGCGAGGAGCGCCAGGGGCCAGACGATGAAAGTGCGGTTGGAGGTGCTCTTCAACCAGCGCCGTGGCGTCACGCCGGGCGCTCTTCCCTCGGCATCGCGAGGATGAAGAGGTTGGCCACCACGATCGTCGCGGCGAGGAACCAGAAAGTCGTGATGAGCCCGTAGCGGTCGGCGATGACGCCGCCGATCAAGGGGGCGATCGAGGCGCCGAGGGCCTGCGCGCCGAAGAGGATGCCGATGCTGGTGCCGCCCATGTTCTTCGGCGTGGATTCCAGCAGCCACGCCTGCAGCACCGGGCGGATCGCGTAGAGGAAGAAGCCCAGCACCGCGATGAACACGATGAACGCCGTGGACTTCCCGGCGAGCGCCATGAAGAGCAGCACCACCGCGGTCATGCCCATGCTCGCGATCATGATGCTGCGCCGGCCCATTCGGTCCGAGAGGTGGCCGGCGATCGGCGTGGCCGCGAATCCCGCGGCCTGCAGGGCGAACATGCCCGCCCCCACCCACAGCGGGGAATAACCCATCTCGTAGGCGAGATAGACGGGAAGGAAGGTGAGCAGCGCGTTCTGCGTCATCGACCGGAAGGCCGAGCTCGCGGTGAGCAGCACCAGCGAGCGGTTGCGGAAAAGCGCGCCAACGCCGCGAAAATAGTCTCCGAGCGACTGGGACGGCGTATCGTCGCCCGCCTTGGCCTTGGAGCCCACGCGCAGGCGCCCGAGCATCACCGCCAGCAGGAGCGACATCACCAGCCCGGGGATCACGTTGATCACCACCACCTCGCGCCAGGTGAGCACGGCGAGAAGCGCGCCGATGGCAAGCGGCGCGAGGGCGTCGCCGACATTGCCGCCCATGCCGTGGATCGACAGCACCAGCCCCTTGCGTTCGGGATAGCTGCGCGCGAGGGTCGGGATCGCCGTCGGGTGCCAGAGACTGTTGCCGAACCCCACCAGCGCGACGCAGCCGAGCAACATCAAATAACCGTGGCTGAACCCCATGAGGAGATAGGGAAAGCCGACCCAGAAGAGCGACAGCGCCATGAGCAAGCCCTTGCGGCCCACGGTGTCGACCAGGATGCCTCCCGGAACGTTGGCCACGGCGCCGGCCAGGTACTGGCAGGTCATGATGAGCCCGATCTGGCTGTACGTGAGGCCGAGCTCCTTGCCGATGATCGGCAAGATCAGATAGAACGTTGCCGGATACCAGTGCGTGAGCGCGTGGCCGAGCGTGATGAGCCACACCTCCCGTAACGAGCGCTCCGGCGCGGTTTTCTCGACCTGCTCGCTAACCGCGGTGCTCACTTGCCCGCCTTTTTCAGCACCGTGTCCTCGTAGAGCTTGCTCCACTTGGCGCTTTCGTCCAGCGACCGAACCGGGTCGGTGGTGACGATCTTCACGCCCTTCAAGGGCGACGCCACCTTGGTGTTGGTCGGCACGTAATCGACGCTGACCATGGCGTTCTGGCCATCGGGCCCGAGCATGTACTCGTAGAAGAGGAGCGCGGCGTTGGGATGCGGCGCGTTCTTCGCCACCCCGATCGCGTTGGCTCGCGCGATGGCCGGCTCGATCACGAACCAGTCGATGGGCGCGCCCTTCTTCTTGGCCTGCTCGGGCATGTAGTTGTAGACGGTGAGCGCCATCGGCACCTCGCCCGAGATCACCATGTTGTTGAGGAGGGTGTGCCCATGGCGCGGCGAGATGCCGTTGGTGGCGACCAACTCGGAGAAGTACTTCAGGCCCTGCTCCTCGCCGCCCATCTGGTAGACGACGGTGGCGAACCAGTCGTCGTTCTTCATCTCGATGCCGAGCTTGCCTTTCCACTTGGGATCGAGGAGATCCTTGTAGGTCTTCGGCAAGTCCGCCTTCTTCACGGCCGCGGTGTTGTACGCCTGCACCCAAACCGAGAGGATGGTGGCGGCCCACTCCCGGTGCGCGGGCACCGAGCCTGGCTGGAGGTCCTTATGCACCGGGGAGGAAACCGGGGTGAGGATCTTCTCGCGCGACAGCGCCTCCATCTCGGGCGCGCCGAAGTGCACCGCGTCCACCGTAAAGCGCTTGGCTTTCGCCTCGGTGACGGCGCGCTGCAGGACCTTGTCCGTTCCCGCGCGCCAGACGTTTACCTTGACGCCATACTTCTTCTCGAAGGGCGAGACGATCGCCGGCAGGTCCTTCTCCGCGATGGTCGTGTAAAGAGTGAGCTCGCCCTCCTTCTTCGCCGCGGCCGCGATCCTGTCCATGCGGTCGGCGCCCTCGTAGCTTGCAAGGCTCTGCGCCGCGGCGGGCAGCGCGGCGGCGAGCGCGGCGCACAGCAACAACTTTCCAGTCGCGTTCATCGGCTCACTCGGGATGGTTGAGGTCGTCCTCGAAATGGCGCGGCACGAAGCCGCGGCCTTCGGGCGTGGGCTCGGTGGGGCGCGGGATCACCGACTTCTGGAACAGCATGTTCATGAACATGAGCATCGGCTTGGGCTTGAGCACCAGCGCGCGCGCCGGCTTCACCGGGTCGGCGTTGAAGTGCTGGTGCACGCAGTTCATGTGCACGATCGCCACGTCGCCCGCCGACCAGTCGTAGCGGATGCCATCGTGGATCTCGTAGCCCTTGCCGTCGAGGATGTAGAACGCGGCCTCGTTCACGTGGCCATGCTTCTGCGTGCGCCCGCCGGGGGCGTATTCCTCGAGGTGCACGTGCAGGGTTTGAGTCAGGCCGTCCACCGGCTCGATGAAGTGCTTGCTGAACGATTGCGGGCCGTCGTAGAAGAGGAGGTCCTTGCCCTTGATGACGCGCGGCATCGAGCGCAGGCGCTTCAACTCATCCGTGAGGCTGTACGCGCCCTGGATGCCGCGCACGAAGACACGGTCCTTCTTGCTGCTGTAGTGCGACTCCTTGCCCATCTATTTCGCCTTTCGCGTGAAGGTTTCCTCGTACAGCTTTTCCCACTTGGTGAACTCGTCGAGCGCCACGCGGGCGTCGACGAACTTCATCGGGATCTTGTTGAGCGGCGTATCGACTTTCTTGCTGGTGGGCACGAAATCGCGCCCCGCGAGGATCTTCTGGCCCTCGGGGCTGATCTCGAAATCATAGAAGAGGACCGCCGCGTGCGGATGCGGCGCCTTCTTGGCCACCGCCACGCCGTTGGGCCGCGCGATCGCCGGGCCGATGGTGAACCAGTCGATCGGGGCGCCCTTGCCCTTCAGCTGCTCGGCCTTGTAGTTGTAGACGGTGAGCGCGAGCGGGATCTCGCCGGAGACCACGAGCTGCGTGAGGAGCGTGTGGCCCTTCCTCACCGAGACACCGTTGGTGGCGACGATGTCCTTGAACACCTTCGCGGCCTTCGCCTCGCCCAGCTCCGCGTACTGGCCGGCGAGCCAGTCGGAGTCCTCCTGCTCGATGCCGAGCTTGCCCTTCCACTTCGGATCGGCAAGGTCCTCCCAGGTCTTGGGCAGGTCTTCCTTCTTCACCAGGTTCGTGTTGTACGCCTGCGCGAAGACGTTCAACCGCGTGCCGACCCACTCGCCGTGAGGGCGGATGGCCGGGGCGATGAGGTCGGCGAGGTAGGGAGAATTCACCTTCTCGAGGATCTTCTCGCGGTGCATCGATTCCAGCTCGGGACCGTTGGTCTCGGCGACATCCATGGTAAAGCGGTTGGCGCGGGCCTCGGTGACGGCACGCTGCAGCACCTTCTCGCTCGAGGCGCGCCACACGCTCACCTTGACGCCGTATTTCTTCTCGAAGGCGGACACCAGGGCGCCCATGTCGTCGTTCTGGGCCGAGGTGTAGATGTTGAGCTCGCCTTCCTTCCTGGCGCCATCGATGAGCTTCTGCACGCGATCGGCGCCGGAATAGTTGGCGACGTCGGCGGCGGTGGCGCCGGCCTTCACCTGCGCGGCCACGGGCAGCGCCAGGGACACCGCGGCCACGAGGGCCCAGGCGGCCCGCTTCGCCCCGCTGTTTCCAAAGGCACCGACGGCAATCGAATTCATTCGCTTTCCTTTTCCAATTTCTTCCCTTTGAGGAACAGCTCGCTCCACAGCTTCTCCCATTTCTCGTTCTCGTCGAGCGTGATGACGGGATCGATCATGTGGAACGGGAATTTGTTGAGGTGCGTGTCCACCGAGAGGCTGGCGGGAACACGGTTACGCTCCTTGAGGATGGTCTGTCCTTCCTTGGACAACATGAAATCGACAAAGAGCATCGCGGCGTGCGGATGCGGCGCCCTGCGGGCGACGCCGATCGCGTTCGGGCGGCCGAACGTCGGCGCTATCGCCTTCCAGCGCACCGGGGCGCCCTTCACGATGAGCCGCTCCACGTTGTGGTTGTAAAGGGTCGCCGCGAGCGGGATCTCGCCCGAAGCCACCAGCTCGGCCATCAACGTATGCCCGGTGCGGATCTGCGGCTTGTTCTCGGCGAGCTTGCGGAAGAAGGCGAGCCCCTTCTCCTCCCCCATCGACTTGACCACCGCGCCGAACCAATCCACGTCGCTGCCTTCGATACCAACGCGCCCGGCCCACCGTGGGTGGACAAGGTCTTCGTAAGTCTTCGGCACTTCATCGGGCTTCACCAGGTTGGTGTTGTAGCCGATGGTGAAGAAGTTGAAGCGGTCGGCCACGTAGTGGCGATGCTTCGGGAAGGCGGCGGCGGGAAGGTCGGTGAAATGCGGGCTGAAGAACTCCTCCATCAGGCGCTCGCGGTAGAGAGCCTCCATCTCGGGGCCGTTGGTCTCGAAGACGTCAACGGCGAAGCGTCCGGCGCGCGCCTCGGTGATCGCCCTTTGCAATACCTTCTCGCTCGAGGCACGCCAGATCGAGAGCTTGATGCCGGTGCGCTTCTCGAAGGCTTCGCCGAGCGGGACTGAATCCTTGAGGTTGAGCGAGGTGTACAGGGACACCTGCCCCTGCTTTTTCCCCTCGGCGACGAGCTTCGCCTCGCGGTCCGGCCCCTGGTACATATACAGGGCACGGTGGGGCGAATCCGTTGGGCGCTGGGCACGTGCCAGGAGCGGCAGCGCGAGCGCCGCGAGCGCGGCGCGATGGAATGCACGGCGCGCGGGCCGATACCCTTCGTCGGGGGTTCGTGACATTGCGTTTCTCCTTGCCAGCGAGACCCTGAAAAAAGGACGGGCGCCTGGGCGCCCGCCGAATCGGCCTACACTCCCCGGCGCCCTTGTGGGACGCCGCACTGCATGGATTACGTCAGAACGTGGTGTGGATACCGCCCGCGTACGCGAACACGTCCTCGCCGACGCTGGGGTTCTGTGAGCCGCTCGCGAAGATCGCCGACTTGCCGTTGCGAAGCTGCTGCGCCATGAAGAAAAGGAAAGTCTTGCGCGACAGGTAGTACGCGACGCCCGCGGAGATCTGCGTGCCCTCGAGCCCGTCGGTGACACAGACCGCGGCGACGCGCTCGCAGCTGCCCTTGTTGGCCTTCACGTAGTGGATCTGGGTGCGCCACTTCTCGCTCCAGCGGGCGTCCCATAGCGCGAGCCACGCCGTGTTCTTGTAGTTCTTGAAGCGGCCGGCGACGGACGTGCCGTCTTCCTTGTACTCCTTCTTGTTGAAGTCGAACTCGAACTGGTGGCGGCCCAGCTTGTAGGTCACCGCGATCGCGGCGGCCCGGTCCTTGGAGCGCACGCTCTGGTCGGCGAGGTTGCGCATCGCGGTCGGCACGTTGTTCGAGCCGCCGAACAGATCCCAGTGCTGCTCGAAGCCGACCAGCACCGCGAGGTTTCCCAGCTCGTACTTCGCGCCGGCGGACCAGACGTGCGGCTTGCGCGTGGCAGTATCGGTCTCGTCGGTGGAGTACTGCACCTTGAAGTCGAACGGGCCCCAATCGGGCGACTCGTATTGCGCGGCGTTCTGGCGGCGTTCGTGGAAGCGCGCCGAGTTGCTGGTGCCGAAGCCGAAGCGGCGGAACACCGCGCTCGTCGACGTGAAGTTTCCGCTGGAGACGTTGAGGAAGGAAATGTCGTCGCCGTACTCCTTGAACGGAGTGTCGAAGCGGCCGAGCTTCACGGTCCCCCAGCGGTCGTGCGCCAGTCCGATGAAAGAATCGCGCTGCGCGAAGCGCGAGTCGTTGGTGTCGACGTGGAACTCGGTTTCGAGCTGGAAGACGGCCTTCAGGCCGCCCCCCAGCTTCTCGTGGCCTCGCACACCGAATCGCGAGTTGCTCGATTCCATCTCGTTGCGGCGAATGATGCTGGTGGTGCCGGTGGGGGCGGCCGCGAAAGTTGCGACCGGGGTGCCCACTTCCGTGGCGCCGCTGCCGCTCTGGCGGACGATCTCCGGATAGATCTTGCCGTAGAGCACCACGACTGAATCGGGCTCGGACTCCTTGTCGGCCTTTCCTCCGCCCTTCTGCGCGAACGCGCATGGTGCGGCGAAGACGGCGCCGATCGCCAAAACCAAGAGCTTCTTCTTATTCATTCTGAAACCTCCAAGTGGTTCCTTTATATGGAATTTCTATCTGCTAGCCGGAACGTGCAAAGCGTAGTCGGCGGGAGCCTTTTTCGTCAAGTGAAAACGCGCCCAAAACGCCACTTTGTACCATCGGCGCTACAAGGGCTCGCCGCACGCGTTCCGTCATGCGGCACGTGGCACCTTGGGCGGCAGCTCCGCAAGCTCGGCCTTGTACGCTTCCTCCATGCGCGATTTCAGCCCGTACTTGGCCAGCGAGTCGGCGAACATCTGCCGGACCTCGGCGGATTCGTCGGCATAGTCGATCTGGTCGCCGCCCAGGCGCTTGCTGATCCAGGCCTTGGGCACGCCCTGGGCGTTGCGGATGGCCACCCCCTCCTGCTTGAACGCCAGGTAGCGCGCGGGCGTGGTGCCGGTGTTGAAGTGCTGGTGGAACCACATGTTGGGAGGGGTGATGAGGGTGCCTTCGCGCCACTCGTAGCGCCTGGGCTTCTCGCCCTCGGGCCACATGAGGCTGAAGCCCTCGCCGCTCATCACGATCACGTAGGCGCCGGGGCCATGGGCGTGGGCCTTCTTGTAGGTACCCACCGGGAACTGGGAGATGTGGCTATTCATCGACCCCCTGGCCATGTTGAAGCGGATGTGGCCGCCGCCCGCGCCGCGCTCCTTGGCGGCGATGAGCGGGAGGTTCACCGCGTCGGCCACGAAGTTGGTGTCGAGGAGAAGCCCTTTCTGCTCGCCCTTGTTGGCGAAATAGTCGGGCTCGCCGCTGAAGCGATCGCGGAAGTCGTACTTCGTGTTGAAGACGAAATCCAGGTCGCCGAACGCGTTGATGATCGCCGGGGCGTTGGTGACCGAGACGAAACGCGCGGCGTCCTTGCCCGAGGCGTTGAAGTGCTGGTGCGTGGTGTTGAGCGGGATCGCGAAGATCGCGCCCGCTTTCCACTCGAAGGTGACCTTCACGCCGGCGTCGTTCCATACCGTGGTCGAGCCGCGGCCGTCGAGGACGTAAACCATCTCCTCGAAAAGCTGGCGCTGCGGGGCGAGCTCGCCGCCCGGCGGGATCTCGCACACGTACGCGTCGTTGGAGGTGCGCGAGGCGTCGTGGTTGAGGAAGACCCCCTTGCCGCCGCGCCGCGCCCAGGGCTTCAGCTCCACCGTGTGCAGGTCCAGCTGGTAGATGGCGCTTTCGATGTCGAGGCCCTCGGCGGCCACCCAGCGCGTGTACGGCGTTTCCTTTTCGGTGGCGAACTTCTTCGCCATCTCCTCCGAGACTTTCGCGTCCTGGGCGCCCATCAGTCGGCCTCCAGCTTGACGCGGCCCTTGAGGAAGTCCTCGACCATTTCCGGGGTGACCTTTACGCCGGGGCGATACTCGGGGGCGTCCTCGAGCTGCTCGAGGTCGTTCAGGCCCGCCGCCTTGAAGATCCGGTTCACCGCGGAGATGAGGCGCACCGGGCGATCGGGATCGGAATTGAAGTGCTGCGTGGCGGTATTGGGCGGAACGTAGATCACGTCGCCGGCCTCCCACTCGTAGCGCTTCACTTCCTTCTGCGGGCTCCAGTGGTAGGTGTCGGTGATCTCCACGTCGTAATCCACGTGCAGGTCGTAGCCGCGGCCCTCGACCACGTAGAGGCACTCCTCGGCGAGCTGGCGGTGCTTGCCCGAGCGGCTGCCCGGCGGGATCACCAGCATGTACGCGTCCACCGTCTCCATGCGCGTGTTCATGCCCTCGTTCATCAGGTGCTTCAGCAACCCGTGGCGGGACAGCTCCCACGGCATGTCCTCCGGGTGCAGCACCTTCTTCCTCTTGGCGTTCCTCGCGGGCATCGCCTCGGCG
>JANLXC010000037.1:0-19066 GCA_031364925.1 Burkholderiales bacterium | reverse complement strand
CCTCAGCTACCCCCCCCGGGGCTGCCTCGCCTACTGGCCCCCCATTTATGTGGTGTCCGGTACGACATAGCACGGCTTACCTGACACGACATTTATTCTTCCGGGGTCGAGCTGATGCGGTGCACGGCGATGTCCGCGCCGTTGAACTCGTCCTCAGGGTCGAGGCGGATGCCGACGGAGGCCTTCAGGGCACCGTAGATCGCGAAGCCGCCCACGAATGCGATCGTGATGCCGAGCGCGGTGCCGGCGAGCTGGCTCATGAACGAGACGCCGCCCATGCCGCCCAGCGCCTTGGCGCCGAAGATCCCGCACGCGAGGCCGCCCCAGGTTCCGCACAGTCCGTGCAGGGGCCACACGCCGAGAACGTCGTCGATCTTCCAGCGATCCTGCGTGAAGTTGAACATCCACACGAAGATCGCGCCGGCAATGAGGCCGGTCGTCAGCGCGCCGAGCGGATGCATCACGTCGGAGCCCGCGCAGATCGCGACCAGGCCCGCGAGCGGTCCGTTGTGGACGAAGCCCGGGTCGTTGCGCCCGACGACGAGGCCGGCGATGGTGCCGCCCGCCATCGCCATCAGCGAGTTCATCGCGACCAGGCCGGAGATCTTGTCGATGGTCTGCGCGCTCATCACGTTGAACCCGAACCAGCCCACCGACAGCACCCATGCGCCGAGCGCGAGGAATGGGATGCTCGAAGGCGGGAATGCGACCAGGCGGCCATCCTTCGAGTAGCGCCCCAGGCGCGCGCCCAGCAGCAGCACCGCCGCGAGCGCTACCCATCCGCCCACGGCGTGCACGACGACCGAGCCCGCGAAGTCGTGGAACTCCTCGCCGAACGTGGCCTTCAGCCAACCCTGGAAACCAAGCCCCTGGTTCCACGCGATGCTCTCGAAGAATGGATAGAGGAAGCCGACCAAAAGGAAAGTCGCCGCGATCTGCGCATTGAACTTGAAGCGCTCCGCGATCCCGCCCGAGACGATCGCAGGAATTGCCGCCGCGAAGGTAAGGAGGAAGAAGAACTTGACCAGGTCGTAGCCGTTCTTCTGCGCCAGCGTCTCGGCCCCGGCGAAGAAATTCACGCCGTACGCGACCGAGTAGCCGATGAAGAAGTACGCGATGGTCGAAACCGCGAAATCCACCAGGATCTTCATCAGCGCATTGACCTGATTCTTGCGCCGCACGGTGCCAAGCTCGAGGAACGCGAAGCCGGCGTGCATCGCCAGCACGAGAATTGCGCCCAGCAGTATGAACAGGACGTCCGACGACGTCTTGAGTGCTTCCATGGCCCCTCCGGAGTTTTTTTGTTTACTAGCCGCGGCTGCCCGGAAAGGCTACCAAAAAAAGTCGTGTCAGGTACAACTTACTGTTCGAGCTACTGGATGAACTGGAGGAGGCGCCCGAGGTGCTCGCGCAGGAAGGCCTTGGCGATCTCGACCTGCTCGTCGTCCAGGAGCGCGTAGAGCTTCTTCCACTCCTCGCCCGCCTCCCTGAAGGCCGGCCGCGTCTGGTCGATGAGGTCCTCGTTGGCGCGTGCGAAGGCGCGGAAGTCGGGCATCGGCTTGGAGAGCTCCGCAGCGAGCTTGTCCTTCAGCTGCACCGCCACGATTCCGACCATCAGCAGCGCGCGCTTGGTCGATCCCACGGTGACGTCGAACTGCTCCTTCTGCGCGGGGCGGATCTTCAGCCGCTGCTCGAGCCCGTCGAAGTTGGGCATCTGCGCGGCCGCGCCGAACGAAACCGCCAGCAGCAGTAGAGAAAGGAAGAGGCAAAAGCGAGCGACGAACATGGCGTTCAGAAAGGCTGCCGGGTGAGCCCCATCGTACCGCCCTTGCCGTCGACGATGTAGTCGAAGGTCGCGCCCTCGATGCCGAAGCGTAACCGGAAGGCGCCCACGTCGGTCACCTGCAGCGCGTTCACGTCATAGGCGCGCCCCACCCAGGGCGAGCCCGAGGTGCGGTAGATGTGCCCCTCGTACGTATTCGCGTCGCTCCAGTAGCCCGTGGGCATCACGAACCACGTGGCAGCGCCGTTGAGATCGTACGTGAACCAGACGCTGAAGAGCGTCCGATGCTGCTTCAGCACCGCGATCCCCCAGCCGTTCTGCGCGAGGCCGCCCCACCACATGTCGCTCACGTCGGGTATGGCGGTCGGATCCACCACGCCGAACTCCTGCCGCTGGACATTGCGCCGCCCCGTGACGCCATCGATGGTGTAGTCGAGCGTGGCGGTGGTGGCGTCGAGAAAGGTCAGCGTGACATTGCCGGCCGGCGCGCCCGGCGTGAACTTGCTCGTGTCATAGGCGGAGTACGGCGCGCCGCGAGGCACATACACCGCGCCGCTGAACGAGGCGTGCGCCGCATCCCACGAGCCGCCCGGCATCACGTACCAGATGGGCTTGCCGGATGCGTCGTACGCGTAGATCACCGAGAAGAGCGTCGAGGCGTGCTGCACGACACTCATCCCCCAGCCGTTCTCCTCGCGCCCCGCCCACCACATGTCCTGCAGCGGGTTGGCCGGGAGCGCCATGGTGATGCGCTGCGTCTTGTTGCGGAACGCGATCTCGATCTCGTAGCTGCCGAGGCGTCCATCCGGCGTCACGGTGAATTCCGCGGTGCCCGTCGCACCGGTGCTCTTCGTGGTCGTGGAGAGCGAAGCCGAGGCCGTCCCCGCAATCACGCGCGCCGTAACGTCAAGGTTGTAGAGGTCGTACGAACCGGTCTGCACTTTGGCCATCACCGTGAAAGGCTGGCCGGGCCGTGGATCGATGGGATTCAACGTGCCCACGACGCGCGTTACCGAAGGAAGGTAGGTGTGCACGTCGAATTTCGCCGAGACGCCGGCGGTGGCGAAGACCGTGCAGGTGATCCCCGGGGGATTCAGCGCGGTAAAGGTTGCCGAGGCCACGCCGGTGGCGTCGGCCTGCGTGTCGATGAAGAAGCCGCCGTTAGGAAACCTGCCGCATGCGTCGTTGGAGAAACGCACGGTCTCGCCGATCGCCGGGGCGCCGAGGGAATTGAAGAAGCGCGCGGTGAAGACCTGCGACTCTCCGCCGGCGACGCTCGTGGCCTGGGGCGTGACGAACTGCACGCTGGACGCGGCCGCCCCGATACCGGGAACGACGAGCGCAGCCACAGCGAAAAGGATTCGGGTCAGCATGCGTGCAATTCTAGCCGCGCGGAGCCCTGGTACGCCGCACGCGCCAATTACAGTCGCAACGGCTCAGAAAGGCTGCTTGTCCATGCGCAAAATCCCCGATTTTCCATCTACCGAATAGTCGAGCGTTGCGTTGTCGCCATCGAAGCGAAGCCGGTATGGACCTGAATCGAATACCTGGAGCTGCGATTGCTCGTACTGGCGGCCCAGCCACGGCGATCCCAGCGTGCGATATATGCGTCCCTCGTACGTATCGATCGCGGTCCACTTGCCACCCGGCATCACGAGCCACGTGGGCGCTCCCGCAACGTCGTAGGTAAACCACACGTTGAAGAGCGTGTCGCCCTGCTGCAGGATCGCGAGGCCCCAGCCGGTCTGGCTCACTCCGCCCCAATACATGTCGGCCCGGGAAGCTGCGTGAGCATTCGTGCCGTTGCCGAAAGGCTGCCGCGAAAGAAACTTGCGGCCCGTGACGCCGTCGATTGTGTAATCGACCACGGCCGTCGTGGGGTTCACGTTGTTATCGAGAGCGATCACGATGTTGCCGATGCCCGGCCCCGGCACGAAGCTTGCCGCGTCGTACTGGAAGAAGGGGCTGCCGCGCGGCGCGTAAACCTGCCCTTCGTGCCGCGTGTACGCCTGGTTCCAGCCGCCGGCGGGCATGACGAACCACGTGGGTTTGCCGAGCGCGTCGTAGGCGTAGATAACGCCGAAAAGATTGTTGCCGTGCTGGACGATGCTCATCCCCCAGCCATTCTCGAGCGGCGTCCACCACATGTCCTGGATGTTCGGCGCGGCCGCTGGATAGGGGGAGCCCTGCGTGGGCCGCAGCACGACGTCGTTGCCGCCGCCCCCGGTGTAGGTGATGTAGCGCGTGGCGCCATTGACCATTACCATCGAGCCTTCGGGCAGCCCTTCGAAATTCCCGACTATCGGCGTGGCGCTGAAGTTATTGATGATGAGCATCTCGCCGTTCGGCGCGACGAAACCGGGCGGAACCGTCAGATCGAGCTTGCAATAACGAGGGAGTTCCGCGCCCTCGGTGACCGCGATGAATCCACCGGCGGTCACCGCGAGAGTGCCTTCGCAGGTGAATCGGCGAACGACATTCGAGTAGGTTCCGAGAGCGAGACGCCCCCCCTGCTCGATAACGACCTCACCGGCAGCGGGAAGTGCATCCCACCCATCCACCCTCACCTGACCACCGACTTGCAGCCCGCCGGTGAACGTGTTGGTGGCGGCGAGGGTGATCTCAGGGCCATAGGGACCGACGATCATGCGTCCGCTTCCGGAGACGGGCCCGACGATGCGCGCGGGCACATCCGCCGCCACGAATATGGTGGTGCCCGAGAAGGTGATCGGCGAGGTGAGCGCGTTCGCGTCGAAACTGAAGAAAGGGACGCTGGTGAAATTGAGCGGCTCCGCTAACGCCTGGCCCCTATAGCCGTTGACATGAAACGAATAGGCCGAAACAGTAGTGCCTGACGTAGAGCTCCCTAGCGCGCCGTAGTACGCAGTCACGTTGCCGCCCGCGTTGGCCGTGAAAGTGCCCGAGAACGAATTCGCCTGGGAAAGCGTCGTCTCGAACACGTTTAGAACCAGGGATGTCGGCGATTCCTCGAGGATCGATCGATAGAATGCGACCTGAGCATTCGGTGCTTCGATGCGAGCGGTGCCACCGGCGAAGGTCACCGTGTCGAAGAAAACGAGAAAATTCCCGCCGGCGATCGTCGGGCTCGCGCTTGCGAAGCGGATTGCCTGATCGACATTCAACTCGTCTTGGAACATGAGAGGCGTCGCGCTCGTGAGCGTGAAAGGATTCCCGCTAATGATCAGGTTCTCGCCGACGTCGATTCCATCGAAGACGGCGTTGACGAGATCATTCGTCACGTAGAATTGCGCGCCGGCAGGGAAGGCCAGCCGATCGCCATTGACGGGCGCGACTCCTCCCTGCCAGTTCGCGCCATCAGACCAGAGTGCGCCGAACGAATTGGTCGAGATCCAGACTTTGGTGGCGGCGAACGTCGCGCTGGCCGAAAAGAGAACCAGGGTGCAGAGCGCTAGAAATAATCTTTTCATGGGAGCTCGGAGTTGCCGCGATTGCGCGCATAACTAACAATTGTAGGCCTGGGAGGCGTTTCGCAACACTTTGGCCTCTGTGGGGCAAAATAGAGGTTTAGCCCCTTTCGAACCGCGTCTTCCCGGCTTAGGTCGGGTCCCAATCCATGAACGACACCAAGACGCCTCCCGAAGGCGCGCACGTCTCCAACTTCATCCGCCAGCACATCGAGCGCGACCTGGTTGAGGGCAAGTACGCGCAGCGCCACTGGGCCGGAGAGCCCGGGACGGCGCCAACGCACGCCGCCGCGCCCCTCGATGCGGCGAAGATCCGCACGCGCTTCCCGCCGGAGCCGAACGGGTATCTCCATATCGGCCACGCGAAATCCATCTGCCTCAACTTCGGCCTCGCCGACGAGTATGGCGGCGTGTGCCACATGCGCTTCGACGACACCAACCCCGAGAAGGAAGAGCAGGAGTACGTCGACGCGATCCTCGACTCGGTGCACTGGCTCGGCTACCACTGGGGCGCGAACGACGAGAACCTGTACCACGCGTCGGATTATTTCGACTGGATGTACGAGTTCGCGGTGGAGCTGATTCGCCACGGGGATGCGTACGTCGATTCGCAGACGGCCGAGGAGGTTCGCGCCACGCGCGGCTCGTTGACCGAGCACGGCATCGAGAGCCAGTATCGCTCGCGCTCGGTCGATGAGAACCTCAAGCTCTTCGCCGAGATGCGCGACGGCAAGCACGCCGACGGCACCCACGTGCTGCGCGCGAAGATCGACATGAAGTCGCCCAACATCAACATGCGCGACCCGGCTCTCTATCGGATCAAGCACGCGGAGCATCACCGCACCGGCGAGAAGTGGTCCGTGTACCCGATGTACTCGTACGCGCATCCGATCGAGGACGCGCTGGAGAACATCACGCATTCGCTGTGCACGCTGGAATTCGAGGACCAGCGGCCTTTCTACGACTGGGTGTTGGAGAAGATCGCTTCCTTCGGTTTGCTTCAACGGCCCCTGCCTCAACAGATAGAGTTCTCGCGGTTGAATCTGACTTACACGGTGATGAGCAAGCGCTTCCTCATCCAGCTCGTGAAGGAGGGCCACGTGGACGGCTGGGACGATCCGCGCATGCCCACGATCGTCGGCGTGCGCCGCCGCGGCTTTACTCCCGAGGGGATCCGGCTCTTCATGGATCGCATTGGCGTGTCCAAGAGCGATTCCGTGATCGAGTACTCGCAGCTCGAGGATGCGCAGCGCGAGATCCTGAACGAGATCGCTCCGCGCCGCATCGCCGTGCTCGATCCGTTGAAGCTCGTGATCGACAATTGGCCCAAGGGTCACGTCGAGGAATGCTTCGCCCCCAATCATCCGCAGAAGGCTGATTGGGGGAAGCGGCCGATCCCCATGTCGAACGAACTCTGGATCGAGCGCGAGGATTTCATGGAGGTGCCTTCGAAGGGGTACTTCCGGCTATTTCCCGGCAACCAGGTTCGGCTTAAGTATGGTTTTGTCGTGCGCTGCACGGGGTATTCGAAGGGCGCGGACGGCAAGGTGGACGAGGTGCACTGCGACTACCTGCCGGAAACGAAGTCGGGGACGCCGGGGGCGGAGGCGGTGAAGGTCAAGGGGACGATTCATTGGGTTTCGGCGGCTCAGGCTTTTGAGACCGATGTACGACTCTACGATCGACTGTTCAAGGTGCCGAGTCCCGGAAAGCGAACGGGCGATCAACTCGATGACTTGAACCCCGAGGCAAAGAAGGTCGCGCGGGCGTATCTCGAACCTTCGCTCAAGAACGCGAAGGCAGATGAGCGCTTCCAGTTCGAGAGGCACGGATATTTTGTCGTCGACAGCCGCGATCCAGGTCCCGTGTTCAATCGCGCAGTTACGCTTCGAGATTCCTGGGCTAGCGCAAAGCCGTAGTTGCTGGAGAGAGGTTACTTCCGCCCCTTCCCTTCCAACATCGCCTTGAGATTCGCGAACGGCGAATGCGTCGCTGCCGGCTTCTCCTCTGACTTGCCACCACCCTCTCCTGACGCAGCCTCCAGCAGCTTCTGATGCTCGTTGTCGTGGCAGTACAAGCAGAGCAACTCCCAGTTGCTCCCATCCGGCGGATTGTTGTCGTGGTTGTGATCGCGATGATGGACGGTCAGCTCGCGTAGGTTCTTGCTCGTGAACTCCCGCGCGCAGCGCCCGCAGATCCAGGGGTAGAGCTTGAGCGCCTGCCCGCGGTAGCTCTGCCCGCGCTCCAGGGCGGCGCGGCGGGCGTCGGCCACGATGCGGTCCAGCTTGCCGGGATCAGCCATGCAGTCCTCCGTCAGCTAAGCGCAAGTTTGGGCGCGTAGGGTCCATGTGCCGCCTAACCGAGGATCGCACCATGGCCAAAGCCCTTTTCAGCCTCTTTCCCCTTCTCATCGCCGCTTCCGCGTACGCCGAAACCGCGGAAGCTCCCGCCGAGAAGGCCAGTCCGATCGTCGTGGTGGTTTTCCTCGTCCTCTTTGTCGGCGGGTGTGCCGGCTACTTCCTCTGGATGTGGTGGGAACAGAAAAAACGCCGCCAGCAGGAGGCGGTGACGGAGCATGCTGATCACCGCCCGACGAACTAACGCGAAAGCACGATCTGCCGCAGCGCCTGCTCGAAATACTCCGGCGGCTGTGCCCCTTCGATCGCGTATGAGTCGTTGACGACGACGTGCGGCACGCCGCCCACGCCGCGTTGCAGCCAGTAGCGTTCCCGTTCCCGAACTTCGCGAGCGAACTCGTCACCTTCCGCGATTGATTTCGCGCGCGCCGCATCCAGCCCTGCTGCGCCGGCCAGATCCACCAACACCTCCGTCGCACCCGGATTGCGCCCCTCGCCGTGATATGCGCGAAGGAGTGCGCGCTTCAACTCCAGGCCGCGCCCCTCGAGCGTTGCCCAGTGCAGCACACGGTGCGCGTTGAAGGTATTCCACACGTGGTTGCGCGGCCCGAATGCAAAACCGACCGCCGCACCGCGCTCGCGAATCATCGCCTGCGTTTGCGCCACCTGCTCGGGCGTGCGGCCGTATTTGCGGGCGAGGTACGGCACGACCTCCGCACCTTCGGTGCCCATGTCCGGATTGAGCTCGAAGGGCTCGACGTGCACGACGGCCTCGACGTCGTCGCCCAAGCGCGCGAGTGCCTGGTCGAGCGAGGCCAGCCCGATCGCGCACCAGGGGCAGGCCACGTCGGAGACGAAGGCGATATCGAGGCGTTGTCGTTCCGAGGGCCGCGGAGTCGACATCAGCGCCTCGCACCGGGATCGTGTGCCGCGAGCCACGCGAAGAACTCGTTATACCAAAGCCGCGAGTTGCGCGGCTTGAGGATCCAATGATTCTCGTCCGGGAACCATACCAGGCGCGTCGCAATGCCGCGAGTCAGCAGTGTGTTGTAGTACGCAAGCCCGTTGGTGTCGGGCACGCGATAGTCGTTGGTCCCATGGGTGATGAGGGTCGGCGTGTCCATGCGATGCGCGCAGGTGTGCGGGCTCTGGGCGCGCACCTTCGCGGGATTGTCCCAGTACAGCGCGCCGAGGTCCTTCGGCCGATCGACGTACGAGTCCGCGCTGAACGTGGCGACGCGATCGAACACACCGGCGTGGCACACGTACGCGCGATAGCGTCCCCGAGCGATGTGCCCGTTCATCCACGCGACGAGGAATCCGCCGTAGCTCCCACCGGCCGCGAATACGCGCCTGCGATCGGCCCACGGCTTCGACAGGAGCCAGTCCGTGCCCGCTTCGATGTCCTCGGTCTCGAGCCGGCCCATGCGTCCCATGATGCTGTCGCGGAACGCGAACCCGAAGCCGCTCGAGCCGTGGTAATTCACCGACGCGACGACGTAGCCACGCGATGCGAAGAGATGCGTGTTCCATCGGTATGCGAAAGTGTCGCCCGCCGCTGCATATGGCCCGCCATGGATCACCTGGAGGACGGGATACTTGCGGCGCGGATCGAAGCCGGGCGGGAAAGTCACGAACATCTGGACGTCGTCGCCGCGCGCGCCCCGTATCGTGACTTCACGAGTCTCGCCCAGCGAGAGCCCCGCCATGCGTTCATCGTTGAAGCGATCCAGGCGCCGCGCCGAGCCGGAGTGGATCGCGTGAACCTGGACGGGATGCGCGGCGGAGTCGATTGCGACGACGATCGTTTCGTCGCCCGGCGCCCCGCCGATGTCGTACCCCTGAATCCAACCGCCGCTCACGGCAACCGAGAGCGCGCCTTCGGCTACATCGCAGCGCCACAGGTGGCAGCGACCGCGTTGCTGCGCCGCGAAGAGGACCGCGGCACCATCGGGCGTCCATCGCAACCGCGCTTCGACGTCGATCCTCCACTTCTCGCTCACCACACGCGGCCGGCGGCCGCGTGTTACGACGGCAAGCCGCCCGAACATGGTGTGCCGCTTCCCCACGTGCGTTGCGATGCAGGCCACCTTCGAACCATCGGGGCTGTAGCGCGGCGCGTCGTAGTGCCACGCCTTGTCCGAAGCCAGCGTCGTGACCCGCCGCGATCGAAGCTCTATCTCGGCGATCGACAGCGGATTCACCAGGCTCTTTCGGGGCGCGACATCGTGAACGAACGCGATGCGCCGCCCGTCCGGGGCGATATCGAAGTGCACGGCTCCTGGCTCCACGCGTGGAAGCTCGAGGCCCGTGCCTTCAAAGAGATCCTCGATGCGTCCGCTCGTGAGGTCCAGCACCAGCAAGTGCGGCGCCCGACCCATCGGCAGGTTCTTGTCGAAATGCCGATACAAGCCCTCCGACGTGGCGTAGGCGCTCTCCTTTCGCCCGGAGAATTCCTTGTGGCGCCGCGATTGGGCTCGATGCCCCTTCAGCTCCGGCCACACCCACGAGACGAAGACGATTCGCCGGCCATCGGGCATCCATTTGAAGGCCTCGATCCCGGGAGCGAAATCGCTCTTGCGCTCGGCCTCGCCGCCACGGGCCGCAATCACATAGAGCTGCGCCTCGCCGTCCTTGCGGCCACCCTGCTCCCGCTTGGCGAGGAACGCGATGCGATCCCCCGTGGGCGACCATGCGGGCTGCGCGTCCTTGTCGCCATTGCGCGTGAGGCGCCGCGGCGCCGACCCATCGCAGGGCAGGAGCCAGAGGGCGGTGCCGCCCTTGTTCTCCTCCATCGAATAGGTCGTGAGCGTGCAGACCGCGGCAGAGCCGTCGGGCGCGATCGCCACGTTGCCGGCACGCTCGAGTTGCCACAGGGAGTCGATATCGATGGGACGGGACATTGTTCGAAGGAAAAGCGCTCAGGCTGACCGCGCGATTGTACTGGGTGGGATCCGCGAGGGCGTAATATCAACCCGCCCGGCGTCCGCCGATCGAAGAGGAAAGCCCCATGCGCAACTCAGGCAAGGCACCGACGTTTGTTGTGTGGGTCATTTCCCTGGTCCTGTATGTGATCGCGCTGGTCGATCACTTCGGCCTGGTAAAGATCGGCATGCCGATCGGGACGTGGTCCTGGATCATCGGATTCGCCCTCTTGCTGATCGCGTGCCGCGTGCGGGGGCTTTGAGCGCCTAGCGGGCCAACCTGCGGAACGCGATCAATCCCAGCAGCGGCCCGATCGCCACCGGCACGAACCACCATTCCAGCGGCAGGCGTTGCGCGAGGAACGTCGTCAGCTGGATGCTCGCCACCGTGATGGCGAAACCGATGCAATTCACGATGGTAAGCGCCGAGCCTACGAACGCCTTGGGCGCCGTCGCGGCGGTGAGCGCCGAGAATTGCGGCGAATCGCCCACCACGAAGGCGCCCCACGCAAGCATGAAGGCGAGGAATGCGGGCCACGGCATGACGTAGGCGAGCGGCGAGAGCAGGCAGCAGATTCCCGAGAGCGAAAGCTGCGCGAACGCCACGCGCGCGCTGCCGACCCTTTTGGAGACGATGCCCCCGCCTACGCATCCGGCTGCGCCCGCGGCGATGATGCAGAACGACCAGAAGCCGACGTTGAGGTCCGTCATGCCGTGGAGCCTCGCATAGCCTGCGAGCATCAGGGGCACCAGCGCCCACAGCGTGTATAGCTCCCACATGTGGCCGAAGTAACCGAACGCCGAGGCGCGAAGGTCGGGCGAGGAGAAGATCGTCGCCATCGCCTTCGGGTCGAAGCGCGTGCCCTTCACCAGGTACGGCCCGTCGGGCACGAGCGCGAACATCACGAATCCGCCGGCCGCGGCGAGGACCGAAAGCCAAACGGTCGCGGTGGTCCACGGCATGGCGGCTCCGAGGCCTTTCACGAGATGCGGAAACGCAGTGCCCAGCACCAGCGCCCCCACGAGATAACCCAACGCGCCCCCGAGACCGCCGCGGTACCAGCCGGCCGCGATCTTCATGCCGACGGGATAAATGCCGGCGAGGAAGAATCCCGTCGCGAAGCGAAGCGCCAGGAGCGACGCATGCGGATGGCCCACATGGGGAAGCACGACGATGGCCGCATTGGCCACGGCACCCAGCAACGCGCAGGCGAGGAACACCGCGCGCGGCGAGAAGCGATCGGAGACGTTGAGCAACGCGAAGACCAGCGTCCCGGCGATGAAGCCCAGCTGCACCGCGGAAGTGATCGTCGCGACCGCGTTATCGCCGAGCGCGAGATCCCGCTGCAGGTCGGGAAGGATCGCGTTGCCGGCGAACCAGAGTGACGTGCCGGCGAACTGGGAAAAGACGATCGCCGGGAGGATCCGGCCGGTCAAGCTTCAGCCGACTTTCGAAGCGCGCTCGCCGCTGGCAGCGCCGCGAGAAGCAAGGCCTCGGTATCCAGCAACCCCGCGCCCCACTTTCCCTTCCAGAAATTCGGATCGCCGGCAAGCGGCGCGGCGGTAGCGGCAAGGAGCGTGCGGAACGCCTCGATGGGCTGCCACGGCTCGGCGTAATTCGCGGCGATCGCGTCGCCATGCCACGCGAGCCACAGCGCCGCCGCCGCGCACACCTGCGGCGTCGCGTAGGAGGTCCCATCGCCCACTCCGTAGGCATCCGTTCCGTCGCGCTTGCGCTCGGCGCGATGAATCGGCTCGGCGGGGGCGGAGATCTCCACCTCGGGTCCGCGGCTGCTTCCCGTCCACGGCATCCGGTCGCGCGTGGTTCCGGCCACGGCGATGGTTCGCTCGAGGCACGCCGGGGTCACGACCGACGAGCCGCCGATGTTGTTGCCTGCGGCGCAAAACACGAACACGCCGCGCTCATAGGCGTGGTTGATCGCGTTGGAAAGCGAATCGGGAGTCCACTGGTGATACGGCGCCCCCATGCTGAGCGTGACGAGGCGCACACCCACCTGGTCCACCAACCGCATGATCGCGCTGGGAAGGTCGGTCGCGAGGAGGTGCTCGATCCACACGATGTCCGAAAGGCGGATGGGAACGACCGGGACCTGCGGCGCGGCGCCCCGATAGTCCGCGACATCGGAGTATCCGGAAAGGACGCTATTGGTCTTGGTGCCGTGCCCGCCGTTCACGCCGCTCAGCGGATCGATGGCGATCTCGGGCGACTCGTTGAATGGGAAGCTGCTGCCCGCCTCGGTGAACTGGCCACCGTGCTCGGCCATGTAGTTGTAGTCGTCGAAGGTATCGACCCACGCCGAGGTGTTGCCGGTGAAGCCCAGCCCTTCGTGCTCCGTGTAGCCGGTGTCGATCTGGCCCACGCGAATGCCATTCCACGGGATGCCGCCGAAGGCGTCCTCGAAGAGCTTCCACGCCTGCACGGTGCGTGTCTCGAGGAGATGCCAGTCGTAGGGACCGCCGGTGGCGGCCGGCCCCTTCTTCGCGACGCGCTTCAGCTCCCGCTTCGGAAGGTCTCGCGCCTCGCGCGCCACGCTCAGCGCGAGCATCCGCTCCGCGTCGATCGTTTGCTTGCGAACCTTGAGGCGCGCCTCCAGCTTCGAGAGCGGCCCGGCATTGCCCGACATCGCGTCCTTGTACGATGCCAGGTCGATCACCGCGCTCACCGAGGACACCGGGCGCAGCGGGCTTCCCGCCATCCGCGTGAGGCTCTTGCGGAAAGCGGTGATCAGCCTCGGCAGGTCGGACGCGCGCTCGACCTCGTACAGATACCCCGCGACGGCCATGTCAGCTGCGCGGCCAGACAACTCCCTGCTCGCCGGCCGGCACCATCCCGATTCCCTTGTTGACGAACTTCTGCACGCGCTTGCCTTCGTAAGTCTCCGTCGTGTAGATGTTTCCCTTGGAGTCGGTCGCGATGCTGTGCACGCCGAAGAATTGCCCCGGCTGGCGTCCGCCGTCGCCGAAGTTGCTGATCTCCTGCAGGGTTTCGCGCACCACGATGCGCACCTTCTCGTTGGTGCCGTCGGCGAGGAAGATGAACTTCTGCTGCGGATCCTTCGAGAACGCGACGTCCCACGTCGAGCCCGAGGCGAGCGTGTTCTTCGCGAAGAAGGCTTCCTTCACGAACGTGCCGTTGGGATTGAACACCTGGATGCGATCTGCCTGGCGGTCACAGACGTAGACCAGCCCGTCGTTGCTGCGCTCCACGCAGTGCACCGGGTTGCGGAACTGCTTGTCGGGAGCCGCGGCGGGATCGTACTTGGGCTGGGCGGCATCGTCCGGCTTGTTGCCGTAGGCGCCCCAGTGGCGCTTCAACTTGCCGCTGTCCGCATCGAGCACCGCGATGCGCTTGTTGCGATAGCCGTCGGCGATGTAGGCCTCGTTGGCCTTCGGGTCCACCCAGATCTTGGCGACGCGGCCGAAATTCTCGGAGTCGTTGCTGCCCAGGAGCGTGCCCATCTTCCCCATCTGCATGAGGAACTTGCCCTCCTTGGTGAACTTGAGCACGTGCGCATCCTTTTCGCCGTTGCCGCCGATCCAGACGTTTCCCTTGTAGTCGACGTGGATGCCGTGGTTGGACTGCGGCCATTCGTAGCCCGCACCGGGGCCACCCCACGCGCGCACCACGTTGCCGGCCTGGTCGTACACCACCACGGGCGGGGCGGCGGTGCAGCATTCGCCGTTCTTGAGATCGAGCGCGCGCTCGTTGTCGTTCAGCGTCGCGGCGCCACGATGGATGATCCAGATATGGTCCTGGTCGTCGACCCACACGCCGATCGCCATGCCGAGGAGCCAGTGGTTCGGCATCGGCTTGGGCCACAGCGGATCGACCTCGAAGCGCGGGGCCTCGACCATGGGGCCCTTGTTGTCGGCGCGGGTCTGCAACACCGCCTGTCCACAACCCAGGGCCAGGAGCACTACCGCGGAAACGGTACCGACGACGATGTTGCGACGCGCGTTCTTCATGGTCTCTCCTCGTTATTTCATGGCATTGTATGCCTGCCGCGAAAACGAGGAAAAACCATCTTGAGATGGCCGATGCTCGCCGTCATCGCGCTCGCGTTCGCCTCCCGAATCGCCTGCGCGCACGACATCCCGAACGACGTGAAGGTGCAGGCCTTCGTGAAGCCCGAGGGCCAGCAGCTGCAGGTGCTGGTGCGCGTGCCCATGTCGGCGATGCGCGAGGCCGACGTTCCGGTGCGCGGTCCCGGATACATCGATCTTCCTCGCGCCGATGGCGCCTTGCGCACCGCCGCGCGCCTCTGGCTCGTAGACAACATCGAAGTCTACGAAGGCGAGCGGCGGCTGGAGAACCCTCGCATCGCGAACGTTCGCGTGGCGCTGTCCTCCGACAAGTCCTTCGCGTCCTTCGAGAACGCGCTGGCGACGGTGCGCTCGGGGCCATTGCCGGCTGATCTCGATCTTTACTGGAAGCAGCAATACCTCGACGTCCTTCTCGAATACCCGATCGCTTCCGAGCGTTCCGAATTCGCGATCCATCCGCGCCTCGCCCGGCTGGGGCTGCAGGTCCTGACCACGCTGCGCTTCCTGCCGCCCGGGGGCGCGGAGCGTGCGTTCGAAATCCATGGCGATGCCGAGCTGGTGCGGCTCGATCCACGCTGGCACCATGCGGCGCTGCGCTTCGTCGAACTGGGATTTCGCCACATCCTCGACGGCACGGATCATTTGCTTTTCATCGCGTGCCTGGTGATTCCGTTCCGGCGGCTGCGCCCTCTCATCGTGATCGCCACGGCGTTCACCGTCGCGCACTCGATCACGCTGACCGCGGCCGCATTCGGTTTCGCGCCCGAGGGCCTCTGGTTCCCGCCGCTGGTGGAGACGCTGATCGCTGCTTCCATTGTCTACATGGCGCTCGAGAACATCGTCGGAGCCAACGCGCTGCGTCGCTGGATCATTGCGTTCGCGTTCGGGCTGGTGCACGGCTTCGGCTTCGCCTTCGCGCTTCGCGAGTCGCTGCAATTCGCCGGCTCCCACCTCGTCACGGCGCTGCTCGCCTTCAACGTGGGCGTAGAGCTGGGGCAGATCGCCGTGCTGCTGGTGATGGTGCCCGCCCTCAACCTCCTCTTCCGCTACCTTCCGGAGAGAATTGGCGTGATCATCCTCTCCGCGCTCATCGCTCACACGGGATGGCATTGGATGACGGAGCGCTTCGCGGACCTGCGCAAGTTCCAGCTGCCGGCGCTGGATGCGGGCGCGGCCGCGAGCCTGATGCGCTGGGCAATGGTGGCGATCGTGCTGGCGGTGCTGGTGTGGCTGGTGGATGCACGGATACGGCGCTGGCTTTCGCGAGCGTGACGGCGCGAACCAGGGCCGTCAGCGCGCCGCTGAGTCCCGCGTTAGTGAGGGGGCACAAATGCGAGATTTTCGCGGCACTGATCCGCTGGCTCAATAAACTCACCCAATGGATCAGCGTTTCCACCACTCCTGCTCCATTGGGTGAGTTTATTGACCCAATGGATGAGAGAGGCAAGAAATGGTCATTGGACACCCCGCCCATGCTCCGAACCGCGGACAGCCGATCGACGATGTCGATCCTGCGACGCCGCCCTTCCTGAAAAGCCAGGCGCGAAGGCGCGCGCGCGAAGACTGGATATACAAGAACCGCCCGCGCGATGTCGATGTCGCCGCCCTGCGCAAGCGAACCCACATGACGCAGGCGAGCTTTGCCGCGCGTTTCGGTTTCCCGGTGGCGACGCTTCGACATTGGGAGCAGGGCACGCGCAAGCCGCGCGGGGCGGCGCTCATTCTGCTCAACGTGATCCAGCACAATCCCGTGCTGGTCCTGCGCGCGCTGGAAAAACCCCGGTTCTAGCGCCCGCCACCCTTCACGAAATCGAACGCGGCCTGGAAAAGCTCGAGGTCCTTCTCGTACTCCGCCGGATCCGCACGATCAATCTGGACCCACTCCTTGCTGCTCGCCACGCCGCCGGGCTGGAAGGCGACCACGTTCTCCCGTGAGAACTGCAGCTCGCGCGCGGTGGCGACGGGAAGGCGCAGTCCCACGCCATTGCCGCTGATGCAGGCGAACATCCGGTCGTTGACGAAATAGGCGTCGAGGCCGCCGATCTTCTTTGCGACCACGTTGGGAAGCTTGAGGATCACGGCGTCGATCTGCGCCTTGCGCTCGGATTGCGGACTGGCCATGGGTGAAGCTTAACGCACCCTCATCGCCGCAGGGATTCCACCATGGCCGCGAAGTCGGCGGGCGGCTCCCTCTCGAACGATACTGGCACACCGGTGCGCGGATGGGCGAAGCCGAGCGTGCGCGCATGGAGCATGGTCCGCTCCGCCTCGATCTTCACGCCAGTGTAGTCGCGGATGTAGACGCGCTCGCCGACCACCGGATGGCCGATCTCCGCCAGGTGAATGCGAATCTGGTGTTGTCTGCCCGTCTCGAGGCGGCACTCGACGAGCGTGGCACCGTCGAGCGCATCGATGGGCCTGATGTACGTAACCGCGCGCTTGGCGTCCGGCGGAGGGGCTCCCTTCGCGCGGCGATAGTGCCCGTGGGAGCCGCGCAATCCGTCGCCGCGGTCGGGGAGGAGATGCGATTCGACGCAAGTCTCGGCGACGGAGCCGTGGACCACGGCCAGGTAGACGCGATCGATGTCGTGCGCGCTGAACCTTCCGCCGAGCACGCGCTTGGCATCCGCGGTGCGCGTGAAGACCATCAACCCGCTCGTATCCTTGTCGAGGCGGTGGACGACGCCCAGGCCGGTGTCGGCGTTTCTCTTGTCCATGCGACGCAGGAGGATGCGCGCGTATTCGACGAGCGTGTGCTTGTTGCCGGGCTCATCCGCGACACTCAGCATTCCCGCCGGCTTGTCGACGATGACTAAATCGCGATCCGAGTACACGATCGCGCTCTTCGCAAGCGGGCCGGTGTCGAGCTTCGGCCCGTGCTCGTCGACGACGACGACCGCTTCCGGAGGGACGCGCGCCGCCGGATCGAGGCAGCGCTCGCCATTGACCGTGACGCGCCCGTCGATGCAGAGCTTCTTCGCGCGCGACCACGCGACCCCGGCTTGCTCGCGAACGACCGCGGCGACGGTGCGCGCGGGCGCCTGCTCCAATCAGTCCGCCTGGATCTTCAGGTCGCGAATGAGGCCGCCCCAGGTTTCCGACTCCATCTCGCCGCGCTTGCGGATGCCTTCGGGCGTGCCGGGAATCGGGAACAGGAACTGCTCGATCAGCTTCCCCCGGATGGCGGGATCGGCGAGGAAGCCGTTCACCGCGGCGGAGAGCTTCTCGACCACCTTGGGGTCCATCTTCGCGGGCCCGACGACGGCATACCAACCGGGGAGCGCGGGCGAGTCGGGCGAGAGCTCCTTCAGGAGCGGCACGTTGGCGAGCGCCGGTGCGCGGGTATCGCCCGATTGCGCGAGTGGCACGACCTTGCCCGCCTGGATCTGCGCAATCGCGACGACGGTGGGGCTTACCATCACGTCGGTCTCGCCGGAGACGATCGACATCAGCGCCGGGGCCGACCCTTTGTACGGAATGTGGCGCAGCGTGAAGCCGGAGCGGCGCGCGATCATCTCGGGATAAAGGTGCGTGGAGTTGCCGGTGCCCGCGCTGCCGAAGGTGAGCGTGTCGGGCTGGGCCTTCGCGCGCCGCACGAGGTCGGCCCACGACTTGATGCCGCTATTCGTGCTCGCGACCAGCACGAAGCTCGCGTCGGCCACGGGGGCGACGAAGGTGAAGTCCTTCATCGGGTCGATGGTCGCGCTCTTGTACATGAACTTGTTGAAGCTCACCAACGAAACGCTGGTCAGCATCAGCGTGTAGCCGTCGGCGGGCTCCTTCGCCACCATCGTGGACGCGACCATGCCGTTGGCGCCGGGGCGGTTATCGACGACGACGGGCTGTTGCAGAGCCTGTGACATCTTTTCGGCGAGCATGCGCGCGACGACGTCGCCGCCCGAGGCCGGAGCCTGCGGAACGACGAGCTTGATGGGGCGTGTGGGGAAATCCTGCGCGTGGGTGAGTGTGGCCGCGAGGGCGAAGGCAACAATGGCGATGGGTTTCATTGAGAGATAATAACCAAATGCCAGACCGCGATGATCTCGGCGGCGCGTGGCGTGTGACGCCGACCGAATACCTGGAGCGCCGCCCCGCCACCCACCGCATTCCCGAGCCGCGCTCGCGATATCTCACCATGCGCGATGGTTGCCGGCTGGCGGTGGATGTTTATTTGCCTGAAGGATTGGATCCCGGCCTTCGCCGCGATGGCACCTTCCCCACCCTCGTCATACTCACGCCCTACTATCGCCGCTTCAAGTCGATTGGGCGCGGCGCAGATCCGTGCCCCAACGCCGCGATTTACCGCGACATGTTCGTGCCACGCGGCTACGCGCTGGTGGTGGTGGACGTGCGCGGCTGCGGGGCGAGCTTCGGCACGCGCGACTCGTTTCGATCCCCGCGCGAGCGCGACGACCACCGCGAGGTCGCCGACTGGATCGCGGCGCAACCCTGGTGCAACGGCTCGATCGGCTCGACGGGAATCTCCTATCT
>JANLXC010000021.1:0-48160 GCA_031364925.1 Burkholderiales bacterium | reverse complement strand
CTCGAGGTGAAGCTCGTCACCGAAGACGAGATCCCCTGGGACCAGCTCGCCTTCGCGATGGTCAAGCGCACGCTCGAGAACTACCTGCAGGATCGCAAGACCGGCATCTTCGTGCCTCGCTTCGGCGACATCCGCCCGCCGAACCGCTGAACCGGGGTCAGCGCGGGATGAGAGCGCCGCTGCGCTTGCGCGCCCACGGGGTAATGACTTCGCGCTGCGCCCACAGGAGGAAGCGCCCCGACTCGTGGCCCCGGTGTGTCGCGAGGAGCGTCTCGACATCCGCGATGGAGAGGCAGCGCAACTTCACGCCGGGGAGCACGCGGCCTTCATGAAACGAATCGACATGGGCGCGGATGCCGGTCGCCTCGACCACGTCCTTCGCCGCGAACCAGAGGGCGCCATCGTCCTCGAAGACGCGCACCTGTACGCCGCCGAACTCGTAGTAGTTGCCGTGCCACTTTTCGAGCGGCTGCGCCGAGAGCCAGCCCAGGCCGTCGTGGAAGAGCTCCACCAGGGGACGCGCGACGGCGATGCCGATGAGCGGAGACGAGAAGACGAACGCGACGAGCGCCCAGGGCTTCTGGCCGAGCTTCCAGCCGATCCACGTCATGAGCGCCGAAGTGGCGGCGGCCAGCAGGAACCGGACGAGCAGCAAGGCCCCGTTCGGCACGTCATGTCACCTGCAGGACTTCCTGCTCGGCGATCACGAAGACCTGGTCGCCGCGGCGCGGCAGCACTTCCGCGTTGCCGGTAAAGGCGCCGAAGGCGGGCAGAACGCCGTAGCGCGCGCCGAACCAGAAGCACGGCAGGCGCAGCGACTTCTCACCGCTCGCGGACAAGCGCACCGCCGGATGGATGTGGCCGGCGAGGGCGTAGCCGCCGCGGGAGGCGCCCGGCTCGTGATTGAGGATGAACGGCCCGAGAGATTCGCCGGCCTCGATGCAGCGCACGCCCCACGCTTCCGGTGGATCGCCCGCGTTCTTGTCGTGGTTGCCGCGCACGATGGTGAGCGCGAGCGCCTTGTGGGATTCGCGCCACTCACTGAAGCGCCCGAAGGTGCTGTCGGCGCGCCCCTGCTTGCTGTGCAGGAAATCGCCGAGGAAGACGACTTGCGTCGCGCCGGTCTTGTCGATCGCGCGGCCGAGTCGCTCCACGTTCTCCGTCGTTGTCCCGGAAGGCAGCGGAATGCCGGCGCTGCGAAAGCTGGCGGCCTTGCCCAGGTGGAAGTCGGCTACGAAAAGGGCTTTCTTCGCGGGCCAGTAAGCAACCTTCTCGGCGAAGAGCACGAGCTTTTCGCCGGCTACGGAGCATTCCGTCATAGGAGGGGTAGTTGGGCCCCGTCCTGCGACGGGGTGACGTCAACGCCGCTGGCTTTGTCATATTCGAGCTGCATGCGCTTCACCCGATCAGAGAGCTTCTCGTTGCTGAGCTTCTCGCGGAAGCGCGACACCATGATCGGGAACGCGAAGGGCGAAGGCTTGTGGGTCTGGCGCAGCAGCACCGGCGTCTTCGCCATGCGCTGCAATCCTTCGCAAAGGCGCGAGAACTCGAGCTGGCGTTCCAGCACCTCGCGCTCCGCCTGCCCGAGCAGCGGGTTGGATGGATCCCAGCGCGCGAATACCTCGTAGATGAGCCCGCTCGTCGCCTGTACCTGGCGATTGGTCTTCGGCTGCCCCGGGTAGCCCTGGAACACCAGCCCCGCCACGCGCGCGATCTCGCGGAACTGCCGCTTGGAAAGCTCGGCCGCGTTCAGGCTCGCGAGCATGTCCTCGAGCAGGTTATCGCTGGAGAAGAGCCCGGCCTTCATCAGCGCGATCATCTCGTAGCGGTCGCGCGACACGAGCTCGAAGCCGTAGTCGGTGAAGGCGAGGCTGAACGTCTGCGCCTTCGCGCGCGAGATGCGATAGGCGAGGAGCGCCGACAGGCCCATGTGCACCTGCCGCCCCTCGAACGGATAGAAGAAGATGTGGTGGCCCTCGCGCGTCTGGGTCTGCTCCACCAGCATCTCGTGACGCTTCGGGACCTTCGACCACGAGTTTTGCAGCTTGAGTAGCCGCGCGACCGCCTTCATCTCCGGCTCGTTCTCGCGGCCTTCGACGTGCAGCTCGAGGAGCTCGCGGATGCCGTCGGAGACTTCGCTCGACAACGGGCACTTGCCCCCGTCCCAGCGCGGGATCAACGCTGAGCCGGCCTTGCCCGGCTTCACGTAGGCGGTCATGTTCTCGACGCGCAGGAATTGCAGGACCAACCCCGCGAAGATGAAGTTGTCGCCGTGCGAGAGGCGCGCGATGAACGACTCCTCGACATTGCCCAGGCGCTTGCCGCGCATGTACTGGATGTTGACCGAGGCGTCGGAGACGATGGTGCCGATCGACATGCGGTGGCGCCGCGCGATCATCGTGTCCTTCACGCGATAGCGGCCCTCCTCGTCCTGCACTACCTTGTGATAGTCCGGATACGCCTTGAGCGCATCGCCGCCACGCGTGACGAAGTCGAGCGCCCAGGTCCACTCGGCGTCGGAAAGATCGCGATACGCGCGCGTGCTGCGCACTTCCGCCTTCATCGCTTGTTCCTCGAAGCCCTCGCCCGCCGCGATGGTGACCAGGTGCTGAGTGAGAAGATCGAGCGGGCGATCGACAGGACGGCGCGACTCGATGCGCCCTGCCATCGCGGCACGGCGGGCGGCCGCGGCCTCGACGAATTCCAACGCATGCGACGGCACGCACGTCACGCGGCTCTCCTGCCCCGGCGAGTGGCCCGAGCGTCCCGCCCGTTGCAGGAGCCGCGCGACGCCCTTGGGACTGCCGATCTGCAGCACGCGGTCCACCGGCGAGAAGTCCACGCCGAGGTCCAGGCTGGAAGTCGCGACCACTGCCTTGAGCTTGCCCTCCTTGAGACCCGCCTCGACCCACTTGCGCACGTCGCTGGCGAGCGAGCCGTGGTGCAGGCCGATCAACCCCGCCCACTCCGGCCGGGCCTCGAGCAGTCCCTGGTACCAGATCTCCGCCTGCGAGCGCACGTTGGTGAACACCAGCGTCGAGCGCGACGACTCGATCACCTCGACCACGTGGTCGAGCATCACCAGGCCCAGGTGCCCCGCCCATGGAAACTTGTCGACCTCCGGCGGGATGAGCGTGTCCATCCGGACCTTCTTGTCGGTCACGCCCTTCACGACCCGCCGCGCCGGGGACAGACCGGGGACAGAGCGGGGACAGACCGGGGTCGTAGCGGGGTCTGACCCCGGTATCAGTCTTTCCAGCGCCTCGTCGATGTTGCCGAGCGTGGCCGAAAGCCCCCAGGTGCGAACCTTCGGGTTCCACTGCCGAACGCGCGCGAGGCCAAGCTCGGTCATCACGCCGCGCTTGTTGCCGAGGAGCTCGTGCCATTCGTCGACGACGACGAGGCGCAGGTCGGAAAGCTTCTGGCGCGCGTCGGCATTGGAGAGCATGAGCGAAAGGCTCTCGGGCGTGGTGACCAGCACCGAGGGGAGCTTGCGCGCCTGGCGCGCGCGTTCCGCACTCGACGTATCGCCGGTGCGAAGGCCGACGGTCCAGGGCAGCCCGAGGCCCTTCACCGCACGATCGATCGACAGGACGGTATCTCCCGCCAAAGCCCTCATCGGCGTAATCCAGAGGACCCGTAGCGGTGGAGCCTTGTCGTCGTGTCCCTCTTCGATCCATTCCGCGAGGGGACCGAGGCAGGCCGCCAGCGTCTTGCCGCTGCCGGTGGCGGAGTGGATGAGCCCCGACTCGCCGTCCAGGTACGCGCGCCACACCTCGCGCTGGAACTCGAATGCCTGCCAACCGTTCGCCGCGAACCACGACTCGAGGCGGTGCAGCGCCTGCGGAAAATCGCGTTTCACCGGACCGCGGCCTCCAGCGGCAGCGGCTTGCCTTCATTCGCGGCCGGAGCGGGAACGCGCAGGATGCGCGCGAGAGTCGGCGCGATGTCCACCACCTCGACGCGCTTGTCGATGCGCCCGGGCGAAATCCACGACGGCCCGTAGAGCAGGATCGGGACGTTGGTGTCGTACGGGTATTGGGAGCCGTGCGTCGTGCCGATGTTGCCGGTGCCATACATCCAATAGGGCTTGAGCCCCACCTGCAGGTCGCCCGAACGCTCGCCGTCGAACGTATTGCGCATCAACTCGAAGCCCGGCGCGCCCGCGCGGCTGCCGCTTTCCAGCTCGGCGCGCGTGTAGACCACCGCCACGCCGCGCTCCTCGAGAAGGAGCTTGCGCGCCTCCGCGGCAACCTGCGCCGGATCGACCGACTTCTGCGCGATGAGCGGCCGATTGAGCACCACGCCCTGCGCCGACATTGCCAGCGCCCAGCGCCCCTCGCCGAATTTCTTCGCAAGGCCCGCGTCGAGCCTCGCCACCAGCTGCGCGGAATTGACGCGCCCGGCGTCGCGCCCCAGCGATTGGCTCAACTCCGGCGTGGGCATGAAGCCGTGATCGGCGGTGAGCACCGCGAGGTAGTTGTCGCGGCCGATGGCGACGTCCAGATCGTTGAGGAAATCCTGCAGCGCGCGATCGAGATAGAGCGTGTGGTCCTGCGAGATGCGCGACTCCGCGCCGTACGCGTGGTTCACGTAGTCGTGGCTGGAGAGGCTCACGATGAGGATATCGGGCGCGGCATCCCGCCCGAGGCCCTCGCCCGCCACCGCGGCGCGCGCAAAGGCGAGCGTGAGCTCGTCGCCGAAGGGGCTCGCCATGACCTCGCCATAGAAGAGCGGGCCGGGCTTGTCCGCGCCCACGCCGAACGTCTTGGGCAGCTTCCCGCCCTTTGCGTACCAGGGCCGCTCGTCGGGGGTCGATCGCGCGTAAGCCGCCTCCGCCAGGAGCGGCTTCCATTCCTTCTGAAAGTACGAGTCGGCCACCTTGCGCGCGTTGAACTCATCGACCCACTTCGGGTGCTCCTTCATGTAGTACGTGGTCGAGGCGAATTGCCCGGTCTGCCCTTGGTACATGTAGGCTGTGCCGGCCTTCCCCGCGGGCAGGATCGCGCCGCGGTCCTTGCCCGACACCGCGACCACCTTCGAGCGTGCGTCCAGGCGCTTCAGCACGTCGCCCAGCGATTCGACCTTCAGGTTTTTCGGGCTCGTGCCGTCGAGCGCCGCGGTCTTATGGCCGATATACACCGCCGTCGTGTCGCCTGCGCAGTACTCGGCGGCGCCGCTCACGGGGTTGCGCCATTCGTTGGCGATGATCCCGGTGCGATGGGGAGCGGCGCCGGTGAGGATGGTGGCGTGGCCCGGCGCCGTCTGGGTGACCGCGTGGCTGTAGTGGGCGTCGGAAAACCAGGCGCCGCGGTCGAGGAAGCGCTTGAAGCCGTCGGGGGCGAGCTGGTCCCAGTACTCGACCACCTGGCGCTGCGGCAGCCCGTCGGCCACGAATACCACGACCAGCCGCGGCCTTTCGCCGGTGACCGGGGCGGGCAGCGGATTGGTCGCGGCGCAACCCGCCACGAGGGCGAGCAACGCGGTGAAGACGGAAAGGATCGGTTTTTTCACTTTTGCAATTCTTTCACGAATCGGCGTGGATCCTGCGGGCGCTGCAGACTGTATTTGCATGGATGGCGACGGAATCGTCGATGTCGCGCGCGTAGCCCCCAGCCATGGCGATCGCCACCGGGATGCCGCGCGCGCGAAGAGTGGCCAGCACGTGCTCGTCGCGGCGCGCGAGGCCGCGCTTGGTGAGCGCGAGGCGCCCGAGGCGATCGTCCTCGTAGGGATCGGCGCCGGCCAGGTAAATCGCGAGCTGTGGGCGCGAGCGCTCGAGCGTTTCGTCGAGGCCGCGCTCGAGGTGCCAGAAATATTCGTCGTCGCCGGTGCCGTCGGGGAGCTCGATGTCCAGGTCGCTCTCTTCCTTCGCGAAGGGGAAGTTGCGCGCGCCATGCATCGAGAACGTGAACACGGAATCGTCGCCGCGGAAGATGGACGCCGTGCCGTTGCCCTGGTGCACGTCGCAGTCGACGATGGCGACCCGCTGCAGCCCCGCCTCGGCCTGCATGGCGCGAGCGGTGATGGCGGCGTCGTTGAAAACGCAGAAGCCCTCGCCGCGATCGCGGAAGGCGTGGTGCGTGCCGCCGGCCAGGTTGGCCGACCAACCGCGCGTGAGCGCCTCGCGCGCCGCGGCGAGCGTGGCGCCGCTCGACTGGCGCGAGCGCACCACCATGCGCTCCGACCACGGGAAGCCGATCGCCCTCATCTCGCGCGCGTCGAGGGCTCCCGAGACCACGCGCCCGAGGTAGCGCTCGCAGTGCGCCCGCGTGATTTCGGGGTCGCTCGCTTCGGGAGGCACCCGGAACTCGTCCTCGGCGAAGGCGTCGGATTCGAGGAGCCTCTGGCGCAGCCGCCCGTACTTCGACATCGGAAACCGGTGGTTGGCCGGCAGCGGCAGGGTGAAGACGTCGCTATGGAAAAGGGACATGGCCACCATATTAAAGGGGTCAGATTACTTTTCGGGCCGCAAAGTAATCTGACCCCATTTCCATCCAGGCAACGCGCGCCAGGGCGTCGGCAAGGGCGTCGGGCGCGGACGCGAATACGAGCTGCGCGTAGCTCTCGAGGGAAAACCAGCCGCGCCCATCCTCGACGTCGCGGCGATACTCCTCGAAGCCGAACGTGCCGTCGTCGCGCACGAAGATGTCGATGCAGTGGTCGGCTTCGCGGTTCTGGATGGAGTCCACGACGCGCGCCTTCACGACGCGCTCCGGCACAAGAGCGCTTCGTCGCCCTCCACCCCGAGCTGCGCGCGCAGCTTCTCGCTCCCTGGAGTGAACCCGAGGCGCTCGAGGAGCCGCGTCGAGCGAAAGTTGGGACGCTTGGCGACCGCGGTGAAGAGGGTCACGCGGTATTGCGTTGCAAGCTCATCCATCATCGCGGCGACCGCCGCGCGCGCGAGGCCCCGCCCCCAGTACGCGCTGCAAAGCTCATAGGCGATGCCGGCGCTGCCATCCATGCGCACGGTGGCCTGCACATAGCCGATCAGCTCCGCAGGCGGCACGCGAATCACCCAGTTCAGCCACTGCTCGCGGCCGTCGCCCGATCGCCTCGATTCGAGCTTCTCGAAGCGCGTGCGCAGCCATTCGAGCGAGGCGGGCGGCGCATTCTCGAACTCGTAGATCGCGGGGTCGCCCAGCACCTCGAACATTTCCGCGGCATGCGCCGCGGTCTGTGGCTCGAGCGCGAGGACGCCCAGTTGGATCGTTCGCATCGATCAGGGATTGAGCACGAGGCGATGCGCCGCGACCAACGCCTCGCGGCGCGTGAGAATGGTGACATATTCGACGCGCGCCCAGCGCTCGGCGAAACTCGAGTACCACGGCGAGAGCACATTGCCCGACTGCCCCGTCGAATGCATGTAGCGCGAGCGGTCGAGGTCGGCCAAGTCGTAGATCGCGCGCAGGCTCGCCGCATGGCGGTTGGCGAACGGGCGCTCCACGTCGCGGATGGTGATGCCGCCCACGTTCACCGAGAACGAGTCGCCCGGCGTCGGCGGCGCCACGTTGAAGAAGCGCGCGATGACCGGCACGACCCCGAAGGGCCGATGGTCGCCGGCGGCCACATGCGCCACGCCCCAGCGCCATGCGGACGATCCGCCATAGCGTTTCGACAGGTCCGCCGCCGCGAGGTCGAAGGCCTTTGCCGCCAGCATCGCGCAAGTCTCGCGCTCCGCGGTGCGCACGTCGTCGCACCATTGCTCCTGGCCGCCCTGCGCCGTGAGCACGTTGATCATGAAGGTCGCGCGGAGCTCCCACGTATCGGGGAAGAGATCGCCCAGCTCGTCGGCATACACGAGCCGCGTGAGCTCGCGGTACCAGGCGGTGAAGACGAGCGGCGCTGCGGAGTCGGCCTTCATCTCGCCATTCCATCCGGCGAGAAGCGCCTGCGCCTTGCGGCCCGCGTCTCCCGGCGGATGAACCGCGGTCGCGAGCGGCAGGAGGTCGCGCGCCAGGCGCGAGAGCGTGTCGCCCTGTATGCGCGCGAAGGAGTCGAGCGAATGCTTCGGCGCCGCCGCGAGGAGCTCCTCGATGCGCTCCGCGCGATAGGGCGCGAACCAGTCCACCGAGACGAACGGCTTGTATCCCGGCGGCGTGATCTTGTTGTTCGCGGTGACGATCAAGCCCGTGGGCGGATCGGCGACCTGCGGCATTTCCTCGAACGGCAGGAAGCCCTGCCAGTCGTACTTGGCGATCCAGCCCGGCACCGGCACCCGGCCCATCGCCTCGTTGTCGGCCCGCCGCACCGGCAGGCGCGCGGGAGCGATCATGCCGATGTGCCCGTCGCGATCGGCGTACACGACATTCTGGTGCGGCGCGGTCAGTTCGCGAAGCGCCGCCATGAGCATGGTCCGGTCCTTCGCGCGATTGAGCGCGAAGCCGGCGCGCGCCACAGCGCTCTCCTCGGTCAACGCCGCCCAGGCGAGCGCAATCACATGGCCCTTTGGCGAGATTACCCCCACGCTCTTCACCACGTCGGAGATCACCGGGCCGTGGCGCGTCACGCGCACCTTCAGGCGCCGCTCCTCACCGCCCACGCGGATGACTTCCTCGCGCACCTCGAACTTCGCGGTTCCTGTCGGCGTCACGTAGCTGTCGCGATCGTCCGGGGCGACCTTCTCGATGAAAAGATCCTGCGTGTCGCTGTTGGTGGTGGTGAACGACCAGGCGAGGCTGTCGTTGCGCCCGAGCACGATGAACGGCACGCCCGGCAGCGTGCCGCCGACCACGTTGCCTTCGGGCGTTGAGACGTGCGCGAGATACCAGAGCGCCGGCGCCTGCAATCCGAGGTGCGGATCGTTGGCAAGCAGCGGCTTGCCGGTGGCGCTTCGCGCGCCCGACACCACCCAGTTGTTCGATCCCACGGCCTCTTCGTGCGGCGGCGTGGCCGCGAGGAGCGCGCTCGCGAGCGGCTCCACCTCGGCGTACAGCTTGCGAAAGTCGGGCAGCGGCGGCTGGGCGGAATCGCCCGGGTAGGGCGCGATGATCTGCCCCGCGAGCACCGGACCCAGCTTCGCCGCGAAGCGCACGCGCGCGAGCTCGGTGCGCCAGTTCGACGAGAGGTCCCATGCCATCACGAAAAGCCAGCCCATGGTGTCGGCGGGCTTCCAGCGCTCGGGCTTCAGCCGGAACGCCTGGAATTCCACGGGCAGCACCGGATCGGCGTCGAGGAATGCGTTCACTCCCGCGGCATACGCCTCGAGGTTGCCGAGCGTCTCGGCATCGGCGCGCGCGACGATGCGCTCCGAGATGCGCGCGATCCCGAGCGTGCGCATCAGGCGGTCGACGTCGTAGGCGCGCTCGCCGAGGAATTCCGCGAGGCGGCCCTGCGCGACGCGCCGCTGGAATTCCATCTGCCACAGGCGATCCTGCGCGTGCACGTAGCCCATCGCGAACCAGCCGTCGCGCGCGCTCTTCGCGAAGAGGTGCGGGACGCCATCGCCATCGCGCACGATTTCGATCACGGCCGCCGGACCACGCACTCGCACCTCGCCGTCGATCTGCGGCAGCGAGCGCTGCAAGTGGATCCAGGCGGCAGCGGCCACCAAGAAGAGGAGGAGCAGGAAGGCCGCGACAATCTTCCCTGCGAGCCTCATAGCTTCTCGATGCGGACGAACGTCCCTCCCTGGTACGTCTCGTCGATGGGGTCCGCGCCAGGCTTCTCGTTGGCGATCACCTCCGCCGCCTGCGGCTCGCTGTCGTCCTGCGGCTTGTAGCCCAGGCGCGTTGCGTTGGAGTTGTCGTACCAGGAGCGCTGGTTTCCGGAAACGCCGTAGACGATCTCGAAGCGGATGTCGGGGTGGTCGATGCCGATCGAGACCAGCTGCGCGATGTCGCGCGGCGAGATCCAGATCGAAAGGCGGCGCTTGTCGATCGGCCGCGGGTTCACGTTGCCGATGCGCATGTTGAAGACCTCCATGCCGTACTTGTCGGCGTAGAGGCTTCCCAACGCTTCGCCGAACACCTTCGACACGCCGTAGCGGCTGTCGGGGCGCGGGTAGACGCGATGGTCGATGGCCTGGTCGCGGCGATAGAAGCCGACCGCGTGATTGCTGGTGGCGAAAAGGATTCGCTTCACGCCGTTGCGCCGTGCCGCCTCGAAGACGTTGTACGTGCCCATGATGTTGGCAGGAAGGATCTCGTCCCACGATCCCTCCACCGAGAAGCCCCCGAGGTGCACGATCGCGTCCACGCCGCGCACCATTGCATCGAGGCCCTCGGGCACCGAGATGTCGGCCTCCACGAACTCTTCGCCCGGCGCCAGGTTGGTGATCGGCTTGCGGTCCGAGAGGCGCAAGCGGTAACGCCCCGCGAGCTCGCGGCGCAGGTGGGTGCCGATGTCGCCCGCGGCGCCGGTGATGAGGACGGTTTTCAAGCGAGCCTTTCGAGGCGCGTGGCCTTCTCGGTGTTCACCGCGCCGACGGGGGCGCGTCCCTTTACGATCTCAGCCACCTGCGCCACGGTTTCCAACGCCTGGTGCTCGATCGCCTGCGGCGTGAGGCCGCCCACGTGGGGGGTCGCGATCACGTCCGCGCGACGCGCGAGCGCTGTCGTGGGCATCTGGTCCGGCGCGCGGCCGACGTCGAGGGCGGCACCCGCGAGGCGCCCCGAGTCGAGCGCGCGCGCGAGCGCGGCCTCATCGACCAGGTTTCCCCGCGACACATTCACGAAGTACGCGCCGTGCTTCATCCGGGCGAAGGCCGCGTCGTTCATCAGGTTCTCCGTCTCCTCGCTTGCGATCGCGAGGCACACCACATAGTCGGCCGCCCCGAGGAGGTCTTCCAGCGAGGCCTGCTGCAATCCGGCTTCCGCCACGCGCGCGTTCGGATCGCTCACCACCACCCGCATCCCGAGCGCCGCCCCCAGGCTCGCCACGCGCCGGCCGATTGCGCCGTAACCGATCACGCCGAGTGTCGCGCCGGCGAGCTGCCGGCCCATCGATGCGGGCGGCGCCTTGCCCGCGCGGTAGTCTGTCACCGCGCGCGTGACACCCCGCGAAAGGTCCACGAGGAAGCCCAGCACCAGCTCGGTGACGGCATTCACGAAGCCCGCGCTCGCGCGCGTCACCAGCACTCCATGGGCGCTGGCGGTGGCGACGTCCACATTGCGGATATCCACTGCGCAGCGCACGAAGGCGACGAGGTCGGGGCTCTTCTCGAACAAGACGCCGGCGCCCGGCGTGTTGCGGTCGGCGACGATGATGCGAGCGCCGCGCGCCGCGGCCACCAGGCTCTCGCCGGCCAGGGGCTCGTCACCCTCGTGGAGCCGCACCTCGCCCAGCGCGCGCAGCCCTTCGAGGGCGCGCGGGCCATAGTAATTGGCGCGCATTTCGGGGGTATGTGCGAGAAGGATCATTGTCGTATCATGCGCGCTTGAGGAGGAGACAAAAAATGAGGCTTCACGCCCTGGCACGTGGATTTGCGATTGGCCTGCTGGCATCTGTCGCGTCGACGGGGGTGGTTTCGCCCGCGCACGCGCAGCCGAAGGTCGTGTGGAAGGCGGCCGACGTCCACCCCACCGGCTACCCCACCGTCGAAGCGATCGAGCGCATGGGCAAGAAGCTCGGCGCGGCGACCAACGGCCGCATCTCGATCCAGATGTACCCGTCCATGCAGCTGGGCGGCGAGAAGGAAATGATCGAGCAGGCTCAGGTCGGGGCACTCCAGATAGCGCGCATCTCGGTCGGAGCCATGGGGCCGGTGGTCGACGAGCTCAATGTGTTCAACCTGCCGTTCATCTTCCGCGACGAGGCGCATATGCGCAAGGTGATCGACGGGCCGATCGGTGCCGAGCTCCTCGAGAAGATCAGCGCCAACCCCAACACGCGCCTCGTGGCGCTGGGCTGGATGGACGCCGGCACGCGCAACGTCTATTCCAACAAGGCGGTGGCGAAGCCCGCCGACCTGAAGGGGATGAAGGTGCGCATGATGGGCAACCCCATCTTCGTCGAGACCATGAACGCCATGGGCGGCAACGGCGTGGCCATGGGCTTCAACGAGCTCTACTCGGCGATGCAGACGGGCGTGGTGGACGGCGCGGAGAACAACGAGCCCACGGTGCTCGCGCAGAACCACTTCCAGGTCGCCAAGGTGTACAGCCTCACCGGCCACCTCGTGATCCCGGAGATCTTCGTGTTCTCGAAGCGCTCGTGGGACGCGCTCTCGAAGGAAGACCAGGAGCTGGTGCGCCGCTTCGCGCGCGAGGCGCAGATGGAGCAGCGCCAGCTCTGGGACGAGAAGACGTCGAAGGCGTCCGAAGAGCTCAAGGCCAAGGGCATGTCGTTCGTGCCGGCCGACAAGCCCGCGTTCTACAAGGCCACGCAAACCGTGCGCGACAAGTACGGGTCCAAGTACGCCGCACTCCTGAAGCGCATCGAAGACACGAAGTAGCGCCATGAAAGCGCGCTACGCGCAGGCGATGGAGTGGCTCTACATCGCCTGCATCGCCGTGGCGGGCGTGGTCATGCTCGTCATGACGATCATCATTCCCTACGGCGTCTTCATGCGCTACGTGGTGAATTCGCCGTCGAGCTGGCCCGAGCCCGCCGGCATCCTCCTCATGGTGGTGTTCTCGTTCCTGGGCGGGGCGGCGGCGTACCGGGCGCGCGCGCACATCGCCGTGTCCACCCTCCTCAACGCGTTGGGCGACAAGAACCGCGCGCGCACCGAGTTCGCCGCCGAGATCGCCATGGCGATCGTCGCCCTCTTCATGATCAAGTGGGGCGTGCTGCTGGTGCAGGCCACATGGCACAACAGCATCGCGGAATTTCCGAGCCTGTCCGCCGGGGTCACCTACATCCCGATCCCGGTGGCGGGCGCGGTGATGCTCCTCTTCGTGATCGAGCGGCTCTGGTGCGGGGATCCGCCGCCCACCTCGTTCACGTTCCGCGACCAGCCGCAGTCCGAATAGCCCGCGATGGACGCCCTTCTCCTCCTCGGCGCCTTCCTGGTCTTCATGTTCCTCGGCATGCCGGTGGCTTACGCCATGGGGCTCGCCACGCTGGTGACGGCGCTCTGGATCGACATGCCGCTGGAAGCGATCATGCTCAAGATCTCCGACGGCATGGACGACTTCGCGCTCCTCACCATCCCGTTCTTCGTGCTGGCGGGCGCGATCATGTCCGAAGGCGGCGTGGCGCGGCGGCTGGTGGACCTCGCGAAAGTCTTCGTGGGCACGATCCGCGGCGGCCTGGCGCTGGTGAACGTCCTCGCCTCGACGCTCTTCGGTTGCCTCTCGGGGTCTTCGGTGGCCGACACCGCCTCCATCGGCTCGGTGATGATTCCGCAGATGGTGAAGAACGGCTATTCGAAGGTGTTCGCGACCAACGTGACCATTTGCGGCTCGGTGCAGGCGATCCTGGTGCCGCCCTCGCACAACTCGATCATCTACTCGATCGCCACCGGGGGAACGGTGTCGATCGCCGCGCTCTTCATGGCGGGCGTGTTTCCGGGGCTGCTCTTCGGCGCGTGCTTGGTGGCCCTCATCCTCTACACCGCGCGCAAGCGCAACTTCCCGGCGGGCGAGGCGGTGCCGCTGCGCCGGGCGTTGCGCATCGCGCTCGACGCCGTGTGGGGGCTGCTCACCATCGTCATTATCCTCGGCGGGATCCTGTCGGGCGCCTTCACCGCGGTCGAGTCCGGCGCGGTGGCCTGCGTCTACGCGCTCTTCTGCACCATGGTGATCTACAAGGAATACAAATGGCGCGACATGCCAAAGCTCGTGCACCGCGTCACCAAGACCGTGGCCATGGTGATGATGGTGATCGGCTTCGCCGCCGGCTTCGGCTACCTCATGGCGATCATGCAGGTGCCGGCCAAGGCCACCGCGTTCTTCCTGACGATCACGCAGGACAAGTACGCGATGCTGCTCCTCATCAACATCTTGTTGTTGCTGCTCGGCACCTTCATGGACATGGCGCCCATGATCCTCATCTGCACCCCGATCATGCTGCCGATCGTGAAGGCCCTCGGCGTGGACCCCGTGCACTTCGGCATGATCATGCTGCTGAACCTGGGCATCGGGCTCATCACGCCGCCGGTGGGGCCGACTTTGTTCGTGGGGTGCGCCATCGGGAAGGTCACGATGGAGGAAGTCTCGCGGGAGCTATGGCCGTTCTATGGCGCGATGTGCGTGGCGCTATTGATCGTCACGTACTTTCCGGGGCTATCGCTGTGGCTGCCGCGCACGCTCGGCTACTGAAGCGGGTCAATCGAAAGCCCGCCGCAGCTCCTCGCGCTCGTCAGCGCTCAATGCCCGGCTGAAGTGAAGGACGTGGTCGAGGATGTCGGCGGTCTCGAAATACGGCCCGCGGCAAGCCAGATGGATGAACCCGCCCGCGGCGAAGGTTCCTTCCTCGTGGAACACAAGCCGGATGCGCCAGGCGCTTTTCTCGATCGGTTCATGGCAATGGCGGCAACGCGCCTGGCCGCTCGGGGCGCGTTCGGCTCCATCGATTCGCGGCAGGCGCGGTTGCGCAAGGCTGCCACGCGCGGCGCTCTCGAGGCCTTCTCCTCCCGGCACGCTCGCTTGCGTCTGCGCCAAGTGCTGCAGCAGCGGCTCGGGTCGCTTGTAGGCCGCGCAGGCCGGGTGGAACCAGTGCGTGATCTCGCCCTTGGCAAACGGGTTCGGCAGTCGCTCCCCGAAGCGTAGCTCCCCGTTGGCGATGAGCTGGCCGCAGCCACGGCACTTGGATCTCCCGCTCGGAGCATTTTCGAAGACGTGTTCCATGCGGGAAACCTCAGACGACGGTCGCCGCGGCTCCGCCATCCACGGCGAGAACGGCGCCGTTCACGTAGCTCGCCCGTCTCGAGGCGAGGAATACCACCACGTCAGCCACCTCGCGCGGCTCTGCGAAGCGGCCCATGGGATGCTGCTTCGTGCGCAGCGCCAGGGTCGCTTCCGGCGTAGACCCGCCCTGGCGCGCGTCCGCCGCGATGCCTTCCTGCAGCCGCTCGGTGAGGGTCGCGCTCGGATTGACGGCATTCACCCGGATTTTCTTTCCCGCGAAAGCGTTGCCCAGCCCCGCGCTCGCCAGCATCAACGCCGCGTTAGCCGCGCCCCCCGGCAGGTGGATCGAGGAAGCCTGCTTGCCGCCGCTTCCGACCACGTTCACGATGGCGCCCCCGCCGCGCTTCACCATCTGCGGCAGGATCGCGTCGATCGCGTGGATGTAGGTGAAATACTTGGCCTGCATCGCCGCCTGCCAGTGCGCCGCGGTGAGCTCGTCGGGCGGCGTGCGCGCCGCGGCTCCCGCGCTATTCACCAGGACTCCAGCGAAGCCCAGGCGCTCCTCGAACACGCGCGCCATCTCGCGCGCCTGCCCGGCGTCGCGCAGGTCCGCCACGATTGCGAAAACATTGTGGCCCTCGGCCTGCAGGGTCGCCAGCGCGCGATCGAGGTTCTCGCGGCTCCTCGAGACGATGGCCACGCGCGCGCCCTCCACGGCGAAAGCGCGCGCGCACGCGAGCCCGATGCCCTTGCTGCCCCCGGTGACGAGGACCGCGGTGTCTTCGAGGCCGAGCTCCATTACGGGGCCTGCTCGGAAGGATCGAAGTCGAGTTCCACCTTGGCGCCCATCGGGTCGTGGCAGAAGACCTGCCAGATGCGCGTGCCCACCTGCTGGCGCAGCACGAACTCCACGCCTTTCGACTTGAGCCGCGCGACGGTCCCCTTCAAGTCCGTGGCGCTGAACGCCATGTGGTCGATGACGCCGGCGCGGTCGCCCGGCAGCTTCGCCGCCGAGACGTGCAGGATCGGCTGCCCGCCCGCATAGAGCCACGCCCCCGGAAATCCAAGCGGCGGACGGTCGCCCTCGGTGAGGCCGATGACGTCGACGTAAAAGCGGCGGGTTGCTTCGACGTCGTCGGTGAGCACGTTGAAGTGGTTCATTCCCGCGATGGCCATGGTTCCTCCTTGATCGTGATGCGCCACAGGGTCCGGGGATCGTTCGGGTCGGTAAGCGGCGCGGCATGCAGCAATTGCGCATTGTCCCAGACGATGACGTCGCCCACTTGATAGTCGTGAGTGTGGCGGTATTTCTCCTGGGTCGCGTGCGCCTTCAATCCGTCGAGGAGGTCGAGCGCCTCTTCGTCGTCCATGCCCTCGATGGCGAAGGAGCTTCCCGACACGGCGTAAAGCGCCTTCACCCCGGTGCGCGGGTGCGCGCGCGCGATCCTGTGGCGCACCCACGTCACCTTTTTCTTCTGCTCCTCGCTGAGTTTCGACGCGGCGGTGCGCGAGCCCTCGTGCAGGTCGTCGCGATTGCCGTAGTGATGGCGCGCCACCATCGGCTCGATGAAAAGCTTGGTTTCGGCAGGAAGCTCCTCGTAGGCGCGCGTCTGGTTCGCGAACGTCGTGCCGCCCGCGGCCTTGGGCACCTGGAGCGCGTGGAGGATCGTGCAGCGCGCCGGCACCTCGAGGTAGGAGTAGTCGGTGTGGAAATAGGATCCGGCGTCGGCGAGCCCGGTGGGTTTTCCGTCGCGCACCACGTTCGACAGGACCAGGATGTTGGGGTCCTCGGGATGGTGGAAGGTGTCGATCACGTGCGGCTCGGGTTGCCCCCAAAGTCTCCCGAACGCGACGAAGTCCGCGGCGTCGAGCTTCTGGCCCGGGAAGACGATCACGGCGTGGTGGTGAAGCGCGGCTTCCACCTGCGCAAAGGTTTCGGCATCGAGCGGCCGCCCAAGATCGACCCCGGTGATGCGCGCGCCGAGCGCAGGGGACAGTGAATGGACATCCACCGCGGAAACGCTCAGAGCCCGGCCGCGAGGAATCCGCCGTCGACGCGGATCGTCTCGCCGGTGACGAAGGCCGCGGCCGGCGAGGCCAGGTAGATCGCCGCACCGACCATGTCCCCGGTCTCGCCGAAGCGGCCCATGGGCGTGCGCGCCACCGCCATGGCCTTGCGCTCCGGCGGCATCTTGTCGCGATTCATGTCGGTGAGCACGAAGCCCGGGGCGATGGCGTTCACGCGCACGCCGCGGCCCGCCCACTCGGACGCAAGCGACTCGGTCAGGTTCACCACCGCCGCCTTCGTGAGGCCGTAGATGGCGCTCCTCGGCCAACCCCGGTAAGAGGAGAGCGAGCCGATGTTGATGATCACGCCCGTACCGCGCGCGAGCATGTGGCGGCCGACCTCGGTGCAGGCGAAGAAGACGCTCCTCAGGTTGGTCTGCACGACGTCGTCCCAATCCTGCGCGGTGAAGTCCTCCGCCGGCTTGAGCGTCGTGGTTCCCTGGCAGTTGACCAGCACGTCGATCCTGCCGTGGTCCGCGACGACGGATTCGACGAGCTTCTTCAGCTGCCCGATATCGCTCACGTCGGCCAGATAGCCGTCGGTCGAAGGCAGCTTGGCGGGCGTGCGCCCCGCGACGAGCACGCGTGCGCCCGCGTCCCGGTAGCCTTCCGCGATCGCCCCTCCGATGCCGCTGGTGCCGCCGATCACCAGGGCGACCTTGCCGTCGAGGCGAAAGCTCGCGGCCATTTCTACTTGAGGAGCTCGGGCGCGACGAGCCGCGGGAGGATCAGCGGAATCTCGGGAAACACGATTATGGCCGCGAGCATGAGCAGCATCGGAATGAGCATGATCAACGTGTCCTTCAACGCGAACTTGATCGGCACCTTTGCGACCGAGCAGGCGATCATCAGGCAAAGCCCGTAGGGCGGCGTCACCAGCCCGAACGCGAGGGACACGATGCCGATGATGGCGAAATGGATCGGATGCATGCCGACGGCGTGCGCGAGGGGCTGCAGGATCGTGCCGAAGATGATGATCGCGGGAATCGCGTCGAGGAAGCAGCCGACCACGAGGAAGACGAGGGCGATGAAGAACCCCGCCTGCGTGATGCCCATGCCCCAGGTCGAGACGTTCTCCAGCAGGGCGCGCGGGATCTGGTAGTAGGCCAGCAGCCAGCCGAAGGCGGAAGCGGTGCCAACGCAGAAGAGCGCCACCGAGGCCAAGCGCCCGGTGTCGGCGAGAGCGGCGTAGATCTGCTTGCCGTTCAGCTCGCGGTAGATGAAGATCGAGAGCACCAGGGTGTAGAGGACCGCCACCGCGGCCGACTCCGTCGGCGTGAACCAGCCGAGCAGCACGCCACCGACGATGATGAAGGCGGTCATCAGCGCGGGAAGCGAGATCCACGCCGACCAGAAGAATTCCTTGATCGTCGCGCGCGGATAGACGGGATAGTTGTAGATCTTCGCGTACACGTGCACCGTCACCATCTGCGCCAGGGCGATGAGGAGCCCCGGGATGAAACCGGCGAGGTACATCGCGCCGATCGAAGTCGAGATCACGCCGCCCCAGACGATCATCAGGATCGACGGCGGGATGATCACCGCCAGCACGGCGGACACCGCCGTGATCGCGATCGAGAACGAGAGCCCGTAGCCCTCCTTCACCTGCGCGTCGATGAAGATCTTGCTCTGGCTCGCGGCGTCCGCGGTCGAAGAGCCCGAGATCCCGGCGAAGAACACCGAGAGCACCACGTTGATCTGGGCGAGCGCGCCCGGGAAGTGGCCGACCATCGAGCGCGACAGCCGCACCAGGCGATCGGTGACGCCGCCCGCGTTCATCAGGCTCGCGGTGAGGAGGTAGAACGGCACCGCGAGGAGGATGAAGGAGTTGTAGGCCTTGAAGGTCTCGTTGAAGAGCATCATCGGCGAGAGCCGCGACTCGATGATGAGGCTCGGCAGGCAGGCCAGGCCCAGGGCGAAGCCTACCGGGACGCGCACCGCGAGGAGCGAGAAGAAGGTGCCGAAGAGGACGATCGCCGCCATTCCGGGCGTGAGGGCGGCGGACATCATCGGACGACCTCTCCTTTCAGCACCCGGAAGCAACCGACGAACGATTCGGCGACGAAGAGCGCCCAGACCGCGCCGGTCACAGGCCAGGCCAGGAAGATGAACGTCATCGGCAGCTCCGCCAGCTCCGAGGTCTGGTCCCAGCCGAAGCGCACGAATTGGATGCCCCACCACACGAACACCAGCGCGAAGGCGAGGATGAAGACGTTGGAGATGACCTGCAGGATCGCGGCGGGCCGGGGTGCGAGCTCCGGCCAGAGGTCGACGAGAAAGTGCGTGCCCTCGCGCAAGCCGATCATGGCGCCCAGCATGATCATCCAGATGAAGAGGAAGCGCGACAGCTCCTCGGTCCAGATCCACGACGGGATCAACGCCGTGTAGCGCGAGATGATCTGCAGCGTGACCGGGATGATCAATATCCCCACGCTCGCCACCATCAGCCAGGTGAGGAGCCGGTGAAGCCCATCCAGGATGGGCTTCAAGCTAGCGCACCGCGTTGATCTTCTGGAAGATCGCGTCGGCGCCGATTTCCTTCGCGTAGTCGGCCATCACCGGGTCGGCGAGCTTCTTCATCTGCGCGCGGTCGGTGAAAGGCACTCTCTTCAGCTTGCCGGCCTTCTCGAGCGCGTCGAGCTTGGCGGCGTCCTCGGAAGATTCGATCTGGCGGCCGTATGCGCCCGCTTCCCTGCCCGCCTTGATGATGGCGGCCTGGAGGTCGGCCGGAAGCGTACGGAAGGTCTTGCCCGAGAAGCAGATGGGCCGGATGGTGATCGCGTGCTCGGTTATCGAGAGGTTGGGGCCGACCTCGTAGAACTTCATCTGCTCCACGCCTGCGGCCTCGTTCTCGCCGGCCGCGATGACGCCGTTCTGGATCGCGTTGTAGACCTCGTTGTAGGCGATCACCGTGGGCGACATGCCGATCGCGGCGAAGGTCTTGCTCCAGATGGGCGCACCCTGCACGCGCACCTTCAGGTTCTTCATCTCGGCGAGGTTCCTCACCGGCTTGTTGACGAAGATGTTGCGCGTGCCGCCGCCCGCGTAGCCCACCAGCATCACGTCGGCCTTCTGCGCGATCTCGTCGGCGACCGGCTTGAGCAGGTCGGCGTCGAGCACCTTGTTCCAGTGGTCGAGGTCGCGGAAAAGGAACGGCGCGTCGATGAAGGGCGCGGCCTTCGAGAAGGTGGACATGTGCGCGGGCGACACGATGCCGTAGTCCACCGCCTTGCCCTGGTTCATGTAGGCGAAGTAGTCCTTCTCGAGGCCCAGCTCGCTGTTCTTGTGCAGCACGAAGTTGACCGGCTTGCCGTAGTACTTCTTCACCAGCTCCTCGAACTTCACCAGCGCCTTGGTGAAGGCGTGGTCGTCGGTGAACTGCGAGGCCCCGTGAAGGGTGATGGTTTGGGCGGCCGCCGGCAACGAGAGCAACGCCGCGACGAGATACGGTAAAAGGCGCTTCATGAAAACTCCTCCTCAGGGCAACGGTGCGGTTTTGAGCACTTCTTCGAATGTCGTGATGCCTTGCGCAACCTTGGTGGCCCCCGAGATTCGCAAGGGCCGCATGCCGCCCTTGTAGGCGGCTTGCGTAAGCGCGACTACGTCGGTCTGCGCGTTGATCATGCGCTTGATGTCGCGCGTGATTTGCATGATCTCATAGATGCCGACGCGGCCCATGTAGCCGGTGTTGCGGCATTCGAGGCATCCCACGGGGCGGAAAATGGTCTGGGGCGCGGGCGCCTTGAAGGGCGCGCATACCGAATCCCACAGCGCCAGCTCCTCCTCGCGCTTGAACGGCACCTGTTCCTTGCAATGCGGGCAGAGGGTGCGCACCAGGCGCTGCGCCATGACGCCGAGCAGGCTCGAATTGAGGAGGTAGGCGGGCGCTCCGAGATCGAGGAGACGCGTGATCGACGACGGCGCGTCGTTGGTGTGCAGCGTGGAAAGCACCAGGTGGCCGGTGAGGGCGGCTTGAATCGCCATGTCCGCGGTCTCATGATCGCGGATCTCGCCGATCATGATGATGTCCGGGTCCTGGCGCATCAGCGCGCGCACGCCGGCGGCGAACGTGAGGTCGATCTCGGTCTGCACCTGGAGCTGGTTCACGCGCGGATCGATCATCTCGATCGGGTCTTCGATGGTGCAGACGTTGACCTCGGGCTGCGCGAGCTGCTTCAACGTCGTGTAGAGCGTGGTGGTCTTGCCGGAGCCCGTGGGCCCGGTGACCAGGAGGATGCCGCCCGGCTGCTTGATGAGATGCTGCCAGACGGTGTTCTCGTCCTCGGTGAAGCCCAGGTCCTTGAAGTCGCGCGTCAGGACCTCGGGATCGAAGATGCGCATCACGAGCTTCTCGCCAAACGCGGTGGGGAGCGTGGACAGGCGCAGCTCGATCTCCTCGCCGTCGGGCATGCGCGTCTTGATGCGCCCGTCCTGCGGGCGGCGCTTCTCCATCACGTCCATGCGCCCGAGGATCTTGATGCGCGCGGTCATCGCGACCATCACCGAGAACGGCACCTGGTAGACCTCGTGCAGCACGCCGTCGATGCGGAAGCGCAACACCCCCTTGTCGCGCTTGGGCTCGAGGTGGATGTCGCTCGCGCGCTGGTCGAAGGCGTACTGCCACAGCCAGTCGACGAGGTGGACGATGTGGTGGTCGTTCGCGTCGAGCGTGCGCCCCGCCTTGCCGAGCTCGACCAGCTGCTCGAAGTTGGACAGGCCCGAGGTCTGCACCCCGGAGGCCTCGGCGCGCTTCATGCTCTTGGCGAGGTTGAAGAACTCGCCCTGGTAGCGCTCGATGTCGATCGGGTTGGAAAGCACGCGCTTGATGTTCAGGCGCAGCATCGACGCGAGCTCGGCCTCCCAGCTCGTCATGAACGGCTCGGAGACCGCGATCGTGACGTCCTTGCCGCTGACTTCCACCGGCAGGATGCCGCGCTGCTTGGCGTAGTCCGAGGACATCACCGCGGTCACCGACTTCAAGTCGATCTTGAGCGGATCGATGTGATAGAACGTCATCTTCAGCCGCGCGCCCAGCCACTCGGTGATCGACTGCGGCGTGAGCGGCCCGCCGGGAGCCTTGGCCGAGCGCAGGCGCGACTCGCCGATCACGATCGCCGGGTGGCGCTGCCCCGGGCGCCCCGCGGCGCGCGCCTCCTGGACCACCTTCGCCGCCGTGGGCGCGTCCACCATCCCGTCCTCGACCATCCAGTCGAGGATTTCCTTCAGCGAAAGCTTGCGGTCGGTAGCGCGGGTGGGCGTGACGGCGGCCATGGCGGATTATAGGCCAAGGGTTCCACGTACCCAAACGCATTCCCCGCCGGAAAACACGCCAGCCCCGGTGGGCCGGGCTCTTAGCGTGCCGCGAGCCTGACGAACGCCTTGTCGAGCCGCTCGCGCGCCTGCGCGAACTCGCGCAGCTTGTATTCGGGCACCGCGCCCAGGCTCGGCTCCGCCCGCACGTCCTCGAGGAATCGACTCACGTCCGCGAACAACGACCGGGCCTCCACGAGCATGGCGAGGCGCCGTTCGCGATCGTTCGCACCGGCCTCGGCGGTCGCGACCAGCGCATAGCCCAGGATCACCTTCGCCTCGGTGACCTGGATGCGCACGTCCCGCAGCGGCGCGGTCTCCTTCGGCAGCTTCTCGGCGCTGGCGAGCACCTCCCGGGAGAGCCGCATCGCCCGCGCGCGGTCGCGCAGGCGGTTCGCGACGTCCGCGGCCCCGACCAGGATCTCCAGGCGGTGCACGGCCATCGTCACGTCGTCGGGATCGCGAGCGACGCTCTTCTCCACGAGCGCCAGCGACTCGCCCATGAGCCCGTTCGCCCGCTCCAGATCGCCCCGGGCGGCGAGGTTTCTCGCGAGGACAAGGACGTTGAGCCTCATGAGGCCCTGCCGCTGGGCATCGCCGGGCGCCTCGGCCAGCACCTCCCGGGCGAGTGCCACGGACTTCTCGAACATGGCCATCGCCTCGGGCATGCGCGGCGGACTGTCGCCCGGGCCCGCCAGGCCGACTCCGGCGTTGCCGTAAAGGCTGGCGAGGCGCACATGGACGGCCGCTTCGGGAGGGGCCTGCAACCGAAGGCGCTCCAGGAGCTCGATCGCGCCGGCGAGCACGGCCTGGGTGGCCGCGGTGCGCCCGGTGGAGATGGCGATGGTGTGCGCCTCACGCCCACGCGTGAAGAGGGCGAGCGACTGGTCGTCGACGCTGGCGCCGGGCGCGGCCGCGATCCGCTCGGCGAGCACGATGGCGCGCCGGAACTCGGCCCGCCACCGCGCATCCAGCACCTGGTAGTAGGCCCCCGCCAAAGCGTAGCTCGTCCGCCAATGCTCGCGAGCGGTGGCGATATCGCCGGGCTTCAGGCGCTCCAGCTCGACCAGCAGGTTCGCCGATTTCTCGAAGTTGGCGGCCGCGGCCGGGAGGTTGCCGCGATTCGCCCCGCGCGGGTCGCCCTGGATATTGCCGATGCTGCGATAAGCGGAGGCGATCTCGAGGAGCAGCGCGGGGTCGCGCCCGGGCTCGCGGGCAAGCGCGTCGAGGTACTCGAGCGAGGTCGAGATCAGCATCTCGCGCGCCGCCAGCGAGGCGGGCAGCTTCTCGATCTTCGCGTTCACCTCGAGGATGAACGTGTTGGCGAGCTTCCTCACGCTCGCGAAATGGCGCTCGGCGCGCGCCTTCTCGGCGACCGCCACGCGCCGCTCGCGCTCGACCATCACGAGCCCTGCGAGGAGGGTCACGACCACGGCCACCGCGGTCGCGAGCGGCAGCTTGTGGCGAACGGCGAAGCGCCCCGCGAGATAGCGCCAGGTGCCCGCGCGTGCCTTCACGGGGCGCCTCTGAACGTGGGCGAGGATGTCGTCGTCGAGCTGCTCGATCGACGCGTAGCGCGCCGCGGGATCGCGCCGCATGGCCTTGAGCAGGATGGCGTCGAGGTCTCCGGAAATCCTGCGCGCGAGCGGCTTCGGGATCGCCAGCGTCGACGGCACGGCGATTTCCTCTTGCAGCAGCATGACGTCGGTGAGCGGCTTGCCTTCGCGCACCGCCCGGTACGGCGCGAGGCCCGTGAGCAGCTCGTGCAGGATCACGCCGAGCGCATAGACGTCGGTCGCCGTCGTGATGGTGCCGGCCGCCACTTGCTCGGGAGCGGCGTATCGCAAGGTCATCACGCGTCCGCCCAGGCGCGTGAGATCGCCCGAGGCGTCCGCACCCTCGTCCACCATCCTCGCGATGCCGAAATCGAGCAGCTTCACCTGGCCCGACGCGTCGAGGAGGATGTTGGCGGGCTTGAGGTCGCGGTGCACCACGAGGTGACGATGGGCATGGGCCACCGCGGCGAGCACCTGGCGAAACAGCGCGAGGCGCTCGGCGATCGAATGCGGCCGGGAAGCCACTTGCGCGGAAAGCGACAGGCCTTCCACGAATTCCATCGCGAGCCAGGGCTGCCCGGCACCCGTCACGCCCGCGTCGTAAAGCCGCGCGATGTGGGGGTGCTCGAGCTTCGCGAGAATGTCGCGCTCGCGCCGGAAGCGCTCCCGCCAGACCTCACCGTGCTGGTGAATCGCAGGCAGCTTGAGCGCCACGTCGCGCGCGACGCGCCCGTCGGCCTGGCGCGCGAGCCACACCTCGCCCATGCCGCCATGGCCCAGGGGGCGCACCAGCTCGAAAGGCCCGATCATCGCGCCCGCGGCGTGCGCGCTCGACCACCCCGGGAAGGGCGCGAGCCGCGGAACCGTTTCGAGCTCGCGCGATTGCTCGGCGCGCTGATGGGTTTCGAGCATTCGGCGCAGAACCGGCGCCGCGTCGGGATGGGAGGCCTCGACGCCCGCAAGCCATGCGGCGCGCGCGCCCGCTTCCATGTCGAGGGCCACGCCGAGCAGGGGTTCGATCTGCAGCCAGAGTTCGCGAGAAAGTTTCATGCCTTACAGGACAAACGAAATCCGGCCTGGAAACACGCCATCCCCATTTCGGATCAGTCGCCCACCAGCGTGAGCAACAGCGCCCGCGCCTTCTTCCACTCTCGCGAAACGGTGCGCACCGACACGCCGAGCGCCCCGGCGATCTCGTCCTCGGTCATGCCGCCGAAGAAACGCATCTCGACCAGCCGGGCGAGGGCCGGATCGAGCTTCGCCAGGTCCTCGAGCGCGTCGTTCACGGTTTCCACGTCTACCAACGCAGGCAGGCCTTCGCCGGCCGCGGTATCGAGCGTGACGATGTCGGCGCCGCCTCCGCGGCGCAACGCGCGCTCCTCCCGCACCAGGTCCACCACGATGCTGCGCAGCACGCGCGAAGAGTAGGCGAAGAACTGCAACCGGTCGCCGATGGCGATGCCGGGGCCGGAGGCAAGCCGCAGATAGCTGTCGTGAACGAGCGCGGTCGTCTGCATGAACCTGTCGAGCCCGCTGCCCCGCAGCCGCGCGTGCGCGATCTTTTTCAGCTCCGGGTAGTAAGCGGCAAACGCACGGTCGAGCTCGGAGGTGCGTCGACGATCCACCGCCAGCACGGCGTCGGCGAATTCGCTCCTGTTTTCGTCGTGGGACGGGGGCGTCCCCGCTCGATCGGCTGGCATTCTGCCCTACTCTAGCAGGCGCACCGTCGTCATCGCACTCCGAGTCGCGCAAGGGCGATGGCGTCTTCCAGCGTATTGGCCTCGCCGATAGCCTTGTCCTTGCGCATGCGCAGCATCCGGGGAAAGCGCACGGCGATGCCGGACTTGTGTCGCGCGGAACGCTGGATGCCCTCGAAGCCCAGCTCGAAGACCAGCTCCGGCTTCACGGTGCGCACCGGCCCGAAACGCTCGAGCGTGTTCTTGCGGATGAAGGCATCGACCCCGCGGATCTCTTCGTCGGTGAGGCCGGAGTACGCCTTCGCGAAAGGCACGAGCTCGCCGTCCTTCCAGATGCCGAAAGTGTAATCGGTGTAGAGGCTCGCGCGCTTGCCGTGGCCCTTCTGCGCGTAGATGAGGACCGCGTCGAGAGTGTAGGGCTCGATCTTCCATTTCCACCACGCGCCGCGCGGCCGCCCCACGCCGTACGCGGAGTCGAGGCGCTTCAGCATGAGGCCCTCGGTGCCCTGCTCGCGGCTTTGGCTCCGCGCGAGCGCGAGGGTTTCCCAGGTCGGCGCGCGCAGCTCGGAGGACACCTGGAAGCGCGAGCCGCCGGGAATCGAGAGCACGACGTCGCGAAGCTTCGCGCGGCGCTCGGCGAGCGGCTTCTCACGCCAGTCCTGGCCGGCGAATTCGAGGAGGTCGAAGGCGAGGAAGATCACCGGGGAGTCGCCCATCACCTTCTTCCCCGGGTTCTTGCGTCCGAGGCGTTTCTGCAGCGCGGCGAAGGGCATCACCACGCCGCCGCGCGTTCCACTCCCTGGGGGCGCGTCCTTCCACGCGAGGATCTCGCCGTCAAGCACGCAGTCGGGCAGCTTCGATGCGTCGGCCATGACCTCGGGGAACTGCGCCCCGATCGGCTCGTCGCCTCGCGACCAGAGCGCGGCCACCTCCCCGCGCCGGATCATCTGCGCGCGGATGCCGTCCCACTTCCATTCCGCGAGCCACTCATCGCGCCCGCCCAACGCTTCGGCGCCACCCTCGAGCGGCTGCGCGAGGAAGAAGGGATACGGGTTGGAACGATCAGTCTCGATCGAAGCCGCACCAACGAGGTTCGCCCACGCCGCGTCGCTCGGCCACCACTCGCCGGTGAGGCGATGCGAGATCACCTTGGCGTCGATGCCGGAAACCTGCGCGATGGCGCGCACCACGAGCAGCGCCGAGACGCCCACGCGGAAATTCCCCGTGATGAGCTTGTTGAAGACGAAGCGCTGCGTGCCTTCGAGCTCGGCCCAATAGGATTCGAGGCGTTCGCGTTGGTCGATCTCGCCCAGCTCGCGCAACGCGATGAGGCGCTCCTCCACCCAGACGCTGAGCGAATCGTCGCCCTGCGCGGTGGGCGGGGGCAGGATGAGAGTGATGGTTTCGGCGAGATCCCCCACCGCGTCGTAGCACTCCTCGAAGAGCCAGAGCGGGAGCTTCGCCGCTTCCGCGGCCCAGGCCGCCATGCGGCGCGCCGGCACCGCCTGGCGCGGGCGGTTTCCGGTGAGGAACCACGCGGCCCACGCCGCGTCCCTCGGCTTCGCGTTGGCGAAATACCGCGCCAGCGCCGCCGTCTTCGCCTTGGTGCTGGTCGACGAGTCGATCGCTTCGAACAGTGCCGCGAATCTCTTCAAGCGCCCGCCTCTTCCGCGCCGGCCTCGCCCTCGAATTCGGTCTTCATCGAGTGCGCCTCGACGCCGTGCTCGTTCAACCATTGCACGAGCGGCGTGGTGTGGCCGTGGGTGACGATCACGCGCCGGGCCCCGGTGGCTTCGATGGCGCGATTGAGGCTCGGCCAGTCGGCGTGGTCGGAGAGCACGAATCCCTGGTCCACGGCGCGCCGGCGGCGCGCGCCGCGGATCGCCATCCATCCGGACGCGAAAGCGTCGGAGTAGTCGCCGAAGCGCTTCATCCACGGGCTCGACTGCGCCGAGGGCGGCGCCACCACCAGCGCGCCGCCGAAGCTCTCTTTCGTGCCGAGCTCGCCCACCATCCGCGCGGCCGGCAGGCGCACGCCGCTTTCGCGATAACCACGGTTCAGCGCCTCCACCGCGCCGTGCACGACGATGGGCCCGATGGAATCGTCGACGCTCGCGAGGATGCGTTGTGCCTTGCCGAACGCATAGGCGAAGACCACGCTGGCGCGCCCGGCCGCCGCGTTGGCGCGCCACCAGGCGTTCACGCCCGCGAAGATCTCGTCGGGCGTGCACCAACGGTAGATCGGCAGCCCGAACGTCGACTCGGTGATGAACGTGTCGCAGCGCACCGGCTCGAAGGGCGCGCACGTGGGGTCGGGATCGAGCTTGTAGTCACCGGAGACCACCCAGACCTCGCCGCCATGCTCGATCCTCACCTGCGCGCTGCCCAGCACGTGACCGGCCGGATGCAGCGAGATCTTCACGCCGTTCAGGTCGCGCGACTCGCCGTACTCGAGGCCTTCGATGCGCGCGTCGGGCCCGAGCCGTGTCTGGAGCACGGCAAGCCCACTCCTGGCCGCGAGGTAGGCACTGCTGCCCACGCGCGCATGGTCGCTGTGGGCGTGCGTGATCACCGCCCGCTCCACGGGGCGCCACGGATCGATGTAGAAATCTCCGGCGGCGCAATAGAGGCCGCGGGCGGTAGGAGCGACTAGCACCCGGGTTCGACCGCGCCGAGGCGCCCGCGTTTCACCGTCAGCGGGCAGGCGCCACCATCATCGCGTTGAAGCGGCGCTGGGCGCGTGGCGTGACGACGAGGCCCTTTCTCGCCGCGAAGTCGAAGATCGGGTGGAACACCGGGATCAATGGCTGGTCGGCCATCGCGAAGTTGATCGCGCGCTCGAGCTTCTGCTGGCGTAGCTCGTCGTCCATGGTGGCGAGCGTCTCGGTGAGGAGGCTGTCCACCACGGGGTTGGCATAGCGCGTGCGGTTGGCGGTGCCATAGCCCTTCGCGGTGTCGTAGCTCGCCACCAGGGCCCGCAGGCTGTTCATCGAATCCTCGGCGCCGTACTGCGCCGAGAACGCGCTGAACTCCTGCTTCGAGGCGCGCGTGAAGAACACCGCGCCGGGAAGCGCTTCCACCTCCGCCTTGAGCCCGATGCGCGTCCACATCTGCGCGATCGCCTGCGCCACCGAGGAATCGTTGGGATAGCGGTCGCTGGTGGCGTGCAGCACGATGCGAAAGCCCTCGCCCCATCCGGCCTCCTTGAGCAGCGCCTGGGCCTTCGCCACGTCGTAGGCATCGGGCTTCAGGCTGCGGCTCGCGGTCGGGAACTGGCTCGGCATCATCTGGCTCGCGGGCACGGCGCTGCCTTCCATGACGCGTTTCGCGATCGCATCGCGATTGAGGGCAAGCGACAAGGCCTTCCTCACCCGCGGATCCTTGAGCGGGTTCTTGCCCAGGGGCTTGCCGTCCTTGGCGGTGACGAAGGGCGAATCGTCGCGCGCGGAATCGAGCGCGATGTAGTGCACCAGCGCGGCGGGCCCGCGGTACAGCGCGAACTTGCCTTCCTTCTTCAGGCGCTCGAGGTCCGGGATCGGCACCGCGTCGATCGCGTCGACCTGTCCCGCGAGCAGCGAGGCGAGGCGAGTCGGGTCCTTGGCGATCACCTTCTCGGTCACGCGCGCCCACGCGGGCTTCGCGCCCCAGTACTTGTCGTTGCGCTCCACCACCAGCTTGTCCGCGCTCACGTATTCGACCAGTTTGTAAGGGCCGGTGCCGACGACCGCCTTGCCGGAATTGAAATCCGCGGTGGAAGCGCCCTTCGCCGCCTTCGACGAGACGATGAAGATATTGGCGAAGTCCGAGAGGAGCTGCGGGTTCGGCGCCCGGGTCTTCACGATGAGGGTGGTGTCGTCGACCTTGCGCGTGGACTCGATGCCGCGCGTGAACTGCGCGAAGGAGTTGGGCGAGTTCGGCACGTTCGGAATGCGCTCGAGCGAGAAGATCACGTCGTCCGCGGTGAAGGGCGTGCCGTCGTGGAAGGTGACGCCTTTCCTCAGCTTGAATTCCCAGGTGTGGTTGTCCACGAGCTTCCACGAGGTGGCGAGCGCGGGGACGATCTCCAGCTTGTCACCGTACTCGACCAGCTTGTCGAAGAAATACTGCATCGACGAATTGGTCGGGAAGGCCGCGAAGAAGTGGGGGTCGAGCGTATTGAGCTCGAGCTTGGTGCCCAGGGTGAGGTTCTGGGCCGCGACGTGCGCGGAAAGGAAAGCGGCAACGACCGCGAGCGACAGGCGCTTGAGCATGTTTCACCTAGAATGAAGTCCTTCCCCATTTTCACACAGCGCAATGCACGCACCGAGAATCGCAGTCGGCGGCTTCATGCTGGAGTCCAACGCACGCTCGCCGCTCGCGACCCGCGAGGAGTTCGCGCAGAACTTCATCGCGCACGGCGCCGAGCTGGCGGGCGACTGGAAGAGCGCGCATCCGCGCGCGCCGCTCACCCTCACCGGATTCGTCGACGCCATGAACGCCTCGGGGCCCTGGGCGCCGATGCCGCTCATGTGCGCGATGGTGGGCGCGAGCGGGCCGGTCGAGGAGCGCTTCTTCCTCGAGGTGGTCGAGGAGCACGTCGAGCGCCTGCGCGCCGCGATGCCGGTGGAGGGCGTGTTCCTGTCGTTGCACGGCGGCGCGATCGGCGCGGCGGAAGACGACCCGGAGGGCGCGATCCTGGAGCGCGTGCGCGCGGAGGTGGGGCCTGCGGTGCCGATCCTCGCGACCCTCGACCTGCACGCCAATGTCTCGCTCAAGATGGTCGAGAACGCGAGCGTGCTGGTGGCCTATCGCACCAACCCGCATGTGGACATGGCCGAGCGCGGCGCGGAGTGCGCGGCGCTGATGCGCGAGATGCTCTCCGGCGTGAAGAGCGCGGCTGCGTTCGTGAAGCTGCCCTTCATTCCGCCCTCGGTCGCGCAGAACACCAAGAGCGGTCCATACGCCGACATCATCGCCTACGGGCAGTCGAAGCTGAACCCGCGCGTGATGAACGTCTCGGTGGTGAGCGGCTTCTCGCTCGGCGACTCGGTGAAGAACGGCATGAGCGTGATCGTCACCACGCGCGGCGACAAGGCGCTGGCGCAATCGCTCGCGCGCGACATCGCGCAGAAGGCGTGGGACGACCGCAAGCGCTACGTGCCGCGGCTCACCACGCTCGAGGACGCTACGCGCATGGCGCTGCAATGCGGGCGCGATCCTTCGCGCCCGGCGCTGCTGTTCGCGGACGTGGCCGACAACCCCGGCGGCGGCGGGCGCGGCAACACGGTCTGGATCCTGGAATCGTTCCATAGGGCCGGGGTCGAGGGCGCGCTGCTGGGCATCGTCTACGACCCGGTGCTGGCCGCCGAGGCCCAGTCGCGCGGCAAAGGCACGAGCTTCCTCGCCCGCTTCAATCGCGACGAGACGCATGAGCTGTCGGGCAAGTTCGCCGCCGAAGCCGAGGTGCTGGGCCTGCACGACGGCCACCTGGTCGGCGCGCGCGGCATATCCGCGGGGCACACTATCAATCTGGGGACGATGGCGCTGCTGCGGGTAGGCGGCATCCGCGTGGTGGTGGTGAGCGTGCGCCAGCAGGCGAAGGACACCGCAATGTTCGAATGCTTCGGCATCCGCATCGCCCACGCGCGCAGCGTCATCGTGAAATCCCGCGGCCACTTCCGCGCCGCGTTCGACCTTCTCTTCAGCGACGATCGCATCATCGAGGTCGACGTCCCCGGCCTGACCACCCCTATCCTCACGCGCGTGCCCTACCGGCATGTCCCGCGGCCGATCTATCCCCTCGATCCGGACATGACCTGGACGGCATAAAAGGGGTCAGATTACTTTTAGAGTCGAAATGTAATCTGACCCCTTTTTAGCTCTTTTTAGCTCCCGCTGAGGGGTTTCTCGGGGTCGTCCCAGCTACGCGGGTCTTCGAGGGGCTCGAGGTGGGTGAGCACCTCGACGTGGGGGAGCTTGCCCTGGATTTCCTTCTCGATGCGCTCGCAGAGGTCGTGGCCGGCCTGCACGCTCATGCGCCCCGGCAGGAGCACGTGGACGTCGACGAAGCTCTTGGCGCCCGACACGCGCGTACGTAGCGCGTGATAGTCGCCGCCCTCCTGGCGCAGCGTGTCGAGCACGCCCACGATCACGGCGCGATCCTCGTCCGGCACGGCGCGATCCATCAGGCCATCGAATGACCGCGCCATGAGCTGCGCGCCGGTGCGAATGATCTGCAGGGCCACGGCGAGGGCGATGATCGGATCGAGCCTGAGCCAGCCGGTGGTCTGCACCAGCACGATGCCCACGAACACGCCGGCCGTGGTCCAGACGTCGGTCATGAGATGGCGCGCGTCCGCCTCCAGCGTTATCGAGCGATGCGCCCGCGCGGCGCGCAACATGATCCACGCGCAGCCGGCGTTGGCCACCGAGGCCACTATCGAGAGCACCAGCCCGAGCCAGACCTGATCGAGCGGCTGCGGATTGACAAGCCGCGGTATCGCGGTCCAGATAATGCCGCCAGCGGCGACGAAGATGAGCGCGCCCTCGATACCGCTGGAGAAATACTCCGCCTTCTCGTGGCCGAAGTTGTGCTCGCGGTCCGGCTTGGCGGCCGCGTAGGTGAGCACCGCGAGCGCGATCAGCGCGGCTACGATGTTCACCACCGACTCCACCGCGTCGGAGAGCAAACCCACGGACCCAGTGAGCTGATAGGCCGCGAATTTCAGTCCGATCACCACGATCGACGTGGCGAGCGAAAGCCACGCATAAAAAGTCTTGGGACGCACGGTCATCTACTTGCTTTCTCGTGCCTCGCGCATCAGCTACTTCTGAAAACTACAGGGCTACGCGGAAATCGGCGGCGGTCTTGGCCTTCACGTCTTCCAGGGTGACGCCCGGATGCAGCGCGGTCAGCACCAGCCCATTGCCGGGCTCGACCTCGAAGACGCACAGGTCGGTGATGATCTTGTTGACCACGCCCTTGCCGGTCAAAGGCAGCGAGCACCTCTTCAGGATCTTGGACGCGCCGTCCCTGGAGCAGTGCTCCATCAGCACCACCACGCGCTTCACGCCGGACACCAGGTCCATCGCGCCGCCCGGGCCCTTCACCATCTTGCCCGGCACCATCCAGTTGGCGAGGTCGCCGTTCTCGGCCACTTCGAGGCCGCCGAGGATCGAAAGATCGACGTGGCCGCCGCGGATCATGCCGAAGGAATCCGCGCTCGAAAAGAAGCTCGAGCCGGGCAGCGTGGTGATGGTCTGCTTGCCGGCGTTGATGAGGTCCGGGTCGACCTTGTCGTCTGCCGGGAAGGGACCGATGCCGAGGAGCCCGTTTTCGGACTGCAGGTGCACGGTCATCCCCCGCGGAATGTGATTGGCGACGAGCGTCGGGATGCCGATGCCCAGGTTCACATAGAAGCCGTCGCGCAATTCCTGGGCCGCGAGCTTCGCCATCAGGTCGCGCACCGGCGAATCCTTTTTCGACGCCGCCGCCCCGGACACGGTGCGAAACTCGATGCGCTTCTCGTACTTGGCGCCCTGGAAGATGCGGTCGACGAAAATGCCCGGCGTGTGGACCTGGTCTGGATCGAGCGCGCCCACCTCCACCAGCTCCTCGACTTCGGCTACCGTCACCTTCCCGCAGGTGGCGATCATCGGGTTGAAGTTGCGCGAGGTCTTGCGATAGACGAGGTTGCCGGCCTTGTCGCCCTTCCACGCCTTGACGATCGCGAGGTCGGTGCGGATCGCCTCCTCGAGAACGTACTCGCGGCCGTCGAACGTATGCGTGTGCTTGCCTTCGGCGAGCTTGGTGCCGTAGGCGGTGCGCGTGTAGAAGCCCGGGATGCCGGCGCCGCCCGCTCGAAATTTCTCCGCGAGCGTGCCCTGCGGCGTGAGCTGCAATTCGAGCTCCCCGGCCAGGACCTGGCGTTCGAACTCCTTGTTCTCGCCCACGTACGAGGCGATGACCTTCTTCACCTGGCGCGTTTTCAGCAGCAGCCCCATGCCGAAGTCGTCCACGCCCGCGTTGTTGCCGGCGATGGTGAGCCCCGTCACGCCGCTTTCGACCAGCGCGCCGATCAGGTTCTCGGGGATGCCGCACAAGCCGAAGCCGCCGGCGGCGATGGTCATGTCGTCCTTCAGCAGCCCGTCCAGGGCGGATCTTGCGTCTGCATACACCTTGCTCATTTCATGTTCCCTTTTGTCGATTACGCCAGCGTTCCTTCGGCGATCTTCAGGTCGTGCCGATACGCCTGCGCGGCGGCGATCGCGGCGCGCACGCCGTTGACCATCGTTGCGAGCGCCATGCCCGGCACGCCGCGCTTGTCGAGCACCTGCTCCTCGGAATAGGGCACGTGGATGAACCCGGCGCGCGCCCGGTGCCCGCTCGCATCGAGATAATGCAGCACGCCGTACATGAGGTGATTGCAGACATAGGTGCCTGCCGAATTCGACACCTCGGTGGGCGTGCCCGCGGCCCGCATCGCGGCGGCCATGGCCTTGATCGGGACGGAGGCGAAATACGCGGGCGGGCCGTTGGCCGCGATGAACTCGTCCACCGGTTGCACGCCCTCGTTGTCGGGCGCGCGCGCGTCGTCGACGTTGATCGCCACGCGTTCCACGCCCAGGTGCGTGCGCCCGCCCGCCAGCCCGAGGCAGAGCACCAGCAGCGGGTGATGGCGCTCGATGGCGTCGGCGACGACCTCGATCGAGCGGCGGAATTCGCACGGCACGCGCACGGTCTCGACGCGCATCCCGGCGATCTCCTCGCCAAGCTGCGCGCAGATGTCCCACGAGGGATTCACGCTCTCGCCGCCGAAAGGCTCGAAGCCGGTGACCAGCACCACCTCGCCGCCCTTGGGACGCGGCGTCTCATCGGACTGCCGCTTCGCGGGAGCGCGAGCCTGCGCAGCCGAGGGCTTGCCGGGCCGGATGATGAGCTGCGGCGGCACGGGGGCGCGCGCGCGCCGCCGGCCGCTCGGGGCGCTCGAAGGCTCCGCGCCTCGCGGCGCCCGCGGCGCCTCGGCATGCCGGACATGCGCCTTGGGAGTCTTGTGTCGCCTGCGCATCATCGCTAGCGCGCGGTCCAGCCGCCGTCGATCGAGTACGACGCGCCGTTGATGCCGCCGGCGTTCGGCCCGGCGAGGAATAGCGCCAGAGCGGCGATGTCGTCGATCTTCACGAACTCCTTGGTGGGCTGGGGCGCGAGGATCACGTCGCGCGCCGCCTTTTCCACGGAGATCCCCATCTCGCGCGCCCGATCCTCGATCTGGATCTGCACCAGCGGCGTGTGCACGAAGCCGGGGCAGATGGCGTTCGAGGTGATGCCGAGCTCGGCCACCTCGAGCGCGAGCGTCTTGGTAAAGCCGACGATGCCATGCTTGGCCGCCACGTAGGCGCTTTTGTTGGGAGAGGCGACCAGGCCGTGGGCCGAGGCGATGTTGATGACGCGGCCCCACTTCTTCGCCTTCATGTCCTTCAGCGCGTAGCGCGTCGTGTGGAAGGCGGAGGTGAGGTTGATGGCGATGATGGCGTCCCACTTCTCCGGCGGGAACTCGTCGATCGGCGCCACATGCTGGATACCGGCGTTGTTCACCAGGATATCGACGCCGCCCAGCTCGGCCGCGGCGCGCTTCATCAGGTCGGCGATCTCCGCAGGCTTGGACATGTCGGCGCCGTGGTAGCGCGCCTTCACGCCCGAATTGCCTTCAAGGGAGGCGCGCAGCTTTTCGATGGCGGCCGCGTCGCCGAAGCCGTTCAACATGATGTTCGCGCCTTCGCGCGCGAAAAGCTCCGCGATGCCCTGGCCTATGCCGCTCGTGGAACCCGTGATGAGGGCGCTCTTGCCCTTGAGAATCGCTGCCATTGCCCTGGCTCCTGTTCCTAGTTCCTGACCATCTCGATGTGCATGATGCCGTCCTCGTCGTAGGGCTCGGAGGCCTGGGCGAAGCCGTAGCCGCCGTAGAACCGCTCGAGGTAGCGCTGCGCCCCGATGCGGATCGGCTTGCCGGGCCAGAGTTTATCCGCTCTGGCGAGCGCCTCGCGCATCAATTCGCGGCCGCACCCGCTCCTCCTCGCCTCGCGCGACGACACAACGCGGCCGATCGAGGGCTCGGCGTACTTCACTCCGGGAGGCACCAGCCGGCAGTAGGCGACGAGCTCGCCCGCGCGCCTTCCCAGCAAATGCCAGCATTCGGGATCGGCCCCGTCGACGTCCTGGAAGACGCAATTCTGCTCGACCACGAAGACCGCGGCGCGCAGCCGCAGGGCATCGTGGAGCTCGCGCGGGGTGAGCTCCACGAACCGGGCGCAGCGCCACTCGATCAAGCCGTCGCTTTGGGCGCTGCCGCCTTTGCCAGATGGAGCCATGTCTCGACCACTGTATCGGGATTCAACGACATCGATTCGATGCCCTCGGCCATCAGCCATTCGGCGAGGTCGGGATAGTCGCTCGGGCCCTGGCCGCAGATGCCGACGTACTTGCCCGCCTTGCGGCACGCCTGGATCGCAAGGTGCAACATGCGCTTGACCGCCGGGTCGCGCTCGTCGAAGGCCTCCATCACCAGGCCCGAATCGCGGTCGAGGGCGAGGGTCAACTGCGTCATGTCGTTGGAGCCGATCGAGAAGCCGTCGAAGTGCTTGAGGAACTCGTCGGCGAGGATCGCGTTGGACGGGATCTCGCACATCATCACGATGCGAAGCGCGTTCTTGCCGCGCTCCAGGCCGTAGTCCTTCATGATCGCGAGCACCGCCTCGCCTTCCTTCACGGTGCGCACGAAGGGCACCATCAGCTCGACGTTGGTCAGGCCCATGGTGTCGCGCACCTTGCGCATCGCCTCGCACTCGAGCCGGAAGCATTCGCGGAACGAGGCGGCGATGTAGCGCGAGGCGCCGCGGAAGCCCAGCATCGGGTTCTCCTCGGTCGGCTCGTACTTTGCGCCGCCGATGAGGTTGCGGTACTCGTTGGACTTGAAGTCCGACAGCCGCACGATGACCTTCTTCGGCCAGAACGCCGCGGCGATGGTGGCGACACCCTCGGCGATCTTGTCCACGTAGAAGCGCACCGGGTCCGCGTAGCCGCGCGACTGCTTCGCGACCTGCGCCTTCAGCTCCGCCGGCAGCGACGCGTATTCGAGGCATGCCTTGGGGTGCACGCCGATCATGTTGGAGATGATGAATTCCAGCCGCGCCAGGCCCACGCCCTCGTTGGGGAGCTGGCAGAAATCGAACGCAAGGTCGGGGTTGCCGACGTTCATCGCGATCTTCACCGGGATCGCGGGCATCTTCGCGAGCTCGACCTCGATCGCCTCGAACTCCATCTTGCCGCCGTAGATGTAGCCGGTGTCGCCCTCGGCACAGGAGACGGTGACTTCCGCGCCGTCCTTCAGCCTGTCGGTCGCGTCCTCGCAGCCCACCACCGCGGGCACGCCCAGCTCGCGCGCGATGATCGCGGCATGACAAGTCCTACCCCCCCGATTGGTGACGATCGCCGACGCGCGCTTCATCACCGGCTCCCAGTTGGGATCGGTCATGTCGGTGACGAGCACATCGCCGTCCTTCACCGAGGCGATCTGGGACACATCCATGATGACGCGCACGCGGCCCTGCCCGATCTTCGAGCCGATGGCGCGGCCCTCCACCAGCACCTCGCCGCGCTTGCCGATGCGATAGCGCGTGAGCGTGTCCTTGCGCGTCTCCTGGCTCTTCACCGTCTCGGGGCGCGCCTGCAGGATGTAGAGCTTTCCGTCCTCGCCGTCGCGGCCCCACTCGATGTCCATCGGGCGGCCGTAATGCTTCTCGATCGACATCGCGTATTTCGCGAGCTCTTCCACGTCGGCGTCGGAAAGCGAGAAGCGCTCGCGGTCGGCGTGCGGCACCTCGACTTCCTTCACCGACTTGCCCGCCTGCGCCTGGGTGTCGAACACGAGCTTGATCGCCTTGCCGCCCAGCGTGCGGCGCAGGATCGCGGGCTTGCCCTTCGCGAGGCAAAGCTTGGAGACGTAGAACTCGTCGGGATTGACCGAGCCTTGCACCACGGTTTCGCCCAGGCCGTAGCTCGAGGTGATGAAGACCACTTCGCGGAAGCCCGACTCGGTGTCCATGGTGAACATCACGCCGGCGGCGCCGGTGTCGCTGCGCACCATGCGCTGCACGCCAGCGGAGATGGACACCGCGGCGTGGCTGAAGCCCTTGTGCACGCGATAGGCAATGGCGCGGTCGTTGTAGAGGGACGCGTAGACGCGGCGGATGGCGTCGAGGACATTGTCCACGCCGCGGATGTTGAGGTAGGTCTCCTGCTGGCCCGCGAAGGACGCATCGGGAAGGTCCTCGGCGGTGGCCGAGGAGCGCACCGCGAAGCTCGCGTTGGGCTGTCCGGCGGAGACGCGCTCGTAGTCTTCGCGCACCTGGCGCTCGAGCTCGGCCGGCAACGGCGCCTTCTCCACCATCGCCCGGATCTGCGCGCCCGCCCTGGCGAGAACGGAAACGTCATCCACGTCCACCTTGTCGAGGATCGCGCCGATGCCCTCGGCGATCTTGTTGTGGGCGAGGAAATCGTCGAACGCCTGGGCCGTGGTGGCGAATCCTCCCGGGACGCGTACCCCGCTCGCCGCGAGCTGGCTGATGAGCTCGCCCAGCGAGGCGTTCTTGCCGCCGACGCGGGCGACGTCGGTCATGCGCAAGGTTTCGAGCGGGAGGACGTAGCGGTTCGCCATGGGGGAAATCGATTCGGAGTGACGTGCCAGAGGGAATTTGTAATTATAGGGCACGCTTAGTTCCCCGATCCCCGCCGAAGCCCCCCAATGCCGCAGCGAAAACGCGTGTTCTTCGTGTCCGACCGCACCGGAATCACGGTCGAGGCCCTCGGATCCTCCCTCCTCACGCAGTTCGCGGAGATGGACTTCCTGCGGGTGACCCTGCCCTTCATCGACTCCGTCGACAAGGCGCGCGCGGTGGTCGACCAGGTGAACGAGGCGCTGCGCGATTCGCACCAGCGTCCGCTCGTGTTCAGCTCGATCGTGGACGACGCCGTGAGGACCGAGATCAACAAGTGCGACGGGCTGGTGCTCGACGTCTTCGAACGCTTCATCGTGCCGCTCGAGAACGAGCTGGGATTGAAGTCGATGCACGCGGTGGGCCGCACCCATAGCGTCACCAACGCCAAGGATTACAACCACCGGATCGAGGCGATCAACTACACCCTCGCCCACGACGACGGCGTGACGCACCGCGGGCTCGAAGAGGCCGACATCGTGCTGGTCGGCGTGTCGAGGAGCGGCAAGACGCCGACCTGCCTCTACCTCGCGATGCAGTTCGGCATCAAGGCCGCGAACTACCCGCTGATCCCCGAGGACCTCGAGGCGAACCGCATCCCGCCGTCGCTGGTGCCCCTGAAGACCAAGGTCTGGGGACTGTCGATCGCGCCCGAGCGCCTGCACCAGATTCGCAGCGAGCGCCGCCCCGATTCCACCTATGCCGCGCTCGCCAACTGCCGCTACGAGGTGAGCGCCGCCGAGAAGCTGATGAAGCAGGCCGGCATCCCCTTCCTCGACTCGACCACCAAGTCGATCGAGGAGATCGCGACGCACATGCTGCACGAGGCGCACCTGGTCCGGCGCGTCTACTGAGGAATTTCAAACGATCGTTTTAATTTCCCGGGGCCGGTTTATACTGCTCCGCATAAGAATTCACCCGTCCGAGGAGAGAACGTGAAAACCAAGAAACGCATCCTGCCCGCCCTGCTGCTGTCCCTTTTCGCCGGCGCGGCCGCCACCACGGCAAGCGCCCAGACCGCGCATTTCAGCAACGTCTATGTGTTCGGCGACAGCCTTTCCGACGCCGGGTACTACCGTCCCTTCCTCGCCGGGCTGGGCCTTCCCGCGCCGGTGGTGGCACAGTTGGGGCGCTTCACCACCAACCCGGGCCCGGTGTTCTCGGAGCTGATCTCGCAGTACTACGGCGTGATGCCGAATCCCAGCAACGTGACCGGGGGCAACATCTTCGCCCAGGGCGGCGCGCGCGTGGCCGATCCCTCGCCGCTCACGCCTTCCAGCCAGGCGCAGCGCCCGGTGAGCACGCAGATCACGGAATTCCTCGCGCGCAACAACGGGGCGGCGGACCCCAATGCGCTCTACACCGTGTGGGCAGGAGCCAACGACATCTTCGTGAACCTCGGCGCCTTCTCGGGCGGGGCGATCACGCAGGCGCAGTTGCAGACCAACGTGCTCGGTGCCGCGACCGCCGAGATCGGCCAGATCGCCCGGCTGCAGGCCGCGGGCGCGCGCTATGTCGTCGTCTTCGGCTTGCCGGATATCGGCGCCACCCCGCAGTTCGCCAACGCGGGCGCGGCGACGCAGGGTGCGGTAACGGCGTTGTCCGGCGGCTTCAACACCACCCTCTTTACCGGGCTCGCCTCCGCGGGGGTTCGCGTGATCCCGGTCGACAGCTTCGCGCTGCTGAACGAGATCCGCGGCAACCCAGCGCTCTATGGCTTCACCAACATCACCTCGCCCGCCTGCGGGCCCTTCCCGGGGATCACCACGGCCACCACCATCAGCTCGCAGTTCTGCCTCACGGGCCAGAACCTGGTCGCCACGAACGCGCAGAACACGTATCTCTTCGCCGACGGCGTGCACCCGACCACCGGGGCGCAGGCGATCATCGCGCAATTCGTCGAGTCGCTCATCGAAGGGCCGACCGCATACTCGCTGCTGGGCGAAGCGCCGCTGCGCACCCGCGCCGGCCACGTGCGCACCATCAACGAGGGGTTGGGGACGGGAGAGCTGATGGAGGTCGGCCGTCTCTCCATTTTCGCGGCGGGTGACCGCGGCAACTTCGACATCGATCCGGGCACCAGCAAGAACAAGTCCGGCAGCATCGGCATCACCGCGCGTGTCTCCGAGGGCGTGACGCTAGGACTCGCGATCGGCAAGAGCACGAGCGAAGGAAGCTTCGGCAACAACATCGGCGGCTTCAACACGAGCGAGACGGTATGGTCGGCGTTCGCGTCGATGAAGTGGGGCGGCCTCTACGGCAACGCCATCGCCTCGATCTCGGACGTGAACTTCACCGGCGTGAGCCGCAACATTGTCCTGGGGCCTGCCGTGCGCACGGCCACCTCGCGTCCGGATGGCTCCAACTCGTCGTTCTTCGCCAACGTGGGCTACGACTTCCCGATCGGGCGCTTCAGGGTCGGCCCGACACTCGCGGTTACCTCGCAGCGCGTGGACATCAACCAGTTCGACGAGGCGGGAGCTGGCAGCGCCAACTTGCGCATCGGCGCGCAATCGCGCCACTCGGAAATCTGGAGCGCCGGGGTGCGTGCGTCGATGGACTTCGGCCGCTGGACGCCCTGGGTCAAGGTCACCGCGGACAAGGAGCGCAGGGATTCGGCGCGCGTCGTGACCGCCACCCCGCTGTCGCTTGCGAGCGCCAACAGCTACGACGTACCGGCGCTTTCCTTCGACAACTCGTTCATGACCGGCTCCGTCGGCATCCGCGGCATGGTGACGAGCCACCTCGGAGTGAGCATCGCGTACTTCAAGGTTTCCGGACGCTCGGGGATTTCGGAAGACGGCGTGAGCGGGATGCTGTCGTACCGGTTCTGAAACGGGTCTACACCGCCGCGAACCTTCCGGAGGCGCACCTCCTCAGGGATTTGCTGGCGGATCGGGGCGTTCGCGTGCGCATCTTCAACGCGAACGCCTCGAGCCTGGCGGGCGAGCTGCCCATCGACGCCGCTTTGCCCCAGGTCTGGGTCGAGAATCCCGCCGACGCCACGCGCGCCCGCGGCCTCATCGACGAGTACTTCGCCTCCTCCGTCACCGGGCCGCCGATCACCTGCCCGAAATGCGGCGAGGAGAACCCTTCGTCGTTCGAATTGTGCTGGTCGTGCGGTGCCGGGCTCGAATTCTGTAAGGCTTAGCACCATCCATCGAGCCCGGGATGAAGGTCGAGCCGGCGCGCTCGTTCCTTGAAGCGTGAGAGAGCTCGCTGCAACCCATTGCGCTCGAACTGGCGGCTTCTTCTCCCGATCGACCGGAAGTGACGCGCGCCTCTCGACCTTCATCCCAAGGGCTCGATGGATGGCTCTGCGCGCACGCAACGATCGTCCCCTGGGTTTGAATGTGATCGCCCGTGAGGAATGGCGATGCGCGAGGCGCTCCGGACTTGCAGCCCACGCAGGCTACCGAAAATTCATGAGGCTGCGATGCAGGAGCATCAAGGCGGACCTCTAATGCGACACGTCGGCTCTGCACGCCATTCCAGTCGTTGTCGCCAGCCCCGGACCAGCAGAGCCTCATTCGAAGTGTTGGGGTGAAGCTCGAGAGGCGCGCGTCACTTCCGGTCGATCGGGAGAAGAAGCCGCCAGTTCGAGCGCAATGGGTTGCAGCGAGATCCCTCCCGATTCCAGGAACGATCGCGCCGGGTCGAGCTTCACCCCCACTTCGAATGAGGCGAGTCGCGCCTGCGGAGGCCACGATTCAGGGTGACCCGATGAAGAGGTAGAAGCGCCCGCGGCCGTTCTTGGCTTCGGCGACGCCCAGGTAGACCGGGCCGAGGAAGGTGCTCGCGGCGAGGTAGGCGCCGAAGCTGCGCTGCCAGCCCGACAGCGAGGAGTCGGTGAGCACCTTGTTCATGCGCCCGGCCTCGGCGACCACGCCGGCGATGAGCGAGAGCCCGTAGAGGGGAGAGGCGAAGTTGAGGCGGTACTGCCCCTCGATGCGCCCGAACGTGTACTCGCCGCCCAGCAGCTGGTCGTTGGCGAATCCCGACATGCGCCGTGCGCCCCCCAGCGTGAAGGCGTCGGCGAGCGGCAGCGCTCCCTTCAATGCCGTGCCGCCTTCGAGCCCCGCGAGCCAGGTCCAGCGGTTGCGCGACCACGCGGCGCCGAAGCGTGCCTCGGTGCGCGAATAGGGCGTGAGGTTGGGCGCGTTCGAGGAGACTCTCAGCGCGTCGAAATGAGTCACGTCGAGCTTCAGGCCGCGCGTCGGGAAGTACGGCTGGTCGTAGCTGTCGATCGCCAACGTGACGATCGGGCCGCCGAGGCGCTCGCTCGCGTTGGGGAACGCGTTGGGCCCGGTGTCGAGCACCGAGCCAAGGCTTCGCGCCACCCATCCCGCGCTCACCTGGCCGTGCACGCCGATGTTGACGCCGGCCTCGACGCCCGCGCGGTTCTCCTGGATGCGATACACGGCGACACGGTCGCTGCCGAAGAAGAGCGGCAGCTTGCGAAGCCCCGCGCCGGCGTACGCGCGCGTGAAGGTGAGGTGGCGTTGGTCGAAGGGCTGGTAGAACTCGGTCTTGATGCTCTGCTCGCTGCCGATCTGCGCGCCGGTGAGCCACTCCGCGCCGAGGGCGTTGATCCATGTGCGCCGGTAGAGCACGCGGAAGTTGTAGGCCGACTCCGCGCGGAAGTCCGACGCGAGCCCCAGGCCGAAGCGCAGGTAATCGGGGCCCCACGGCTTCTCGATGGGCGTGATGCGCAGGATCGTCTTGTCGCGCTCGCGCACGACGCTGTAGTCGAGCGAGTGCAGGTCGCCCTGGCTGTACTCGGTGACGAGGTCGGTGGCGAGCGCGCTCGAATCGAGGGGCTCGCCTTCCTTCTGGCGAATCGCGCGGCGCAGCGTCTGCGGGTTCACGAAGCGCGTCTCGGTCACCTCCACCTTGTCGATGATCGGCGGCACGTGCGTCGAGGCGAGGCGCACGCGCCCCTGCCACGCGGCGAATTCCGGGGCCGGCACCGAGTAGCGGCGCAACTGGTCGGCCACCGCGAGCGCCGCCTCGCGCCCGCTCTGCGCCGCGTCGAGCTGGCGCGTGAAGCTGGTCGAGGCGATGTCGCCCAGCTCCGGCTGGATGTAGATGTCCTTCGGCGTGAGGAGGAGCCGCGACTTCTCCACGTTCTGCTCGGTGAGGAGGTTCACCACCTGGCCCAGCACCGTCACCACGCCCGTCACCTGGTCGGGCTTCAGCAGCGGCGATCCCACGTTCACCGCGATCACGACGTCGGCGTTGCACAGGCTCTTCACCTCGGCGATCGGCAGGTTGTCGGTCAGCCCGCCGTCGACCAGCTTGCGATCCTCGCGCGGCACCGGCGCCATCAGCCCCGGAACCGACATGCTCGCTCGCATCGCCGAGGTGAGGTTGCCCTTGCGGATCGCGACTCGCTCGCCGGTGCCGATGTCGGTCGCGATGATCGCGAGCGGCAGCGAAAGGTCCTCGATGGAGCGGTCGCCGAGGTCGGTGCGCACCAGGCGGTTGAAGAAGAGCTTCAGCTTTTCCCCGGCGAGCGCGCCCTCGCGGAAGCGCAGCCCATCGCGCGACACGCCGAACTCGAGGCCCGAGTAGAAGCGGTCGTCGATCCCCTTGTGGCGCAGGTCCACCGACTGGCGCCCGGCGCTGTCGTCGAACATGTTGATCCAGTCGGTCTTGCCGACGATCTCCTGGATCTCCCTGGGCGAGACGCCCGCCGCATAGGCCCCGCCCGCGAGACCGCCCATGCTGGTGCCGGCGATGCAGGCGACGGGGACGCGCAAGTCCTCGAGAACTTCGAGCACGCCGAGGTGCGCGCCGCCGCGCGCGCCGCCGCCGCCGAGGACAAGGCCGATGCGCGGGCGCGCGGGCTTTTCCTGCGCGAAGATCGGTGCCGCCGCCAGCACCAGGGCGAGGAGCGCCGCACCGCGCCGGACAGTACGATAGTTTGTCAGGATCCGCTCCCCGCTAGACCTTGAGCGAGAACGGCGTGAACTTCGTATCGCGATCGTAGTAGTCCTCGCTCTCCGCGCGCTTCAGCCATCCCACCATTGCGTAGGTTACCGGCGTGAAGAGGACCTCGACCGAGACCTTGAAAAGGAACTGCGCCATCATCACCGTCGGCAGCTTGTCGTCGGGGATGATGCCGGTGCCGTAGAAGGCAAGCGGATAGAAGAGGAGCGAGTCGACGCCCTCCCCGAAGATCGTCGAGCCGATGGTGCGCGTCCAGAGCCAGCGCCCGGCGGTGGCGATCTTCATCTTGGCGAGCACGTACGAGTTCACGAACTCGCCGCAGAAATACGCGAACATCGAAGCCAGCGCGATGCGCCAGGTATTTCCGAAGGCGATCTCGTAGGCTTCCTGGTTCTTCCAGAACGGCGCCGGCGGCAAGCTCACCACCACGAACGCCATGAAGGACGCGAACGCGAGGCCCGCGAAGCCACACCAGATCACACGCCTGCTCCTCGCATAGCCGTAAACCTCGGTGAGGACGTCGCCGAAGACGTACGAGATCGGGAAGAAGAGCACGCCCGCGCCGAAGGTCGCCACCCCGATCAACGGGAAGTCGAGCTGGGCGATCTTCGCCGGGCCGATCAGGTTCGAGCAGATGAGGATCGTAACGAACGCCGCCAGGACGAACTCGTAATACCTGAACTCGCGGCGCGGTTGAGCGCTCATCGGGCAATTGCCCCTTTATCCGCTTTAGTCCTTTGACGAACCGCCTCGAAGAGGCAAACGGACCCGGCAGTGGCGGCGTTGAGCGATTCGACGGCGCCGGGCATGGGGATGCGCACTTTGACGGTGGCGGCGGCGAGCAGCGCGGGCGAAAGTCCCGCGCCCTCGTTGCCGACCAGGAGGGCGAGGGGCTTCGTCATGTCGAGATCGTACAGGGACGTACCGCCCCGCGTGGCGAGGGCGACCGAGGTGCCGTCGTAGAGCTCGAGGAAGCCGGCGAGGTCGGCGCCCTCCACCAGGTTCAGCGCGAAGTGCGCGCCCATCGCGGCGCGCAGCACCTTGGGCGACCACGCGAAGGCGCAGCGCGCGGAGAGCAGCACATGCCCCGCACCAGCCGCCGCGGCGCTTCTCAGCAAGGTGCCGACATTGCCCGGATCCTGGATATCCTCGAGTAGGAGGACCAATGCCGCGTCGGCCGGCACGCCCTTGCCCTCGGGCGTTCGCACCATCGCGACGACGCCGGTGGGTGAGTCCACCGTCGAGAGCGACTTGAAGAGGGCGTCGGAAAAGAGCGTCACGCGCGCGGGCGCGCAGCGCTCCACCAGCTTCGCGATCTCGGCGTCGGCGAGGCCGGCGGCATTCACCATCACCTCGTCGGGGGCGCGCCCGGAGTCGAGGAGAGCACCCAGCAGGTGCGCGCCATCGAGCACCGAGATTCCGCTCCTGCGCCGCTCGGAGCCGCTCGCGACCAGCTTCGCCGCGGACTTGTACGCGGCGTTGTCTCGCGACGCGACACTCTTCATCAGAATGGCAGGTCGGCCTGGAGCAGCACGTGCACCGGCTCGAAGCTGCGCCGGTGGATATCGCACGGCCCGAAAGTCCTGAGGGCGGCCAGGTGCTCCGGCGTGGAGTAGCCCTTGTGGTGCGCGAAGCCGTATCCAGGGTAGCGCTCGTCGAGGCTCTTCATCTCGGCGTCGCGCGCGGTCTTGGCGAGGATGGAGGCCGCGCTGATCGCGCGCACCAGCGAGTCGCCCCTGACGATGGCGCGGCACTTGAAAGCAATGTCGGGGATGTGCAGCCCGTCCACGCAGACTTCCTCGGGCTCCACGCCTAGCGCCTCCACGGCGCGGCGCATGGCGAGCAGGCTCGCGCGCAGGATGTTGATGCGATCGATCTCCTGCACGCTCGCCGAGGCGATCGCCCAGGCGAGCGCGTGCGCCTTGATGAGTTCGGCAAGCTCGTCGCGCGCCGCCTCGGTGAGCACCTTGGAATCGGCAAGCCCGTCGATGGGATGCGCGGGGTCCAGCACGACCGCCGCGGCGAACACGGCGCCCGCCAGCGGGCCGCGCCCCGCCTCATCGACCCCGCACAGCAGCGAGACGGTCGGGAGCGAAGCTGTCGTGCGGTGCATGGTTCTGTAGGTTCTTGGTGAGATAGGGCGCGAGGGCCTGCGCGACGCGCTCATCATGACCTTTCGCGAGCCCGGCGTGAAGCCTCGCGAAGCGTTCGCGCAGCCGCTCCCGCGCGCCGTGGTTGTCGAGCCAGTTGCCTACCGCCTGGGCCAGGTTGCCGGGAGTGGCCTGCTCCTGCAGCAGCTCCGGCACGATGAACTCGCCGGCGAGCACGTTGGGCAGCCCCACGTAGGGCAGCAGCAACTTCCTTTTCACCAGCCAGTAGGTGAGCTTGTTCAGCCTGTAGGTGATGACCATCGGGCAGCGCGCGAGCGCCGCTTCCAGCGCCGCCGTGCCGCTGGCGACCAGGGCCACCTCGGCCGCGTGGAGCGCCAGGCGCGCGTGGCCGAAGAGGATGGTGATGGGAAGCTCGCGCGCTTCCAGCGCGTAGATGCGTTTTTCGAAGTAATCGCGCGTATCGCGCGTAGCCAGCGGCACGAAGAAGCGCAGCTCCGGGCGGCGCGCCAGGAGCTCGCGCGCGGTCTCGATGATGAGGTCGGCGTGCAGCTCCAGCTCGCTCACGCGGCTTCCGGGAAGCAGCGCCACCGGCACCGCCGTGGAGCCCAGGCGCAGCTGTGCGCGCGCCTCGCGCCGGTCGGGCTCCAGCGGCATCGAGTCGGCGAGCGGATGGCCCACGAAGCTCACCGGGATGCCGGCCTTCTCGTACAGCGCCTCCTCGAAGGGGTACATGACCAGCATGCGGTCGACGGCCTTGCCGATGGCATGGATGCGCTCCGGGCGCCAGGCCCAGATCGACGGGCTCACGTAATGCACCGTCGGAATGCCCGCGGCCTTGAGCTTCCTCTCCAGGCCGAAATTGAAGTCCGGCGCGTCGATGCCGATGAACAGGTCGGGACGGTCGTAGAGGAGGTGGCGCCTCAGGCCCGCGCGGATGCCGAGGATCTCGCGCAAGTGCTTCAACACCTCGACGTAGCCGCGCACCGCGAGCTTCTCCATGGGATAGAGCGTGCGCGCGCCTTCGGCGATCATCCTCGGACCGGCGATGCCGTAGAACTCGATATCGGGCCAGCGCTGCCTCAGCGCGCGCACCAGAGCCGCGCCGAGCAGATCGCCCGACGCCTCGCCGGCGACGATCGCGACCCGCGTCCTCAACGCAGGATGCCCCGCGTCGCGGTGGCGAGGAAGTCGGCGAACGCGCGCACCTCCGGCACGGCGCCGGCCTCGCGTTCGAGCTCGGCGCGCGCGTCGGCGAGCGTGAGCCCGGATTTGTAGAGCGTCTTGTAGGCGCGCTTCAACGCGGTGATCGCCTCGGGCTTGAAGCCGCGGCGCTTCAGGCCCTCGGCGTTGATGCCGTAGGGCGCGCACGGGTTGCCCGCGATGGTGAGGAAGGGCGGCACGTCCTGGGTGACGACGCTGGAGATGCCCGCCATCACGTGGGCGCCCACCTTCACGAACTGGTGCACGCCGACGAAGCCGCCGAGCGTCACGAAGTCGCCGATGTGGACGTGGCCGGCGAGGGTCGCGTTGTTGGCGAACACCGTGTTGCTTGCGACCTGGCAGTCGTGCGCGATGTGCACATAAGCCATGATCCAGTTGTCGTCGCCCACGCGCGTCACGCCCGCGTCCTGGGCAGTGCCGCGGTTGATCGAGGTGTACTCGCGGATGGTGTTGCGCTCGCCGATCTCCAGGCGCGTGGGCTCTCCCTTGTACTTCTTGTCCTGGTTGGCTTCCCCGATGGAGCAGAAATGGAAGATGCGGTTGTCCCGGCCGATCTTCGTATGTCCCGTGATCACGTTATGCGCGCCGATGGTGGTGCCCTCGCCCACCTCCACGTCGCCGTCGACGACCGTGTACGGCCCCACGATGACGCTCGCGTGGAGCTGCGCTCGCTTGTCGACGATCGCCGTCTGGTGAATGTGGCTCACGGGATCAGCGGGCATCCAGGCGCATCGCTCAGAGCTCCCGCAAAGCGCAGATGAGCT
>JANLXC010000163.1:0-4510 GCA_031364925.1 Burkholderiales bacterium | reverse complement strand
GGGCTATCGCCTGTCCACGGCCGGCGTGATCAACATGGTCCCCCACACGGGGCACGTGGAGTCGATCGCGCTGTTCGAGAGATACGTGGTGCCAGGTACCGAGTGCGTGCTTACTCGGTACCTGACACCACTTATCTCTCGAACAGCGCGATCGACTCCACGTGCCCCGTGTGGGGGAACATGTTGATCACGCCGGCCTTGGACAGGCGATAGCCCTTCACGTTGACGAGCACCCCGGCATCGCGGGCCAGCGTTGCGGGGCTGCACGAGACGTAGACGATGCGCGAAGGGCCGTCGTCGGCGAGGTTCTTGCAGATCTCGAGGGCGCCGTCGCGCGGCGGGTCGATGAGGAGCTTGTCGACGCGGCCAAGGCGCTCCAGCGCTCCGACAGCGTCGGTGTAGAGGTCGTGCGCGATGAAGTGGACGAGCGCCTCGAGGCCGTTCAGCTTCGCGTTCTCGGCGGCGCGTGCGACCAGCTGGGGCGCGCCCTCCATGCCGATTACGTCGGCGCCGCGGCTGGCAAGAGCGAGAGTGAAATTGCCGATCCCGCAGAAGAGGTCGCCGACGCGCTCGCCGGGACGCGGATCGAGGAGATCCACCGCGCGCTTCACCAGCACGCGGTTGACTCCGGCGTTCACCTGCGTGAATTCGGTCGGCCGGTAGCGTAGCGAAAGACCGAACTCCGGCAGCTTGTAATCGAGCGCCGGTGCTTGAATCGGATAGAAGGCATGCGCGGTATCCGGGCCCTTGGGCTGCAGCCACCACTGGATGCCATGGCGGTCGGCGAATTCGCGCAGCCTGGCCGCGTCCTCTTCGCCGATGGGCTCGAGGTTGCGCAACACGAAGATGGTGACGTCCTCGCCCACCGCGAGCTCGATCTGCGGCAGGCGGTCGCGCAGCTTCATCGAGGTGAACATCTCGCGCAGCCCCGGGATGAGCGCCGAGACCGCGGGCGGCAGCACTTCGCACGACAAAGTGTCCGCAACGAAGCTCGAGCGGCGCTCATGGAAGCCCACCAGCACGCTGCCCTTCTTCGCGACGTAATGCACCGAGAGGCGCGCGCGGTTGCGGTAGCCCCATGAGGGGCCGAGCACCGGCGGCAGGAGCTGCTCGGGCGTCACCTTGCCCAGGCGCGCGAGGTTGTCCTCGAGCACGCGTTGCTTGGAGGCGACCTGCGCCGAGGGCTCGATGTGCTGCATCGCGCAGCCGCCGCAGATGCCGTAGTAGCGGCAGCGCGGATTCACCCGCTGCGAGCTTTCGCGCAGCACCTGCGAGACGCTTCCGAGGTCGAAGTTGCCGCGGCTGCGGCGCTTCGTGAAAGTGACGCGCTCGCCGGTGACGCCGCCGTCGATGAAGGTGACCTTCCCCTCGACATGCGCGACCCCGATCCCCTCGTGGTCGACCGACTCGATGAAAGCTTCGGTCACCTTACGGCTGCGCGCATACCGAGGTCGGCGACGCGAAGCTCTGGCGCTGGATCGCCTTGGTGACCTGCACGCCGTCGATCGTATAAGTGAGCGTGCCGGTGCCGCCGTTGCTGAAAGCGAAGCTCATCGAGCCCACCTGGGTGGTGGTAGCCGCGTTCCAGGGAATGGCGTTGAACACCGGACCGCGCGTGCGGTACAGCGCTCCGCTATATGCCCCGGTGCCCGTGCGCTCCGCGCGCGCGAGCACATACCAGACGCCCTTGCCCGTCGCGTCGTAGGTGAAGAGCGTGGCGAAGATCACGTTGCCCTGGTGCGTCACGTTGATTCCCCAGCCCGGCTCGTTCGGGTTCCACCAGAGGTCCTGGTAGTTGGTCGCCGAGTTGCGGCTGGCGCTGGTGAAGGTGCAGACGGGCTGCGTCGAGAACACTTCGCGCGTGATCGCCTTCGTCACGTTCACGCCGTCCACCGAGTAGGTGAGCGTGCCGGCGCCGAGATTGGCGAACGCCACGCGCAATGTGCCGACTTGGGCCGGGGTGGTCGCGGTGAAGGGCACTGCGTTGAACGCGGGGCCGGTGGTGCGAAAGAGCGCTCCCTGGAAAGAACCGTCGGCCTGCTGGTCGCCGCGCGCGAGCACGAGCCACATCGGCGCGCCCGTGGCGTCGTACGTGAAGAGCGTGCCGAAGATCACGGTGCCCTGGTGGTTGAGATTCAATCCCCAGCCCGACTCGGCGGCGTTCCACCAGAGGTCGGTGTAGTTGGGCGGCGCGACCGAGGTGGCGCTCAGGTTGAGCGTATACGCGCCGGTACCGTCCGGGTCCCAGTGAGTGACCTGCACATAGTAGGTTCCGGGGTCGAGCGAGCGGGTGATGCCGAAGTTGGTGCTGGCCGTGCTCTCGTCGTCGTTGGCCTCGAGGCTGACGCCACGCGAGTCGAGGATCGAGCCCACGGTGTCGATGGAGCCGGTGGTCCACGCGTGCACCGTGGTCTTCGCGGTGAGCGTGAAGCGGTAGACGTCCACGTCACCCGCGTAGTCGATGCGCTGGTTGGCGAACGCGAGGGGGCTGGGATTCACGTTGAGCGGCTGGCCCACGTCCTGCGTTACATCCTGGAAGCGGTTGGGCCGGTCGTCCGCGGCTTGCGCGGCGTTGCGGATGTACTGGTCCATCTCGGGCTCGAAAGCCTCGAGGCGCGCGTAGAGCCCTTCCTCGTTCAGGTTGGTGCAGGTGAGGCCGTCGGGCGAGTTGCGCACCGTGGTGCCGCTCAGCACCCCGCGCAGCTGCAGGCTGTTGCCATTCAGCACGAAGAGCCCGGAGCCGCTCGAACCGCCCTCGACGATGCCGCGCGTGAAGCGCACGCCGTACATATCCAGCGGGCGGCCGACGATGCGCAGCTCCTGCGAGATCGAACCCAGCGCCAGCCGCGCGGTATCGCCCGTGGGGTGGCTCAAGCTCACGACCGCGTTGCCGGTGGACAGGCGCGCCGCGTTCCAGCCCGCATAGGTCGCGCCTGCGGGCGGTGCGGCCGGCATCAGCAGCAGGGTGGAATCCGCGTTTGCGTTGGTGAAGACGAGCTGCATGCCGCCGGCGACCTGCACCTTGCCCGGGGCTTCGGTCGAGGCCGCATCGCAGCCGGAGAGCTCGTAGAACCAAAGCGAGGTGATGCTCGCCGCGGACTCCACGTGGTTGATGCAGTGGTTGGCGGTAAGGACATAGGCCGCCGGGAAGCGCTCCGTGTTGATGAGCGTGGCGGTGCACAGGAACCCGCTGCCATCCTCGACGAAGGTGATGCGCATGATCGACTTCTTGCGCTGCGCGATCGCGGCATCCAGCGCCGCGTCGTTGGTGGTGCACATCGTCGGCACCGTGCAGCTGCCGGCAAGCTTGGCGAGAGGCGACTCGGTGAAGTGCAGGATGGCGCCCACGAAAACCTTCTGCGGCGTGCGGCTGAAGACCTCGACCGCCTGCACGCTGCCCTCGGTCCAGGGCGTCCAGGCGTTATCGCGGCCGGGCTGGACCTCCATCGGCACGATCTGCCCATCGGCGCCCTGCACCCGCACTTCGATCGCATCGGTGATGCCGGCGACGTCGAGGCGAACGCGCAGTCCCTCTGCATCGGCCGACGATGCATCGAAGCGCGCGATGAAGCCGCCGGGAATGGCGACCCATTGCTCCACGGCCGCCGCTTTCGGCAGCGCGCGGACCGTGGCGACACGCAGGCGCCCATCGGACGGTTGTGCAGCACCCGAGACGGATTTTTCCAACGGCACGGTGAGCGCGATGGACTGGCTCGAAGCCAACGACGGCGCACGGAAGGTGACGACTGCATCCGCGCGCGAAACGGCATCGCGCGAGGGCATCTGGTTGGCGGCATGGGCGCCGAGCGAAAGGGCGGCGGAAACGCACACCCCGGCAAGCAATCTATGGATCATGGTTGGCGCTGATTCTTCTGCAATTTCAGGGGGTTATGTTAGCATGCCGAACCTTCCATGAACGCATTCGCGGCATTTTGGATGACACCCGCAAGTCCTTGATCAAGTTCTGCAATTCCTGCGGCGCGAAGGTCACCCAGCGCATCCCCGAGGGCGACTCCCTCGAGCGCGCGGTCTGCGATGCCTGCAACCTGGTCCACTACCAGAACCCCAAGATCGTAGTCGGCTGCCTGCCGACGCTGGGTGACAAGATCCTCATCTGCAAGCGCGCCATCGAGCCCCGCTATGGCCTGTGGACGCTTCCCGCCGGCTACATGGAGAACGACGAGTCGGCCTCCGAAGGCGCAGCGCGCGAGGCGATGGAAGAGGCCAACGCCCGTGTAGAGATCGAGGACCTCTACACGGTCTATTCGATCCCGCACATCAGCCAGGTGTACATGATGTTCCGCGCGCGGCTCGTCGATGCCAACGTGTCGCCAGGCATCGAGAGCCTCGAGGTGAAGCTGGTGACCGAGGCCGAGATCCCGTGGGACCAGCTCGCCTTCGCGATGGCCAAGCGGACCCTCGAGCACTTTTTCGAAGACCGCAAGCGCGGTACGTTCGTCACTCGCTTCGGGGATATCCGCCGGCCCCAACGGTGATTTCTCCCTCTCCC
>JANLXC010000024.1:0-28327 GCA_031364925.1 Burkholderiales bacterium | reverse complement strand
TGCTCGACTTTCGGGTAGTTCCCCCAGGAGCGCACGCTCACGTCGCGAAGATCATCAGCATGAGGATGAGCGCGCCGGTCACGTAGCTCGCCGGGTCGCGCAGCGCGAAGAGGAGTGGGTCCTCGTGCAGGGCGCCGCGTTGCGCGAGGAACCACACTCGCGAGATCCAGTAGAGGAGGAGCGGCACCGCGAACCACAGGATCGCGGGCGAGCGGTAGAGCATCACGACCTGCGGGCTGGTGACGTAGAGCGCGAACACCAGCACCGAGAGGTAGCCGCTCGCGGTGCCGAGCATCCCGAGGAGCGCCCCGTCGCTCGCCAGGTAGCCGCGCCCGCCCACGCGCACCTCGTCGCGCGAGGCGACGTTGGCGACTTCGACGTAGCGCTTGGCGAGCGCGAGCGACAGGAACGCGAAGAGCGAGAAGGCGAGGAGCCACTGCGACACCGGCACCTCGATCGCCGCGGCGCCCGCGAGGATGCGCAGCGTATAAAGGCCGGCGAGCACGAAGACGTCGATCAACGGCACGCGCTTCAACGCCAGCGAATACGCGAGGTTCGCGGCGACGTAGACCAGCAGGAGCGCGCCGAAATGCCACGGCAGAAGCGCGGCGATCACGGCGGCGGCACCGAGCAGCACCGGCACCAGCACGAGCGCCGCGGCGATGGGAAGCTCTCCCGAGGCGAGCGCGCGCTTGCGCTTGGCGGGATGGCGGCGGTCGTCCTCGAGGTCCACGAGGTCATTGGCGAGGTACACGGACGATGCGACCAGCGAGAACGCGATGAAGGCGAGCACGCTGGCCGCGAGCGACGGCGGATCGAGATAGATGTGCGCGGTGAGCAGCGGCACGAAGACGAGGAGGTTCTTCGCCCACTGGTAGGCGCGCACGCCTTTCACCACCGCGCGCAGGCCCCGCGTCGCCCGCTCGATCCCGTGGACGGGCTTGCCGAGGCTCTTCAGGCGCGCATCGATCGCGGCATCGGATCCCACCACGTAGGCTTCACGCGCGTGCCGCCAGATCGGCACGTCGTGGCGATCCTCGCCCATGTAATCGAATCCGGCCTCGCCGTAGCGTTCGACCAGCGCGCGCGCCTTCGCCTCGCCCTTGAGATTGGTGCGCCCGTCGCTCGCCAGGACGGCGTCGAAGAGCCCGAGGTGCTCCGCGATGCGCGTTGCGACGCTCTCGTCGGCGGCGGTGGCGAGCACCAGCGTGCGGCCCGCGGCGCGCGCGCGGCGAAGCTCGGCGAGCACGTTCTCGTCGTAGGGAAGGACGGTGACGTCGAGGTCGCAGCGCCGCGCGAGCTCGCTCTTCAGCGCAGCGCGCCCGCGCGCGAGCCAGAGGGGCAACGCCAGCGTGAGCCACGGCGCGCGCTTCAATACGGCGGCGAGGGACTCCATTAACATGTCCGACTTCACCAGCGTCCCGTCGAGGTCGACGGCGAGCGGCACGCCGGAAGCGCCGCGCGCGACCGGCGCCGGCGACATCACGGGAGGATCGCGAGCTTGATTCTGCATGAAGCGGGTGGCCACAGATTGCGCGCGGCCATCATATCAGTCGTCCTCGCGATCGGCGTGTATGCGGCGCTCGCGTTCTGGCACGACGCGGCGAAGTTCGCCGAGGCGGTGCGGCGCATCGGCTGGGGGGAGGGCGCGGCGCTGCTGGCTCTCTCGCTCGCCAACTACGCGCTGCGGGCCATCCGCTGGCGTTTCTTCCTCGCGCGCCTGGGCCACCGCCTGCCGTGGGATCGTTCGACCCTCAACTACGTGACCGGCTTCGCGCTCACCACGACACCGGGCAAGGCCGGCGAGGCGATCCGCTCGATGCTGCTGAAGCGGGAGTTCGCGGTGCCGGTCACCGATTCGCTCGCCGCGTTCTTCGCCGAGCGCTTCTCCGATGTGATGGCGCTGGCGCTTCTGTCGGCGCTCGCGCTCGCTTTCCTCCCCAACGGAACCATCGTCGCCGCCGCGGCGGTGGCGGGAGTGGCGTTCGCCTTGTGGGTCGCCGCATCCGATGCGCGCACCGCCAGGATCGCGCACGTCATCGCGAAGGTGCTGCCGCGCCGCTTCGCGGTGCCGCTAGGCTCGCTCGTCGGCCAGGCGGGAAGGCTTACGCGCGGCGCCTCGCTTGCGGCGGGTTTCGCGCTGTCGGTGGTGGCGTGGGCGGCGGAGGGTTACGCGCTGTACCTCATCGCGGCGTCGATGGGTGCGCACGCGGGCGTGGCCGCCGCGATCGGGATCTACTCGATCGCGATCCTGGGAGGCGCGCTCTTCTTCCTTCCCGGGGGGCTGGGAAGTACCGAAGCTTTCATGTTCGTGTTGTTGATGCAGATGGGGCTGGATCCCGTGGCCGCCGGAGCCGCAACCGTCATTTCCCGGGTGACGACTCTGTGGTTCGCCGTCATCCTCGGCTGGATCGCCATGCCCTTCGCTCGCGCGCCCTTACGCTAACGCGTACGCAAGACGATCACACGGAGATCAGGAACTCGCACAGAGATCACGGAAACAGTCCTTGCAGTTTCAGTGTCCTCCGTGCGATCTCCTTGTCTCCGTGTGATGCTTTTCCGTAGTTACTTGATGTTCACCCAGGTCGCCTGCAGCCAGTTGTCGGCGCGGTGGATCACCGCCACGTTCGAGCGCGAAGCCCAGGGAATCACCTGCAGATGCAGCGGGATCATGAACACCTGGTCGTGGAAGTACTGCATCGCCTTGTTGATCGTTTCCTGGCGACGCTTGGGATCGGTGTCGCCCTTTGCCTCGTCGATCATGGCGTCGAGCTTGTCGTCCTTGTAGTTGCCCCAGTTGTAGTCGCCGTCGCCCTTGTCGTTCCTGCTGTGGAGCACCGGCTGCAGCGTGAAGATGGCGTCGGTGGTGGCCCCGCCCCAGCCGAGCATGCAGAAGCTGATCTCCATGCGCTGCGCCTTGGGGAAGTACTGGGCGCGCGGGATCGCATTCACCTTCACGGTCACGCCGACCTTGGAGAGCATGCCCGCCACCGCGACGCAGATCTTCTCGTCGTTGATGTAGCGGTTGTTGGGGCAATCCATGCCGAGCTCGAAGCCGTTCGGGTAGCCCGCTTCGGCGAGGAGCTTCTTCGACGCCGCGATGTCGAACGGATAACGCTTGTCCATCGACTTGGGGATGCCCGCCTTGTCCGGGTTGGGCAAGTTGATCGCCGTGGGGACCGCGAGCCCGCGCATCACCGCCTTGTGGATCGCGTTCACGTCGATAGCCTGGTAGAAGGCCTGGCGCACGCGCCTGTCCTTGAACGGGTTCTTGCCCTTCACGTTCGAGTAGAGCAGCTCGTCGCGCGCCTGGTCCATCTGCAGGAAGATGATGCGGTTCTCGCGCCCTTCGTAGAGCTTGATCGACTTTTCCTGCTTCAGCTTGTCGACGTCCTGCACCGGCGGATCGAGCACGAAGTCGATGTTGCCGGCCAGGAGTGCCGCCATGCGCGTGCCGCCTTCCTTGATCGGTGTGTAGACGATCTCGTCCACGTTGCCGTCGAAACGGCCCTCCTTGGTTCCCCACCAGTTCGGGTTCTTCTTGAAGGTGCTCTTCACGTCGGGGTCGCGTCCGACGAGGATGAAGGGGCCCGTGCCCATGGCGTTCCTCGCCGTATAGGCTTCCTTCTCGTTGGTGAAGTCCTGCGTGTTGACGGCGTTGTTCTTCTCCGCCCAGCTCTTGCTCATCATGAAGAGGCTGTTGGCGAGCATCTCGAGCATCACCGGATTGGGCACCGGAGTGGTGAGCTCCACCGTGTACTGGTCGATCTTCTTCGGAATGCCGACGGCGTTGCCGTAGACGCGGAAGTTGGAGGTCTTGCCCTGCAGCCGGTTGATCGAGAACACCACGTCGTCGGCGGTGAAGTCGGAGCCGTCGTGGAACTTCACGCCCTGCCTCAGGTTGAATACCCACGTGGTCGGGCTGGTCTGCTTCCAGCTCGCCGCGAGCGCGGGCAGGATCTCGAGTTTCTTGCCGCGCTCGACGAGCGACTCGTACACGTGGCCGTTGATGGAGTTGGTGAGGAGCTCGTTCTGCGCCATCGGATCGGCGGTGAGGTAGTCGCCCTGGCTCGACCAGCGCAGCGTCTTGGCGTCGGCGAGCGGTGCGGCGAGGACGATTGCAGCGGCGATCGCCGCGGCGATCTTGCTGGTGAAGACAGGGTGTGCCATGTGGAAACCTCCCGAGTTTGAGCGGGTAATCATAGCTAACTATGGGCGGCGTCGCGTGCGCCACCCCAGGAGCGCGGCGAGGGCGACAAGCAGCGCCCCTTCGATCGCCGCGGCCAGCGGCCTCTCGCTCCATCCATGGGTGAGCCATTTCCCGACCGCGCCCAGCCACCAGAGCGAGGGACGGAAAATCGGGATCGGCTCGTCGTAGCGCATCGCGCCGTCGGGACCGCGCGCCCCGACGCGCATCACGATGGGCGTGTCGCCCAGCGCCGCCTTGTCGCAGGCGAGCGAGAGCTCGTTTCCGCGCGGCACCGCGATCGCCGGAAAATCACCGAGCTCGCCCGCGACCGCGTGCGGCGCGCAGTCGGCACCGATGGCCACGGGAAAGCGCACGCCGAAGCCGAGGTCCTTCTCCTCGTAACGGCGCAGCCACACCTGGTAGAGCTCGGCGCCGTCCCACGGCCTGAAGATTGCGGCGGGGTTCAGGTCGATGCGTATCCGCGCGCCCTCGTCGGTGGTGGTCACCACGCCAGGATCGATGTGCCTGGTCGATGCGAGGCGCGCGATCGCCCGTGCACGCTCGGACGTCCACAGCTCGCTCGAGAGGTGGGCGAGCCGAAGGTCCGCGGAGAGCCGGTCGAGACGCGCGTCCGCGAACGAGAAGCCGGATTCGCGCCAGCGCCAGAACTCGCGCGGATAGGGGCGGTAGCCATGCCCCGGGCGGCTATTGGCGAGCGGCTTCATGCGCGCGAGGAGCGGATCGGCGAGCGCGAAGAGATCCACCACGGGCTGGCGCCGCTCGCCGAAATATCCCGGCCGCCCGAGCGCGGAGGCGATGTGCGGCGTGGCCGTGCGCGGCTCGTCGACCGGATCGATGGGATGGCGCGCGAACGCGCCGTACCACGGCAGGTATTCGCGGCGCTCGTCGAGAGCGCCCACGGCCTCCCAGGTGCGATACGGCGAGTCGGGCTCCACGTCGAGCCATAGCGTGGTCGTGCTTTCTCCGGTGATGAAGAGGAGCCCGCCCAGCGTCGCGACGCAGGCGGCAGCGATGCGCACCGAAGATTCGGCGGGGCCCGGAAACGCGGCGAGCACGACGAGCGTCGCGGCCCACACCGCGGGAAGCAGGAATCGCCCGAGCATGAAGTCGCCGCCCGACCACGCCGCGTAGGCGAGCCCGATGGCCATGCTCGCGGCCGCGGCCAGCGCGATCTTCCCATCGCGAGTCGCGCCGCTGCGCCGCCCGCCGGCGGCCATCAGCGCGGTGGCGCAGCCGACGAGGGCCATGGCGCCGGCATCGCTCGCCAACGATGCGACGACATACCCCAGGCCCTGCCCGATGCGCCCGCCGAATCCCTCCGCGAGCTTCGCGTTCGCGGTGTTGGGCAATGGGTCGCCGAAGTACACCGTGGAGAACGCGATCCAGAGCGCGGCGGGGGCGGCCACGGCCGCGAGGCCCAGCAGCGAGCCCTTCGACCCGCGCGGCAGCGCGAGAATGGCGAAGGGCAGCGCCCACGGCAGCAGGTCGAGCCGGTTCAATGGCAGCAGCGCCAGCCACACGAGCGCCACGCGAGGATGGTCGGAGCGAAGCGCGTGCACCGCCGCGGCGAAGAGCGCGAACGTGAGCGGCGTCTCCAGCCCGCCCGTGGCGAAGTCCACGCCCGCGCGCGAGAAGAAGAGCATCGTGCCGGCCGTGGCGAGCGCTACGGGCTTGTCGCGAAACGCGAAGAAGATTGCCGCGAGCCCCGCCGCGAACACGATCACCGAGGCCCACATCGCGCCGGGAAAGAGCGGCACGCCGAGCGCCGCGATGGCGGTGAGGAACATGAGCCACAGCGGATGCGTGAACACCTGCACGCGCTCGCCGACGTTGAATACCGGGCCCTCGCCCGCGAGAACCTGCCCGGCCACGCGAAAGGTGATGAGCGCGTCGTCGCAGGTCCAGGCGCGCAGTGCGGCCAGCGCGACGAGCGCGATGAACACGGCCGCGGGCAAGCGCGGAGCGAGGCGATCGAGGCGCAACAGCGGGCTGTCCTCCAGCGGGAATCGGATACGATGAGGCGAGCCATGATGAACGTCTCCCAAGGTGAGGGCAATGCCGCGCCGATCGCGTCGGTGGCGGGCGTGCGCTTCGAATATCCGGGCGTGCGCGCGTTGGACGACGTTTCGTTCACGCTCGCGCGCGGCACGGTCACCGCGCTGGTCGGCCCGAACGGCGCGGGCAAGTCCACGCTGCTGCGCTGCATGGCGGGACTCGAGACGCCGATCCTGGGCGAGATCGAGGTCGCCGGTGTCGACGTGCTCGACTCTCCGCGCAAGGCGCATCGCCACCTGGGCTACCTCTCCGATTTTTTCGGCGTCTACGACGCGCTCACCGTGCGCCAGTGCCTCACGCACGCGGGCGCGATCAACGGCACCAGCGAAGCGGAGCTCCCTTCCGCGGTAGCGCGCACCGCGCGAAGCCTCGCGCTCTCCGACCGGCTCGACTCCGCCGCGGGCACCCTTTCGCGCGGGCTGCGCCAGCGCCTGGCCATCGGCCAGGCGCTGATCCACTCGCCGCGGCTCCTCCTCCTCGACGAGCCCGCGGCGGGGCTCGATCCCGAGGCGCGCCACGGCCTCGCGGTGCTCTTTCGCGAATTGCAGGCGAGCGGCATGACGATCGTGGTGTCCTCGCACATCCTTGCCGAGCTGGATGAGTACTCCACCGACATGCTGGTGCTCAAGGGCGGGCGCGTCGTCGAGCAGCGCTCGCTCGAGGCCGGCGCCGAGGCGCGCGAGCGGCGCATGCAGGTCACCCTCGCCGCCCCCGACCCGCGTGCCGTCGAGGTGCTCGCGGCGCAATCGAACGTGTCTTCTGTCGTGGCCGACGGGGCGCTGGTGAGCTTCGCGCTGCGCGGCGACGAAACGGCGCAGGCGCCGGTATTGCGCGCGCTCGTCGAAGCGGGCGTCGCGGTGGTCGCCTTCGGCGAGGCGCGCGAGAACCTGCACGACTCCTACCTGCGCACCGTGGCGGAGCCGCGCAAGTGAACCCGGAGCTGCGCCGCAACCTCTGGCTCGAGCTCACCACGCACCGGCTGGTGGCGATGCCGGTCGTGCTCTTCCTGGTCTTCGTGCTCTTCGCCTCGCGCAACGCCTCCGACTGGCAGGGCGCGGTGTTCTCGACCGCGGTGGCCATGTTCATCGTCGTCGTCCACCTGTGGGGCACGTACAAGGCCTCGGAGGCGGTCACCGACGAGGTGCGCGATCGCACGTGGGACTGGCAGCGTCTCTCCGCGCTCGACCCGTGGCAGATGACGTGGGGCAAGCTCGCCGGCGCCACGGCGCTGAGCTGGTACGGGGCATTCCTGTGCGTAGTCGCGATGGTGATCGCGATGCTCGGAGGTTTCGAGCGCCGCGATCTCGCCATCCTCGTCTGCGGCCTCGTGGCTTCCGGCGTCGCGGTGCACGCCGCGGCGCTCGCGGGGAGCCTGCAGGCCTCGCGCAAGAGCTCCAAGCTCGGCCACCGCATCGGGCTTCTCTTCTTCTTCCCCGCCGCGGCGGTGGGCCTCTTCGCGATCGCATCCGCGGGGCAGGAGCGCGCCGAGGCGATCGAATGGTACGGTCGCAGCTTCGAGGCGATCCGCTTCTACAGCGCGCTCGCGGTGGTATTCGCGTTGTGGGCGGTGCTTGCCGCGTACCGCGAGATGGCGCGCGAGCTGAAGGTGCGCCTGCTGCCATGGGCCTACCCCGCGTTCGCCCTCTTCCTCGCCGCCCTCTTCGGCGGCTACGGGCAGGGCCCGGTCGCCTCGCGCACCTCGCTCGCGCTCTCGGGCCTGATCGTATGCATCGGGCTGACCTACTACGGGCTCTTCGCCGACGTCACGACCGCGATGTCGTTGCGCCGCATCGCGACCCACGGGAAGGCGGGCCACTGGCGTCGCTTGATCGAGGAGCTGCCGCTGTGGGTGACGACGCTGGCGCTCGCCGTGCCCTTCGCCCTGTGGTGCGCGCAGATCCTGGGCGACTCGCCCGTGCTCTCGCTGGTGCCGAAGGCCGCCGCGCTCTATCCGGTCGCGGTGCTGCTGCTCGCCGCACGCGATTGCGGGATCTACGTCTTCTTCGCGCTGGGCGCTCGCGCTCGCGGCCCGGAAGGGATAACGCTCCTCTACATCGCGCTCCTCTCGTGGATCGTGCCGGCGGTGCTCGCCATCGCGGGAATGGGTGCGGCCGCCAGGCTCCTCATGCCTTTCGGCAGCATGAACGGCTGGCAGGCCTCCGTCGTGATGGGGGTGCAGGTGTCGATCGTGGCGGGATTGGTCGCGTGGCGCTGGCGGGCGAGGCGGCGCGCTTTCGGTTCCATGCCTCCTGCGTCGAGCCCTGGATAACGGTTCCGGCGCCATCCATTGAACCCGGGATGAAGCTCGAGCCGGCGCGATCGTTCCTTGAAGCGGGAGAGAAGTCGCTGCAAAGATTGCGCTCCAACGGATGGTTTCTTCTCTCGATCGACGGTTCGTGACGCGCGCCTCTCGAGCTTCATCCCAAGGGTTCGATGGATGGCTCTGCGCGTCCGTGACCATCGACGCCGTTTAATAAGGCCACTGCTGCAATCGGAGCCACGTTGCCAATGGGCACCGGACGCCTCATTGAAGTGTTGGGGTTAAGCTCGAGAGGCGCGCGTCACGAACGGTCGATAGGGAGAAGCCGCCGCTAGTTGGAGCGCAATTTTTGCAGCGACTTCCCGCCCTTCACCAGAAACGATCGCGCCGGCTCGAGCTTTACCCCCACTTCAATGAGGCGATAGCCGGGTTAAGCCGGATTGAACCGGAGTGAGCAGGGCGCTGAGGGACGGTATAATTTCCGCTTCCGGAGGTAATGCCCATGAATGCCATCGTCAAGGACCGCTCCGCGGCCCCCGCCCTGAAGGATCCGAAACTCTTCCGCGAGAACGCCTACATCGACGGCGCCTGGGTCGAGGCTGATAGCCGCGCGCGCAACGCGGTCGACAATCCCGGCAATGGGGGCGTGGTCGGCCACGTGCCCAACATGTCCACCGCGGAGACCCGGCGCGCCATCGCCGCCGCCGAGGCGGCATTGCCCGCCTGGCGCGCGCTCACCGGCAAGGAGCGCTCGAAGATCCTGCGCAAGTGGTTCGACCTGATCGTCGCCAACGCCGACGATCTCGCGCTTCTCCTCACCACCGAGCAGGGCAAGCCGCTCGCCGAGGCCAAGGGAGAGATCCTCTACGGGGCCTCGTTCGTGGAGTGGTTCGCCGAGGAAGCCAAGCGCGTCTACGGCGACGTGATCCCCAGCCCGATGAACGACCGGCGCATCATCGTGCTGAAGCAGCCGGTCGGCGTGGTCGCGGCGATCACTCCGTGGAATTTCCCCAACGCGATGATCACGCGCAAGGTCGCGCCCGGCCTCGCGGTGGGATGCACCTTCGTCTTGAAGCCCGCCGGGCAGACGCCGTTCTCTGCGCTGGCGCTGGCCGAGCTGGCCGAGCGCGCCGGGATTCCCAAGGGCGTGCTCAACATCGTGACCGGCGACGCCCGCGCCATCGGCGCGGAGCTCTGCGCCAACCCGGTGGTGCGCAAGCTCACCTTCACCGGCTCCACCGAAGTCGGCCGCGTCCTGATGCGCCAATGCGCCGACACCATCAAGAAGCTTTCCCTCGAGCTGGGCGGCAACGCGCCGTTCATCGTCTTCGAGGATGCCGACCTCGATGCCGCCGTCGACGGCGCGCTCGCCTCGAAGTACCGCAACGCCGGCCAGACCTGTGTCTGCGCCAACCGTATCTACGTGCAGGACAGCGTGTACGACCAGTTCGCCGCCAAGCTCTCCGAGAAGACCAAGACGTTCAAGGTCGGCAACGGCACGGAAGCCGGCGTGACGATGGGTCCGCTCATCGACGCGAACGGCCTCGCAAAGGTCGAGGAGCACGTCGCCGACGCGGTGGGCAAGGGCGCGAAAGTGGTCCTGGGCGGCAAGCGCCATGCGCTGGGCGGGCTCTTCTACGAGCCGACGATCCTCACCGGGGTCACTTCCGAGATGAAGGTGTCGCGCGAAGAGACTTTCGGCCCGGTGGCCCCGCTCTTCCGCTTCAAGACCGATGACGAGGCGGTGAAGATGGCCAACGCGACCGAGTTCGGGCTCGCGGCGTACTTCTATTCGCGCGACGTCGGCCGCATTTTCCGCGTCGCGGAGGCGATCGAGACCGGGATCGTCGGCGTCAACGTCGGGATCATCGCCAACGAGGTCGCGCCCTTCGGCGGCATCAAGCAATCCGGCCTGGGCCGCGAGGGCTCCAAGTACGGCATCGAGGATTTCCTCGAGATCAAATATGTCGCCATCGGAGGCATCCAGTGAAAGTCGTGATCGCCGCGCTCATCGCGGTTTCCACGCTGGGTTGCGCCCTTGCGCAGGACAAGGCCGCGCCCGCCAAGTGCGTGCCCCCGCCCAGGGACCTGGTCATCAAGGAAGTCGCGCCGGGCAAGGGCGATGCCGCCGTCTTGCGCAGCCCCATCCTCGTGCAGTACACGGGATGGCTCTACGACGGTTGCGCCAAGGACATGAAGGGCGAGCAGTTCGACACCTCCCAGGGCCGCCCCGCTCCGTTCGGTTTCCTGGTCGGCACCGGCAACGTGATCAAGGGCTGGGATGAGGGCGTCATCGGCATGAAAGTGGGCGGCAAGCGCACCCTCATCGTGCCCCCCGAGAAGGCCTACGGCGAGCGCAGCGTAGGCGGCGGCAAGATTCCGCCCGGCTCCACGCTCGTCTTCGACGTCGAGGTCGTGGCGATGCCCATGCCCGGGCCGCCCTCGCCGGCAGCGATCCAGAAGCCGCAATGAAGCTCACCAGCTCGAGCTTCGCCGACGGCGGCGCGATTCCCGCCGAGTTCGCGTTCTGCGCGATCGACCCGAAGACGCACGCGACGCTGTCGAAGAACCGCAACCCGCAGCTCGCGTGGAGCGACGTGCCCGTGGGCACGAAGTCGTTCGCGCTCGCCTGCCACGATCCCGACGTGCCGAGCAAGGGCGATGACGTGAACCAGGAAGGGCGCGTGGTGCCGGCGTCGCTAGCGCGAGTGGACTTCTTTCACTGGGTGCTCGTGGACCTTCCGCGCGCGATGGCCGGCGTGATGGCGGGCGAGTTTTCCTCCAGCGTGGTGCCGCGCGGCAAGCCCGGACCGCAGGCGCCCCACGGCGCACGGCAAGGCATCAACGATTACACCGGCTGGTTCGCTTCCGACAAGGACATGGCGGGCGACTATTACGGCTACGACGGCCCGTGCCCGCCGTGGAACGACGAGCGGGCGCATCGCTACGTGTTCACCGTGTTCGCGCTCGACATCGATCACTTGCCGGTGGCTGGGCGCTTCGGCGGCCACGACGTGCGCAAGGCCGTGCAGGGGCACGTCCTCGCCGAAGCCGCGATTACCGGGCGCTATACGCTCAATCCCGCCGTCAAGGCCTGACGCATCGCGGGGCGCCTCAAGCCCTAGGGGCGCGCGATGAGGCGCCCGCAGGAGATGACACCCACCCACAGCACGATGGACAGCGCCGCGGACAATCGCGCGAGCACGGGCGCGGTAGCGCCGGTGTCCCACGACTTCACCGTCTGGTAGGGCCCGGTCAGGAACATTGCGGCGTTGAGCCCCGCCGCGAGGAGCAGCGCCATCTTGATCGCGAACACGCGGCTCTCGAGGAAGTCGTCGGCGTGCGCCGCGAATAGCACGAGGCCCGTCGGCACGATGATCGCGAGCGAGGCCACGCTCCACGGCAGCAGCAGGCGCGCCAGGGCGCGCACGGAGAGGTGCATGGACAAGCCGAAGACGCGCAGGTCGAACATCACGACCGAGCCCACCAGGATCGTGAAGCCCACGATGTGCGCGATCGCCACCGCCGGGTAGAGCCACTCGTGCTCGCGCATCGCCTGCGCGACGGCAAGGGACTCGACCAGGTCGCCGGGATTCACGCGCGCCTCACGACTCGTCGTCGCCGGAGCGAAGCCAGGCTTCGTAGTCGCGGCGTGTCTTCTTGGTGGGGCGGCCCTTGAAGCGCGGCTGCGGCTGCGCCTTCATCTGCGCGGCGATCGCGGTGCGCTTGGCGCGGCTCTCCGGCGTTTCCTCATAGAGCAGCGCGGCGACGGCGGCCGGCCCGCGCTTGTCGGAAAGTCCCTTCACCGCGATCACGTGCTCGAAGGGCGCGCGCCGCAGGACGATGTTGTCGCCCGGTTTCACCAGTTTCGCCGGCTTCGGGCGCTCGCCGTTCACCGTCACGTGCCCCGCCTCGATCGCCTCGACGGCCGTCGCGCGCGTCTTGAAGAAGCGCGCCGCCCACAACCACTTGTCCAGCCTCATGCCATTTATTTCAGCTTGATTTCGTGGAGCGTGATCGGCGTCGCGGTGCCGGTGTCGAACTCGGCGCCCGCCAGCACCCCGGCCTCGGCGACGGCGGCGGCGCTGGGCTCGTTGGCATAGAGCGTGTACATGGCGCCGAGCGCGAAGTCGCGGCCCGAGCCGATCGCCCAGAAGCGGTCGAATTCGAACACCTCGCGCATCGAGTAGACCCCGAAGACGCCGGAGGGATTCACCAGCATCACCGTCATCTGGCTCGACTCGTACGGATCGTCGTCTTCCTCCTTGGGGTTGAGGAACGCTTCGTCCTTCAGCATCGGGTGGAGCTTGCGGAAGCTGTCGTAGATCGCCGCCTTGCCGTGGAAGTCGAGACCCGGCGTGCGCGCGAGCAGGTGCTCGAGGACGAGCTGGTGCGCGGCGCTTCCGGCCACGCCAAGGTACGAGTTGTCGTACCTGGTGATCTTCTCCGGGAAGCGGTCATAGGCGGGCGCCAGGCGGGTGGGGCCGAACGTGGTGAGCGAGTCGGCGGCGATGACCGCGGTGTCGCCCTTGCGCACGACGACGATGGTGGTCATTTCGACGGGCCTCGCTAGCGGGGAAGGGACTCGAGGAAGGCGCGGCGCTCGTCTTCCTCGTCGATATGGTCGGCCAGCTGCCGGTAAAGCTCCTTGATGTTGCCCGACTGGCTGGCGGCCTGCTTGATGAAGACGCGCGCGAGCGGGCCGACGTAGCTGGCGAGTCGCTTCTCGGCGATGGCGAGCACCTCGGGCGTGAACGCGGCCTGGGTCTGCGCGGGGGGCGGCGGGCTGATCACGGTCTTTTCCACCTGCACGCTTCGCCCCGCCGCGGGCGCTTGCGCGAGATTCGCCTTCACCGTGTCCATCTTCCTGAGGAAGGCCTTCTGCTCGTCGGAATCGGGGATCTGCTCGGCGAGCGTGCGGAAGAACTGCCCGACGCTCTGCGCTTGCGCCTGCGTGCGCTGGATCAGGAGTTTCGCGAGCGGGCCGATGTGGCGCGACAGCGAGCGCTCGATCTCGGCGAGCGTCGCCGGGTCGATGGCCAGGAGCGCGTTCTTGCGCGCTTGCGTGTCCGCCGCCGCGCGCTGCTGCGTGCGCATCGCGGTGGCGCCCACGACCTTGCCCTGCAGCGCCTGCAGCAGGGCCGACTGGAATTCGCGCGCCGTCTGGAAGCGCTCGTCGGCCTTTTTGGCGAGCGCGCGCGCGATGACGCCGTCGAATCCCTGCGGCAGCGCCGGATTCAACGCCGACGGCGGATCGGGTTCCCGCTGCAACACCTTGTGCATCACGGTGGCGGGTGAATCCGCGAGGAAGGGGCTGACGCCGGTCAAGAGCTCGTAGAGGATCACGCCCGAGGACCAGAGGTCGGCACGCCCGTCGGCCGTGAGGCCCATCAGCTGCTCCGGCGACATGTGCGTGGGAGTGCCGACCACGGTGCCCACCTGGGTGAGGGACGACGACTCGATGCGCGCGATGCCGAAGTCCATGACCTTCAGCTTCGGCCCCGGCGTGATCATGAGGTTGGCGGGCTTGATGTCGCGGTGCACCACGCCCTGCTTGTGCGAATAGTCGAGGGCGCCGAGGAGCTGCTTCATGATCTCGAAGATCTCGATCAGCTCGAACTTCACGCCGTCGGCGAGCATGCGCTTCAACTCCCTGCCGTCGCAGTACTCCATGACGATGAACGCCATGTCGCCCACGTCGCCGTATTCGTAGACGCCGATGATGGCCGGATGCTGCAAGCGGCCGCCAGCCTGCGCCTCGCGCTTGAAGCGCGCGCTCGCCTCCTGCATTTCGCCGGCCTCGAGGAGCTCCGCGAGGATGGTCTTGATCGCGACGCGGCGCTCGATCACCGGGTCGAACCCCTCGTAGACCATCCCCATCGCGCCCTTGCCGAGCGAGCGCGTGATGCGGTACTTGCCTATCGTTGCGGGGACTTCGCTCACCGTTCGATCAGCTTGAGGGCCTTCTGCAGGCTCCTGCGCATGCGGTTGAACGAGGTTCCCAGCCCGGCGATCTCGTCGCTTCCCTTCTTCACGAACTCGGGCACGTTGAAGTCGCCCTGGGAAACCTTGTCGGCGGCCTCGGACATGCGCGATATCGGACGGATGATCATCACCGATAGCATGACGTTCAGCACCACGAAGGTGGCCACGAAGATCGCGGCGAGCGAGCCCATGAACACCAGGAAGGCGTCGTTGGCTTTCTTGATCGGAAGCGTCATCGGCACCGAGACGATCTGCGCTCCGATGATCTCCATGTGCTTCCATCCGAAGCCGTTGTTCTCGCCGTAGAGCTTGATCATCGAGGCGGGCGCGGCCGAGGGCACGCTGTGGCAGGCGAGGCACGCCGGGTCCTTGATCTGGATCGGGCGCGCGAGATAGACCATGCGCCCGCCCGGCGTGTCGCGCTCACCGGACAGCTCGTCCATCGAAGCGCTTGCGTTGCGGAAATAGTTGACCGCGTCCGCCTCCCATTCCACCGCGCGGTCGCGCGGATTGGTGGGGTTGAGCGTCGCTTCCTTGTAGGTGAAGTCGGGATACTTCTTGCGCAGCGTGTTGAAGGTCTCGGTGGCGGCGAAGGCCGGCACTGTCTGCGGCAGGAACTTCTCGGCAAGTTGCGCTTCGAGGTGGGGCTTCACCTGCGACACCGTGTAGCCCCGGATCGAGAGCGCCGCTTCCATCATGAGGCGCGCGTTCTGCAGCACTTCCTCTTTCGCGTTGTTTTGCAGCAGCCGGTGGGAAACCCATGCCGACACGCCAATCCCGGCCAGGAACACCAGCAGCAGGACGATGTTGAATTTAAGACGCAAACCCATGTCTTTTTCTCCGTTGTATCCCCGAAGTGCCGCCTCGCGGGGCTGAGGCACAATTCCTTACGCCGCATACTACCCCTCGGATTCAAGCATCCCAAAGATCGAGCCGCGCCGCTATGAACCTCATCACATGGCTGGCCCGCGCCGCCCGCGCCGAACCGGGCCGCGTGGCGGTGTTCTCGGGCGCTCGCCCGTGGGCCACCTACGAGGAGCTTGCTGACCGCGTCGCGCGCCTTGCTGGCGGAATGCGCCACCGGCTGGGCCTCATGCCGGGCGAGCGCGTCGCGATCTGCATGAAGAATTCCCCCGAGTACCTGGTGGCGATGTACGCCGCGTGGTGGGCGGGGCTGGTGGCCGTGCCGGTGAACGCGAAGCTCCACGCGAAGGAGCTCGACTTCATCGCCGGGGACTGCGGCGCGCGCTGGGTGATCCGTTCCAGCGACGACCTCGCCCCGGCGGCTGGCGCCGAGCGCCTCGATCCCACGCCCCGCGCCCCGGGCGACCTCGCGTGGCTCTTCTATACCAGCGGCACTACCGGCCGGCCGAAGGGCGCGATGCTCTCGCACCGCAACCTCGCACAGATGACCTTCAGCTATTTCGCCGACGTGGACCAGGTCGAGCGCGACGGCCGGCTCCTGCACGCGGCGCCGCTTTCGCACGGCTCCGGGCTCTACAATTTCACCCACCTCGCGCAGGGCGCGGCGCAAGTGATCCCCGAGTCCGGCGGCTTCGACGCGGCCGAGGTTCTCGAGCTCCTGCGCGCGCACGACAAGGTGACGCTGTTCGCCGCGCCCACGATCGTGAAGCGCCTTGCCGAGGCGGCGCGCGGCGCCCCGCCCGCGGGCGGCCTGCAGACCATCGTCTACGGCGGCGGGCCCATGTACCTCGCCGATCTGCGCGAAGCGATGGGCGCATTCGGCAACCGGCTCGCGCAGATTTACGGGCAGGGTGAAAGCCCGATGACGATCAGCGCGCTTTCCAAGGCACACCACGCCGACCGCGGGCACCCGCGCCATGTCGAGCGCCTCATGTCCGTGGGACTCGCGCACAGCGTGGTCGAGGTCGCGATTCGCGATCCCCAGGGCCACGACCTGGGGCCCGGCGCGGTGGGCGAGATCTGCGTTCGCGGCGATGTGGTGATGGCCGGCTACTGGAACAATCCCGAGGGCACGGCGGCGGCGCTTCGCGACGGCTGGCTCTGGACCGGCGACCTGGGGTCATTCGACGCCGACGGCTTCCTCACGTTGAAGGACCGCAGCAAGGACCTGATCGTGAGCGGCGGATCGAACATCTATCCGCGCGAGGTCGAGGAGGTGCTGCTCGCGCATCCGGGGGTCGCGGAGGCGAGCGTGGTCGGCCGCCCGGACCGCGAATGGGGGGAGGTGGTGATCGCCTTCGTGGTCGCGCGCGGCGCGCCGCCGCCCGCCGCCGAGCTCGACCAGCTCTGCCTCCAACACATCGCGCGCTTCAAGCGGCCCAAGGAATATCGCTTCGTCGATCGCTTGCCGAAGAATAACTATGGCAAGGTGGTGAAAACCGAACTACGGGCCGCCCTCGAACATGAGTGACCTTTTTCCAGGATTCCGGCGCGAGCTGGTGCGCGCCAACGGCATCGACATCAACGCCGCCATCGGCCCGAAACGCGACGGCCCGGCGCTGCTCCTGCTGCACGGGTACCCGCAGACCCTCGCCATCTGGCACAAGGTGGCGCCGCGGCTCGCGCAGCGCTTCAACGTCGTGGCCACCGACCTGCGCGGCTACGGCGATTCCGCCAAGCCGCCGAGCAGCCCGACGCACGAGGCCTACTCGAAGCGCGAGATGGCGAAGGACCAGGCCGAGGCGATGCGCGCGCTGGGCCACGAGCGCTTCTTCCTGTGCGGGCACGATCGCGGCGCGCGCGTCGCGCACCGCCTCGCGGTGGACCATGCCGCGCGAGTGATGAAGCTCGCCGTGCTCGATATCGCGCCGACGCTGGCGATGTACGAGCAGACCACGGAAGCGTTCGCGCGCGCTTACTGGCACTGGTTCTTCCTCATCCTGCCCGCGCACGTGCCCGAGCGCATGATCGCCTCGGACGCGAAGCTCTTTCTGCGCAACAAGATGGGCGAGAGCATCGCGCGCAACGTGTTCGCGCCCGAGGCGTGGGCCGAGTACGAGCGTTGCTTCACCTCCGGCGCGATCCACGCGAGCTGCGAGGACTATCGCGCCGCGGCGGGCATCGATCTGGTGCACGACCGCGCCGACCGCGACGCGGGACGGCGCGTGACATGCCCGGTGCTCGCGCTGTGGGGCGAGCGTGGCATCATCGGACGCTGTTTCAAGCCGCTCGACGAATGGCGCCGCGTCGCCGACGACGTGAGCGGCCACGACGTGCCGAGCGCGCATTACATTCCCGAGGAAGTGCCGGACATCCTCGCCCAGGAACTGGAGGGCTTTTTCAAATGACTGCGAAAAAATATCGGATAGCCGTCGTGGCCGGCGACGGCATCGGCAAGGAAGTGGTCCCGGAGGGACTGCGCGTGCTGGAAGCGGCGGGACGCAAGTTCGGCTTCTCGCTCGCCTTCGACGAGAAGCCGTGGAGTTGCGAGTACTACGCCAAGCACGGCGAGATGATGCCCAAGGACGGGCTCGACCAGATCCGCAACCACGATTCCATCTTTCTCGGCGCCGTGGGCTTTCCCGGCGTGCCCGACCACGTGTCGCTGTGGGGCCTGCTCATCCCGATACGGCGCGGCTTCCACCAGTACGTGAACCTGCGGCCGGTGCGCCTCATGCCGGGCGTGCCTTCGCCGCTCGCCGGCAGGAAGCCCGGCGACATCGACTTCTGGGTGGTGCGCGAGAACAACGAGGGCGAGTACTCGTCGGTGGGCGGTCGCATGTACGGCGGCACCGACCAGGAGTTCGCCACCCAGCTGTCGATCTTCTCGAGGAAGGGCACCGATCGCATCATGAAGTTCGCGTTCGAGCTGGCGCGCACGAGGAAGAAGAAGCACGTGACCTCCGCCACCAAGTCCAACGGCATCGCGATCACGATGCCCTTCTGGGACGAGCGCTTCAAGGAGATGAGCGCGAAGTATCCCGACGTGAAGACTTCGCAATACCACATCGACATCCTCACGGCGCACTTCGTGCAGCACCCGGACTGGTTCGACGTGGTGGTGGGCTCGAATTTGTTCGGCGATATCCTCTCGGACCTGGGGCCCGCGTGCACGGGAACCATCGGCATCGCGCCCTCGGCGAACATGAACCCGGAACGCGAATATCCTTCGTGCTTCGAGCCCGTGCACGGCAGCGCCCCCGACATCTACGGCAAGGGCATCGCCAATCCCATCGGACAGATCTGGTCGGGCGCGATGATGATGGGGCACCTGGGCCACCGCGACGCCGAGGACGCCATCGTGGCGGCCATCGAGCGCGTGCTGGAGGACGGGCCGCGCACGCGGGACATGGGAGGCACGGCGAATACCGTTGATGTCGGCAAGGCGATAGCGGAAGCTCTGTAAAACCAATGAGGAGGCAGTTCGATGAAGAGGCGTGAATTCCTGGCGGTGGGTGGTGCGGTCGCGGCGTCGCTGGCGCTGCCGGCGCGGGCGGCGTATCCCGAGAAACCGGTGCACTACATCATCGCGTTCGCCCCCGGGGGCGAATCCGACATCGCCGCGCGGCTGCAGCAGCAGGTGTGGCGCAAGAAGTGGGGCCAGGAGCTGGTGGTCGAGTCGAAGGCCGGGGCCGGCGGCGCGCTCGCCTGGTCGCAGCTCAACAATTTTCCCGGCGACGGCTACACGATCATGGGCACGAACATGCCGCACCTCGTGCTGCAGCCCCTCGAAGGCAACGTCCAGTACCAGACCGACGACATCACCAACGTCATGTTCTTCAACTACACCCCGGACGCGATCGTGGTGCGCAACGAGTCGCCGTTCAAGACCTACCAGGACTTCATCGCCGCGGCGAAGGCGAGGCCGGGCGCGCTCAACCTCGCGGGCTCGGGCACCAACTCCGCCAACCACGCGGCGCACGAGAGGTTGAACCAGGCCGCGAAAATCAAGACGGCCTACGTGCCGTTCAAGGGCACCGGGGATTTGCTTTCGTCGCTCCTCGGCGGGCACGTGGACGGCGCCATGTCGTATTCGTCGCTCGCCGTGGCGCAGAAGGGCAAGACCCGCTGCCTCGCGATCGCAACGCCGCAGCGCCTGGCGTATTTCCCCGACGTGCCGACCTTCCGCGAGCTCGGCATCGACTGGGTCGACGGCGGCTATCGCGGCGCGGGCGTGCCGAAGTCCACGCCCGAGGACATACGCAGGCGCATCTCCGACATGTTCGCCGAGATCAACCGGGACCCCGATTTCCGCCGCGCGATGACCGAGCAGGGCCTCGAGATCGTCGACATCACCTACGACAAGATGCCGGGGTTTATCGAGGAGCGAAAAAAGGCGTACCTTTCTGTGGCCAAGCTGTTGGGCCTGACCAAATAGTTGTTGCAGCGCATCATGGCAGCCCGCAATGCTTGCTGACATAATCGGCGGCAGCCCAAAATTCCACCTAGCGAAAAAGAGATCGACATGAAAATCGGCCATCACAAGGATTTCTGGGGCGGAATGCTGTTCGCCGTCCTCGGGCTGTTGTTCGCGCTTATCGCGCGCGGCGTTCCCGGGATGGCGTTCATGCCCGGCTACTCGATGGGTACCCCGGCCCGCATGGGCCCGGGATTCTTCCCGTTCTACCTCGGCATGCTGCTCTTGATCCTGGGGGTAGTGATCGCGGTGAACGGCATCCGCGGCACGCCCGGGGCGGAATCCCGGGTCGAGAAGTTCCACTGGGGCCCGATCCTGTACGTCCTCGGGGGCGTGGTCATTTTCGGCATCCTCCTCAAGCCGATCGGCATGCTGCTCGCGGGCCTGCTGCTCGTCATCGTGGCGAGCCTGGGCAGTCATGAGTTCAGGCTGAAGCCGGTTCTCATCCTGGGCGTCGTCCTGACGATCTTCTGCGCGTTCGTGTTCGTCGGGGGGCTGAAGCTGCCAATTCCGCTCTGCCCCGACATCGAGTCGCTGCAATCGTCGATCAAGTTCTGCCGGTCCTGAGGATTACGCCATTATGGAACTACTCCAGAATTTGATGCTGGGCTTCAGCGTTGCGCTGAGCTTCAACAACATCCTCTACTGCTTCATCGGCGTGCTGCTCGGCACCTTGATCGGGGTGCTCCCCGGCATCGGCCCGATCGCGACGATCTCGATGCTGCTGCCCGCGACCTTCGTGCTGCCGCCGGTTTCCGCCCTGATCATGCTGGCGGGGATCTACTACGGAGCGCAGTACGGCGGATCCACGACGGCGATCCTGGTGAACCTGCCCGGGGAGGTCTCCTCGGTGGTCACCTGCCTGGACGGCTACCAGATGGCGCGCAAGGGCGAGGCCGGCAAGGCCCTCGGCATCGCGGCGCTTTCCTCGTTCTTCGCGGGGACCGTCGCCACCTTCCTCATCGCCGGATTCGCCCCGCCGCTGGCGGAGCTCGCCTTGAAGTTCGGGCCCGCGGACTATTTCTCGCTGATGGTGCTGGGCCTCATCGCCGCGGTGGTGCTCGCCCACGGCTCGGTGATCAAGGCGATCGCCATGATCATCCTCGGCCTGCTGATGGGCCTCATCGGCACCGACGTGAACTCGGGCGTGGCGCGCTACAGCTTCGGCCTGCCGGAGCTCATCGACGGCGTCGGCATCGGCACCATCGCGATGGGCATGTTCGGATTCTCGGAGATCATCCGCAACCTCGAAACCGGGGAAGAGCGCGAGGTCTTCACGAAGAGCATCCACGGCCTGCTGCCGAACTGGTCGGACATCAAACGGGCCTTCTGGCCCACCGTGCGCGGCACCACGCTAGGCTCCATGCTCGGCATCCTGCCGGGCGGCGGGCCGGTGCTGGGCGCCTTCTCCGCCTACACCCTCGAGAAAAAGATGTCGAAGACGCCGGAGAAATTCGGCACCGGAATGATCGAGGGCGTGGCGGCGCCGGAGTCGGCCAACAACGCCGCGGCGCAGACTTCGTTCATTCCGCTTCTCACGCTCGGCATCCCTTCGAACCCGGTGATGGCGCTGATGATCGGCGCGATGATCATCCACGGCATCCAGCCCGGCCCGCAGATCATGACGGCCAAGCCGGAGCTGTTCTGGGGGATGATCGCCTCGATGTGGGTGGGCAACCTCCTGCTCGTGGTGCTGAACCTGCCGCTCATCGGCATGTGGGTGAAGCTCCTCACGGTGAAGTACGACTACCTCTTCCCCGCGATCCTGATTTTCTGCTGCATCGGCGTGTACTCGATCAGCAACGCGTGGATGGACGTGCTCCTCGCGGCGCTCTTCGGCTTCATCGGCTACGTCTTCATCAAGCTCGAGACCGAGCCCGCGCCGCTGCTGTTGGGATTCGTGCTGGGGCCGATGATGGAGGAGAACTTGCGACGAGCGTTATTGCTGTCGCGAGGCGATCCGATGGTATTCATCTCGCGTCCGATCAGCCTCACGCTGCTGATCATCTCCGTGATCCTCATCGGGCTGGTGCTCGCCCCGTCGATAAAGAAGCGGCGGGAGGAAGCGTTCGCCGAGCCGCCCGGGGCTTGACCTAGGTTACGAGCCCGACGACCCCGGCGAGATCGCGCACGATCGCGTCGGGGCGTACCCCGAGGCGCTCTACCGGGGCGCCAGCGCGGTTCACCCAGAAGACCTGGAAGCCGAAGGACTTGGCCCCCGCCGCGTCCCACCCGTTCGACGATACGAATCCCAGCAGCGAGCGCGGCACGCCGAGCTGGTCCTCGGCGATGCGGTAGACGCTCGCGTGCGGCTTGAAGATCTTCGCGGGATGCACGCTCAGCACGCCGCCGCGAAATAGGCCGCGCAGCCCATTGTGGTCGACCACCGCGTTCAGCATGTCGGCATGGCCGTTGGACAGGATCGCGAGCGGCCTGGTCGCGGCCATCTTCTCCAGCGCGGCGGGCACCTCGGGAAACATGGCGAGCTTGCGGTACTCGCCGAGGAGCGCGCGGCGCGCGCTCTCCTCGGGCTCGATCGCGAGCGACTCGAGCGTCCAATCGAGCGCCGACTGCGTGACGCGGCTGAAGTCCTCGTACTGGCCCATCAACGAGCGCAGCCACGTGTATTCGAGCTGCTTCGTGCGCCACGCGGAGGAAAGCGCCGCGCCCCTGCCGGGGAAGAGCGACTCGGCGAGGCGGGTCACCGAATGCACGTCGAAGATCGTTCCGTAAGCGTCGAACACGAGCGCGGCAAGTTCGTGGGCCATGGGTTCTCCTTGAGCCCGATGCTACCATTGGCCTCCCCCGATTCAGGAGCCCACGCCCCATGCTTTCGCGGTTCTTCGCGTTCCTGGCGCTTGCGATCTTCGCGCCGTTATCGCTTTCGCAGTCGTGGCCGGTGAGGCCGGTGAAGATGGTGGTGCCCTTCCCCGCCGGCGGTCCCACCGACGTGATGACGCGCGTCCTGTCCGAGAAACTCACGCACGCGCTCGGCCAGCCGGTGGTAGTGGAGAACAAGCCCGGGGCGGGCGGGGCGATCGGCGCGGACTTCGTCGCGAAGAGCGCGGCGGACGGCTACACGCTGGTGATGGCGACCAGCAGCACGCATTCGATCGGGCCGTACCTCACCAAGGTGCCCTACGACCCGCAAAAGGATTTCACGCCCATCGTCTACGTGGGGTACGCCACCAACGTGCTGGTGGTTTCGCCCGTACTGGGGATAGCCAGCGTGCGCGAGCTCATCGATTACGCGAAGAAGAATCCCGGCAAGCTCAACTATTCGACCAGCGGCATCGGGAGCATCTCGCACCTTACCAGCGAGATGTTCGCCTCCATGGCGGGGATCAAGCTCACGCACGTGCCGTACAAGGGTACGCAGCTGTCCGTTCCGGACATCATGTCCGGGCAGGTCGCCATGCTCTTCGACAACGTGATGACCGCCAAGCCCCACGTCGACGGCAAGCGCCTGAAGGCGGTCGGCATCTCGTCGCTCGAGCGCTCCTCGCTCATGACCGAGGTGCCGACCATCGCGGAGTCGGGCCTCGCCGGCTTCGATAGCTGGACATGGTTCGGCGTCTTCGGGCCGGTGAACACGCCGCGTGCGGTGGTGGACCGCGTCAACGCCGAAATGAATCGCATCGTCGCCGACCCCGCGGTGCGCGAGCGCTTCGCGCAGCTCGGCTTCGAGGCCACCGGCGGCACGCCGGCCGAGTTCGCGGCCGTGGTGAAAAGCGAAGCGCAGCGCTGGTCCAAGGTCATCCGCGACGCCAACGTGAAGCCGGAGTAGAGACCATGTTCACCTGGGATTTTCCATACGCGTCGCAGCGCATGCCGGTGCTCGCGAAAAACGTCGTCGCCACTTCGCAGCCCCTCGCGGCACAGGCCGGCCTCGCGATGCTCGCCAAGGGCGGCAACGCGGTCGATGCCGGGCTCGCCGCGGCGATCGCGCTCACCGTGGTCGAGCCGACTTCCAACGGCATCGGCTCCGACGTCTTCGCGATCCTCTGGGACGGTCAGCGCCTGGTGGGCCTGAACGCCTCGGGCCGCTCGCCCGCGGGCTGGACGCCGGAGCGCTTCGCCGGCAAGAAGGCGGTGCCGTCGCTGGGCTGGGATTCGGTCACCGTTCCGGGCGCGGTTTCCGCATGGGTCGCGCTTTCCAAGCGCTACGGCAAGCTGCCCTTCGAGGATCTCTTCGAGGCGGGAATCCGCTACGCGCGCGAAAGCTTTATGGTGTCGCCGATCACCGCGGCGAGCTGGGCGGGCCAGGCGCCGAACTTCAAGGGCTTCTCGGAATTCTGCTGGACGTTCCTGCCCAAGGACCGCGCGCCCTATCCCGGGGAGCGTTTCTATTGCCCGCAGCAGGCCGAAACGCTCGAGGACATCGCGTCCACGAAGGGCGAAAGCTTCTACCGCGGCCCGATCGCCGAGCGCATCGCCCTGGCGAGCCGCTCCGACGAAGGCGCGATGACCGAGGAAGACCTCGCCGTGCACCGCGCCGACTGGGTCGACCCGATCTCGATCGAATACCGCGGCTACCACTTGCATGAGATGCCGCCCAACAGCCAGGGCATCGCATCCCTCATCGCGCTCGGCATCCTGCGCAACTTCGACGTCGCCTCGATGCCGGTGGACTCCGCGGACAGCCTGCACCTGCAGATCGAGGCGATGAAGCTCGCGCTCGCCGACACCTGGGCGCAGGCCGCCGATCCCGCGGCGATGCGCGTCACGACCGCGCAGATGCTCGACACCGCGTATCTCACCGATCTCTCGAGGAAGATCGACATGAAGCGCGCTCAGGTTCCGGGGCCGGGAATTCCCAGCGACGGCGGCACCGTTTACCTCACTGCCGCCGACGAGAAGGGGATGATGCTGTCGTTCATCCAGTCGAACTACAAGGGATTCGGCTCCGGCGTGGTCGTTCCCGGCACCGGCATCGCATTGCAGAACCGCGGGGCGGGGTTCGTGCTGACGCCCGGGCATGTGAACCAGGTCGGCCCGCGCAAGCGGCCTTTCCACACGATCATTCCCGGGTTTCTCACGCGCAACGGCCAGCCAGTGATGAGCTTCGGCGTGATGGGCGGAAACATGCAGAGCCAGGGCCATATCCAGATGGTGGTCCGACTCGTCGACTACAACCAGAACCCGCAGGCGTGCAGCGACGCGCCGCGCTGGATCGTCAACGAGGACTACTCGCTGAGCGTCGAGGACCGCATCCCGGCATCGGTCAAGGGCGAGCTCGTGGCTCGCGGCCACCGCATCGTCGGGGCGGAGCGGCCGATGTTCGGCTTCGGCGGAGCGCAGCTGATCCACAAACTGGACGACGGCTACTGTGGCGCGTCCGACCATCGCAAGGACGGCGGCGCTATCGGGTTCTAGCCCCCGACCACGAGGTGGGAGGAGTCCCTCTTGGCGGCGGAGCCACGGCGCCCGTCCGGGAAAGTGATCACGCCGGATGCCGCGAAGTCACGCTCGTCGGCGTCGGTCACCGCGAGCATGGGCATGCGCTTGAAGAGCAGCGCCGCCTGCGCCCGGTACTCCAGCCCCATGAGCACCCGCGGCGAAGCCAGGCCCGCGTAGCTCTCGGCCCCGGAGAGGATCTCCATGTTGAACATGCGCCGGTAGAAGCCGATCTGCGAATCGCGCACGGCGATCACGAGCCAATCCGCGTTCTCCGAGGCGCATTGCAGCATGTGCGCCTTGAACAGGTGGAAGAGGGCGGTCTTCGGCTCCATCTGCGAGGCCGGGTCCACCACCATGAGACTCGCCTCGACGACGGTCGCGTCGGCGCCGAGCGCGGCAATCTCCGCGGCGTACACGTCGCCTGCCGGCAGCGGCCAGCGGCGCCGCGCGGAGCTCACGCTCGATCGCGTCGAGGCGATCGCTCGCGCATTGCGCAGGAGCAGGAAAGTGGTGGCGTTGAGCGCGGCGTCGTGATCGTCGCCGTAGCCGCCTTCGCCATTCGTGCCGATCTCGGAGCGCTCGCGCAGCGCGTCGAAGCGAAGGGAGCGCACGTCGCTCCAGTCCTCGCGCGTGGCGACGCGCCGCATTTCGAAGCCGCGCGGATGCAGCGCGGCCTCGATGGGGGAGTGGATCATCTCGGGGCTGCGTTGGGTCTTGATCATGCTCACAGAATAATGGCGCGGCGGGAAGAAAGTCCCCACCCGGAGGGGTGGGGAATGAAGGTCAACGGAAGGAAGGTCCGTGGATCCACGCGACGATGGAATGGCGGATTCCGCGCTCGATCGGCGTCACGCGATGCGCCAGCATGGAGGGAAATACCGTCGCCGCGCCGTGGTAGCGCGAGCGATGCAGCTCGCCCTGCGGACAGAACTCGAGCCCGCCACCCGAATAATCCTCGGGCGCCGTGAGCTGCACCGTGACGCTCAGCTTGCGCGTGCACGTGCGGTCGCCGCCGCAATCGAGGTGCCAGTCGAACTTGCCGCCCTCGTCATAGCGTATGAAGTGAAGCGGCTCGAGGAAGCCGTAGAGCTCGTAGCGATACCAGCCGTTGAGCTTGGCGATCATGGTGGCGATGCGCTCGTAGACCCAGCGCGTGTCGGCGTCCGGCGCGATCCAGGCGCTGGACGCCTTGCGGTAGTTGTCGCGCTCCTGCACCAACTGACCGGCGTGCAGCGGGTACGAGCCGCACGCGGCAACGATGCGTGCACATTCCCCCGGCGTGAAGAGATCAAGCATTACTTGCGGCGCCACGACCAACTCGTTTGAAGCGATGCCGGCAAGAGGCTGGAGTCGCTTCACCGCGACGGTCGCCTCCATGACGAGGTCGGCAAGCCCCAGCGCGAACGGAAAGCGCTCGCTGCCGGGACTCGCCTTCGCCAGGTTCTCCAGGTTGGCGTTGATGGAAGTCTTGCTCACGATCACACGCTCGCTGTGTACACCCACGGTTGAATGGAAAGCGCGTGCGAGCGAAGCGTCTGGCCCTGCGGAGTGTCGATCCACTCCTTCATCGCGTCTTCGGTTCCCGGGATGCTGACCATGACGACCTCGATGTCGGGATTGTTGCCGATGTTGGGGCTAAGGGCGGTGGTCGCGAGGCGGGCGGGCGAGTTGTCCCAGTAGATCGTCCAGACGGCGCCGGGGGTATTCTGCTGGGTGAGCGCCGGGTTTACGTCGTCCATGCTGAGAAGCTCGTCGTTCAGTTTCTTGCGGCCGTTGCCATCGAGGACGGCGAGCCAGGCATAACGATAGGTGGTTGTCATTTCTTACTCCTAGTATTCTGTCGGTCATGCGCGATGAGACCGGCAGAGTGCGCTCATTGATTTCATCATGACGAGCAATTCGAATGCTCCTACCCACGTCGGTAGGATCGGTCGCCGATCCCACGTTGTCCTGATTGCATCGATCGCAATGGCCGCATCATTGCAATGTTGTTCCACCGTCGGCACCGAATCCCCGCGCAAAGTGATATTCATTAATTTCGATCATGAGCGAGCCCGCGCGGCATTCGCACGCTTCAGCGCGGCTTGCGAAGCGATCGGCATCCAGAAGCGTCGTGGCGTGGCGATCGAGTTCGTCGGTGCGGACGTGATGGACGCCGCGGCCTTGAGCCAGGTGCTGGAGAAGGGATTGCGGGCGAAGCCGGCCGCGATCGTAGCGCCCACCTCCCCGGTCCTCATGCAAGCGCTGCGCCTGACGCAAACGACGCCGATCGTATTCTTCACGCACCAGGATCCGGTGGACCTCAGGCTCGCCGCATCCCTTACGTCGAGGCCGCAGAACATCTCCGGGATTTCCCTACAACTCGGAATCGAGCCCAAGATGCTGGAGGTCCTCCGGGAGAGCGCTCCGTCGGCGCGGCGAATCGGCTACATATACGACCGCGGCGAGCCGCTGCGCCCGAGCGTCGGTGAGTTCCTCGAGTCGAGCTCGCTGCGCCACGGGGTCCAATGGAAGCTCGTCGCGGTGAAGTCCATCCAGACGCTGGGCGAGGACATTCGCGACGCCGGACCCATGGATGCCTGGTTCGTCAGCAAGGCGAGCGTGCTGGACGAGCACCGCGTGCAGTTCCTCGCAACGTTGTTCGCCACGGGAAAGCCCGCCATCTATCCATCGCAGCTCGACGTCGCGGGGGGCGCGCCGATGGCGTACGAGGCGGTGTTCGACGATCCCAATGGCGCGCTGGCCCGCCAGCTGGATCGCGTCCTCTCGGGTGTGACGCCCGGCGAAATTCCGATCGAGCGCCCCAAGAGGTTCAGGCTCTCGATCAACGTAAGCTCGGCGCGGTCCCTCGGGATGGTGGTCACGCCACGCCTGCTTTCTCGCGCGGATCTCGTGCGATGAGCCTGGCCCAGCTTTCGGATGCCGACGCCTTGGGGGTGAAGGACGGGCCGCGCCAGCGGCTCGGCGGTGCGACCACGAGCCGACTCTTCCGCCGGTATTTCACGGTCATGGCGCTGGGCACGTGCGGGATCCTGCTGCCGGCGCTGGCCATCGAGATGTTCCTCAGCTACACGGA
>JANLXC010000149.1:0-8496 GCA_031364925.1 Burkholderiales bacterium | reverse complement strand
AGATACGAGCCGTCGCCCTGCCTCGGGGCGTTCGCCAGCACGTACCACATGCCCTGGCGGTTCGGGGCGTAGGTAAAGAGCGTGGCGAAGATGACGTCGCCCTGCTGCGTCACGTTGACGCCCCATCCCGATTCGTTGCTGTTCCACCACATGTCGGTGTAATTGGCGGCTCCCGAGCGGCTGCCGGTAGTGCCCACGCATTCCGCGGCGCGCGTGCCGAACACCTCCTTGGTGATCGCCTTGTTGACGGTCACGCCGTTCACGTCGTATCTGAGCGTGGCGTCGTTGGCACCGGTGAAATTGACCGTCATCGTGCCCACCTTGACTACGTCCGACGGCGCCGATGGCACGAACGGGACCGCGTTGAAGGCCGAGCCCGTGGTGCGATAGAGATCGCCGGTGTAGGTCGTGCCGCCGCCTTGCCGCGCGCCGTTGGCGAGCACCAGCCACAGCGGGTTTCCGCTCGCGTCGTAAGTGAAGAGCGTGGCGAAGATGGTGTCGCCCTGGTGGTTCACGTTGAAGCCCCATCCCGACTCCAGGGCGTTCCACCACATCGCCGTGTAGTTGGTGGTGCCCGCGGTCACGTCCGCGCTGAGCGTGACGTCGTCGATGCGAAACGAAGTGATGAGGGAGAAGTCGGTGACCGCGACGAAGCGCAGGCGCACGGTCTGGCCGCGGAAAGCCGACACGTCGTACGCGGGGCTCAGCGTCCAACCCGAGGTCGCGTTGAGGTTGGTGAAATTCGCGAGCGTAGCCAGCACCGCGCCCGTGGCGGGATTGACCAGCGTGACCGTCATCTTGTCGTACACCAGGGACGACGTCTCCTGGGTCGTGATCAGGTACCAGAACTGCACGCGCGCCCCGGTGGACGATGCCGGGATCGTCACGTCCTGGAAGAGCGTGTCGGTGCCGTTGTCGTACCCGCCGAGCCATCCGTACCAGCCGCCCGAATGCGCGATCGACGCGTTGTTGGTCAGGATGGTGCCCGCGGGGGTCTGCGTCCACGAGGTGTCGCCGCTTTCGAACCCCGAGTTGGCGAGAAGGTTTCCGGAAGTGGTCGCCAAGGTCGCGCCCTGGGTCACGGTGAAGGCCTGCCCGCCGACGGTGACGGTGCCGGTGCGCGGCGCAGTGCCGGAGTTGGCCGCGACCGAGAAGCTCACGGTGCCGTTTCCGCTGCCGTTGCTGGAGGTCGTGAGCCACGACGCGTTGCTCGTGGCCGACCACGCGCAACCGCCCGCCGTCGTCACGCCGAAGGTGCCCGATGCGGTGCCCGCGCCAAGCGCGATGCTGTTGGGCGCGATCGCATAGGTGCAGGTGCCGCCGCTGCCGCCGGGATTCAGGAATTGGGCGAGGACCGAGTACGCCTGGTCGAGACGTGAATAGTTGTCGTAGAGGCTCGCCGACGAGGCGCTGCAGCTCGAGGGGCCGCCGAGAAGGCCGCCGCGCAGGCGATATTCGGACGCGGAGCTGCCGGTGAAGATGCCCGAGCCGCTGCTGCCGCCCTCCGTGACGCCGGTGGCGATCGCGTTCCAGCGCGCGATGATGAAGCTTCCCGAAAGGCCGGGATAGGAGCCGAAGCCGCCCATGCTGCCGAGGCTCACCTTCTTCAGGTCGCCCGCGGGGTGGTGCACCGCGGTGAGCGCCGTGCCGTTGGCGAGCGTGGTCGCATCCCATCCCGCGTAGATCGCGCCGCCGGGCGGCGCGTTGTTCAGGCGAAGGAGCAGGACATCGGAGGGCTCGTTCGCGTAGAGCAGCGTGGCGCCGCCCGTCACCTGCACGTAGCTCGAGCTCACGGTGCCGCTGCCGCATCCCGACGCGTCGTAAAACCAATGCGTGGTGAGCGTGCTCGCCGAGGCCTGCGTGCTGATGCAATGGTTTGCCGAATAGAAGTATGGGGTGCGCGGTCCGCTGGCCACGTTCAACAGTGTCCCGGTGCAGAGGAAGGAGCCGCCGCTGACTCCGTCGGAGAAAGTCATGCGCGCCACGGCGCGGCCGATGTTGGCGAGCGCCGCGTCGCTGGCCGAGCGGCAGATGATGTCCACCTCGCAGAATTGCGAGGCCTTCGCCTGCGTCTCGACATCGGCGTCCGCGGGGCTCGCGAAGAGGTGCGAGACCTGCGCGACCGCGAGCGAGACGTCGGCGCGCGCCGTGCCCTGCGCGACGAAGACTTCGACCGTCGCGGTGTCGCCCAGCAGCACCGGGCTCCAGTAGACCGCGGCTCCGGGTTTCACGTCGGCTGCGGAGAACGGACCGTATACCGTGTCGACCTGTGCCCCGCCGACGAAGCGAATCTCGGCGCCGGGCGCCATGCGTGCTGCGACGAGCCCCACGCGCAGCGCGCGCGCATCGGGCGACGTGACCTGCCATTGCGCGACGTAGCCGCCGGCGACCGGCGTCCACCCGAGAGCCGCATCGCTCGCCTCGGGACGGCCTTCCACTGCCCTACCGATGCCGACCTGCAGCCGCTTCAGCGAGGTAAGGGAGTTGGCATGGCGGACCGCATCGATCTGGGCGGCTTCCACCGCTTCGAGGCGAACGAGCGTCGCGGGGACCGCGCCGACGGGCAGCCGCAACGTCTCGGGCGCCGCCGCCTTCGCGGGATATGGAGCGACCGCGTAGGAGCTCGACTGCGACCATGCCGGCGCGGAAAGCCCGAGCGTGGTGAGGACGACGCAAGTTGCCGCGAAGGCAAAGCGGAGGATGCCAGGTATGCGCATTGGAGCTCCCAGTACAGGTTTTCGATTTATTGTCGTCGGCGCGAATGAAGACACGCGGCGCCGCACGGATATCGTATCCCTTATCGCGTCCGGGGGACACTCGAGATTTCAGCTCACTCGGGTTTGAGCCCCTGCTCGCGCACCACCAGCGTGAACTGCCGGATCTCGCGCGCGACCAGGGCATCGAGTTCCGCGGGCGAGCCGCCGATGATATGGCCCGCCTGGCTTTCCATGCGTGCCGCGACGGCCGGGTCCTTGAGTGCGGCGAGTGTGGCCTGGTGCAGCCTGGCGACGACTTCATTGGGCGTGGCGCGCGGCACGAAGGTGCCGATCCACGTATCCGACTCGTACCCGGGGAACCCCGCCTCGGCGATGGTCGTAACCTCGGGAATGAGTGGCGAGCGCTCCTTCGACGTCACCGCGATGGCCTTGAGCTTGCCCGACTTGATATGCGGAAGGATGCCGCTCAGCGTGCCGAGCACCGCGCTCACCTGGTTGCCCATCACGTCGGCCATCGCCGGGCCCGCGCCGCGATAGGGCACGTGGACGAGCGCGAGCTTGCCCACCGATTGCAGGAGGGCGCCGGCGAAATGGCCCGGCGATCCGATGCCGCCACTCGCGTATTGCAGGTACCTGGGGTCTTTGCGTCCCAACGCGAGCCACTCCTGCAGCGAATTTGCGGGCACCGACGGATGCACTGCCAGGACTTGCGGCAGCGCTCCGATGAGCGTCACGCCGCGCAGGTCGCGCTCCGTGTTGAAAGGCAACGCCGGCACCAGCGCCTGGTTGATGCTGTGCGAAGAGACCGTAAAGAGCACGTTGTAGCCGTCGGGCGCAGACTTCGCGACGAAGTCGGTGGCGATCGCCCCGCCCGCGCCCGCCTTGTTCTCGACGATCACCACCTGGCCAAGGGCCTCGCCCATCTTCGCGTTCAGCGTTCGCGCGATGGTGTCGGAGCCGCCTCCGGGCGCGAAGGTGACGATCAGCTTCACCGGCTGCCTCGCGGGGAATTCCTGCGCTTGCGCCGCGCACATGGCGACAGCCATTGCCAGCGCGGCTGCACACGATCGGCAGTTCGTCATTTCTTTCCGCAAGGGTTTCTCGTACGACCTGCCCCGGATACTACTCGTCGTCCGCGATCGTGTAACGTAGCGTCGTCCCGGCCGCAGAACCTCCCAGGAGCACGATAATGACCACGGCGCAGATTCCCGGCGAGATCCTTGCCAACGAGCTGCACGCCTGGCTCCAGTGCGTACCGGCCGCCTCGAGCCTGGAGGCGGGGCTCGCCCTGTCCGGATACCTGGCCGCGGTCGATCGCGCGCGGGTCGGCCTCGAAGAGCGCGTGCGCCTCCTTGAAGCACTGGGTGCGCGCGCCGACCTCGTGCTGCGCGACCTCGCCGATATCTACCTCCATTCGCCGCAGCCCCTGCACAAGGAAGCGCGCGAAGCCCTCGGCGTCGCGGTGACCCTCGCCTTCGCGGTGGCCGGCGGCTACCAGGCAGCCGCCGTCGAGAAGATCGCGGATCGCTCGGCACCGGCGGCCGGCAGGAAGCTCGCGCCGCTGTTGCTGAAATCGATGCGCTATCTCGCCGAAGGAATGCGCGCGTGCTACGTCACGTATTCGCGCGTTCCCAAGGGCGCATGGAAGGATATGCACCAGTGCTACCTGCGCGCCGAGCATGCCGGGATCGCGACCAGCGTCGCCGATGCCCAGTCGCGCGCTTCCATCGGCGGGCTGTATTGCGAATCCCTTTTGCTGGCCCTGACCGACCCCTACCGGCTGGCGTCGGGCGAGCTCTCCGCGATCGAATCGCTCATCCGCGAGATGCGCGCGCCCGTTTCTCTCGGCAAGGAAGCGCCGGAGACGCGCGCCGGCGCCCATTTCCTCGTGCCCTGCGACGAGGACGCACCGCCCAAGCCGATGCGCGAAGCCGGTGTGGGCGCGCCGGCCTCGAGCGCGCGGATTCTCGATGCGAACGAGATGGTCGACGCGCTCGACGCCGCACGCGAGAAGTCGGGCGTGGAACGCGTTGCGTTGATCGCCAAGGCGATCACGCTGTGGAGCAACCCGCCGCAGCGCGCGCTGCGCCGCGAGCCCGCGCAGGGAAGCGTCGCCATCTGCGTCGGCGTGAAGCCCATCGCGCATTTCGTCGCGCACGATGCGACCGTCGACGGCGAGGCCGAGATCGAGAAGTTGCGCCAGGGCGTGACCATGCCGCTGCGCGCGCTTCCGGAAGACGAAACCGGTCCGATTCCGATCCACGAGTGGGCGGTGGTGAACTCGAGCGCGGGCGGCGTGCGGGTGCGGCGCAAGGCATCGACCAACTACCCGGTGAGCGTCGGCGAGGTCGTCGGCATTCGCTCGCCCGGCAAGGCCTCGTGGACCATCGGCGTGACGCGGTGGGTGACGGGTGTCGAGGACGGCACCATCGATTTCGGCGTGCAGTTCTTCGCCAACGCGGTATGCGCGGTGTGGGTGCGGGACCCGTCGCCCTCGACCGACCGCAGGCTCGGGCTTCTCGTCGCCGACGCCGAGGAGCACTCCGAGGAGTCGCTCCTCACGCTGCCGAACACCTGGACTGACGCGGGCGAGTTCGAGCTTCGCGGCGAGGGCTTCCGCTCGCGCGTGCGCGCTTCGAAGCTGGTCGAGAGGAACGCCCGCTTCGAGCTGTTCCAGGTCGTGCCTTCCTAGCGCAATTACTCGGGCTTGATGCCGGCGTCCTTCACGACCTTCGCCCATTTCGCGAGATCCGACTTGAGATATCCGGCGAGCTCCTGCGAAGTGCTCGCGCGCGGCTGCATGTCCACCGCGGCCAGCTTCTCGCGGTAGTCGGCGGAATTCACCGCATCGCCGATCTCCTTCTGCAGCCGCTGCAGGACCGCGGGCGGCGTGTTCTTCGGCGCGAACAACCCGAGCCAGATGGTGGTCTCGTAGCCGGGAGCGCCCTGCTCGGCGATGGTGGGGACGTCGGGAAGCGCCGGATAGCGCTTCAGGCTCGCCACGCCGAGCGCGCGCACGCGGTTCGCCTTCATGTTCGGAATCGCCGACGACATGTTGTCGAACATCATGTTCACGTGCCCGGCGAGCACGTCCTGGATGGCGGGGGCCGCGCCCTTGTAGGGAATGTGCGTGATCTGCACGCCCGTCTGCGAGGCGAAGAGCTCCGCGCCGAGGTGATAGGTGCTGCCGATCCCCGAAGTGGCGTAGGTGAGCTTGCCGGGGTTGGCCTTGGCGTACGCGACCAATTCGCCGACGTTCTTCGCCGGCACGCTCGGATGGACGACGAGAATGTTCTCGATGGTCGCGATGAGCGAGATCGGCACGAAGTCCTTGACCGGATCATAGGAGAGCTTCGCGCTCAGGTTCGGGTTGGCGGCCATGATGCTGCTCGTGCCCAGGAGGAGCGTGTCCCCGTCGGCGGGAGCCGCGGCGACGAAGGCGGCGCCGATGCCGCCGGTCGCGCCCACCTTGTTCTCGACGACCACCGGGCGTTTCAGCGACGCCGAAAGCTTCGGCGCGAGGATGCGCGCGATGATGTCGGTGGGACCGCCGGCAGCGAACGGCACGATGATGTGCACCGGCCGGTCGATCTGCGCGTGGGCCGTGGCGGCGGCGAGCTGCAGGGCGGCGAAGAGGAGGGCGAGGAAGCTCTTCACGGCTTTCCTTCCGCCGCGGCATCCTCGGCGAACACCTGCTTGGCGGTCTTGAAGGCGTCCAACGCCGCGGGCGCGCCGCAATAGGCCCCGCAGTGCAGGAAGATCTCGCGCATCTCTTCCTTGGTGACGCCATTGTTGAGCGCGCCGCGGATGTGCAGGCGCAGCTCCGCGGGCCGGTTGATCGCCGTGAGGATGGCGAGGTTCAGCATGCTGCGCGTCTTGAGAGAGAGGCCCTCGCGCACCCATACGGCGCCCCAGGCGTGCTCTGTGAGGTACTGCTGCAGGGGCGCGGTGAAGTCGTCGGCTTGCGCCATGGAATCGGCCACGTACTTCTCGCCCAGCACCTTCTTGCGCATCGCAAGACCCGCCTTGTAGCTTTCGCTTTCGCTCACGGCCGCCTCCCGGGAAAATTGCATACTAAACGCGAAAGGCCGCGACTGATCCCTACTTGAGGACGGGAAGCGGATTCGCTCCGCCGTTCGGGATCGGAGTGCGGTCCACGTTCACCGTCATCGCCACCAGCACGTAATACCCGTTGACCGCGATCAGGTCCGCGACGCCGGCCTCGCCGAATGAGTCGACCGCGCGCTTGTAGGTCGCGTCGCTCACGCCGCGGCGCTCGTGCATCTGCATCGTGAAATCGTAGATGACCTGCTCGTCGGGCTTCATGTTCGCGGGCACGCGTCCCTGGGCGAGGTCCTCGGCAACCGCGGGATCGAGGCCGCCCGCCATCGCGAGGCGATGGTGCGCGAACCATTCGTACTGCGCGTTCCACGTGCGCGCGGTGATGAGGATCGCGAACTCGTTCAGTCGCGGCGGCAGCGAGCTGCGGAAGCGGATGTACTCACCCACCTTCTGGAGCCCGTCGGCGAGCTCGGGCTTGCGGTTCCAGACGTTGAAGGGGCTGGAGAGGCTGGTCGCGCCCGCCGCGGCCGCCGGGCTTCCGACCGAAGCGCGCGGGCCCGTCATGATGGCGTTGGCGACGGCGCGCTGCTCGGGCGTCATGTCAGTGAGCAACGTGAGCGCGAAGCGGCGCGGACCGTCGCTCGTGCCGTCGTTTGCTGCCGGGCCTCCGGGGCCCTGCATGGTGGAGCAAGCCCCCAGGATCGAGAGCGAAAGGATGGCGCCGTAGTGGGTGAAGGGCCTGGTGATCATGTCGCTCTCGTGGCGTGTTCGATCCGCCATTGTCCATCATCGGCCCTCTCGCAAGGCCGCTGGCTGCTGTTACTATCCCCGGTCCGCACGAAGCCTTCGCCATGGCCTCTCCCTTCCCCAAATTCGACGCAGCCCTCAAGATCGCCGAGATCACCGCGATCCCCACGTCATTCCCGCTTCCCAAGGACAGCAACGTCCGGCTCGGCATCGGTCGCGCGGTCAAGCGCGATGCGGTGATCGTCAAGGTGAAGACAGAATCCGGAATCGTCGGCTACGGTGAATCGCACGCGGGCCGCGCGCCCGGCGCAGTCGCCGCGCTCATCAACACCACGCTGCGCACCCTGGTCCTGGGCATGGACGCCACCGACGTCGTCGGCGTGTGGAACCGCATCTATACGCGCCAGCTCGCGAGCCATGGAATGGGCGCGGGAACGTCGCTTGCGATGAGCGGGCTCGACATGGCTCTCTGGGACATTCGCGCGAAGGCGGTGGGGTGGCCCTTGTACAAGCTTCTCGGTGGCGCCGCGAAAGCGATCCCCGCCTACGCGGGCGGCATCTCCCTCGGCTTCCAGGACCCGAAGGACCTGGTGGCCGAAGCCAAGGTCTACGTCGACATGGGCTACAAGGCGATCAAGCTGCGCCTGGGCGACAACGTGAAGGACGACCTTCGCCGTGTCGAGGCGGCGCGCGACGCGTTCGGCGACGACATGGAGATCCTCACCGACGCCAACATCGGCTACACGCTCGAGGACGCGCGCCGCGTGATGCCGGTGCTGGAGGAGCTCGGCGTGCGCTGGCTGGAGGAGCCCTTCCCCGCGCACGACTACCGCAGCTACGCCACCGCGCGCACTTTCGCCAGGCTGCCGCTGGCCGCCGGGGAGAACCACTTCACCCGCTTCGAGTTCTCGCGCCTGATCCAGGAAGAAAGCGTGGACATAATCCAGCCCGACCTGTCCAAGAGCGGCGG
>JANLXC010000125.1:0-26465 GCA_031364925.1 Burkholderiales bacterium | reverse complement strand
CGCGGCGTTGATGTCGCCGGAGCTCGCGACGCGCAGCGCCTCGATCGTCTTCGCGCTCACGTGCACCTTCACCTTGCCCATCTCCGGGATGCTCTTGCGCGTGCGCGTGCGGATCTTGAGCGTGCCTTGCTCGACGACGGTTTCGAGGTCCGCGAGCGCGTTGTCGTCGCCTTCGAGGACAAGGCCTTCGGTTGTGCCCTGGACGATGTCGACCGTGACCGGCGCGGCGAGGCTGATCGCGGTGAAGCCGGTGGCCGCGCGAGTCTCGCGCCGGTCGGCGGCGGGCACCGCAACGGCCACCAGGGCGGTCATCAGGGCCAGGGGTGCGGCGAGCTTCTTGAAAGCGGACATGGAAACCTCATGGAGCGAACGATATCGCTTGGACGCTTGGGCGAGCTAGGCGGATTCACCGGCGGCGCCGATGCCCAGGTGCCGTCGGATCTGGAGCGCGACCGCCAGGGCTCGCGCCGGGTCCGGCTCGCAGACCGTGACGTGTCCCATCTTGCGCCCGGGCCGCGCATCGCGCTTGCCGTAAAGATGCAGGTGCGCGCCCGCGTGGTCGAGGACCGATTCCCAGCGCGGTTCGCCGCCGCTCCAGATGTCTCCCAGCAGGTTCACCATGACCGCGGGCGTGTGCGGCGACGGGTCGCCCAAGGGCAGGCCGCAGAGCACGCGCACCTGCTGCTCGAACTGCGAGGTGCGGCATGCGTCTACGGTGTAGTGGCCGCTATTGTGGGGACGCGGCGCGATCTCGTTCACCAGGAGATTGCCGTCCACGACGAACATTTCCACCGCCATCACGCCGACGTAGTCGAGTGCGGCGGCCATTCGCGAGGCGAGGTTGGTCGCCTCGATCGCCAGCGCGGCGGTGATACGCGCCGGCGCGATGGTCATGTCGAGGATGCCTTGCGCATGGCGGTTCTCCGCGACCGGAAAGACCGCGATTTCGCCCCCGGCGGCGCGCGCGAGGATCACCGAGATCTCGCGCTCCAGGACGAGGAGCTCCTCCAGCACGCACGGCACGCCCTTCCACTGGGCGAACGTGCGCTCGAGGTCGGTGCGCGATTCGATGCGTGCCTGGCCCTTGCCGTCGTAGCCGAAGCGCGCGGTCTTGAGGAGCGCCGGAAGCTTCACGCGCAGGAGCGCGGGGCCGAAATCCGCGGGGCTCTCGACGGGCGCGAAGGCGCCCACCGGAAACTCGTGCTCCTCGAGGAATCCCTTCTCGCGGCGGCGATCCTGCGCGATGGCGACCGACGCGCCGCTGGGGCGCACCACGGTGCGCTCGGCAAGCGAGTCGAGGGCTTCGGCCGGGGCGTTTTCGAACTCGGTGGTGACCGCGGCGCAGTGGCGCGCGAGCTCGGCGAGCGAGGCGGGGTCGGTATACGCGGTGTTCAGGTGCCCGGTGGCGAATTCCGCGGCCGGCGATAGCGGATCGGGATCGAGCACGGTCACGCGGTAGCCGAGCGTGCGCGCGGCGACGGTGAACATGCGGCCCAGCTGACCGCCGCCCAGCAAGCCGAGCGTCGCGCCGGGAAGGATCACAGCACGTCGGGCAACTGCATCGCCGCGACCTGTTCGCGCATCTTCTCGCGATACTCGGCGAGCTTGCGCGCGAGGGCGTCGTCGGCGACTGCGAGAAGGCTCACGGCGAACAGGCCCGCGTTGGCGGCACCCGCCTCGCCGATCGCGAAGGTGGCCACCGGGATGCCCTTGGGCATCTGCACGATCGAGTAGAGCGAGTCCTGGCCGGCGAGGTGGCGCGAAGGCACGGGGACGCCGAGGACGGGAATGGTGGTCTTGGAAGCGATCATGCCCGGAAGGTGGGCGGCACCGCCAGCTCCCGCGATGATGCAGGCGAGGCCGCGGCCACGCGCCTGCTCCGCATACTCGAACATGGTGTCCGGGGTTCGATGAGCCGATACCACCTTGTGCTCGAATGGCACGCCGAAATCCTTCAGCACGCGCGCGGCATGCTGCATCACGTCCCAATCGCTCTGGGAACCCATCACGACCCCGACCTTCGGTTTTTCTTCCATGTCAGCTCGCAAGTGCGCGGGCGTCGTCGAGCTGGCCGCGGTACGCGTCGAAGATATGCTTCAGCGCGTCCTTCATGTCCACCTTCGGCGCCCAGCCCAGCTCGCTCATGGTGTTGTCGATCTTGGGCACGCGGTTCTGCACGTCCTGGTAGCCCTTGCCGTAGTAGTCGCCGGAGGTCACGTCGATCAACTTCACCTTCGCCGCGTTGTCGCGGTATTCGGGATAGGCCTTGCTCAGCTCGAGCATCATCTGCGCGAGCTCGCGCACCGAGTAGTTGTTCTTCGGGTTGCCTACATTGTAGATCTTGCCGCTCGCCACGCCGTCCTTGTTCTCGATGATCTTCATGAGTGCGGCGATGCCGTCGTCGATATAGGTGAAGGCGCGCTTCTGCGAGCCGCCGTCCACCAGCTTGATCGGCTCGCCGCGCACGATGTGGCCGAAGAACTGCGTGATCACCCGGGAGCTGCCTTCCTTGGCGGTGTGGATCGAATCGAGCCCCGCGCCGATCCAGTTGAACGGGCGGAACAGCGTGAAGTCGAGCTGGCCCATCGAGCCGTAGGCGTAGATCACGCGGTCCATGAGCTGCTTCGAGCACGAGTAGATCCAGCGCTGCTTGTCGATCGGCCCCAGCACCAGCTCCGACGCGTAGGGATCGAATTCGGCGTCGCGCGACATGCCGTACACCTCGGAAGTCGAGGGGAAGAGGATGCGCTTGCCGTACTTCACCGCGCTACGCACGATCGGCAGGTTCGCCTCGAAGTCGAGCTCGAACACCTTGAGCGGCTGCTGGACGTAAGTAGCCGGCGTGGCGATGGCCACCAGCGGCAGGATCACGTCGCACTTGCGGATGTGGTACTCGATCCACTCCTTGTTGATGGTGATGTCGCCTTCGAAGAAGTGGAAGCGCGGGTTGGCCATGAGCTCGGCGATCCTCTCCGAGCTCATGTCCATGCCGAATACCTCGTGGTCGGTGTCCGCGAGGATGCGGTGTGATAGATGGTGGCCGATGAAGCCGTTGACGCCGAGGATGAGGATCTTCTTCTTCACGGGTTTTCTCCAAGCGGGACCGGCTCGCGGCCGAAGTGCTGCGCGAACGTCGCCGTGTCCAGCGCGATTCCGTCCAGGTCGCAGTCGATGATTCTCAGGGCCCCGCCGTCGGCGCATTCGGCGACGAGGAATTCGCCCGCCAGGCGCAGGCTCGGCTGGACCGGCACCGGGTTCGCGCCGACGACGCGCGACCGCAGCACGCGCAAGCGTTGCGCCCCGAGCATGGTGAAGGCCCCGGGGTAGGGAGGGGCCACGGCGCGCACCAGGTCGTGGATCTCGCGCGCGCTCCTGGTCCAGTCGATGCGCCCGTCGTCGGACTTGCGGCCGCGAAAGTAACCGCCCTGCGACAGGTCCTGCGAGAGGAGCGGCGCCATTCCGTCGAGCACGCCGGGAAGTGCCCGGTCGAGGAGGAGCTCGGCGGCAACGGTAACCTTGCGGAACACGTCGATTGCGCGGTCGTCGGGAAGGATCGGCACCGGAAATTGGTCGACGATGCGCCCGGCGTCGGGCTTCTCGACCATCTCGTGGAGCGTGGCACCGGTGGCGCTCTCGCCGCGCAGCACCGCCCAGTTGACCGGCGCGCGGCCGCGAAACTTCGGCAGCAGCGAGCCGTGCATGTTGAAGGCGCCGCGCATCGCGGTGGCGAGCACGGCGGGCGAAAGCATGAAGCGGTAGTAGAACGAGAAGATGAAGTCCGGCGAGATCCCGGCGAGGCGCTGCAGGAACTCCGGGGAATTCGGATCGTCCGGAGTGGCGACCTCGAGGTCGTTGGCGCGCGCGACCTTCTCCACGCTCTCGAACCACACGTTCTCGTTCGGATCGTCGCGGTGCGTGACCACCAGCTCCACCTTCACCCCGTGGGCGAGCATCACGGACAGGCAGCGCACGCCCACGTCATGGTAGGCGAAGACCACGGCGCTGTACGGGCTCTCGACGATGTCGCGGGGGTTGCTCACGGGTCGGTCTTCTCGAGGAGCGCCTGGATGATGAAGCGCGGGCGCTCGCGCACCTGCTGGTAAATGCGCCCGACGTATTCGCCGATGAGGCCCAGGCCGAAGAGCACCATTCCGGTGAGGAAGAACTGCAGGATGTCGCGGTCCCAGATCACCCACACCCCGTCGCCTTGCCCCATCACCAGGCGCTTGGCGATCACCGCGATGTAGACGCCCAGGGACACGAGCGAGACGAAGATGCCGAAGAAGGAGAAGAGCTGCAGCGGCAGCACCGAGAAGCCGGTGACGATGTCGAAGTTCAGGCGGATCAGCTTGTACAGCGAGTACTTCGACTCGCCGGCCTGGCGCTCCTCGTGCTCGACCTCGACTTCCGCGGGGCTGCGCGAGAACGAATAGGCGAGCGCCGGGATATAGGTGCTCACCTCGCGCGAGGAGCGGATGGCGTCGATGATCGGGCGGTCGTAGGCGCGCAGCATGCAGCCCTGGTCGGTCATCCTGATGTGCGTGATGCGCTCGCGCATGCGATTCATCGCCTTCGAGGCCCAGCGCCGCCAGGCGACGTCGCGGCGCATCTTGCGGATCGAGCCCACGTAGTCGTGGCCCTCGTCCATCTTGGCCAGCAGCTTGGCGATCTCCTCGGGCGGGTTCTGCAGGTCAGCGTCGAGCGTCACGATGCGCTGTCCGCGAACGTGCTCGAAACCGGCGAGGATCGCCATGTGCTGGCCGAAGTTGCCGTTGAAGAGGATCACGCGCGTGACGTCCGGGCGCTTCTGGAACTGCTCGCGCAGCAGCGCCGCCGAGCGGTCTGCGCTGCCGTCGTTCACGAAGATCGTTTCGTAGGAGGAGCCCAGGGCGTCGAGCGCCGGGTAGAGGCGCGCGAAGAGCGCGGGCAGCACCGCCTCCTCGTTGTACACCGGGATCACCACGGAGAGCTCGGGCGCGGCCATCACGCGGCTTTCTTGCGCACGATGCGCTTCATCGCTTCGCACACGCGGTCCACGTCGGAGGAGCGCATCTCGGGGAAAAGCGGCAACGTCACGGTCTCCCGCGCGATGCGCTCCGATACCGGGAACTGGCCTTCGTGGAAGCCTTTCTTGCGAAACAGGGTCGTGAGGTGGATCGCCTCGTAGGAGACGCCGGTGCCGATCCCCTCCTGCATCATCGCGTCCATGAAGTCCTTGCGCGTCATGCCGATCTCGTCGAGCGGCAGCAGCACCGTGAACATGTTCCAGCTGTGCCCCGGATTATCGCGCGGCGGCAGGCGCTCGGGCGTGAGGAGGTTGTCGCCCTCGAGCCCGGAGAAATAGCGGTGCGCGAGGCGCTCGCGCCGCCGGCACCAGTCGTCCAGGTGCGTGAGCTGCTCCAGGCCCAGGCGCGCGAAGACGTCGGAGAAGTTGTACTTGCCGCCGCCACGCTCGACGTCGCGGGTGCCGTCGGGGAGGCGCCGGATGCCGTGGAAGCGCAGCTCCTCGACGATGGCCGCCTCGCGCTCGTCGTTGACCACCAGCACGCCGCCCTCGACGGTGGTCATGTTCTTGTTGGGATGGAAGCTGAACGACACCAGGTCGCCGGTCGCGCCCACCGGCCCGCGGGAAGTGCGCGAGCCGATGGCAAGTGCCGCGTCTTCCAGGATGCGAACCTTGTGGCGCCTGGCGAACTCGTCGAGCACGTCGGGATCGAGGGGCGCGTTCCAATGCGTGGGAAGCAAGAGCTTCGTGCGCGGGGTCACCGCCGCGGCGGCCTGCGCGAAATCGATGTTGCGCGAGACGAGGTTCACGTCGACGAACACCGCGGTCGCCCCGGAGCGCTCCACCACGTTGCCGATGCCGAGGAATGTCTGCGAGGGCACGATGACCTCGTCGCCGGGGCCGATCTCGAGCATCTCGAGGGCCACCTGCATGGCGGCGGTGGCGGAGGTCATCGCGCGCACCGGGCGCGCGGCGAGCCGCGCGGAGAGCTCGTTCTCGAAGGCCGCGACGCGCGGCCCGCTCGTCACCCAGCGCGTGCGCAGCGTGTCGGCCACCGCCGCGATCATGGCCTCGTCGATGGTGGGGCGCGCGAAGGGCAGGAATTCCATCGGCTAGGACCGGGCCACGAGGAAGACCCCGATCACGATGAAGCCGATGCCGACCAGCTTCTGCGCGCCGAGCGATTCGCCGAAGAGAAGCCACGCCGCGACCGCGTTCACCACGTAGCCGACCGAGAGCATGGGATAGGCCACGCTCACCGGCACTCGCGACAGCGCGAGGATCCATACCACCACGCTCACCACGTAGCACGCGAGGCCGCCCAGGATGAACGGGCTCGAGGCGAGGCGCGATCCGACCGGCACGATGTTGTCGAGCGCGAAGGAGAATTCGCCCACGCGGTTGGTGCCCGCCTTGAGCAGCAGCTGCGCGGCTGCATTGAGCAGCACGCCCGTCATCAATAGCGAAAAGGTGAGGGGGTTCACGGCTTGCGAACGAGGACTCGGCGCGGATCGTCGTGCAGCACCTGCATGGGCAAGCCCGACGCTTTCAGTTTTTCGTATGCTCCGGGCTGCATTATAGCGAGGGCCTCGCCCGGGCGTTGCCATTCGGCGGGAAAACTTTCGAAGTCGGCGATCGAGCGCTCCGGCTCGGCCTTCTGTCCGGTCGCGAACTCGTCCACGTAGTCCACCAGGGTGAGCGTGCGCGCGATGTAGAACGGCACGCTCTGGTCGTAGTGGCGCACGCTGTAGAGGCGCGCGCCGGGTGCAAGCCAGGGCTTCATCTTCTGCGCCACCGCGTGGCCCGATTGGCGCGGCGAGAGCTTGCCGTACGCGTTGAGCAGGCACTCCAGCAGGAGGACCGTAGCCAGGGCCATGGCCACCATCCCCGCCCAGCGTCGCCCGCGCCATAGCATGGCGGCCGCGGCGAGCGTTGCCACGAGGAGGATCGCCGCGGCGGACACGGCCCACGGTTGCGCGTCCGCGTACATCGCCTGCGTCCATGCGTCGCGCGCGGTCTCGGGCAGGTGCCAGCCGTAGCCGCCCAGGACGAGCGCCAAGGGGATCACCGGCGCGAGGAACACGGCGAGCCTGCGATGCGGCGCGGTGGCCAGGTAGTGGCCGAGCACGATCGCCAGCGGCGGAAAGGCGGGCAGCACGTACGCCGGCAGCTTCGAGCCCGACGCGCTGAAGAAGGCGACGATGAAGGCGCTCCAGAGCAGGCACGTGCGCAGCGGTTGGATGCGCGCGCCCGCTTCGCCGCGCCATGCAGATGCTACCGCCGAGGGCACCGCGACCAGCCACGGCAGCAGCCCCAGCGCCAGGATCGGCACGAAGAACCACCACGCCTGCACGCGGCGATGCGATTGGGTGAGGAAGCGCTCGAAGTGCTCGTGCACGAAGAAGAAGCGTGCGAACTCCGGGTTCGCCGCGGACACGGCGAGGAACCAAGGCGCGGCGATGGCGAGGAAGACGGTGAGTCCCCAGCCCCATCGCATGCGGCGCAGGATCGCCATGCTGCGCGTGAGCGCCATCACGAAGAACACCGCGGCACCCGCGAAGACGATGCCGATGAGCCCCTTGGACAGGACCGCGAGCGCCATCGCCGCCCATGCCGCGAGCATCCAGCTTCGCTGCCCGCGCGCATCGCCCGCAGCCGCGCACTGCTCGGCGAGGAGGAGCGCGAAGAACGTCGCCGAGGTCCAGAGCGTGAGGCCCATGTCGAGCGTGACGATGCCGCCCAGGGCCATGAAGTACGGGCTGGAGACCAGCACCAGCATCGACGCGAGGCTCGTCCCGGGGCCGTGCAACCGCCACGCGGCCAGGCCCGTGAGGAGGATGGTCGCCAGCCCGGCGAGCCCCACGTAGAGCCGCGCGCTCGCCTCGTTGGCGCCGAAGACCTTGAAGGCGAGGGCGCCGGCCCAGTACTGCAGCGGCGGCTTCTCGAAATACTTGAGTCCGTTCAGGCGCGGCGTGACCCAGTCGCCGCTGGCCGCCATCTCGCGCGAGATCTCCGAGTAGCGGCCCTCGTCGGGATTGGCGAGGTGGCGGGTCATGTTGCCGATGCCCACGGCGAGCGCGAGCGCGGCCAGGATCGCGAGGACGAATCGCGGCACCGGAAAATTCACCCGCTACGCCTCCAGCAGCACTACCACGGCGCCCCCGCCGCCCTGCAGCGCGCGCGGCTCGACGAAGGCGAGCACCTCTTCGCGCCGCATGAGGAGGTTGCGGACACGCCGCTTCAGCACCGGCTCACGGCCCGGCGAGCGCAGTCCCTTGCCGTGCACGACGCGCACGCAGCGTAGCCCGCGGCGCACGCAGTCCGTGAGAAAGGTCGCGGTCTCGAGGCTCGCTTCGGCGCCGGTCAAGCCATGCAGGTCGAGGTGGTCCTGGATCACCCAGTGCGTGCGGCGCAGCTTCCTCAGGATGTCGCGCGGCAATCCGGAGCGCAGGTACGACGCGTCGTCCTCGATCTGCGCGTCGTCATCGAAGGTGAAGCGCGCGAGCTCGGCCAGGACCGCTTGTTCGTCCTCGCGGCGCTTGGCGGGAATGGGCGCGGGAAGGACTCGAAAGGGCTCGACGCGTCGCGAAGCGCGAACAGGATCGACCGGGCCTATGGCCTTGCGGAAGATGTCGCTTTCATCCTTCTTCACAGGGTCTCGAGATATTTGTCCGCGTCGAGGGCCGCCATGCATCCCGTCCCCGCGCTGGTGACGGCCTGGCGATAGACATGGTCCTGCACATCGCCCGCGGCGAACACGCCGGGCACGCTCGTCGCGGTCGCGTTGCCGTCGAGGCCGCTTTTCGTGAGGATGTAGCCGTTGCGCATGTCGAGCTGGCCCGCGAAGATGTCGGTGTTGGGCTTGTGGCCGATGGCGATAAAGCAGCCGGTGACCGGCACATCCTTGGTCTTGCCGTCCTTGACGGATTTCAGGCGCACTCCGGTCACCCCGGACTTGTCGCCGAGGACCTCGTCGAGCGTGTGGTTCCACTGGATGTCGACCTTGCCTTCGCCCTGCTTCGCGATGAGCTTGTCCTGCAGGATTTTCTCCGCGCGGAACTTGTCGCGGCGGTGCACGACGGTCACGTGGCGCGCGATGTTGGTGAGGTAGAGCGCTTCCTCGACAGCCGTGTTGCCGCCGCCCACCACGACGACGTCCTGGCCCTTGTAGAAGAAGCCGTCGCAGGTGGCGCAACCCGAGACGCCCTTGCCCATGAAGGCCTGCTCCGATTCGAGCCCGAGGTACATCGCCGAAGCGCCGGTCGAGATGATGAGCGCGTCGCATGTATAGATCGCGGCATCGCCAAGCAGCGTGATCGGCTTCTCCGAGAGCTTCGCGGTGTGGATGTGGTCGAAGATGATCTCGGTCTCGAAGCGCTCGGCGTGCTTGAGGAAGCGGTCCATCAGCTCCGGGCCCTGCACGCCCATCGCGTCGGCGGGCCAGTTGTCCACGTCGGTGGTGGTCATGAGCTGCCCGCCCTGCGCGAGGCCGGTGATGAGCACGGGTTTCAGGTTGGCGCGCGCGGCGTACACGGCGGCGCTGTAGCCGGCTGGGCCGGAACCGAGGATGAGGAGTCGCGAATGTCGGATTTGCACGAGGGGAAAAGGTTGCCGAAATGAGGGGGAGGACAGCGATTATCGCATTGGCCACTCGCTCGTATGTGCCTGAAATTAAGGGGGTATCTCAAGTTGTAGGCCTAACCGTTTGACAAATAAGGGGATTTTGGGTAATTAGTGACCATGGCCATCGACCAGAAGAAGCCTGCCGTCGGCGAGCGCACCATGGCGCTCAAGGCGGTGCCGTTTTTCACCACGCTTTCCGACAAGGAGCTCGACGTCGTGCGCGCGGTAGCCACCGAGAAGAGCTACCCGAAGAACGCGGTGGTGCTCACCGAAGGCGAGATGGGCGATTCGCTCTACATGATCCAGTCGGGCAAGGTGAAGGTCTTCATCGGCGACGAGGAAGGCCGCGAGATCATCCTGAAGATCCTGTCCCCGGGCGCCTTCTTCGGCGAGATGTCTATGATCGACAAGGAGCCGCGCTCCGCCTCGGTCACCACCATCGAGGCGTCCGCGTTCCTCGTGCTCACGCACATCGCTTTCGAGCGTTGCGTCGAGCAGGCCCCGCGCATCGCCAACATCGTGATGCAGTGCCTCGCGCAGCGCGTGCGCGAAGCCGACCGCAAGATCGGCACGCTCGCCCTGATGGACGTGTACGGACGCGTCGCGAGCACGCTCCTCGAGCTGTCCGTCTACACCGACGGCAAGCTCATGGTCGGCGAGAAGCTCTCGCAGCAGGACCTCGCCAACATGGTTGGCGCATCGCGCGAGATGGTGAACCGGATCCTCAAGGATCTCTCCGAGCGCGGCTTCATCTCGATCGAGTCGAAGGCGATCACCATCATCAACCGGGAGTTGCCGCTATCGCTGTAACGACTGTCCCGAGCGTCCATCCGCGCCTCGGGCGCGCGATGCGGGAAGCCGGCTGGATCCTCCTCCTCGCGGCCGGTGCCTGGCTGGCGCTCGTCCTCGCCACCTACAGCACCTCCGATCCGGGGCCGTCCTTCAGCGGAAGCGGCGCATCCATCGCGAACAAGGGTGGGGCCGTGGGCGCGTGGTTCGCCGACGCGTTCTTCTACCTCTTCGGGCTGTCGGCGTGGTGGTGGGTGGCGCTCGCCGCCTGCGGCATCTCCCGGCTCTATCGTCGCGTGGAGACCTGGGAGATCCTCAATCGCCGCACGGCGGCCGTCTCGCTGGTCGGATTTGCCGTGGTTCTCTCTTCCAGCACGGCGCTGGAAGCGATGCGCCTGCATAGCCTCACGCCCAGCCTCGGATTCGCCTCGGGCGGCGCGCTGGGGAGCCTGCTGGCCGGCTGGATGGCGCCCGCGTTCGGGTTCACTGGGGCCACGCTGATGCTCCTGGCCGTGCTTGCTGGAGGCATCAGCCTCTTCACCGGCCTGTCGTGGCTGCGCGTGGCCGAATTGCTCGGCGCCGCGATCGAATGGAGCTACGCCACCGCGCGCGCTCGCCTGGACGCGCGCCGCGACCGCGAGGAAGGCCGCCTCGCCGCGCAGGAGCGCGAAGAGAAGGTGGAAGTCGCGAAAAAGGCGTTCGAGGACCACGAGCCGATCAGGATCGAGATGCCCAGCCCGGTGGTCGTCAAGAGCGAGCGGATCGCGCGCGAGAAGCAGGTGCCGCTCTTCGCCGAGCTGCCGGACTCGCTGCTGCCCGCCTTGAGCCTCCTCGACGCACCCGATACGCACATCGAGCGCCCCACCGCGGAAACGCTCGAATACACCTCGCGCCTCATCGAAAGAAAGCTCCTCGACTTCAGCGTGCAGGTGAAAGTCGTGGCGGCATATCCGGGCCCGGTCATCACGCGCTACGAGATCGAGCCCGCCGTCGGCGTGAAGGGCGCGCAGATCGTCAATCTCGCGCGCGACCTCGCGCGCGCTCTCTCGGTGACAGCGATTCGCGTCGTCGAGACCATTCCCGGCACCTCGTGCATGGGCCTGGAGATTCCCAACCCCAAGCGCGAGATCGTGCGCCTGGCGGAGATCGTGGGCTCGCAGGCTTACGCCGACATGCACTCGAAGATCACCATCGCGCTCGGCAAGGACATCACCGGCAAGCCCGTGGTGGCCGACCTCGCGCGCATGCCGCATCTCCTCGTCGCGGGCACCACCGGCTCGGGCAAGTCGGTCGCCATCAACGCGATGATCCTTTCGCTCATCTACAAGGCCACCGCGAGCGAAGTGCGCTTCATCATGATCGACCCGAAGATGCTCGAGCTGTCGGCCTACGAGGGCATCCCGCACCTGCTGGCGCCGGTGGTGACCGACATGCGCCAGGCGGGCGCCGCTTTGAACTGGTGCGTGGCCGAGATGGACCGGCGCTACAAGCTGATGTCGGCGCTCTCGGTGAGGAACCTCTCCAGCTACAACCTCAAGGTGAACGAGGCGATCGAAAAGAAGGAGCCGATCAAGCATCCCTTCACGCTGACGCCCGACGACCCGGAGCTCCTCGAGCCGCTGCCGCTGTTGGTGGTGGTGATCGACGAGCTCGCCGACCTGATGATGGTGTCGGGCAAGAAGGTCGAGGAGCTGATCGCGCGGCTCGCGCAGAAATCGCGCGCCTGCGGAATCCATTTGATCCTCGCCACGCAGCGCCCCTCGGTGGACGTGATCACCGGCCTCATCAAGGCCAACGTGCCGACGCGCATCGCATTCCAGGTCTCGGCCAAGGTCGATTCGCGCACCATTCTCGACCAGCAGGGCGCCGAGAGCCTGCTGGGGCAGGGCGACATGCTCTATCTCATGCCGGGCGGGGGCATCCCGCAGCGCGTGCACGGCGCCTACGTTTCCGACGCCGAGGTGCATCGGGTGGTCGAGGCGCTGAAGAAGCAGGGCGAGGCGCAGTACATCGAGGGGATCCTCGACGAGCCCGAGCAGGCGGAGCTCGACGGAACCAAAGGCGAGGGCGGTGTCTCAGGAGAGTCCGATCCCCTCTACGACCAGGCGGTGCAGATCGTCATGCAGAACAAGCGCGCATCCATCTCCCTCGTGCAACGCCACTTGCGCATCGGCTACAACCGCGCCGCGCGCCTGATCGAGGACATGGAGAAAGCCGGGCTGGTCACGTCCATGGCCTCCAACGGGAATCGCGAGATCATCGTTCCTTCCCGGGATAAATAATGAGATTTGTCTCCCCGGCGAAGGCCGGGGCCCAATGGCTCGTGGCGTTGTCGCTACTGTTTGCATTCGACCTCCACGCGTCCGGCCTCGACGACTTCCTCGCTTTCAACGCCGCGACGAAAACCGCCACCTCGCGCTTCGAGCAGCAGGTGTTCGACCGCGCCGGGAAGGTGGTCGATCGCGCATCCGGCACGTTCGCCTTCGCGCGCCCCGGCAAGTTCCGCTGGACCTACGAGAAGCCGCACAAGCAGGTTCTGGTGGGCGACGGTGCAAAGCTCTATATCCATGATCCGGACCTGAACCAGGTCACGGTGAAGCGCATCGACAACGCGATCTCGTCGACCCCCGCCGCGCTCCTCGCCGGCAAGGACGACATCACCGCGCTCTTCACGCTGCGCGACGCGGGCGCCGTCGACGGCCTGAACTGGGTCGAGGCCACTCCGAAGGCGCCCGACACCGGCTTCGAGCGCGTGCGCCTGGGCTTGAACGGCAAGACGCTCGCGGCGATGGAGCTGCACGACCAGCTAGGCGGGCGCACGCTGCTGCGCTTCCTCGACCTGAAGGCCAACGCCGCCGTGCCGGCCGATACATTCAAGTTCACGCCGCCACAGGGCGCGGACGTGATCGAGGACGCGCCGGCCAAGCGCTAGGAGGCGTGCGGCGCCTTGCCGCGAGTCAGGGCTGGAACACGTCCTCGACGCGCGCCTTGAAGAGCCGCGCGATCTTGAAGGCGAGCTCGAGGCTGGGCGAGTACTTCTCCGTTTCGATCGCATTGATCGTCTGGCGCGATACGCCCAGCTTTTCCGCAAGGTCGCCCTGCGACCAGCCGCGTTCGGCGCGCCGTTGCCTGAGGTCGTTGCGCATCTCAGCGGTATCGCCAGTGGGCGACCGCGAGGCAGATCGCGTACAGCGGCGGAAGCATCGCCCACCAGTCCCGCATCGGCGGGAATTCGAGGCGGCCGGCGTGGGCGATGTCCAGGAGGCCCAGCCCCATCAGCACGCAGATGGTCGTGGAGAAGGCGAGCGAGAGCGCATGCAGCTGGACCAGCCGCTGCAACTCGTCGGCCCGGCGGACGGCGCGCTGCACGACCCACACGAAAGCGAAGAAAGCGAAGAGGGGCGTGAGCGACACCGCCACTGCCTCGAAGGATTCCGCGCGCAGATATTGCAAGCCGAGGCGGGCCGCGACGTACACGGCGAGCCAGGCCGTGGCGGCGAGGAGCACGGCAGGCGACGCACCATGGACCCGGGCGTGGCTCATCAAGGGCATCTTTTCGGTTTCCATCGTGGCCTCCCTGTGTCAAGGAAACTTGACATAGAGAATATGCGCGCCGTTTTCGGCTTGTCAAGTATCCTTTACACCGTTCAGGCGGCGGGATAATGGATGCATGAACGAATCCCGCGACCTGTTCGGCTCGGGCGGCGAAGTGAATGTGCCGCTCGCCGAGCGCCTGCGCCCGAAGACGGTCGACGAAATGGTCGGGCAGCAGCACCTGCTGGGCGAGGGCAAGCCCATCCGCGTGGCGCTGCGTGCCGGCCGCCCGCACTCGATGATCCTGTGGGGCCCGCCCGGGGTCGGCAAGACCACGCTCGCGCGCCTCATGGCCGACGCGTTCAAGTCGGAGTTCATCGCCATCTCCGCGGTGCTCGCCGGCGTGAAGGACATTCGCGACGCGGTCGAGCGCGCCAAGCTCACGCGGGACCAATACAGCCGCTCGACCATCATGTTCGTGGACGAGGTGCACCGCTTCAACAAGAGCCAGCAGGACGCCTTCCTGCCGCACGTCGAGTCGGGGCTCCTTACCTTCATCGGCGCGACCACGGAGAACCCTTCGTTCGAGGTCAACGGCGCGCTCCTGTCGCGCGCCCAGGTGTACGTCTTGGAGAGCCTCAAGCCAGAGGACCTCGATCTGCTCATCGCGCGCGGCTTCGAGGTCGAGAAGATCGACGCCACCGAGGAGGCGAGGAAGCGGATTGCGGAGTTCGCGGACGGCGACGGACGCCGCGCGCTAAATCTCGTCGAGCAGATCGCGCAGGCCGCACGCGTGGAAGGAAAGCGCGGAGCGGACGTCGATTTCGTGAACGCGGTCTCGACGCGCGCGGGTCGTCGCTTCGACAAGGGCGGCGAGAACTACTACGACCAGATCTCGGCGTTGCACAAGAGCGTGCGCGGCAGCGATCCGGATGCGGCGCTCTACTGGCTGGTGCGCATGTTGGACGGCGGCGTCGACCCGCGCTACCTGGCGCGGCGCATGATCCGCATGGCGAGCGAGGACATCGGGCTCGCGGACCCGCGTGCGCTCGAAGTCGCCATCACCGCGGCCGACGTCTACGAGCGCCTCGGCACGCCGGAGGGCGAGCTCGCGTTGGCGGAGTGCGCGATCTACCTCGCCATCGCCGCGAAGTCGAACGCTGTTTACGCGGCCTATAACCAGGCCAAGGCCTTCATCGCGGAAGACGGCACGCGCCCGGTGCCGCTGCACATCCGCAACGCGCCCACCAAGCTCATGAAGAACCTGGGCTACGGCAAGGACTATCGCTACGCGCACGACGAGGAAGAAGGCTACGCGGCGGGCGAAAGCTATTTTCCCGACGGCATGGAGCGGCCCGGCTGGTACCAGCCGACCGATCGCGGCCTCGAGGCGAAGATCCGCGAAAGGCTCGAGCACCTGCGGGCGCTCGACGAGGGCGCGCGAAAGAGAAAAAGCTAAAATGGGCGAATGCTCGACATCCAGCTCCTTCGCAAAGACCTCCCTGCCGCCCTCGCGGGCCTGAAACGCCGCGGCTTCGACTTCGACGAGACGACGTTCCGGTCCCTCGAGGAAAAGCGCAGGAAGCTGCAGGCGCGCACCGAGGAGCTGCAGGGCAAGCGCAACACGCTCTCGAAGCAGGTCGGCATGCTCAAGGGCAAGGGCGAGGACGCATCCGCGGTGCTCGCCGAAGTGGGCGGAATCGGCGACGAGCTGAAGGCCAACGAGACGGGGCTCACCGCCTTGCAGGCGGAGCTCGAGGCGTTCCTGCGCGTGATCCCCAACATCCCGCGCGCCGACGTGCCCGATGGCCGCTCGGCCGAGGACAACGTCGAGGTGCGCCGCTGGGGCACGCCGCGCGCATTCGATTTCCCGCCGAAAGACCACGTCGACGTCGGGGCTGGCCTGGGCCTGGACTTCGACACGGGCGCCAAGCTCGCGGGCGCGCGCTTCCCGGTGATGACGGGCGGCCTCGCGCGGCTGCATCGCGCGCTGGCGCAATTCATGCTGACCACGCAGACCGAGGAGCATGGCTACACGGAAGCCTACGTCCCCTACATGGTGAGCGCCGAGTGCGCCGACGGCGTCTCGAGCCTCGCCAAGTTCAAGGAGGACCTCTTCAAGATCGAGGGCCGCGACCTCTACTTGATTCCGACCGCGGAATATCCGGTGACCAACTTCGTTCGCGACTCGATCGTCGACGCGAAGGAGCTGCCGCTGCGCTACGCGGCGCACAGCCCGTGCTTTCGCTCGGAGGCGGGCAGCTACGGCAAGGACACGCGCGGCATGATCCGCAACCACCAGTTCGACAAGGTGGAGCTGGTGCAGATCGTGAGGCCCGAGGATTCGTCCGGCGCCCACGAGCAGCTCACCGCGCATGCCGAGGCGATCCTGCAGAAGCTCGGGCTGCCGTATCGCGTGATGCTGCTGTGCACGGGCGACATGGGATTCGCCAGCGCGAAGACCTACGACCTCGAGGTCTGGCTGCCGGGGCAGGCCGCGTACCGCGAGATCTCGTCGTGCTCGAACTACGAGGCGTTCCAGGCACGGCGCATGCAGGCGCGCTACCGCAACGACAAGGGCAAGGCCGAGGCGCTGCATACCGTCAACGGCTCGGGGCTCGCGGTGGGGCGCACCCTCGTTGCCGTCCTCGAGAACTACCAGGACGCCGACGGCTCGGTCACGATCCCCGACGCGCTGGCACCGTTCATGGGCGGCGTGAAGCGCCTCGAGAAAGCCTAGCGGACGGATGACGCGCTTCATCGTCGTGCGCCATGGCGAAACCGAGTGGAACGTCGCGGCGCGCATCCAGGGCCATGGTGACAGTCCGCTCACGGCGATGGGCGTGGCGCAGGCCGAGGCCGTGGCGCAGCGCCTCGCCACCGAGAAGTTCGACCGCATCGTCGCGAGCGATCTCGCGCGCGCGCACGAGACCGCCAAGCGCATCGGCGCCGTGAACGCCCATCCGATCGACCTCGACCCACGCCTTCGCGAGCGAAGCTTCGGCGACGGCGAAGGCCTGTCGTACGAGGAAGTCGACCGCCTCTATCCCGGCGCATTCAGCCGCGTGCGCGAGACCGATCCCGACTATCGGATCCCGGGAGGCGAGAGCCGGCGCGAGTTCCACGAGCGCGTCGTGGCGGGTGTCGAGGCGATCGCGAAACGCCACGCGGGCGAAACGCTGGTGCTGGTGACGCATGGCGGAGTTCTCTCGACCCTCTACCGCCACATCCACGCCATCGCGCTGGAGAAGGCGCACTCGATTGCGATCACCAACGCCTCCTACAACTCGCTCGCGTTCGACGGCTCGCGCTGGAGCGTCGAGACGTGGAACTGCACGCTTCACTTGCCGGGCGCGGAGCCTCTCGTCGACCCCTGAGCGTCGACCTCCAGGGGCAGCATCGGCGCGTCGCGCGGCTCCATGCGCGCGAGGACGTCGTAGTAGTTACGGATGCCGTCCACCAGCTGCATCGCCTCGCCGCCACGCGCGTAGCCGTGCTTGAGCGAGCCGAACGATTCCGGGTCGGCGAGCTTCGGGATCACCTGGCGCACGTCCTGCCACTTGTCGGGATTGAGGTTGGCCTTCTGCGCGAGGATGCGAGCGTCCTCGAGGTGACCGAGGCCGATGTTGTACGCCGCCAGCGCGAGCCAGGTGCGGTCGGGCTCGCCGATGCGCGAAGGCAGCGCTTCCCTCAGCAGCGCGAAGTAGCGCGCGCCCCCGAGGATCGACTCGCGCGCGTCGAGCCGGTCCTTGATCTGCAGGCGCTCGGCGGTCTCCTCGGTGAGCATCATGAGACCGCGAACACCCGTGGGCGAGGTGGCCTTCGCGTCCCAGTGCGATTCCTGGTAGCCGATCGCGGCGATGAGGCGCCAGTCCACGCCGCTGGCGCGCTCGGCTTCCCGGAAGAGCGGCTTCAGCGCCGGCAGCGCCGTCGCGATCTGCTCGAGGAACGCCCCCGCGTCGATCGCGCTGAAGCGCGTCGCGTGCCCGTAGTAGCGGTCGATGAGGCGCTTCAGGGTCCCGTCCTTCTTGATGCGCTCGAAGAAAGGGATCGCCACCTCGACGATGTTCTTGCGGTCCACGGTGGAGATGAGCCACGCGTAATCGATCGGCTTACCCATGCTGAAGGCAACCTCGAGCTGGGGAAAGAAGCGCCGCGCCAGCGTATAGCGCGTCGATTCGACCAGCGCGCAGTCGAGCCTGCCCTTGGCGACCTGCTCGAGAAGGTCGGAGGTCGATGTGCCTGGCGCGAGCCGCTCGATGGGCACCGTGAGGCGCGGCGGATCGGTGAGGAGATAGTCGGCCACGGACTCCTCGATCACGCCGATGTGCTTGCCGGAGAGGTCCTCGAGGTTCTTCGCCTTCGACTCGCCGGCACGGCACACGACCTGGTGCTGGGTGTTGAGGTACGACGGGCCCCAGGTGAGCCCTCCGGGAAAATCGAAGTGGCGCGCGAGCGCCGCGGCGGCGAGGTGTGCCTGGCCTTGGCGCAGCACACGGTCGATGCGCGCCGGGTTGTCGATGAGGATGAAGGTGGGCCTGGCTTTCAGCTCCTTCGCGAAGAGCGTGGCGAGGTCATACTCGAAGCCCGAGGGCAGTCCGTTCGCGTCCTCGAAGTACGTCGAGGGGCCGTTCTGGGTCAGCACCACCAGCTCCCCGGATTCGGCGACCGGCGCGATGGGCTTCGGGGCCTCTTCGCAACCGGCGGCGAGACAAGCGATGAACGCGATGATTCGTCGCCCGATCATTGGCCCCAAGTATAATGGAGGCCGTCTACTGGTCCGCTCATGCCAAAAGTCTTCGCATTAGTGCTCGCCGCCGGACAGGGCACTCGCATCGGCGACGCGCTTCCGAAGCAATACCTTCCCGTCGCCGGCAAGCCGATGATGTTCCATTCGATCGAGGCGATCGCGGCGGTGTCGCGCGTGGAGCGCCTGTTCGTCGTGCTTTCTCCGATGGACCGCCACTGGGGCGAGCACGACTGGAGCGCGTTCCCGGAGAAGGTCGAAGCTGCGTTCTGCGGCGGCGCCCATCGCGCGGAATCGGTGCTCAATACGCTGAAGCATCACGAAGGCCGCATCGCCAGGGACGACTGGGTGCTGGTCCACGACGCCGCGCGGCCCTGCATCGTGACCGAGCTGGTCGAGCAGTTCCTGGACGAGATCGGCGACGACCAGGTCGGGGGCCTCCTCGCCATCCCGCTCGCGGACACGCTGAAGCGTTCCGACGACCTGCAGCGCGTCACCGAGACCGTTGCGCGCACCGGGCTTTGGCGCGCGCAGACCCCGCAGATGTTCCGCTACGAAACGTTGCGCCGCGGCCTCGAGAAGAAGCCCAAGGCAACCGACGAGGCGGAGGCGGTGGAATCCACCGGGTACAACACGCCGCGCCTTGTGCAGGGAGAGAGCACCAACATCAAGGTGACCTTCGCCGAGGACATCCAGGTGGCCGAGATGATCCTCCAGCGCAAGGGCCGGGTCGACCGCTGACCATGCGCATCGGCCAGGGCTTCGACGTCCACCAGCTCGTAGCAGGCCGCAAGCTCGTCATCGGCGGCGTGCAAATCGCCCACGACAAGGGGTTGCTGGGCCACAGCGACGCCGACGTGCTGCTGCACGCCATCTGCGACGCGCTCCTCGGTGCCGCGGCCCTGGGCGACATTGGCAAGCACTTTCCCGACAGCGATGCCAAGTACAAGGGCATCGAGAGCCGCGCGCTGCTGCGCAACGTCGCGGCGCTGCTGAAGGATCGCGGTTTTCGCGTCGTCAACGTGGATGCCACCATCATCGCGGAATCGCCGCGCATGGCGCCGCACATTCCTGCCATGGTGGCCAACATCGCCGCCGACCTGGCGGTCGCGCCTGACGACGTCAACGTGAAGGCGACGACGACGGAAAAGCTGGGATTTGCAGGGCGTGGCGAGGGGATCGCCGCTCAGGCCATCTGCCTGGTTGAATAGCCGCTTGCCGCCCGGCTTCAGCGAACGGCGGGAAATCGAGCTTCGCTGCTGACCGGCTTGCCCCCGGGGGGGTCGACGATCGTCACGGCCTGGCGGTAGACCAGGTCGCCCGCGCCATTGCGCTCGAGAGTCTCTTCGACTCTCTCGGTGCGAATCACGTCACCGAGGCCGGCGGTGCGCTCGGAGCGGCGCTCGAGGCGCGCGTCCTTGCAGGTCCAACGGCCCGACGCATCGATTCCCATCTCCGCGAGTTGTTTGCCCGACGCATCAATGAAACGCAGCGAGGCGCCGCTTCCACCATGCTTCACCGTCGCGGTGGCGGCGAGATGGGTCACTTTCGGGCGTTGCAGCGTTTGCGCCGGATTGAGGCTGCCCGGGGAGGAACGCGCGTCCATCTGGAAAAGCTTGCGGCGTTCGGGACCCAAGGTGAGGTCGCTCAGGTAGCGCGGCGATGCGCCGGCAGTGGCGGCCGATTCGTAGCGGTAGGTTCCATCGAGCGCGGCGCAGTCGGCGGCGCCCGCCGCGAGCGGATGGAGCGACGCCGCGGCGATCAGCGCCGGAATTGCGCGAGGACCGAGGAAGTCCAAGTGAGCCGCTCGATGAGCGTGCGCAGGAACTCGCGGTTGAACCGCAGCTGGCATCCCTCGGAAAGAGATTCGAGGTGCGTCGCCTGGATCTTGAGAAGCTGCACCTCGGAAACCGAGATGATGGAAGCCGAGCGCCGCGCGCGATCGCCGGAGAGATAGGCCATCTCGCCGAAGCAGTCGCCTTCCTTGAGGACGTTGAGGAGCTTGCCGTCCTTCACGACTTTCACCTGCCCGCCGACGATGATGAAGAAGGCCTGCCCGATCTCGCCTTCGAGGAGCAGGTTTTCGTCGCGCGAGTGCGTCTCCCAGACTGCGCCGCGCAGCACTTCCCAGAGCTCGGCGTCGCGGAACTCGCGGAAGAAGGGCAGCGAGCGCAGCTTGTTGAATTTCTCGGTGGAGCTGATCTCGTGCGAGTAGCGCTCGAGCTGCGGGAAGGTGTTGGCGAGCTCGCTCGCCATCTCGAACCACGAGCCGTAGCGCACCTTCGGGTCCTTGTGCATCGCCTTCTTGACGATGTCCACCAGCGCTTCGGGCAGGTCCGGTCGCAGCGACTGGATCGGCACCGGGTCTTCGTTGAGGATCTTGTTGATCATCGTCACCGCGTTCTCGGCGCGGAACGGGAGCTTGCCGGTGAGGAGCTCGTACATCACCACGCCCAGCGAGTAGATGTCCGACTGCACGCTCGGGCCTTCCTCGTTGATCTGCTCGGGCGACATGTAAGCGGGCGAGCCGAGGAAGCCATCGATCTGCGTGTGCTCGGCATGCGAGATCTTCGCGGTGCCGAAATCGCTGATCTTGATGTCGTCGCGATCGGACAGGAGGATATTCGCGGGCTTGATGTCGCGGTGGATCACGCCGTTCTGGAACGCGTAGTCCATCGCGCGGCACATCTTGAACACTACGAGCACCGCCTGGCGCACCGGCAGGAGGTTGGTCTCGGTGCAGAATTTCTTCAGCGAGCCGCCCGGCACGTACTCCATGACGATGTAGCGCATGTCGCCTTCGACGACAGCGTCGTACACGCAGACGATGTTGGGGTGGTTGAGCTTGCCGGCGAGGGAAGCCTCGTTGAGGAAGAGGCGCTCGAAGCGCTTCGCCTCCTCTTCGCCCATCTCGATGTCGGTCTTGGCCAGCTTGATGGCGACCTTGCGGTCGTTGAACGGGTCCTCGCCGAGGTAGACATCGGCGGACGCGCCCTGACCCAGCTCCGAAAGGATGCTGTACTTACCGATCTTCAGAGGGCGTTCGGCCACGTTGCTGGAGTGTTTTTTCGCTGGAAGTCGTTATTTTTGTGCGAGTTTAACCGATATGGCCTAGCCGTGGTCGCGCGCCAGGCGCCTGGCGAGGGCGAGGAAGCCGGCTCTGGTGATGTCGCGCACTTCCACGGGCGCCGCCGAATTCGCATCCACGTAATTGCGAAAGAGCGAGCGCCGATACGCCGGATCGTAGTGGCTCTCGAGGAGCTCTCGCACCAGCGCGTCCCACTCCCCACGCCCGAGGTGCGACTTCCATGTATCGATGCGCTCGGCGCCGTGCAGCGGCGCGAGGCAATCGAGCTTCGCGGCGAGCGCTTCGGGACGCGACACGAAATGCTGGTAGTCCTCGAGCAGGAGCTCCACGCGCGTGGCGGTGTCCGCCTCGAGCCGCAGGCACTTCGACTCGCGCATGCGCGTGATGAGCGCGTCGGGCACCCGCAGGTTGCCCACTTTCTTGCTCTCGGACTCCACGAATACGGGACGTGCCGGATCGAAGCCGGAGAGCGCGGTCCAGAGAGATGTTTCGAAAGATTTCTGAGTGGGCTGCGGCGCGTCGGGGAGGTCGCCCAGCACCGAGCCGCGATGCGCCGCGAGGATCTCGAGGTCGAGCACCTGCGCGCCGGCTTCGGCCAGCGCTTCGAGGAGGCGGCTCTTGCCCGAGCCCGTCGCCCCGCAGATCACCTGGAAGCGAAAACGCCCGGGGATTTCTTCGAGATCCGCCACCACTTGCCGGCGGAAGGCCTTGAGCCGCCGTCCAGGCGCACCGCGTCCCAGCCCACCTGGCGCAGCACGTGCACCAGCGAGCCCGAGCGTCCGCCTCCGCGCCAGCAATAGACCAGCGGACGCCATTGGCGCGGGCGGTCGGCGAAAAGCGTCTCGATGGCGCGCGCGATGTTGCGCGAGGCGAGCGGGGCGCCCACGCGCTTGGCCTCGAAGGCCGACTGCTGCTTGTAGACGGTGCCGACCAGCGCGCGCTCGGCGTCGTCGAGCACCGGCACGCTGATGGCTCCGGGCAGGTGGTCCTCGCGGAATTCGGAAGGGCTGCGCGCGTCGATCACCGCCTCGAAGCGGCGCAACTCCTCGAGGGCGAGCGGCGTCGCGACGCTCGACTCCGGGCGCTCACGGTGGAACGGAAGCTCCGTCACGGTCCCTTCTTCAGCAGGGGAGCCAACGCGGGCCAGACGTTCTCGGCGATGCGCGGCTGCGCCTGCGCGGTGGGATGCAGCTGGTCGCGCTGGAACATCTCGGGCTTGTCGGCGATTCCCTCGAGGAGGAACGGCACCAGCGCGATCTTCTGCCGGGCCGCGAGATCGGCGTACATGCCCCTGAACTCGGCCGCGTAATCGATGCCATAATTCGGGGGAATCATGAGCCCGACGAGCACGGGTTCGGCACGCGCCGCGCGCGCGAGCCGGATCATCTTCTCGAGGTTCGATCGCATTCCCGCCACCGGCAGTCCCCGCAGCGCGTCGTTGGCGCCCAGCGCGATCACGACGACGGACGGCTTGTGGCGCTTCAGGTCTTCGGCGATGCGGCGCAGGCCTCCGGCGGTCGTCTCCCCGGAGACGCTCGCGTTGACCACGCGCCACGGCAGGTTCGCGCGCGCGATGCGGTCTTCGATGAGGTGCACCCATCCCTGGTCGGTGGACAGGTTGTAGGCGGCCGAAAGGCTGTCGCCGAATACCATGACGGTGCGCGCGCCGAGCGCGGGTGCGGCGGCAAGGCAAAACGCTGCGGCGGTGAAGGCACCGCGCAGAAATCCATGAAAGCGCTTTCCGAGGAGGGTCATTGGCTTGAGCATTGTGAAGGCGGAGGGGCTCACGAAACAAGTCACCACGCCCGACCACGTCCTCACCATCGTGAAGAATGCGTCGTTCGAGGTGAGCGAGGGCGAGGCGGTGGCGATCCTGGGGGCGTCGGGTTCGGGCAAGTCCACCCTGTTGGGATTGCTCGCCGGCCTCGACGTTCCGAGCTCGGGGAAAGTCTGGATATCGGGCGAGGAGCTCTTCGCGCTGAACGAGGACGGGCGCGCGCGCCTGCGCGGCCAGATGGTGGGCTTCGTGTTCCAGTCGTTCCAGCTCCTGCCCGCGCTCACCGCGCTCGAGAACGTGATGCTGCCGCTCGAGCTCGCGCGCGGCAAGGAAGTCGGCGCGCGCGCACGCACCGTGCTCGACCGCGTGGGCCTGGGCGAGAGGCTCGGCCACTACCCGCGCCAGCTTTCCGGCGGCGAGCAGCAGCGCGTGGCCGTGGCGCGCGCCTTCGTCTCCGAGCCCCGGCTTCTCTTCGCCGACGAGCCCACCGGCAACCTCGACTCCACGACCGGCGAGCACATCATCGAGCTCCTCTTCGAGATGAACCGGGAGAGGGGGGCGACATTGGTTCTCGTAACGCACGATGCCGAGTTGGCCAAGCGCTGCGACCGGCGCCTGCATATCGCGGCGGGTGAAATCACCCACGAGGACTGAATGAAGAGACTGCCGATCGCAATGAGGATGCTGCGGCGAAACTGGGCCGCGGGGGAGTTGCGCGTCCTCCTCCTCGCGCTGGTGATCGCGGTGGCGAGCGTGACGACGGTGGGCTTCTTCGCCGACCGCGTGCAGGCCGCGCTGGACCAGCAGGCGAACGAGCTCCTCGGCGGGGACCTGGTGGTGATCGCGGACAAGCCGTTGCCGCCGGAATTCCAGCAGGCAGCGGCACGCCAGGGCCTCGCGACCGCGCAAACGCGAACATTCCCGAGCATGGTGATCGCCGCGGGCGGGGTGAACCTGGCCGAGATCAAGGCCGTCACCGACGCGTTCCCCCTACGCGGCCGGCTCCGCATAGCAGATGCGCCCCAGGCGCCGGGACGCGAGGTCGAAGGGGGACCCAAGCCCGGCACCGTATGGATCGGGGCGCCGCTCGCCACGCGCCTCGCCGTGGGGGTCGGCGACACGCTGCAGGTGGGCCGCGCCAAGCTCGCGGTCGCCGCGATCATCAAGCGCGAGCCCGACAGCGTGCTCGACTACTTCGGCATCGCCCCGCGCGTGTTGATGAACGACGCGGACGTCGATGCCACGGGCCTGATCCAGGTCGGTAGCCGGGTCGTGCATCGCTTGCTGCTGGGCGGGGAGCTCGCGGCGGTGCAGCGCTATCGCGACGACATGAAGGCGAAGGTCGCGCGCGGCCAGCGCATGGAGGGCGTGCGCGACGCGCGCAGCGAGGTCCGCACCGCGCTCGAACGCTCGCAGCGCTTCCTCGGGCTCGCCTCGCTCCTTTCGGTGGTGCTGGCTTCGGTCGCGGTGGCGCTCGCCGCGCGCCGCTTCTCGCAGCGCCAGATCGACGCGGCCGCGATGATGCGCTGCCTTGGTGCCACGCAGGCCGACCTCTTCGCGATCCACGCGTGGCAGTTTGCCGCGCTGGGCGTCATCGCGTGCGCGCTCGGCAGCATCGCGGGTTACGCCGCGCAGGAAGTGCTCGCCCATTGGCTCACGTCCTTCTTCACCGTGGCGCTGCCGATGCCGGGGCCCTTGCCGGCGCTGCGCGGCGCGGTGATCGGCTTCGTGCTGCTGCTGGGGTTCACGCTGCCGCCGCTGTTGCGGCTGCGCAACGTGTCCACGCTGCGCGTCATGCGCCGCGACATCGCCGCCGCCGAGCCGCTGAGCCTCGCCGCTTTCACGCTCGGACTCGTCGCTCTCTCCGGGCTCATCGTCTGGCAGGCGGGCGACGTGAAGATGGGCTCGATCGCGGTCGGTGCGTTCGCGGCGACGCTCGCCGTCTGCGCGCTCGCCGGTTACTTGATGATTCGCGTCGTGGCGCGCGTGCGCGGCGCCGCCTCGGGGCCGTGGCGCTACGGGCTCGCCAACCTGCGCCGGCGCACTGGTGCGAGCCTGGTGCAGGTGATGGCGCTCGGGCTCGGGCTCATGGCCATGCTCATGTTGACGCTGGTGCGCACCGAGCTCATCACCAAATGGCAGCAGTCGATGCCCGCCGACATGCCGAACCGATTCGCGATCAACATCCAGTCCGACCAACTTCCCGAGCTGAAGAAGCATTTCGGCGAGCTGCAGCTCACCACCCCCGACCTCTACCCGATGGTGCGCGGGCGGCTCACGCGGATCGGCGAGCGCAACGTGGTCGCCGGCGACTTCAAGGACGAGCGCGCCAAGCGCCTCGCCGATCGCGAGTTCAACCTGTCGTGGGCCGCGGCCAATCGCCCCGACAACAAGATCGTCGCGGGGAATTTCTGGGCGCCGGATTCGAAGGAAAAGGAGTTCTCGGTGGAGGAGGGGCTCGCCAAGACGTTCGGCATCAAGGTCGGCGACGCGCTTACCTTCGACATCGCCGGCTCCCGCTTCACCGCGAACGTGACGAGCCTGCGCAAGGTGGATTGGGATTCCTTCAAGCCCAACTTCTTCGTGATCGCGAGCCCGAGCCTCCTCGAGAGCTACCCGGCGAGCTGGATCACGAGCTTCCATCTCCCCGAGGGCCGCGACGACATCATCGCCGGCCTGGTGCAGCGCTTTCCCAACGTGAGCGTGATCGACCTCTCGGCGCTGATGGCGCAGTTCCAGCGCATCACCGACCAAGTTTCGCGCGCGGTGGAGTTCGTCTTCCTCTTCGCCATCGCCGCGGGGCTGGTGGTGCTCTTCGCCGCGATCAGCTCGACGCAGGACGAGCGCGTCTTCGAAGGCGCGATCCTGCGCACCCTCGGCGCCGACCGGCGCCAGCTCACCA
>JANLXC010000118.1:0-11614 GCA_031364925.1 Burkholderiales bacterium | reverse complement strand
CGGCTTCTGCCTGATGGTCGGCGGCGAGGGTGAAGCCGTCACGCCGTTGGAGCCCATCTTCAAGAGCCTGGCGCCGGCGGGCGGTTATCTGCACGTCGGGGGGCCGGGCGCCGGCCACTACGTGAAGATGGTGCACAACGGCATCGAATACGCCCTGATGCAGGGCTACGCCGAAGGCTTCGAGATCATGCACGCCAGCGACTACGACCTGGACCTGGCGGGCATCTCCGATCTGTGGATGCAGGGCTCCGTCGTTCGCTCGTGGCTGCTGGAGCTCGCCGGCCGGGCGTTCCGGGCCAACGGTCCGGATCTTGAGCACATCAAGGGCTTCGTGGCCGATTCCGGCGAGGGTCGCTGGACCGTCCAGGAGGCGATCGACCACGACGTTCCGGCGCCGGTCATCACGCTCTCCCTGCTGACCCGCTTCCGGTCCCGCCAGGAAGATTCGTACGGGGCCAAGGTGCTCGCTGCGCTCCGCAATGAGTTCGGCGGCCACGCGGTCAAGACGGACTAGCGATCCGATGGCGGCGACACGCGCCAAGACCCCTGCCAAGACCCCTGGCAAGACCCCGGTCAAGGATCCCGGGGAGGCAGCAACCCCCTCGGATCAGCCCATCCCCGCCCAGCCGTCACCGCGCGCCAAGGACGCGCCGCGCACCATGCGCGAACTGCGTGAAGCACGCCAGGGCAAGCACCCTCGAGCTCAAGGTCGAGCGCACCGACGGCGGCATCGCCGTCGAGATTGCGGACGACGGCGTAGGCATGGCCGACATCGACGAGGCCAAGCGCCTGTCGCACGGACTCGCGGGGATGATGCATCGCGTTCGCTCAGCCGGCGGCACCTTCGACGTCCAGAGCCAGGTCGGCAAGGGCACGCGCATCGACGTCTTCGTGCCGCTCGAGAAGAAGTAACCTTCGCCGCGCTTCAGATTCCCGAGTTAACCGGAATCAAGGCAATAGAACGCCGATGCGCGCCGACGGCGTGCATCGGCGTTCCCTGCCCTGGTCTTCTTCTCAGCGGCATAAAAAAAGCCGGCCTGGGCCGGCTTTGACAACACCATGAAAAAGGGTCAGTTCTGCCTGGTCGACAGCAGCTCGCCGATGAGGCGCGGGATGGTCGCGAAGTCCTTGCTCTTGTCGAGGAAGTAGTCCGCACCCGCCTCGAAGGCGGCGACCTTGAGCGCCGGCACCGCGTGGTTGGTAAGGACCACGATGCACGCCGGACTCGATCCCGCGGCGGCACGCAAGCGGCGAATGACGCCGAACCCGGTGCCCTGGGCGAGTTGCAGGTCCACGATCGCCAGGCCGATGGTGTAGCGGTCGCACGCGGCGAGAGCTTCGTCTTCCGTTGCCGCCGTCGCGACGACTTCGACGCGGCTGGGCACGGACACGAGCTCCACCAGGCGTTCCGCGATCTGCGGTGAATCCTCCACGACGAGCGCGTTCATCAGCTCTTCATCGAACGGGCGGGTCTGGAACTCGACGGGCCGATTCCGGCCCTGCGCTGCGCTCTCTTGAGGAGAGGGAGGGGGCATTGGCGCCGCGTTGTGCCGGCTGTCCACGGCTGGGGATTGTCCGTCGGGCATTTCACTCTCAGGCGATGAGCTGGTTCTTCACCGCGTAATAGGTGATGTCGGCATTCGACTTGAAATTCATCTTCTCGAGGATGCGCGACCGATACGTGCTGACCGTCTTCACGCTGAGGAAGAGCTCCTTGGCGATCTCGGAGACGCTCTGCCCCGACGCGAGCTTGCAGAAGATCTGGAACTCGCGCTCCGAAAGCTGGGTGTGCGAAGGTTGGTCGGCCGCCGGCCCCGCCAGGCCCTGAGCGAGCTTGTCCGCGATGCGCGGGCTCACATAGCGCCGGCCCTGCGCCGCGGCGACTACCGCCGAGACCAGGTTTTCCGAGGGCGCGTCCTTGGCGACGAAGCCGGATGCCCCGGCTTTCAGCAGGTTGATCGCGTACTGGTCCTCGGGATAGCCGCTCACGATGAGCACTGCCATCTCGGGGCGGATCGCCTTGCTCCGGTTCAACACGTCGACGCCCGACATGTCCGAAAGGGAAAGGTCCACCAGGGCGACATCGAAGGGATTGGCGCGAACCTGGGCAATGGCTTCTTCGCCGGTGCGGGCCTCCCCTGCAACCTCCATGTCGACGCGTCCGGAAAAGACCTGCTTCAGCCCCATCCGAACGACATCGTGGTCATCGACGATCAGTAGCCGGATCATTGTTTGTTTTCCTACCGGTTTGGTAGCAGTTATTACAGCATGACGCCCCGGGATGGGGATCGTCGGAACAACGGATTCGCTTGTAGGACTGATCCTACGCCTATCGGGTCAGAAGGAGTAGCGAAGGATGATGCGGTCGCGTTTGACCGAGATGTTTTCCGGGGTGAGGCCGGGGAGGTCCGGCATGACCTGGCGCGCCGGCTTATAGACGATGCGCCCGGACCCGGGGTCGTAGCACAGGGCACGGTCCGAGTTGCAGGACGAGCGGCTCTGGTCCTGGCGCGGGTCGCGGCGCGGCACGAGGTCCAGCTCAGGCTCGCCCAGCGCCGGATTCACGAAAGGCGCCGCGTTGTGCGTCGCCGGGGCCACCAAGGCCACCTTCGGCTTGAGCTCGAGCGGCTTGTTTTCAGGCGCGGCCGCAACCGCGTTCGGAGCGGCGGCGATTCCGACGGCAAGCGCGAGGATCAAGAGCTTCATTGCTACTCTCCTGGGCGCTTTCTCTTGAGGCTCGATAGCCGCAGAGGTGTGGGAAAGCGCTGATGATGGAGTGAATCCTGCTCCTGGCACCGCGCGGAAGATGCCGGATGCAACCGGCACATGGTGTCCCTTTCTCCCGGCGGGGCTCGTCAGCGCCGTCCGACGTGGCTTGGGAGTCGGCCTACCTCAGGGCGCGGCATCCGCTCATTAACTTGGCGAGGCCACCTCCCTATTGTGGTCGGGGTGAACACAACGGAGTCCGCCGTGAACCTGGCCAAGCGTTCCACCCTCGATTTCCTGCGCGCCGCGATTGCCGCGAGCGCCATCGCGATCCCCGCCGCGAACGCCGGGGGGCTTGCCATCCAGTCGACGCCCATGATCCCGTCCTATGGGACGAACGTGAAGCTCGAGCTCGCCAACGCGGAATGGCCGAGCTACCTTCCCGCGACCCGTTATACGGTGGTCGGAAACCAGATCACGGTCGAATACGAGTTCCTCGCCGACGGTTGGGCCGCCTCCGCGCCGGATTTCGGCCACACGCCCCTGGCGCTTGGCGAGCTTCCCCCGGGCAACTACAACGTCAAGGCATTGGTGTACGACATGGCCAAGCCGAATGCCGCGCCGCAAGTGGTCACCTCCCTCCTGCCGGTGACCCCGCCCGCCGATTGGGGTGTCTATTCGGTGCCGATGAACCCCGATGCCTATCAAGGAATGTGGGCGATGGTGCGGAGCGCCGTGTACTACGACCCGAGCACGATGCGCACCACCGTCACGGGCAACGTGATTCGCGTGGACTTCGATTACTACGGCGATGCGCCCACGGGCGGCCCCGCCCCGGCTGGAGCAACCTCTTATGGATCCGTGAAGGTGCCCCCGCTCGCCCCGGGCCGCTATCGCCTGGAAGGCTGGGGCCGCTCCAAGGCCGGCGGCGCGAGCGAAAAATATTTCTCGCGAGACATCGCCGTGGCGAGCACCAGCCCCGTGGTGGAGTACTACGCGAATACGACCGATCACTACTTCCTGACGGCCGGGCCGTCGGACATCGCCGCGCTCGATCCGGGCACCCTCACGTGGAAGCGCAGCAGCCAGGGCTTCAAGGCGTGGCTGCGTGCAGCCGATGCGCCCGCGGGCGCCGTGCCGGTTTGCCGTTTCTACGCTGCCGGCCCCAATTCACATTTCTACACGGGCGTGGCCTCCGACTGCCAGGCCCTGAAATCCCTGGAGGCCCTGCAGCGCAGCGAGGCGAGCGCGAAAGGGACGAATTTCCTCGGCTGGCAATACGAGCAAATCGCGTTCTACGCGCTCATTCCCGTGAACGGCGCATGCCCCGGCGATACGTATCCTGTCTACCGCGCCTATAACCAGCGCGGCGCCCAGAACGACTCGAACCATCGCTTCGTCAGCGACCCGCGGATGCGCTCTGCGACGCTGGCAACGGGCTGGGCCGACGAAGGCGTTGCATTCTGCTCTCCGCTCTGACCGGGCCGATGATCGAGAGGAACGCAGCCTCCTCCGCGCGCAGACCGCGCGGAGCGCGTTTCGCGCGCGACCCGTCGCTCCCCTGCCACGTCGCCGGATCCAGCACCTGCGGGTGCACGTAGCTCTTGCGGCAAATGGCAGGCGTGTTGCCGAGGTGTTGAGAGGCGGCGCGCACAGCGGCGGCGACATGGGTCACGCCGACGCGCTCGTCGCGCTGCCGGCGCCCGCGCAACATGCTCGACACGTACACGCTGCCCGCCCACGTACGAAAGTCCTTGGTGCTGATCTCGCAGCCGGCAATTTCCTTGAGGTAATCGTTCACGTCGGAAGAGCCGATCGACTGCACCTCGCCGGCCTCGTCCTGGTACTGGAATAGCTCCTGGCCCGGAAGGTCGCGGCAGCGGCGCACGATGCGCGCGAGCTGCGGGTCGTCCACGGCGATGCGATGGAATTTGCCGCTCTTGCCTCGAAACTGGAATTCGACGCGCGCGCCGCTTACCTTCACATGGCGGTTGCGCATGGTGGTGAGGCCGAACGAGTCGTTCTCCTCCGCGTAGCGTTCGTTGCCGATCCGGATCGAGGTTCGCTCGAGGAGTTGCACGAGGAGCGCCAGCACCTTGCGCCGCGGAAGCCCCGGCAATGCGATATCCGCGCGCGCCTGGCGGCGTATGCGCGGCAACGCCTTGGCGAACTCCATCAAATGGTCGAACTTGTCGGCATCACGAAGCTCTCGCCAGCGCGGGTGGTAGCGGTATTGTTTGCGGCCGCGCGCGTCGCGTCCGGTGGCCTGCAGGTGCCCGCGCTCGTCGCCGCAGATCCAGACGTCGGCCCAAGCGGGCGGAATCACGAGCAGCTTGATGCGCTCCAGGGTCGCCGCGTCGGTGACGCGCTCATCCTTGCCATCGAAGAACTCGAACCCCTTGGCGCCCTGCTTGCGCAAATAGCCTTTCTCGCCATCACGCGAATAGCGCAGCCCCCCGAGGGGGCTGGGTCGCCTTTTTCGGGCGCTGGCCTTGGCTGGGGGTGTTTCGCGGGTTCCGGTCGTGGTCTTCACGACGTGTTGATCCCGCGCCGCCCGACTCGTTCGCTTTCCCGGCCAACTTCAGCGCTTACGCAGCCGTTTGGGGCATGGCATGTAAAAGATGCGAGCTACCCGGCGTCGTACTATCGGGGGAAACCTACGTTTCATGGCTCCACAAGTGAATAGCGCGCTTCCAGATCCCACCAGCACCCGCATGTTCCACGAGGCCGCCCAGGCCGCGGAGAGCGTGCGCGCGCAGCTCGAGCGAAATCGCATCGGCATGCGCGATCTTGGGGCGAAGCTGCGGGAGCTGCGTCCGCGAGCGGTGGTCACCTGCGCGCGCGGCAGCTCCGACCACGCGGCGACCTTCGCCAAGTATGTGATCGAGACGCGCGTGGGCCTCATCACCGCCTCCGCGGCGCCCTCGATCGCCTCGATCTACGGCGCGCGCCAGGACATGCGCGAGTGCCTCTTCATCGCGATCTCGCAATCGGGTCGAAGCCCCGACCTCCTCGCGGCCACCGAGGCCGCGAAGGACGGCGGGGCAATCGTTGTCGCGCTGGTGAACGACGAAAGCTCGCCCCTCGCGTCGATGGCGAATTTCGCGTTGGGCCTCGCCGCGGGAGAGGAGCGCAGCGTGGCGGCCACCAAGTCCTTCATCGCCTCGCTCGCGGCACTCGTCCACCTCACGGCCGAGTGGACAGGCGACCAGGCGTTGAGCGTGGCACTCGCGCGCGCGCCCGACGACCTCGAGCGCGCCTGGTCGCTCGACTGGAGCACGGCGCTCGAGGTTTTGAAGCCGGCGACGAACCTGTACGTCATCGGTCGTGGCGTCGGATTGGGCGTGGCGCAGGAAGCGGCGCTCAAGTGCAAGGAGACTTGCGGGCTGCACGCGGAAGGCTTCAGCTCCGCGGAGGTGCGCCACGGCCCGCAGGCGCTTCTGCAGGACGATTTTCCCGCGCTCGTCTTTTCCCAGGACGACGAGGCGCGCGCCGGCATCGAGACGCTCGCCCGGGACCTCGTCGCACGCGGGGTCGAGGTGATGATCGCGGGCGGCACGGTACCGGGCACGCGGGTGCTCCCCTCCGTCGCGACGCACCCCCTGGTGGAGCCGCTCCTGCTCGCGCAGAGCTTCTACCGCCTCGCGAACGCGCTGGCCATCGCGCGCGGCCGCGATCCGGACCGCCCGCCCAACCTGCGCAAGGTTACCGAGACTACTTGATGGAAGCGCTGGTCAACGGGCACGTCCTCACCGACGAGGGTTTCGCCGACGAAATCGCCGTGCTGGTGGAAGCGGGGCGCATCGCCGCGATCGTGCCGCGAAGCGATCCTCGCGTTGCGCGCGCCGCGCAGCGTGATCTCGACGGCGCCAGCTTGTTGCCGGGCTTCGTCGATTGCCAGGTGAACGGCGGCGGCGGCGTGCTCTTCAACGACGATCCCTCGGTCGGGACGATTCGCCGAATCGCGGCGGCGCACCGGCGCTTCGGCACCACCGCCTTCCTGCCGACCCTCATCAGCGAGGATCTCGATGTGATCCGCGCGGCCATCGAAGCGGTGCGCGCGGCGATCCAGGCGCGCGTGCCGGGCCTGGTGGGCGTGCACATCGAGGGCCCGTTCATCAGCGCGGCGCGCAAGGGCACGCACGACGCAGCCAGGCTCCTCGGCCTCGACACGCGCGGCGTCGAGGTGCTGGCCTCGCTCGGCGTGGGGCGCACGCTCGTCACCCTCGCGCCGGAAGCGACCACGCCCGCGGTCATTCGCATGCTCGCCAGTTCAGGCGTCGTGATCTGCGCGGGGCACACCGACGGCACTTTCGCGCAAGTCACCGAGGCTTTTCGCCACGGCGTTCGCGGCGTGACGCACCTCTTCAACGCGATGTCGCCCTTCAACCATCGCGAGCCGGGCGCGGTCGGCGCCGCGCTCCACGATCCCGACTGCTGGTGCGGACTCATCGTCGACGGCATCCACGTCCACCCCGCGGCGCTGCGCATCGCGTTGCGCGCGAAGCGCCCGGAGCGCTTCATGCTGGTGACCGACGCGATGGCGAACGTGGGCTCGTCAGAAGACTCGTTCATGCTCCAGGGCAAGCGCATCACCGTGAAGGACGGCAGGTGCGTGGACGACGACGGCGTGCTTTCGGGGTCGGCCCTCGACATGGCGAGCGCGGTAAGGAATTGCGTCGAGCTGGTCGGCCTGCCTCTCGAGCAGGCGGCGCGCATGGCGAGCACCTACCCGGCGGAATTCCTCGGCCTGGGCGCCGAGCTGGGGCGCATCGCGCCAGGCTATCGCGCGAACCTCGTGGCGGTGGACAAAGGCGTGAACGTCATCGACACATGGATCGACGGCCGCGCCGCGGCCTGAGGCACGCCGAGCGCTTTGCTAGTTGCCCTCGACCATCTCGTGGTAAATGCCGGCGCGGCGCGCAACCTTGCCCGTGTCGAGGAGCGGAATGCCCAGTCCCTTCAGGATGGCGTCGAGGGTTGCGTACGTTTCCGAAGTGCGCATCGCCTGCCGGTCTTCGTCCCAGAATTCGTATCGGTAGATGAGGAGATTTCTTGTCTTCATTCGTCCGTGGAAGCGAGGCCGTGCTTGATGGACGTATTCTCGCGATGGCTCACCGCAGCGGCTGTGACTTAAATCACACCAAGCCTTTCAGGTGTAATCCGTGCGCCGCATCCTCCTGTGCGGTCTTTCACATCCGCGGCCGAGGAAATCTGGAAATATCGGCGCATCGAACTTCACGAGCCCGCGATGCGCACCATTGTCTTGCTTTGCATTGGCGTAGTCGCGCTCCTGGCGATGGAGATCGCGTACTCCATTGAGATTCAGCGATACGAGACGCCGGCCTCCTTCAAGGCGACGCATCGCCCCGCTTTTTTCTGCGGGCCGATCACGGAGACGCTGAAAGCCATCCTCTTTCCGAGCGCGACGACTTCGTCGCGGCCGCGAAGCATCTAGCCTTCGTTCGCGCCGCCGTGCGGAATGAAAAACGGCGCCCTCATCGGACGCCGTCGCACTTCTTTTTACGGGGTATTGGTGGAGTGGAAGGGGATCGAACCCTCGACCTCCGCATTGCGAACGCGGCGCTCTCCCAGCTGAGCTACCACCCCGGTCGAAGAGCGAGATTATAGCCGAAGGCACCCCCTCCCCGCGAGGCGGAAGTCGCCGTCCGTCCTACAGGAATGGCTCTCCGGGTCCGACAGACCCGTCGTTGAGCCCCACATAGGATGGCCGGATGACCGACGTTTCCGCGACCTCCCCGCCCGGCGCGGGCCCCGGCGTTTCGCCCACGCCCGAACCCCTTTCGACGCAGGCCGAGAAAGCCATCGCAACGCCGAAGGCGATCGCGGCCGACACGCGCAAGCAACGCATGCGCGGCAATCGCTCGCTTGCGGTGCTGGCGACCGTCGCGGTGATCATGCTTCTGTATTTCGGCGCCCCGTTCTTCATCCCGCTGATGGTCGCGCTCATCATCTCGTTCGCGCTCTCCCCCGTGGTCGACGCGCTCACCAAGGTGTTTCGCTTCCGCGTGATCGCCGCGGCGATCGTCGTGCTTTCCATCCTCGGATCCATGGGATGGGCCGCCTATGCGTGGAGCGACGACGCGCTCGCGATCTGGGAGAAGGTCCCCGCGGTCGCGAAGAACATCTCGAAGTCGCTGCAGACCATCGCTCGCAAGCCCGGCCCCATGACCGAAGTGAAGAAGGCGGCCGTGGAGCTGCAGAACGCCGCGGAGGGCGGCAAGCCGGCTGCCGCTTCGGCTCCCGTCGCCGCGCCCGTCGCCCCGCCTCAGGTTTCCATGTGGCACTTGATCTGGACCGGCGGCAAGGGCGTGGCGATCGCCGCGGGCCAGATAGTGGTCGTCTCCTTCCTGGTTTTCTTCATGCTCGCCTCCGGAAGCCTCTTCAAGAAGAAGATCGTGATCCTGTCCGGGGAGCGCCTCGCGCAGAGGAAGGTCACCGTCGAGATGCTCGACGAGATCGACCTGCAGATCCGGCGCTACCTGCTGGTAATGCTGATCAGTAACGGGCTCGTGGGCATCGGCACCTGGCTGGTATTCAAGATGGCCGGCGTCGAGTACGCCGGGCTCTGGGGCTTGATCGCGGCGGTGCTGCACACGGTTCCCTATTTCGGCTCCGCGCTCGTCGCCGTCGGCAGCCTCGTCGTGGCCTTCGTGCAATTCGACGACTGGTCGCACGCATTCATCGTCGCGGGCTCCTCGGTGGTCGTCGCCACGCTCGTCGGCAACATCTTTTCCACATGGCTCGCCAGCCGCCAGACGCGCATGAACACCACGGCCGCCTTCGTCGGCTTGCTGTTCTTCGGCTGGATCTGGGGCCTTTGGGGGCTGCTCCTGGGCATTCCCATCCTCGCGATCGTGAAGACGATCTGCGACCACAACGAAGACTGGAAGCCGGTAGCGGAGCTTCTCGGACATTAGTACCAGTCGGCGCAACGCACCGAAGGAGAAGACATGGGCACGATCATCGCGGGCGGCTTCGAGAACATCGAGTACGGCAATCGCGCGCTGCAGCGCTTGAGCGAGGCGGGCGTCGACAAGGAATACATCTGCACCTATCGCGTGAACCCGCCCGGCATGCATGACCGCACCGCGGTCGGCGGCGATCGCGATGCCTCGCCCGGCGCCAAGCACGAGGGCGGCAACGCCGCCAAGGGCGCGGCCATCGGCGCGGCCGCGGGCCTGGCGGCGGGCGCGGCGATGACTCCGTTCCTCGGGCCGGCGGCCATTGCCGCGGGTGTCGGCGTCGGCGCGTACACCGCGTCGCTGGTCGGCGGCCTGAAGGGAACCGATAACGAGGCGCAGCCGGGGCACGAGGATTTCCGCCCCGCGGAGATGCTGGTCGCGGTAAGCCTGGACCAGGTGGGCGTGGACGAAGAGACGTTGAAGCGCATTTTCGAGGATTGCGGCGCGTGGCAGGTCGAACGCGCCGAGGGCACTTGGTCCGACGGCGTGTGGGCCGACTTCGATGCGGCGACGCGTCCGCACCTTATCGGCGGGCGTGATCGCAACGACACGCGCGCTGCGGGCGAGAACACGCCGGCCCGGTAGTTTCCGGTTACTTTTCCGCGGGAATTGGGCGGTGCCCGTGGGCCATAATGAGGCCCATGCGCACCGCCCTCGTTTTTCTGCTCCTCGCACTTTCCTTCCGAGCCCTCCCGCAGCAGCCTGACGCGGCCGACAACGCGCGGCGCAACATCGCCGCGGTCGAGGAGGCACTCAAGCAGCGCCCCGACGATCCGACGTTGCACTTCTTCCTCTCGCGCTTCCAGGCCGAGCAGGGAAACATCGCGGCGTCGGTGGCGGCGCTCGAGAAAGTCGCGGCACTCGGCGAGGGGTTCCTTCCCGCGCGCCAGCTCGGGTTCGAGAAGGCGTGGGGAGACGCGAAATTCCAGGAGGTGCGCGCGCGCCTCGAGGCGAAGCTGCCCCGGCTCGACTATGCGCCGATCGCGATCGAGCTCGAGGATCGCAGCCTCATTCCCGAGGGCATGGCCTACGACGCGCCTTCGCAGAGCTTCTTCGTCGGCAGCATCGCCCAGGGCAAGATCCTGCGCGTCGGCATCGAGGGCGCGGTCACCGAATTCGCTTCACGGCTCGATCCCATCCTCGGCATCGCGGTGGATTCGCCGCGCCGCAAGCTTTACGCAGTCGCGACCTCCGCCCTCACCGCCGAGGGTCGCAAGCAATTGCGCAACGCCGTCCTCGTCTACGACGTGGACACGCGCAATTTTCTCAGGCGCGTCGAGGTGCCGGCAGCTGCGCAGCTGAACGACGTGGCCATCGCCCGCGGTGGGCGGGTCTTCGCGTCGGACTCGGGCAACGGCGCCGTCTACGAAATCCCCGCCGAAGGCGAGGCGCGCGTGCTCGTTGCGGCGAACCAGGTGCGCGGCACCAATGGGATCGCGGCATCGGCCGACGCGAAGCGCCTCTATATCGCGCACTCCACCGGGCTCGCGGTGATGCCCCTCGATGGCGCGGGCGCCGTGAAACGCGTCGTCAACAAGACGCGCGAGAACCTCGCCGCGATCGACGGGCTCTACGAGTGGCAGGGACAGTTGATCGGCGTGCAGAACCTGACCACCCCCGGGCGCGTGATCCTCATCACCGTCTCCGGCGACGGCGAGTCCGTGACGCGCGTGCAGACGCTCCTGTCGCACCACCACAACGTCCTCGACGAGCCCACCACGGGGGCCATCACGGAGCGCGGCTTCCACCTCCTCGCCGCCACCGGCGTGCGCCACTACAACGACCGCGGCACGATCGACAATCCCGACACGCTGCCCAAGCCTACGGTCGTGCGAATCCTGCTGCCAAGGTAAGAGACGAAATGTGGTGTCAGGTACGACTTTTCGAGGAGAGACTCCGTCACCGAAAAGTCGTACCTGACA
>JANLXC010000004.1:0-3904 GCA_031364925.1 Burkholderiales bacterium | reverse complement strand
CCAGGTCCTCCACAACCTGTTCCAGAACGCGATCGACGCCCTCACCGGGGTCGACAATCCGCGTATCCACGACACCACGTGCCTGGGCACGGGCGGCGTCCTGCTGACCGTGCGCGACAATGGCACGGGCATCGCGGAGGGTGTGATGGGCCGCATTTTCGAGCCGTACGTGACGACCAAGCCGAAGGGCACGGGCCTCGGCCTCGCCATCGTGAAGAAGATCGTCGACGAGCACCACGGGCGCATCCTGGTGGAGAATGTGAAGCCCCACGGCGCCACCGTGAGCATCGTCCTGCCGTCCAAGGCCGCGTAACAACCCCGCATGTCAGCGAACCAGATCCTCGTCGTCGACGACGAAGTCGGCATCCGGGAACTGCTTTTCGAGATCCTTCGCGACGAGGGCTACGGCGTGCGCCTCGCCGAGAACGCGCAGACCGCGCGCTCGGCGAGGAAGGAAATGCGCCCCGACCTCGTGCTGCTCGACATCTGGATGCCCGACACCGACGGCATCACGCTCCTCAAGGAGTGGGCGGGTAGCGGCCTGCTCACCATGCCGGTGGTGATGATGTCGGGCCACGGCACCATCGATTCGGCGGTGGAAGCCACGCGCATCGGCGCCTTCGACTTCCTCGAAAAACCGATCAGCCTTCCCAAGCTCCTGGCAACAGTAGGAAAGGCGCTCGCCGGCGGGCGCGTGCTGCCCAAGACCGGTCTCGCGTTGGTGAACCTGGGACGCGCGCGCGTGATCCAGGAGTTGCGCCAGCGCCTGGAGCAGGTCGGCCGGCTGCGCACGCCCGTGCTCTTCACGGGCGAAGCAGGATGCGGCTTCGAGCTGTGCGCGCGCCACCTGTACATCCCCAATACGCCGTGGGTGTCTCCCGAGGAAGCCGACTGGCTCGCGAGCAACCCGTTCGAACCGCTGGCCGAGGCGCGCGAAGGCACGCTCTTCCTCCCGGAGATCGCGCTCCTTTCGAAGGCGGAGCAGAAGGGCCTGGCGCAACTCCTCGGCAAGCTCGAGAAATTCAACGTGCGCCTCGTCTGTGCGGCGACCGGGCCGCTGCCGGCGATGGCGGAGGACGGGCGCTTCGACGCCGCCCTTTACCACCAGCTCTCGGGGCTCACCATCCGCGTGCCGTCGTTGACCGACCACGCCGAGGACATTCCCGATATCGCGATGACCATGCTCACGCAGCTGGTGGACGCCAACGAAGTGCCGCTGCGCGCGCTCACGGTGGGTGCCCTCAACGTGATGCGCAACCTCGACTGGCCGGGCAACCTCCCGGTGCTGCAGAACGTGGTGAAGACGCTTGCGCTCACCACCCTCACCAACGACATCACCGGCGATGACGTGAACCGCGTGGCGCGCGAGTTCAACCTGGGTCCGCGCGAGCAGGCGACCACGGAGGTCGGCGTATCCCTCGACCTGCCGCTACGCGACGCGCGCGAGCAGTTCGAGAAGCAGTACTTCATGCACCACATCCGGCGCGAGGAAGGCAACATGTCGCGCGTGGCCGATCGCGTTGGCCTCGAGCGCACGCACCTTTACAGGAAACTGAAGCAGCTCGGCATCCGTCCCTCGGGCAAGAGCGAGGACGTCGCAGGCTGAAAGCCGGCTGCTAGCGTGACTCCACGCGCCCCAGGCGCACCGCCGTGAGTCCAGTCTTCACGTTGTTGGGCACCGGCATGATCAGCACGCAGTTGTCGTACGGCGCACGCACCGCCTGGTCGCCGTCCCACGCGATCACGTCCCCCTGCCGCGCAATGACCTCCAATCCCGCGAACGGCTTCGCGAAGCGGAAGGCCGGCGTGGTGGCGACGACTGCGTCGGTCACGCGGATCAGCTTCTGCGCGCCGGCGGGCTCTATCTCGCGCTCGGCCAGCGCTCGGTCCACCACATCGAGGTGGCGCAGGAACCTCCAGGTGGTTTGCCAGGCCACGTGCTCGGCATTGCGCTCCCAATGCTGGCCGCATTCGACCAGGAGCGCGTTCTTCGGGCTCGCCGGATCGCCGTAGCCACCGTAGTCGCGCATGCGCGTGCCGTTCGAATGCCCCGTGTCGCTCACGATGTGCTCGGGGATTCCGACTTCAAAAGCGAAGCGGATCCCCTTCTCCAGGGGCCCGCAGATCATCACCGGCGGGCTCGGCTCGAGCATCGAGTGGATATCGAGCAGGAAGTCGGCGGATTCGACGAACGGGCGCAGTTGCCGGGCGCGGCGCATCTCGTGCGTGTTGCGCGGTCCGTCGAGCACGCGCGGCGCCCATACGCGATTGAAATCTTCGTCGATGAAGCGCGTGGCGTAGGGATTGGCAGGGTCGAAGCGCAAGAATGCCTCCACGTTCGCAAAGGCGAGCGTGAGTTTGCCGCGCGTGGGGCGCACGCCGTCGCGCAGCAGCCGGTCGACCACGATCGCCCCACAGATTTCGTTGCCGTGCGTGAGCGCGTTCACCATCACATGCGGCCCGGGCTTGCCGCTGTCGAGAGTGTGGACGAATTCGGTTCCGGAGGGCGAGCGGCGGTGGCGCTCGATGTCCGGGGCTTTCAGCTCGACGGCGATGGCAGGCATGGCGTGGTTTCAGTGGTCGTGATCGTGGGGATGATTATGCGAGGAACCGTGAGAATGGTCATGCCCATGGCCATGGACCTGATCGTCGTGATGGTGGTGCCCGTGATCGTGGCCATGGTGATCCGCCGCGCAGGCATGGGAGCCGCGCTCCTGGGCATAGTGCGCGACCGCCCTCAGCATGCGCTCGATGTCGGCTCGCAGCTTCCCGAAGCCCGCGGTTTTCTCGCGCGTGCGCTCGTCCATGTAGAGCCTGCGGTTCACCTCGACCTGCAGGCTGTGGCGCTGCGCGGCCGGGTCCGAGAACGCGCGCACCAGCTCCACGCCCTTGTACGGATCGTTGACCTTCACCTCGTAGCCCATGTCGCGCAGCGTCTTGGCGACGAACGCGGTGAACTCCGGCTCGCAGGTGGAACCGTCGCGGTCGCCGAGCACGAAGTCGGCGCGCGGCTTGCCCGGCCCTTCCTCCGAGATGCGCCCGCTCAATGCCGGCATCGAATGGCAGTTGATGTGCCACACAGCGCCGAAGTGCTCGTGGGCCGCGTCGAGAGCTTCCTTCACGGCGCGTTGGTAGGGTTGGTGGTAACGCACGATGCGCTGCTTCACCTCGTCCACCGAAAGCTTGCGTGCGTAGATCGATTCACCCGAATCGAGGATGCGCCAGATGAGCCCGATTCCGAGCTCGGTCTTGCGGCTCGGAATCGCCGGGCCGGGCCACGGCGCCTCGAGAAGGGAAGCGTCGACATCGAGGAACGAGCGGTTGGGATCGATGTAGCTACGCGGGAAATTCGCGGTGACGAGCGTGGCGCCCAGGTCCGGACCGCAAGCGTAGAGCTCGTCCACGAAGCTGTCCTCGGATTGGCGCAGCAGCTCGGTAGCCACCGCTGCGCGGAAATCCTCGGGGTAATCGGTTCCGCTGTGGGGCGAATCGAGGACTAGCGGCACGGCGTGCCCGGAGGGCTTGATGAGAGTGAAAGGTGATTTCATGGGCTGGGGAGGTCGTTCAAGTGGCAGGCCGACAGGCGACCGGGCGCGATCTCGCGCAAGGTGGGGACCTCCACGCGGCAGCGCGCGAAGGCATGGGGGCAGCGGGGATGGAAATGGCAGCCGGGAGGTGGGGCGAGGGGCGAGGGAATCTCACCGCGAATGGGCACATACACACGGCGTTTCGCGTCGACGCGCGGCACCTCGGCGATCAGAGCGGCGGTGTAGGGATGGTTGGGCTGCGCATAGATTTCCGCGGTCGGCGCCGACTCCACGACCCGGCCCAGGTACATCACCACGACGCGGTCGGACACGTGCCTGATCACGCCCAGGTCGTGGCTGATGAAAAGATATGTGAG
>JANLXC010000026.1:0-12528 GCA_031364925.1 Burkholderiales bacterium | reverse complement strand
GATGTCGGCGTAGGCGAGGTCGTGGACCACGAGGATGCCGTGCTGCCTGGCGAGCGCCACCACGCGCTCGAAGAAATCGAGCCCGACGCACATCGCCGTGGGATTGGAAGGAAAGCCGATGATCATCATCTTCGGCTTCGGGAACAGCTCGCTGATGGCACGCTCCGCCTCGGCGAAGAAGTCCACGCCCGGCGTCATGCGCACCGAGCGGATGTCGGCGCCGGCGATCACCGCGCCGTAGATGTGGATCGGGTAGCTCGGGTTGGGCACGAGCACGGTGTCGCCCCGGTCGAGGGTCGCGAGCATCAGGTGCGCGAGGCCCTCCTTGGAGCCGATGGTGACGATCGCCTCGCGGTCCATGTCGAGGTCCACGTTCCAGCGGCGCTTGTACCAGTTGCAGATGGCGCGGCGCAGCCTCGGGATGCCCTTGGAAACGGAGTAGCCGTGCGTGTCGTCGCGCTGCGCGACTTCCACCAGCTTGTCCACGATGTGGCGCGGCGTGGCGCCGTCGGGATTGCCCATCGACAGGTCGATGATGTCCTCGCCGGCGCGCCGCGCCGCCATCTTCAGCTCGTTGGTGATGTTGAAGACGTACGGCGGCAGGCGCTTGATGCGGGAGAATTCGGGAATCACGGGCTTGGCGGTGTCGCTCAGGTTCATCTCGTTGTGATGCTGCGCTGCAAAACGCTATGATTCTAGCGTGAAATTCGAGCGCGACGAGTCGCAGGGGCGCAACACATTCACCGGCTACGGGGAGGGCTACGTCATGGTGAACGCCAGGCGCCACTCGGCGAGCCTGGTGGTGAGCGGCGATCGGATCGTCACCGACTGGCCCGCCGCGTCGGTCGAAGCGCTGGGGCCCGACCACCTCGCGGCGATCGCGCAGCTCAAGCCCGAGATCGTGCTGCTCGGAACCGGCGCGAAGTTCACCTTCCCCGACCAGTCCCTCCTCGCGCCGCTCTACAAGGCCGGGATCGGCGTCGAGGTGATGGACACCCCCGCCGCGTGCAGGACTTACAACATCCTTCTCGGGGAAGGACGCAACGTCGTGGCCGCGCTCATCATTCCCTGAGGCTATGATGCGGCCTCACCTCACTCCATCGGACCCCGCGCCATGCCGACAAGAGCCGCCGCCGCACTGTTCGCTTTCGGATTTTCCACAGCCTTCGCCGCGTGGAACGACCCCCACGTGGAGGGCGCGCGCGAGCATCCGCTCCTCAAGTTCTATCCTCAGGCGAGCGTCGGCGAATACATCGCGAGGGATTTCGACTCGGTCGAGATCGTGACGGCCTACAAGCGCGGCGCGGCCGAACCCACGGTCAAGACGACGATAGAAGGCCGCATCACGACCTACCAGTACTCGCACAAGCCGAACACTTCGCCCCTCGAGATCGTTCGCCAGTACGAAGCGGCGTTGAAGCGCGTCGGCTTCCAGACCATCGCCGCGGGCAAGGGCGAGAGCCTCCCCGGCCTCGGCGAGGTCAACGCCTCGGACGGCTTCGGCTCCTTCCGCCTCGATCGCGGCGGCAAGACGGTCGCCTACGTGCAGGTCGTGTCCGGGGAGAACGGCGGGCCTGAATCGGTGGAGTCCAGGGTGGTGATCGCGGAGCCTAAGGCCATGGAGGAGAAGCTCGAGGCCAACGCCGGCAGCTGGTTCGAGGAGATCGGCAAGTCGGGGCGAGTCGCTGTCTACGGCATCAATTTCGACACCGGGAAGGCGAACATCCGTCCCGATTCCGAGAAAGTCCTGCAGGAGATCCGCGCGCTCGTCACCGGCCACCCCGAGCTGAAGCTGGTGATCGAAGGCCACACGGACAACGCCGGCGCTCCGGCCGCCAACCGCAAGCTCTCCGAGGAACGCGCCGTCGCCGTCAAGATGTGGCTCGTCGCGAAGGGCGCTACACCCGGCCAGCTCTCGACCGCGGGCCTGGGCGACACACGGCCCCTGGGCGACAACGGCACGGACGCAGGGCGCGCCAGCAACCGTCGTGTCGAACTGGTCCGCCAGAAGTAACTCGTACCTGACACCACTTGCTTCAGGCGAGCGCGCGAAGCTCGCGCAGCAGCACTGAAAGCACCGCCAGGTCGAGCGACGGCAGGCGCTTCAACTCCTCCACCATGTTCTTGTAGCGCGTGATCGCGGGCGCATAGCGCTCCTTCCACGCCGCGAGCATCTGCGCCGCGTCGGTGGAATCGGGCGAGAGCTTGGCCACGGTCGAGGTGAGCGCGCGTTGCTGGCTGGCGAGGTCGTCTCGCAGCGCGTTCCTCGCAAGCGCCTGCCATGAGGTGTCGGTGGGAAGCTGCGTGATCTTCGAGGCGATCCAGCGCAGGTCGAGCTCGCCCACCAGCGCGAAGTAGAGCGCGCCGATGAGCTCGATCGCCTTCTTCTGCTCGAGGGCGACCTCGGTCGCGTCGAGCACGGCATAAAGGCCTTCCAGCTCGGCGTAGCGCGCGGCGAGATCCTCCGGTACGCCTTCGGCTGTGAGGCGCTGCACCGAAGCGTCGAACGACACGCGATCGGCGGGCGCGAGAATTCCGGGGAGCAGCTCACGCAAGGCGACCAGGCCTGGCCTGAAGATATCGATCACCTGCGCGATCGCCATCTTCTCGCGGCGCCGGCGCAGGAACCAGAGGGTCGAGCGCACCACCAGCCGGCCCACGTCGATCAGCATCTCGTACTGCAGCTGTGCGGCGACCTTGTTGTCGAGCGCGTCGATCTCGAGCCAGAGCTGCTCGAGCGCGAAGATGTCGCGCGTGAGGATGTAGGCGCGCGTCACCTCCTCCGAAGTGGCGCCCGTCTCCTCCTGCATGCGATGCACGAAGACGCTGCCAGTGCGGTTGATCATCGTGTTCGCGACCACCGTCGCGATGATGTCGCGCTTCAGGCGATGCCGCGGCATCGCGCCGGTGTAGCGCTTCTGCAGGAGCGGCGGGAAGTACGTGACGAGCGCGCTGCCAACGTACTCGTCGTCCACGAGAGTCGCGGCGACCAGCTCGTCGGAAAGCACGATCTTCGAATAGGCGAGGAGCACGGCGCGCTCGGGCGCGGCGAGGCCCTTTTTCGCGGCGCGCCGCTCGGCGATCTCATCGTCGGCCGGAAGGAATTCGACCGCGCGGTTGAGCTTGCCGGCCTTCTCGAGCGCGCGGATGAAACCGGCTTGCGAATCGAGGAGCTTGTCCGGACGCACGCCCGCCACCGCGAGCGATTGCGTCTGGTAATAGTTGTCGGCGAGCACCAGGCGCCCGACGTCGTCGGTCATCTCGGCGAGGACCTGGTTCCTCTGCTTGAGGGTCATCTCGCCGTCTTCCATGACGACGCCCAGCAGGATCTTGATGTTCACCTCGTGGTCGGAGCTGTCCACGCCGGCGGAGTTGTCGATGGCGTCGGTGCAGATGCGCCCGCCCTGCATCGCGTACTCGACGCGGCCGAGCTGGGTGAAGCCGAGGTTGCCGCCTTCCGCGACGACCTTGCAGCGCAGCTCGCGGCCGCTCACGCGGATCGCGTCGTTGGCGCGATCTCCCACCTCGGCGTTGGACTGGTGCGAGGCCCTCACGTAGGTGCCGATGCCGCCGTTGTAGAAGAGGTCCGCGGGCGCCTTGAGGATCGCCTTCAGGAGCTCCGCGGGCGTCAGCTCGCCCGCCTCGATGCCCAGCACCGCGGCCGCCTCCCGCGAAACCGGGATGGCCTTCGCCGTACGCGGATGGACGCCGCCGCCCTTGGAGATGAGCTTCTTGTCGTAGTCGTCCCACGACGAGCGCGGCAGGTTGAACAGGCGCTCGCGTTCCTCGAAGCTCGCTTCGACGTCCGGCGACGGATCGAGGAACACGTGGCGATGGTCGAACGCGGCGACCAGCCTGATGTGTCGCGACAGCAGCATGCCGTTGCCGAACACGTCGCCCGACATGTCGCCGATGCCGGCCACGGTGAAATCCTGGCTCTGGGTATCCACGCCCATCTCGCGGAAGTGGCGCTTCACGCTTTCCCATGCGCCCTTCGCGGTGATGCCCATCTTCTTGTGGTCGTAGCCGACGCTGCCGCCGGAGGCGAACGCGTCCCCCAGCCAGAATCCGTACTCCGCGGAAATGCCGTTGGCGATGTCGGAGAACGTGGCCGTGCCCTTGTCGGCGGCCACCACGAGATAGGGATCGTCGGGGTCATGGCGCACCACGTCGCGCGGCGGGATCACCTTGCCACCGGAGAGGTTGTCGGTGACGTCGAGCAGGCCGCGCAGGAAATTCTTGTAGCACTCGATGCCTTCCTTCATCCAGGCATCGCGATCGGAAGCCGGTGGCGGGTTCTTCACCACGAAGCCTCCCTTGGATCCGGTGGGCACGATCACCGCGTTCTTCACGACCTGCGCCTTCATCAGCCCCAGCACCTCGGTGCGGAAATCCTCGGGACGGTCGGACCAGCGCAAGCCGCCGCGCGCCACCTTGCCCCCGCGCAGGTGGATCGACTCGAAGCGCGTCGAGTACACGAACACCTCGAAGAGCGGGCGCGGATCGGGAAGCTCGGGCACCTGCGCGCAGAGGAACTTGAACGAGAGGAAGGATTTGCGCCTGGCGTCCGCGCCTTTTACCCAATGGTTGGTGCGCAGCGTCGCGCGAATGAGGTACAGGAATCGGCGCAGGATCCGGTCCTCGTCGGCCACCGGCACCGCGTTCAGCTGCTCCTTCACCTCGTCGTCGAGCTTCTTCTGCAGCGCTTCACGGTTGGACTCGAGCGCCGGATCGAAGCGCGCGTGGAAGAGTGCCACGAGCTTGGCGGTGATCGCCGGATGCGCGGCCAGGGTCTGCTCGATGTAGGCCTGGCTGAAGGTGAAGCCCGCCTGCTTCAGGTACTTGGCATAGGCGCGGATCACCACCACGTCGTCCGGGCCCAGTGCGGCCATCGGCGTGAGGCGGTTGAAGCCGTCGTTCTCGATCTCGCGGCGCGCGACGCGCAGCAGCGCCTCCTCGGTGAGCGGCTTGATCGCCTCCACGTCGGGAATCGGGCGCTGGCTGCGCAGGCCGAAGTCGTGGACGAACACCGGCTCCCGACCTTCGCGCGCGATCTCGTAGCTCACCTCGTCCAGCGCCTCGAGGCCCATGTTCTCCAGCACCGGCAGGCTCCCGGAAAGCGGCACCGAGGCGCCGGCGCGGAACACGCGAAGCCGCAGCGCGCGCTCGTCGGCCTCGACCGGGCGGTACAGGTTCACCGCGTACGGATGCTCCGCATCGAGCTTCTCGATGAAAGCGATGTCGCGCACCGCGGCGCGCGGGGTGATCTGGTCGCGGTAGGGAATCGGGAACGCGTTCTCGTAGCCGCGCAGGATCGCGGTGGCGCTCTCCTCGCCGAGCGCCTCGATCAGCGCGATCTTGAGGTCGTCCTCCCAGCGGCGCGTGGCCTGCGCGATGTCCGACTCGATCGCGTGGATGTCGTAGGCCGGCGCCTCCTTGGGGCTCGCGCGCACCAGGATGTGGATGCGCGCGAGGACCGCTTCCGAGAGGTGCACGGTGAACTCCGCGGTCGTGCCCCGCAAATGCCTCTTGAGGATCTCCTGGATCTTCATGCGCACGTCGGTATTGAAGCTTTCGCGCGGCAGGAATACGAGGCACGAATAGAAACGCCCGTAGAGGTCGCGGCGGATGAAGACGCGGGTCTTGCGGCGGTCGCCCAGGCGCAGGATGCCGAGCGCCGTCTCGAGGAGGGTATCGACGTCGATCTGCACCAGCTCGTCGCGCGGATAGTCCTGCAGCACGGACAGCAGGGCCTTGTACATGTGGCTGTACTGCCGGAAGCCCGCGGCCGCGATGACCTGGGCCACCTTGCGGCGCAGCAGCGGCACTTCGCTCGGATCGGCGTGGTACGCCGAGGAGGTGTAGAGGCCCACGAAGCGCCGCTCGCCGACCACCTTGCCCGCGGCGTCGAATTTCTTCACGCCGACGTAGTCGAGATAGCCCGGCCGATGCACGGTGGAGCGTGCGTTGGCCTTGGTGAGGACAAGCAGGCGCGGCTCGCGCGCCAGCGCGCGCAGCTGCGCGGGCAGCTCGGCGAAGCTCGCCGACACCCCGCCCAGCTTGGGCTCGCGCAACACGCCCAGGCCCGAGCGCGGCACGATGCGCAGCTGGTCCTCGCCGTCGACCACGTTCAGCTCGTAGTCGCGGCAGCCCAGGAACGTGAAATGGTGGTCGGCAGCCCATTCGAGGAAGGCGCGCGACTCGGCGGTCTCCGCGTTCCTCAGGAATTCCGGCGGCGACTCGAGCTCCTTCACGATGGCGGTCATGCGCGCGCGCATGGCCTCCCAGTCCTCGAAGGAGGCGCGCACGTCGCCCAGCACGTGCAGCACGCCTTCGCCCAGCGCCTTCAGCTTCGCGGGGGCGATCTCGCGATCGACCTCGACGTGGATCAGCGACTCGGTGCGGCCCTCCTTCGAGGACGGCCCGAACGACACGAGGTGGCCTTCCTGGTCGCGCTGCGTTGCGAAAAGCGGATGGTTGAAGAGGTGCAGCGTGTAGCCCTGGCGGTTCACCTCCATGGTCACCGAGTCAACGAGGAACGGCATGTCGTCGTTGATGATCTCGATGACGGTGTGGGCGCTCGACCAGCCGTGCTCCTCGGCGCGAGGGTTGTAGACCCTCAGCTTCGGCATTCCGGAGGCGAACGTCCGCGCGAAGGCGAGGTGCGCCATGGCCGCGCCGTAAAGATCCTCGGGCGCGCGATCCGCCAGGTCCTCGGGGTCGACGTTGTCGTAGTACTGCGCTATGAAGGTCCGGGCTTCGTTCGCCCCCGCGGCCGGAAGCCTCTGGTCGGCGATCCGCAACACCTGCTCGAGGAGCGCCTGCTTCTGCTCGTGGGTAGGAAAATGCATGGGAGGCCCGGCAAAACGAAACCCATATTGTCCACCAATCCGCCCCCGGAGTATCCTAGCCGCCAGAAGCGGCCGGTCCTCTCGGGAGCTAGTCCCTAGCCGCCATCCTCATTGCCAACCAGGAGATCTCACATGTTCCGCAATACCCGCGCTGCCATTGCAGCCATCGCCGTCGCATTGCTGGCCGCGCCGGCCGCGTTCGCCCAGGGCACCATCGAGAAGATCAAGCAGACCGGCGCCATCACCATCGGCCACCGCGATGCTTCCATCCCCTTTTCCTACTATGACGACCAGCAGAAGCCGGTGGGTTATTCGATGGACCTGTGCATGCGCGTCGTGGACGACGTGAAGAAGTCCCTCAACATGCCCAACCTCAAGGTCAACTACCAGCTGGTGACCTCGGCCAATCGCATCCCGCTCATGGCCAACGGCACCATCGACCTCGAGTGCGGCTCCACCACCAACAACGTCGAGCGCCAGAAGCAGGTGTGGTTCACGAATACGCATTTCGTCACCGCCAACCGCTGGGTCGCGAAGAAATCGTCGAACATCAAGACGCTCGCCGATCTCAAGGGCAAGACCATCGTGTCGACCGCCGGCACTACCAACATCAAGCAGATCACCGAGATCAATGCCGCGCAGAACCTCGGCATGAACATCGTCTCGGCCAACGGCCACCCGGAAGCGTTCCAGATGGTCGAGACCGGGCGCGCCGTCGCCTTCGTGATGGACGACATCCTGCTCTACAGCCTCGCCGCGCAGTCGCGCAGCCCCGCCGATTACGAAATTTCGGCATCCGCGTTGTCGGTCGAGCCGTACGGCATCATGCTGCGCAAGGACGATGCGGCGTTCAAGAAGATCGTCGACGATTCCACCGCGAACACCTTCAAGTCGGGTGCCGGCAAGGCGATCTACGAGAAGTGGTTCCTGAAACCGGTGCCGCCGAAGGGCCTCAACCTGAACGTGCCGATGAGCGCCGCGCTCACCAAGGCGTTCGGCTCCCCCACGGATTCGGGCGAGCAGGCGTCGTACCAGTAAGAGATCGGCCGTGAGACGGGGGCCTGCGAGGCCCCCGTCCACTTGAGGGGGCGCGCGTGAAATACAACTGGAACTGGGACATCCTCTTCCAGCCCGAGCCGGGCGGCACGGGCACTTACCTGCACTACCTCATCGTCGGGCTGGGCTGGAGCATCGTCACCGCGCTGTGCGCCTGGGTGATCGCGCTCGTGATCGGCTCGATCGTCGGCACGCTGCGCACAACCGGCAACCCGTGGGTGGTGCGCCTGGGCAACGCGTACGTCGAGATCTTTCGCAACGTCCCGCTCATCGTGCAGATGTTCCTCTGGTTCTTCGTGTTCCCGGAGTTCCTGCCCAAGGGGCTCGGCGATGCGATCAAGCAGATGCCCCCGCCGTGGAGCGCCTTCATTCCCGCGGTGCTGTGCCTCGGCACCTTCACGTCGGTGCGCGTGGCCGAGCAGGTGCGCGCCGGCATCCAGTCTTTGCCGCGCGGCCAGCGCATGGCGGGCACCGCCATGGGGCTCACGCAGGCCCAGACCTACGTCCACGTGATCCTGCCGCAGGCTTTCCGCATCATCCTGCCGCCGCTCACCTCGGAGTTCATGAACATCATCAAGAACTCCTCGGTCGCGCTCACCATCGGCCTGCTGGAGCTCACCGGGCGCGCGCGCGCCATGCAGGAGATGACGTTCCAGGTGTTCGAGGCGTTCGCGGCGGCGACAACGCTCTACCTCGTGACCAACCTGATCGTGGTGCTCTTCATGCGCTGGGTCGAGGGCCGGGTGCGAGTTCCGGGCCTGATCGCCGCGGGCGGCGCGCCGTTGGCGGGGCACTGACATGGATTCCGGATTCGACTTCGGCGTCATCCAGCGCTCGCTCCCCTACCTGTTCAAGGAGGGGATGACCTTCACCATCACCCTCACCCTGCTGGCGATGACCGGCGGCATCATCTTCGGCACCATCCTCGCGATGATGCGGCTGTCGAGCATCAAGGCGGTCTCGATCATCGCCGGCGCCTACGTGAACCTGATGCGCTCCATTCCCCTGGTGCTGGTGATCTTCTGGTTCTTCTTCCTCGTGCCCTACATCGGCGCGTGGGTCACCGGGGCGGACCGGCCGATCCAGGTGGGCGCCTTCTACTCCGCGCTCATCACCTTCACGATGTTCGAGGCGGCGTACTACTGCGAGATCATGCGCGCCGGCATCCAGTCGGTGGCGCGCGGCCAGGTGTGGTCGGGCTACGCGCTCGGCTTGAACTATTGGCAGACCATGGGGCACATCGTGCTGCCGCAGGCGTTCCGCAACATGGTGCCCGTGCTCCTCACGCAGACCATCATCCTGTTCCAGGACACGTCGCTCGTATACGTGATCTCGGCCACCGACTTCCTGGGGGCCTCCGCCAAGATCGCCAACCGCGACTACCGCCTGGTCGAGATGTACTCGTTCGCGGCGGTCGTCTACTTCGTCATCTCCTTCAGCCTGTCGCTCCTGGTGAAGCGGCTGCAGGCGAAAATTGCAGTCATTCGCTAGGCGGACCGACCTCCATGGCCATGATCGACATCAAGAACGTCAGCAAGTGGTACGGGCAGTTCCAGGTGCTCACCGACTGCACCACCGAAGTCGCCAAGGGCGAGGTGGTGGTGGTCTGCGGGCCCTCCGGAAGCGGCAAGTCCACGCTCATCAAGACCGTGAACGGCCTCGAGCCCTTCCAGAAGGGGGACATCACGGTGGATGGGATATCGGTGAAGGATCCCAAGACCAACCTCTCGAAGCTGCGCTCGCGCATCGGCATGGTGTTCCAGAACTTCGAGCTCTTCCCCCACATGAGTGTCGAGAAGAACCTCACGCTCGCGCAGGTGAAGGTGCTGAACCGCCCGGAGCCCGAGGCGCGCGACAAGGGATTGAAGCTCCTCGACCGCGTGGGCCTTCTTGCCCACAAGGACAAGTTCCCCGGCCAGCTCTCCGGCGGGCAGCAGCAGCGCGTGGCGATCGCACGCGCACTCTCGATGGATCCGATCGCCATGCTATTCGACGAGCCCACCTCCGCTCTCGACCCGGAGATGATCAACGAGGTGCTCGACGTGATGGTCGAGCTCGCCAAGGAAGGCATGACGATGATGGTCGTCACGCACGAGATGGGGTTCGCCCGCAAGGTCGCCACGCGGGTGATTTTCATGGACAAGGGACTTATCGTCGAGGACCTCCCGAAGGACGATTTCTTCGGAAAGCCCCGCTCCGAGCGCGCCCAGCAGTTCCTGTCGAAGATCCTGCACCACTAGGGGTCGGACCCCGGTTCTGCCTGCTTGGGGTCTGACCCTGGTTTGTGACAAAAGTCACAGAAAGCTGCTGTAGCTGAAGCGCCAGCGTTCTGTCGGAAATCATTGACGAAACAACCCTTTTTACCCCAAACTCCCCTGCATGAATCGCCTCACGGCCATCGGCCTGGCTTCGCTCGTAGCGTACGGGCTGCTCATCACGAGCAAGTACACGGGAATCGTTTCGGCCGCGCGCCAGTCTGACAGCCCGAAAACGCACGCGGTCAGCGACGCAGGCGCAATGAAGGCGTTGGTGATGGGCGTGGGCTCCGAGCCCGTCCAGACTCCGGTTTCCTTCCCCGCCCCGGTGCCCCGCGCCGAGCAGATGCGCGCCTCGCCCGCCTCTGTCGACTTCCGCGCCGCGCGTGACCTGAAGGCTTTCGCCGATGCCCTCAACGCGCGCCGCGCGAGCCTGACCGGCGACGAGCGCTTTCACCTCGCCAAGGCCCTCGAGGAGTGCCAGTTCACCACCACGATCAACGAGGACATCGCCGCGTACAGCGCCAAGCAGCGCAAGCAGTTCATGGCGGGCCTTACCCCCGGCGACGCGAACAACACGAAGCGCGTGGCAGCCTACGAGGCCGCGGACAACACGCAGCGGTGCATGCGCTTCCAGGGCACGAAGATCTCGCAGAAGGAGATCGAAGACCTCTACGCGGCCGCCGCCCAACAGGGGGATCCGCGCGCGCAGGCGCGCATGCTCGTAGCCGAGCTGAACGCGAAGTTGAACCAGAGCAACCGCACCCCGGAGCAGGCGGCGAACACCGCGCGGCCCATCGCGAACGACGACTTCTCGCGCGTGATCGGCCTCCTGGAGACGCGCGATCCGGAAGCGATGATCATTGTCGGCAATTTCCTCGCGCAATCGGCGATCGCGACGCAGCTGCACATCGGCCCGAACGGCGAGATTCCCGAGCCGTCCGCGTTCCTTGGCGCGTTCTCGCTGGTCGCGTGCGACATGACTTCCGATTGCGTCACGTTGAATCGCGAGCCCCAGCTCGCATGCGCTTACAGCGGCTATTGCAACGCGCAGACCTTCGAGGAGCTCTACCAGAACTTCCTCGCATCTCCCTGGGCGTACGCGCAGGCCGCGCGCTACCGCAACATCATCCACACCGCCATCAACACCCAGAACTGGGCGTTGATCGGCCTCCTCCCGCCGCGGCCGCCGGCGGGGAACCCGCCCAGCCAGTAATACGGTGCCCGCCGGCATCGACGCGCCGCCGATGGCGCGCTGGGTGATAAAGCATATTCGGGTCAGGTCGAGCGAAGCGTGAAGATCAAGCCGCGAGCACGCGCACGTGCTCGACCACGCAGCGCCCGAGCGCCTCGGTGTTGTAGCCGCCCTCGAGCGTCGAGACGACGCGCCCTTGGGAATGGCGCTCGGCGACCTCGACCAGTTGCTCCGTGACCCAGCGATAATCCTCGTCGCCCAGCTTCAGGTACGCGAGGGGATCGTCCTTGTGCGCGTCGAACCCGGCGGAGACGAAAATCATCTGCGGCTTGAACGCCTCGAGCGCCGGCAGCCAATCCCGCTCCACCGCCTCGCGGAAACCGCGCCCGTCGGTCATCGCCGGCAGCGGCACGTTGATGATGTGCTCGTTCCCCGAGTCCGCGCCGCAGTACGGGTAATACGGATGCTGGAACGTGGAGCACATCATGACGCGAGGATCCTCGTGGAAGGCGTCCTCCGTGCCGTTGCCGTGATGCACGTCGAAGTCGAGGATGGCGACGCGCTCGAGCCCGTGCGCCTCGAGCGCGTGCATCGCGCCGATGGCCACGTTGTTGAAGATGCAAAAGCCCATGGGCCGCGCGGGCGTGGCGTGGTGGCCGGGCGGGCGCACGGCGCAGAAAGCGTTGCGCGCCTCTCCCGACATCACCATGTCCGTCGCGCCCACCACCGCGCCCGCGGCGCGCAACGCGGCCGAGAGCGATTTCGCATTCATCGACGTGTCGGGATCGAGGTAGGCATAGCCGCGCTGCGGCGCGGACTCGAAGATGAGGTCGACGTGGGCGCCGTCGTGAACGCGCTCGAGGTGCTCGCGCGACGCTTCGGGCGCTTCACGCAGCGCGAGCTTCGCGGCGAGGCCGGAGGATTCCAGCGCCGCGAGGATCGCCTTGAGGCGTTGCGGCGATTCGGGATGCCCCGCGCCCATCTCGTGCAGCGTGCAATCGCCGTGGGTGAAAAGCGCGGTGGCCATGGCGCGATGTTACTAGAACGGCTGGCGTTCGATCTGCTTGGTCCCGGAGAATGAAGGCATGCCGAAGCCGGCCGCCGTGCTCGCGAGTCCGGCCGGCGCCGCGATGTTGTATGAAAAAGTGCCCGTGCTGTTGCTCGCGAAGCT
>JANLXC010000158.1:0-29934 GCA_031364925.1 Burkholderiales bacterium | reverse complement strand
CATTCTCACGCGCTTGAAATTGCGGTCGGGTACGCATTCTCGTTGGCTATCGCGGAATATGTGCAGCTCGCCCTAGCTGACAAAGAGTCCGTACCCGACCCCAATTTCAAGTCGTACCTGACACCACTTTTCACCTGAACTGCTTGACGACGCTGTGCTGCCTCCTGCTTACCGGTAATTTCTCTCCCGTGCCTTTTATCACCACCGCCCAGCCGGACTCGCTTTCCTCGGCGTTCCTCTCGAAGCCCACGATCGCGGCGCGCGCCACCAGGCAGTTGCGGTGGATGCGAACGAAGGCGTCGTCGAACTCCTCTTCCAGGTGGGTGAGCGACTCCTCGACAAGGTGCTCACGCTCGACGGTGCGCACGGTCACGTATTTCAGCTCCGCGCGCAGGTAGAGGACGTCGGCGACCGGCACCAGGACGATCTTGCCGCGCTCATGGACGGAGAGGTGGCGGCGCGGCAGGTTGGAGGCGGCGTCGAGGGCCTGGCGCGATACCGGCGGCGTAGCGCGCGTCTTGCCCAGCGCCAGCAGCAGGCGCTCGGCGCGTATCGGCTTCAACAGGTAGTCGATCGCGTTCACCTCGAAGGCCTTGATGGCGTAGGAGTCGAAGGCGGTGGTGAAGATGATCGCCGGCGGCTCGGCCATGCCCGACATATGGCGCGCGGCCTCCATGCCGTCCATCTCCGGCATGCGAATGTCGAGCAGGACGATGTCTATCTTCTCGCGGTTCAGGACGTCGAGGGCCTCGCGGCCGTTGCGCGCCTCGTCCACGATGGCGAGCGGAAAGCTCTCGCGGCACTCGTCGAGGAGGTCGCGCAGGCGCGCGCGCGCCGGGCCCTCGTCGTCGGCGATGAGGATGCGCGGGACGTCGGAGGAGGCGAGCATCAGGCGGGCTTGGTGATGTAGGGCAGCCGGATCGTGACCTTGTAGGTTCCGTCCTTGACTTCCGATCGCATGCTCGCCTCCACGTCGAAGTGCAGCTGCAGGCGCTCGCGGATGTTGACGATCGCCATGCGGTTGCCGGCCGAGTGGCGCCCGCCGCCCGGGAACGGGTTCTTCAGCTCCATCACCAGCTGCCCGCCGGCCAGGGCGATGTCGATCTCGATCTCGCCGCCGGCGTCCGAGGGCTCGATGCCGTGGTACACGGCGTTCTCGACCAGCGGCTGCAGCACGAGCGGGGGCACCAGGGCGTCCCCCGGCATCGTGTCGGTGCGCCAGGTAACCTTGAGGCGCTCGCCCAGGCGCAGCAGCTCGAGCTCGAGGTATTTGCGCGCGAGCTCCACCTCGTTGGCGATGGGGGCCAGGGTTCGGTTATCCGCCATCAGAACCCGGAAAAGGTCGGCCAGGTCTTCGAGGGCGCGCTCCGCGCGGCGCGGCTCGGAGCGGATCAGGGAAAGCACGGCGTTGATGCTGTTGTAGAGGAAGTGCGGACGGATGCGCGCCTGCAGCGCCTGGATGCGCGCTTCCGCAATGGCGGGCGAGAGGGCTCGCGCGCGCAGGTCGAAGTAGGCGATGGTCACCGCGGTGATGAAGAACACGGTGAACATCACCTGCCCGAAGCTCATCGGGCGCCGGTCGAGGAGGAGGAGGCCGCCCGAGGCCTCGTAGAAAAACCATCCCACCAGCATCTCGAAGACGGCGAGCGCTGCGAGCGCGCCCACGTAGCCCATGGCGTGAAGCCAGCGGCGCGCGGCGCACAGCGCCACCAGGCTGAGGATGAGGACCGGCTCGCCGAAGGCCGCGAACACGAGGAACTCGAACCAGATGCTGTCGACCGTGGACGAGCGGATCACCGCCGCGGCCACCAGCAACAGGTTCACGATGAGGAGGGAACGCAGCATCACGCCGAGGTTGCAGAAGTTCGGCAGCCTGATGCCCGTACCCGTCTGATTTATACTCGCCACGGTACCCAATTGGGCCATTGACGCCGCTTCCATGCAACAAGACGACAAACCGGACGGGAAAGCACCCGCCGGCAAGGCATGGTCGGGGCGCTTTGCCGAGCCCATCGACAGCCTCACGCAGCGCTTCAACGCGTCGGTCTCCTTCGACCAGCGGCTGGCCGAATTCGACATCCAGGGCTCGCTCGCCCACGCGCGGATGCTGGCGGCGTGCAAGCTCATTTCCGCCGAAGACCTGGCTTCCATCGAGCGCGGCATGGCGTCGATCCTGGCCGACGTGCAGGCCGGGCGCTTCGCCTGGTCGCTCCAGCGCGAGGACGTGCACTTCAACATCGAGCACCGGCTGACCGAGCTGGTCGGCGACGCCGGCAAGCGCCTGCACACCGCGCGCTCGCGCAACGACCAGGTCGCCACCGACATCCGCCTGTGGCTGCGCGCGCAGATCGACGAGCTCGCGGGGCTCCTGAAGCGGGTGCGCGGGGGCCTCGTCGACCTGGCCGAGAAGCACGTCGACACCCTGATGCCGGGTTTCACCCATATGCAAGTGGCCCAACCGGTGACTTTCGGCCATCACCTGATGGCCTACTTCGAAATGTTCAGCCGCGATGCCGAGCGCCTCGCCGATTGCCGCAAGCGCGTGAACCGCCTGCCCCTCGGGGCCTCGGCGCTGGCCGGGACCAGCTTCCCCATCGACCGCGAGGCGGTAGCGCGCGAGCTGGGCTTCGACGGCGTCTGCGAGAACTCGCTCGACGCGGTCTCGGACCGGGACTTCGCCGTCGAATTCCTCGCCGCGGCGGCACTGACGATGGCGCACGTCTCACGCCTGTCCGAGGAGCTGGTGATCTGGATGAGCCCGTCCTTCGGCTTCGTGGCGATCGCGGATCGCTTCTGCACCGGCTCCTCGATCATGCCGCAGAAGAAGAATCCCGACGTGCCCGAGCTGATGCGCGGCAAGACCGGGCGCGTCTACGGCTCGCTGGTGACGATGCTCACGGTCATCAAGGGGCAGCCGCTCGCATACAACAAGGACAACCAGGAAGACAAGGAGCCGCTCTTCGACACCGCGGACACGTTGCGCGACGTCCTGGCGCTGCTGGCCGAGCTCCTCAAGGGAATCGAGCCCAACCGCGAGCGCATGAGGCAAGCCCTGAATCTGGGACACGCCACCGCGACCGACCTCGCCGACTACCTGGTGAGGAAGGGCGTGGCGTTTCGCGACGCGCACGAGATCGTGGCCCGCGCGGTGCGCAGCGCCGAAACGGCCGGCAAGGGGCTCGCCGAGCTGGGAATGGCGGAGCTGCGCGGCTTCTCGCCCCTCATCGGCGAGGACGTGCGCGCGGTGCTCACCCCTGAAGGCTCGGTCGCCTCCCGCAATCACGTGGGCGGCACGGCGCCGGAAGCGGTGCGCGCGGCGATCGCGCGCGCCCGCCAGCGCCTCTAGACGACCTCCTCGACCTTCGCCTTGTAGATGCGGCAGATCTTCCGGGTCTCGGGCCCGGAGAGCCGGTCGCCCATGCGCCCGCAGCGATAGATGCGCTGCGAGAGCTTCTGGCACCAGCTGCAGCTCTGGCAGGCGCCGAAGGTCGTCGCCTCGTTGTCTTCCTGCAGGGTGATGAGCGCCTCGCGCAATGCCGAGGTGGCGTTGCGGATGCGGTTGGGGCTGATATTGCGGGTGGCGTTCTGCCAGGCCAGCGCCGGCTGCGATTCGGACAGGAGCCGCTCGCCCGCCGACGAGAGCCTCAGGCGCACCACGCGCCGGTCGACATCGTCCTCGAACCTTTCGATCAGGCCGCGCCGGTCGAGCAGCAGCAGCGTCTGCGACACCGTGCCCTTGGTGAGGCCGAGGTAGTCGGCAAGGGCCTGCGGGGTGTTCGAGTAGCGGTTCGCCCTGCTGATATAGGTGAGCGACTGGAGGTGGACCGGCTGCATCGATTCGTCGGTCACCGACTTGCGCAGCTCCGTGCGCATCAGGTTTCCAAGCCTCTCGACCAGCTCGAGAAGGACGAGCGGGTTCTTGTCCAGGCGCTCCTCCATCGCGGAAACGTCCGCATTCCGGCATTAGTATCGGCCCGACACGAAATTGTCAAGCTTTTGCGGCGCCGATTTATCGTGTCGAGTCGAAACCAACTCCGGTTCGCGGCGTTTTGCGGCGCTTTTGGCGCGCCCGCGTCACTTCCAGTCGACGTTTACGCCCGCTTGCGACTCGATGATGCGCGCGAGGCAGGCGAAGAGCTCGTCGCCGGAGCGCGTGTCGCGCCATTGGCCGTCGCGCCACGTGAAGTGGAAGCCGCCGGAGCGCGCCGCGACCCAGATCTCGCGGTTGGGCGTCTGCCGATTGACGATCACGCGCGTGTCGTCGGGGCAGGTGATGGTGAGGATGCCGCTTTCGAGGTCGACGTCGAGGCCGTCCTCGTTCTCGACCGACGCCTCGACGCGCGCGAGCACCGCGTCCACGGCCCGATGGAATTCCGATTCCGTCATAATGCCCGGCATGATACGCGCCCTCGCTCTCGTCGCGGCCGTCGCGATGCTCCCCGCGTGCGGCCAGAAGGGGCCGCTTCGGATTCCGGAGGCGGCGCCGCAGCCCGCGCCCAACGCCCCGACTCCACCGACGCTGCCGCCCGGCACGCCCTCCACGCCATGAAGTTCCTGCAGCGCAATGCGGGCGAGCTCTCGCTCGACGGGGTCGCGTTGGAGGAGATCGCGCGGCGCTTCGGCACGCCCTGCTACGTCTATTCGCGCTCGGCCATAGAGACGGCGTTCCGTGAGTTCGACGAGGGCCTGGCCGGCATCGACCACCTGGTCTGCTACGCGGTGAAGGCGAACTCCAACATCGCCATCCTCGATGCGCTGCAGCAGCTGGGCGCCGGGTTCGACATCGTCTCCGGCGGCGAGCTCGCGCGCGTGCTCGCCGCGGGCGGGCGCGCCGACCGCGTGATCTTCTCCGGCGTCGGCAAGTCGGAAGCCGAGATGCGCACGGCGCTGGCCGCCGGCATCCGCTGCTTCAACGTGGAGAGCGAGCCCGAGCTCGAGCGCCTGAATGCGATCGCCGGCTCCATGGGCAAGCGCGCCCCCGTGTCGCTGCGCATCAATCCGGATGTTGACGCGCGCACGCATCCCTATATCTCCACCGGCATGGCGGGCAACAAGTTCGGCATTCCGCACGCGCGCGCCATCGGCGCGTACCGCCACGCCGCGTCGCTGCCGAACCTGCGCGTGATCGGCGTCGGCTGCCATATCGGCTCGCAGATCCTCGAGGTGGGCCCGCTCGACGAGGCGCTCGAGCGCGTGGTGGAGCTGGCCGAGGCACTCGCCGCCCAGGGCGTGAAACCCGAGCACCTCGACCTGGGCGGCGGCTTCGGCATCCGCTACCGCGACGAGGTGACGCTGGACATCCGCGCCTACTGCCAGGCGCTGGCGAGGAAGCTCTCCGGGAGCGGCTTCCACGTGATGCTCGAGCCGGGGCGCGCCATCGCCGGCCCGGCGGGCGTGCTCCTCACGCGCGTCGAATACCTCAAGCTCGACAAGGCGAAGCGCTTCGCGGTGGTCGACGCCTCGATGAGCGAGCTGATGCGCCCCGCCCTCTACGAGGCGTACCACGAGATCGTCGCGGTGAGCGAGGACGGTGTGGCGGCGCCCGGGCAGTACGACGTGGTTGGCCCGGTGTGCGAATCGGCCGACGTGCTCGGCGTCGAGCGCTCGCTCGCGATCGCACCCGGAAGCCTTCTCGCGATCCTCTCCACCGGCGCATACGGGATGGCGATGGCGTCGAACTACAACTCGCGCCCGCGACCTTGCGAAGTGCTCGTCGATCGCGGCCGCGCCCTCGAAGTGCGCGAGCGCGAGAGCGTCGAATCGCTGTTCGCGCTCGAAAAACGCCTGTCCGCCGCTCGCGAGCGATAAATCGCGCGATGCGCGCCTTGTTGGTATCGACACGATACCAATTAGCGCTGAGTCGGATCAAATAGTCACGCTTGACTTCGCGGCATTGAGTCAGAATCGCCTCACCAACTAGTTCGATGCGAATCCGAACGCTTGGTAGTGCGACAAACCACCCATCCGGGCGGATCGCACGACAGACAATCGGTCAACATTGAAAGGAATACACCATGGCAGCGAAGAAAAAAGCCGCGAAGAAAAAATCCACCAAAAAAGCCAAAAAAGCGAAGAAGAAATCATCTAAGAAGCGCGTAGCGAAGAAGAAATCTTCCAAGAAGAAGGCTTCAAAGAAGAAATCTTCAAAAAAGAAGGCTTCGAAAAAGAAGTCTTCTAAAAAGGCTGCGAAGAAGAGGCCGGCCCGCAAGGCGGCCAAGAAGAAGCCAGCCAAGAGGAAAGCGGCGAAGCGTAAGCCCGCGATGAGTTCGATGGCCCCGATGAAGCCGACGATGGCTCCCGCGGTCACCCCAGTCATCACGCCGCTGATCAAGCCGATGAGCTAGTAGAGGCAACGGCTGGACCCGAATACGAGGCGCGACCCGACCGGTCGCCGCACCGCGGCAAGCAACACGGCCGGGTAGCGCCTCGCAAGCGGGTGAAGTTTCCCTAGTCCCCCTCCAGGGACCATCCCTCCAGAATCGAATAGCGCCCGGATCCAGTCTCGGAACTCGCGAGCACGTATTCGCCCGCCCGCCAGCCGATGGGTGCCATCGCGGCAGGCGGCACCTCGAGCGCGACCTTGCGCGCCAGGGTGACGTGGGCGGCGAAGGGCCGCTCCTCGAGCGCGAAATCGCGCGCGCGCAAGCCCGCTTCGAGATCCGACTGCAGGCGCACGAGCTGCTCGGGCGGCCTGTTCGATCCGACCCACGCCACGCGCGCCTTGCGGAACGACCCCATCGCATCCAGGACAAGATCGAAGGGCGCGCCGCGCACCGATCGGGCGACGTCGCGCACCGCGTCGACCCTCTCGGGGGCGACTTCGCCGAGGAAAGCGAGCGTGAGGTGGATCTTTGCCGCGGGCACCGGCTTGCCGCAAGCCAGCTTGGCGAGCGATCGCGCGACCTCGGCCAATGCGTCTCGCGCACGAGGGTCCGGCCAGAGCGCGAGGAAAAGGCGCATGGCTACAGCAGGAAGACGGTGGCGAGCCCCAGGAAGATGAAGAACCCCATGCTGTCGGTGACGAAGGTGAGGAACACGCTCGATCCGACCGCGGGATCCCGGCCGAGGCGCTCCATGGTGAGCGGGATGAAGATGCCGGCGAGTGCCGCGACCACGAGGTTCAGCAGCATCGCGAGCGCCATCACGCCGCCGAGGGCCACGTTGCGGTAAAGGAGCCAGGCGGCGACTCCCAGGACGCCGCCCCAGATGACTCCGTTCAGCGCGCTGATGCCCAGCTCCTTCATGAGGAGGCGCCGCGCGTTCTGCGTGCTCACCTGCCCGAGGGCCAGCGCGCGCACGATGAGCGTCGTCGTCTGGTTGCCGGAGTTGCCGCCGATGCCGGCCACGATCGGCATCAGAGCCGCGAGGGCGGCGAGCTTGGCGATCGAGCCTTCGAAGGCGCCGACCACGCGCGAGGCGACGAACGCGGTGCAGAGGTTCAACGCAAGCCATGGCCCGCGGTTTTTCGCGCTCGCCCAAACGCTCGAGAAGATGTCCTCTTCCTCGCGCAGGCCCACCTTGCCGAGCTCGTGCGCTTCCTGCCGGTCGCGCACGTATTCGAGGACCGAGTCCACCGTCACGCGGCCCAGCACCCGTCCCTCGCGATCGGTCACCGGCGCGCAGATGAGGTTGTAGCGCTCGAACGCCTGGGCCACCTCGTCGGCGTCGCTCTCCGGGGTGAAGCTCATCACGTCGGAGTCGTAGAGGCCGGCCACCTCGACGTCGGGATTGGTGACCAGGAGGCGGTTCAAGGGCAGCGAGCCCTTCAGGCGCCCGTCGCGGTCGAGCACGAAGAGCGCGTCGGTCTGGCCGGGAAGCTCGTCGTAGCGTCGCAGGTACTGCAGCGCGGCCTCGCAATCCACGTCATCGCGGATGCTCACCACCTCGAAATCCATGAGCGAGCCCACCGTGCCCTCTGGATAAGAGAGCGCGGTCTGCAACTGCGCGCGGTCCTCGACGTCCTGCGCCTCGATGATGTCCTGCACCACTTCATCGGGGAGGTCGGGTGCAAGGTCGGCGATCTCGTCGGCGTCGAGATCCTGGGTCGCCGCGACGATCTCGGCGTTGTCCATGTCGGCGAGCAGGGTGTCGCGCACCGCATCGGAGACTTCCAGGAGAACGTCGCCCTCGCGATCGGGCTCCACCAGCCCCCACACCCAGAGGCGGTCCTCGACCGGAAGCCCCTCGAGGATGTAGGCGACGTCGGCGGCGTGCAGCTCGTCGATCAGGTCGCGAACGCTGCGGGCGACTTCTTCGCGATCGGGAGGAAGTCCCTCCTCGCGATGCAGCTCGGCGACGCGCAGCTCGACGGCTTCGCGCAACTCCTGGGGCGAGTTGGACGGCGCCACCTCCCGCTGGCGAGCCGCGGGCGCGGGCGCCATCACGGCAGCTCCGCCGCCGGCATGCGCGCGAGGATCATCTGGGTCTTGCGCGCCAGGAATGCCGTGTTGCGATTGCGGTCGTAGAAACGCGGGTTCGGAACCATCGCCGCAAGACGCGCCGAGGGCTCCGCCCCGAGCGTCGCCGCGCCCACGCCGTAATAGTGGCGCGCGGCCGCCTCGGCGCCGAAAACGCCCTCACCCCACTCGATCACGTTGAGATAGATCTCCAAAATCCGCCGCTTGTCCATCGAATGCTCGATCATCACCGTTATCAGCGCTTCCTGTCCCTTGCGCCAGGGCGTGCGCTCCCCCGACAGGAAAAGGTTCTTGGCGAGCTGCTGCGAGATGGTCGAGCCGCCCGCGACGACCTTTCCCTTCTTGCGGTTCTTCTCGCGCGCCTTCTCTATCGCGTCCCAGTCGAAGCCCTCATGGTCGACGAAGCGCGAATCTTCAGCCACCACGATCGCGCGCTTCAAGGCGGGCGAGATGCGGTCGTACGGCACCCACGCGTGCGCGAGCCTGGCCTGCGGATTGCGCGCGCGCATCGCATCGAGGCGCGCCTCCATGAACGCGGTGGCCTGCGGATTGTGGTCCCTCCACCACCAGACACGCGCGAGGTAGGAAAGTTGAACCGCGAGGAAGATCGCGGCGAGGGCGAGGGCGAGCCACGCCGAGAAGCGCAGCGCCTTCTTCACGCGAAGCGAGACCGCAGTTCCGCGAGGACTTGCGCCGTTTCCGGCCGCCGCCCGCGCCAGAGGAAATAGGACTCCGCGGCCTGCTCGACGAGCATGCCGAGCCCGTCGGAGGCCCTCGTGCCGAGGAGGAGCGCGCGCTCCACGAACGCTTTCGCAGCGGGTCCATAGGACATGTCGTAGGCGATGCCGGCGCTTTCGAAGACGCGATCGGGCACGGGCAAGGGCTCGCCATGCGTCGAGGTCGATGTCGCGTTCACGACGACGTCGAAGCCATGCTCGGGAATCGCGTCGATGGGCACCGCCTCGATCGACCTGAAGCGCCTGGCAAGCTCGCGCGCGCGCTCGAGCGTGCGATTGGCGACGACCACATGCAGGGGCCCTTCGGCGAGCAGCGGCGCGATCACGCCGCGCGCCGCACCACCGGCGCCGACGATGAGGATGCGCTTGCCGCGAAGCGACACGCCCAGGTTGCGGATGAGGTCGGAGACGAGTCCCGCGCCGTCCGTATTGTCGGCCTCGACGACCCCGGAGCGCATCGCCAGGAAATTGGACGCTTCCGCGGTTTCGGCGCGCGCGCTGCGAGCGCCGGCCCAATGGAACGCATTCACCTTGAAGGGCAGCGTCACGTTCGCGCCCTGGCCGCCCTCGTCGAAGAAGCGCTGCGCGTGCGACATGAATTGCCCGGGGGGAACGAGCAGGGTGCCGTATTCGATGCAGTCTGCCGCCTGCGCCGCGAAATGCGCGTGGATCGCAGGCGAAAGGCTGTGCGAAACGGGATTGCCGATGACGACGTAGCGATCCATCGGGGAAGAAGCGGTCGGGGGTCGAGGTAGAGGCGAAGGGAGCGCCGTCATGATAATTCAGCCCGCCCGTGGCCGCGCCTTATTTAATAGTATGGCGAAGCGGTCTCGCACTTATGATTCTCCTGCTCTATCATGGTGCAGCGGTGCCACGAGCGCACCATGATAGTGCACAAATGCACGCCAACGCGCTTCAAATTCAACGGCATCAAGGAGTTAGGCAGGGACTCGAATGGCATAGTTCTCGCTACTTTATGACCTCCGTTCGGCCTCAGCGGCCGTACCTCCATTTTTCGGGCACAACCAACAAATCAGGAGAGATCAATGGCAGTAGGCGACGTCTTCAAGACAATCAAGGAAAACGAGGTCAAATTCGTCGACCTGCGATTCACGGATACGAAGGGCAAGGAGCAGCACGTCACGGTGCCCACCAAGTTCTTCGACGAAGCCAAGTTCAAGGACGGCCATGCGTTCGACGGCTCGTCGATCGCCGGCTGGAAGGGCATCGAAGCTTCCGACATGTTGCTGATGCCGGATCCGGATTCGGCGCGCATGGACCCGTTCTTCGACGAGCCGACGCTGGTGCTCTCGTGCGATGTGCTCGAGCCCTCGACGATGAAGGGCTATGAGCGCGATCCGCGCACCATCGCCAAGAAGGCCGAGGCTTACCTCAAGAGCACCGGCCTGGGCGACACAGCGTATTTCGGTCCCGAGCCCGAGTTCTTCGTATTCGACGCGGTCGAGTGGAAAGTCGACATGTCGGGCTGCTCCGTAAAGATCTATTCCGAAGAAGCCCCCTGGTCGACTGACGGAAAATTCGATGGCGGCAACCTCGCGCATCGTCCGCCGGTAAAAGGCGGCTACTTCCCGGTGCCGCCGGTGGATTCGCTTCAGGACATGCGTTCGGCCATGTGCCTCGCGCTCGAGGAGCAGGGCGTCGAAGTCGAGGTGCATCACCACGAGGTGGCCGCACCCGGGCAATGCGAGATCGGCACCAAGTTCAACACTTTGGTGAAGCGCGCCGACTGGCTGCAGATCCTCAAGTACACGGTGTGGAACGTGGCCCGCTCGTACGGCAAAACTGCGACCTTCATGCCGAAGCCTGTCGTCGGCGACAACGGCTCGGGCATGCACGTGCACCAGTCGGTGTGGAAGGGTGGGCAGAACCTGTTCGCCGGCGACGGCTACGCGGGACTCTCGGAGTTCGCGCTGTTCTACATCGGCGGCGTGATCAAGCACGCGAAGGCGTTGAACGCGATCACCAACCCGGGCACCAACTCGTACAAGCGCCTGGTCCCGGGATTCGAGGCGCCCATCAACCTCGCCTACTCCGCGCGCAACCGCTCGGCCTCGTGCCGGATTCCCTTCGTGTCGAGCCCCAAGGGTCGTCGCGTCGAGGTGCGTTTCCCGGACCCGACGGCGAATCCGTACCTGTGCTTCGCCGCGCTGCTGATGGCGGGCCTGGACGGCGTGCAGAACAAGATCCATCCCGGCGATCCGCTCGACAAGAACTTGTACGACCTCGAGCCGGAGGAAGCCGAGAAAGTGCCGCACCCGTGCGCCTCGCTCGACGAAGCGCTGGTGGAGCTCGACAAGGACCGCGAGTTCCTCACGCGAGGCGGTGTCTTCACTAACGACATGATCGACGCCTACATCGCGCTCAAGTACGAGGAGGTCCAGCGTTTCCGCATGACGACGCATCCGGTCGAATTCGACATGTACTACTCGTCCTGAAGCCCTGCATGCCGGCCGCGGAAAGGGGCGGTCCTCCGCCCCTTTTTGCTTCCCTCGCCGCCCCTGCGCTTGTGTCCGGCGCTATCCAGAACCACAACCTGTTGCGCGTTTGCACTTCCATCTCATTGATCTTGTTGCTTTTTCCATGACCGCTGCCTATTCTGTCCGTCCCATATCGCGGAAGGGAGCGCGGGATGAAGATCGTGTGGATCGCGTGCCTCGCCGTCGCTGCGACGAGCGCCTTCGCGCAGACGACGATCTACAAGCACACCGACGAGAGCGGGCGCGTCACCTATTCCAACAAGCCCATCAAGGGCGCTGTGGTGATGGAGCTCGAACCCCTCACGTTGATGCCCGGGGTCGCCGTGCCGGTGTCCGCGCGGGCGTCCGCGCCGAAAACGGTCGCCACGCTGGAGCGCGTGGATGCGCCGAAGAGCGATTCGAAGGCCAGCTACGCGAATTCCTCGGCGGCGCCGACGCTCGCATCGATCGAGCCGCAGATGCAGAAGAAGCGCGACAACGACCGCCGCAGGATCCTCGAGGAAGAGCTGCAGCGCGAGGAAGACACGCTCACCACCGCGCGCAACTCCGTCGCGCAGGAGCAGCAGAACCCGATGCTGGTCGCGGCGGTTCGCGCGGCGCAGCAGGCTGCGGATCCCTCGCCGTCGCAGTTGGTGGAAATGCGCAACAGCATCGACAAAGCCTCCGGCCGCATCCGTGGCCTGCAAGCTACCGTCGCCGAGCACGAGAAAAATATCGAGGCGCTCAAAAAAGAGCTCGGCGCGCTGAAGCCCTAGCCTCGCGCAGTCTCCCCTTCCGGCATCCCCGTTCCGCCGACGCGCCAGCCACCCTGGCTGGCGCGCTTATTGCTTTTTCTCCAGCGCGAAGCTCGTGACGCAGTACCCCGGTCTCGAGCTGCTTTCCACCGCCGTGCTGATGCTCGATGAGACCCTTCATGTGACGTACGCCAATCCCGCGGCCGAGACGCTGCTCGCGCATGGCCGCAAGCATTTCATCGGCGTCGCGCTCGACAAGGCGCTGCCGGGAAACCCCGAGTTCATGGACCGGCTGCACCAATCGCTCGACGCCGACGCCGGCTTCAACGAGCACGACCTGGCGCTCGACCTCGCCGGCGAGGTCGTGCACCTGCATTGCGTGATCACGCCGCTGGAAGCCGGGGCCTCGCGCATCCTCCTCGAGCTGCGCGAGCTCGAGCAGCAGCTGAAGATCGCGCGCGAGGCGAAGATCCTCGAGCAGCAGGAAGCCAACCGGGAGCTCATCCGCAACCTCGCCCACGAGATCAAGAATCCGCTGGGCGGCATTCGCGGCGCGGCGCAGCTCCTCGAGCGCGAGCTGGGCGACCCCGAGCTGAAGGAGTTCACGCAGGTCATCGTGAAGGAAACCGATCGGCTGCAGTCGCTCATGAACCGCCTCCTCACGCCGAGCCGGCTGCCGCGCGTCGAGGCGATCAACATCCATGAAGTCACCGAGCGCGTGCGCACCCTCCTCCTCGCGGAATTCCCCGAGGACTTCACGGTGCGGCGCGACTACGACACGAGCCTGCCGGACCTCACCGGCGACAAGGAGCAGCTCATCCAGGCGATCCTCAACGTCGCGCGCAACGCCGCGCAGGCGACCGGCGGCCGCGGCGAAATCCGCTTCGTCACGCGCATCGCGCGCCAGGTGACCATCGCGCGGCTGCGCCACCGCCACGCGATCGCCATCTCCATCGAGGACGATGGGCCGGGCGTGCCCGCGGAGCTCGCCGAGCGCATCTTCTATCCGCTGGTGAGCGGGCGCGAGGGCGGCACGGGCCTGGGGCTTTCGCTCGCGCAAAGCTACGTGAGCCAGCACCAGGGGCTCATCGAATTCGCGAGCGTGCCCGGGCGCACGCGCTTCACGATCCTGCTGCCCGTACACGAAAGGACTCAATGAATCCGGTCTGGATCATCGACGATGACCGCTCGATCCGCTGGGTGTTCGAGAAAGCCCTCGCGCGCGAGGGCATCGCGCACCGCACGTTCGGGGCCGCCCAGGAAGCTCTCGACAAGCTCGCCGAGGAAACCCCGCAGGTCGTGGTGAGCGACATCCGCATGCCGGGACTTTCAGGCCTCGAGTTCATGCAGCAGCTGAAGAAGCGGCTGCCGACGACGCCGGTCATCATCATGACCGCGTATTCGGACCTGGAGAGCGCGGTCGCGGCCTTCCAGGGCGGTGCCTTCGAATACCTGCCGAAGCCCTTCGACGTCGATCACGCGGTGGAGCTGGTGCGACGCGCGCTCGATGAAAGCCGGCGCCAGATCGAAGCGATACCCGCCGCGGGCGAGGAGGAGCCGGAGATCCTCGGGCAGGCGCCCGCGATGCAGGAGGTCTTCCGCGCCATCGGCAGGCTCGCCCAGTCGCACGCGACGGTGCTCATCACAGGCGAGTCCGGCACCGGCAAGGAACTGGTCGCGCGGGCACTGCACCGGCACAGCCCGCGCGCGCCCAAGGCGTTCATCGCGATCAACACCGCCGCCATCCCCAAGGATCTCCTCGAGAGCGAGCTCTTCGGCCACGAGCGCGGCGCCTTCACTGGCGCGCAATCGATGCGCCGCGGGCGCTTCGAGCAGGCCGAGGGCGGCACGCTCTTCCTCGACGAGATCGGCGACATGCCGCAGGACCTGCAGACGCGACTCTTGCGAGTATTGTCCGACGGGCAGTTCTACCGGGTCGGAGGCCACACGCCCCTGGCGGCCAACGTGCGCGTGATCGCGGCCACGCACCAGGAGCTGGAAGCACGCGTGAAGCAGGGACTCTTCCGTGAAGACTTGTTCCACCGGTTGAATGTGATTCGCCTGCGGCTGCCGGCCATGCGCGAGCGCCGCGAGGACATTCCCGCCCTCGCGCGCCACTTCCTCGCCAAGAGCGCGCGTGACCTGGGCGTCGAGGGCAAGCGCCTCACCGAAGCCGCGATGCAGTTCTTCGCGGCGCAGGACTGGCCCGGCAACGTGCGCCAGCTCGAGAACGTCTGCCACTGGGTCACGGTGATGGCGCCTGGTCAAGTAGTCGACGTGAAGGACCTGCCGCCGGAAGTGCGTGGCGACGCGGCCGCCTCGGCGACCGCGGAGAGCGATTGGCGGCGCATGCTCGAGCGCGAGGTCGCGAGCCGGCTTGCGCGCGGCGAATCGGACATTGCCGACCCCCTCACGCGAGACTTCGAAACCGCGCTCATCGTGAAGGCCCTGCAGCACACGGGCGGGCGCCGCATCGAAGCCGCGGGGTTGCTGGGCATCGGGCGCAACACCCTCACCCGCAAGGTCCAGGAACTCAAGATCGACACGAAGGACTAGCGGGGACGGTAGCGCTTCTCGAAATCCGCGGGCGTCAATGGGGGGCTTTCATGGAAGCCCTGGTACTCGTCGCAGCCAAGGTCCTTCAGCAGGCGGAACTGCTCCGCGGTCTCCACGCCCTCGGCGACGACCGACAGGTGCAGCGAGTGAGCCATCGCGAGGATCGCCTTGATGATGGCCGCGTCATTGGCGTCGGCGTGGATGTCGCGCACGAACGAGCTGTCGATCTTGATGGAATCCACCGGCAGCGTCTTCAAGTAGGAAAGCGACGAGTAGCCGGTGCCGAAGTCGTCGATGGAGATGCCGACGCCGAGCTGGCCCAGGCGATGCAGCAATGACGCCTTCTCGTCGATGTTCTTCATGAGGTGCGACTCGGTGAGCTCGAGCTCGAGGCACTCCGCGTCGATGCCGGAGCGCTGCAGCGCCGCCTGCACCGCCGCATACAGGCGCTCCCCGTCCACCACTTGCCCCACGGACAGGTTCAGCGAGATCTTGAGGCCGTGCTTGACGCTGTGCTGCCACGCCCGGATCTGCGCGCACGCGTTCTCCAGCACCCATTCGCCGATCGGCACGATGAGCCCGGAGTCCTCGGCGACCTCGATGAACTTGTCGGGCATGAGGAGCCCGCGGCGCGGATGCTGCCAGCGGATCAACGCCTCCACGCCCACCAGCTCGCCGGTGGCCATCTTCACGCGCGGCTGGTAGTGCAGCACGAGCTCGTTTCTCTTCAGCGCGAGGCGCAGGTAGTTCTCCACCGAGAGGCGCTCCTGCGCGCGCGAATTCATCTGCGCGGAGAAGAACTGGTAGTTGTTACGCCCTTTTTCCTTGGCGAAGTACATGGCGACGTCGGCGTTCTTCATCAGCGACGCGCTGTCCTTGCCGTCGTTCGGGTAGAGGCTGATGCCGATCGAGCACGAGGTCGACAGGTGCTGGTTGTCGATCAGCATCGGCGCGCCCATTGCGCCGATCATCTTCTCGGCGACCTGCTGCGCGCCCTCGTCGTCGTCGTCGTCGAGGTTCTCCAGGATCACCGCGAACTCGTCGCCGCCCAGGCGTGCCACGGTATCGGTCGCGCGCACGCAGGCGGTGAGTCGCGCCGCAACGCGCTTGAGCAACTCGTCGCCCACCTGATGGCCGAGGGAGTCGTTGATGGTCTTGAAGCGGTCCAGGTCGATGAACATGAACGCGAAGCCGGTGTGGTGGCGCGCGGCGTTGAATACCCCCTGCTCCAGGCGATCGTGGAGCAGCACCCGATTGGGAAGCCCGGTCAGCGGATCGCGCGTGGCGAGGTACTCCGCGCGCTCCTCGGCACGCTTCCTCTTGGTGACGTCGGTGGAAGTGCCGGTCATGCGCAACGCCCGGCCGGTGTCGTCGCGCTGGGTGACCTTGCCGCGCGAATGCATCCACACCCACTCGGCGGAGGCGTTGGGCACGCGGTATTCGCAGTCGAACTCCTCGCTGACTCCCTTGGTGGCATTGCCGAGCGCGGCGAGGAACACGTCCTTGTCGTCGGGGTGGTTCCACAGCAAGACCTCGTCGCCCGAAAAGATCGATTCGCGCGGCTCGGAACCCAGCAGCGACGACCAGCTCTCGTTGAAGTACACCTTGTTGTTCTTGAGGTCCCAGTCCCACAGCGCCAGGCGCGAGCCGGTCAGCGCGAGGTCGAGGCGTTCCTTGGCGCGCGCCATCTGCTGCTCGGTGCGCTTCCTCAGCGTGATGTCGCGCGCCACGCCGATGAGGTAGGTGCGTTCGCCCACGCGCAGCGGCTTTCCGGAGAGCGCATAGGGACGCACGTTGCCGGCGCGATCGACGATCTCGGCCTCGAGCGCCATCTCGCGGCCCTGCTCGAAGACCTCGCGCATGGAGTTTTCGACGTGCTCGCGGTCGCGCGGCGAGACGAAGTCGAGCGGGTTCATGGTGCCGATCTCGGCGCCGGTGTAGCCGATGGCCGCGGAGAGCGCGGCGTTCCAGCGCAGGATCACGCCGTCGGAGGAGAGCAGGAAGAAGGCGCCGGCGAGGCTGTCGAGCACTGCTTCCGAAAATTCCCTTTCGCGCTGCAGGCTTTCCTCGGCGCTGCGGCGCTTGCGCGTCTCGTCCTCGAGGCGTTCGGCGAGCGGCCGGTTGCCGGGCGCGAAGGCGTCGTTGCGCCCCGCCGCCGCGACCCCTGCTTCGCGGCGCGCCTCGAGCCGCGCCATGGCCAGCGATGCGATATTCGCCAGCGCGGTGCGCTCGGTCTTTCCCAGCTTGCGCGTCTTGTCGTCGAGGACGGTGAGCGTGCCCACGACGCATCCGTCCGCTGCCGCGAGCGGCAGGATCCCGACGAAGCGCACGCGCGGCCCGGAGGCGACGAGCGGGTGGGTCGCGAGCTCGGTGGCGCAGGCGTCCTCGATGAAGACCGGCGTTGGCAAGGGCTCGGCGGCGAAAGCGAACGATTGCTCGCGCGGCAGGTAGGCGAAGGACACTCCGGCGCGCGCGCGCAGCCGCTCGCGCTTGCCGTCGAAGAAGGAAAGCCACGCCATCGGAAAGCGCGCCACGTCCTGCGCGCGCTTCACCAGCTCGTCCAACGCGGGCAGCGGCTGGTCGGGATCGAGGACGCCATAGGCCCGCAGGCGCCGAACGCGCTCGTCTTCCTGGACGCCGGGCGGAGCCTGCAGTGTCATGAATTCACAGCGCGAGCTCGCAGACCACGGGCGCGTGGTCCGAGGGGCGCTCGAGCTTGCGCGGCGCCACGTCGATGCTGCAGGCCTGGCATGCGCCGGCGAGCTGCGGCGAGAGCAGCATGTGGTCGATGCGAAGGCCCATGTTGCGCCGGAAGGCGCCCATGCGGTAATCCCACCAGCTGAAGGAGTTTTCGGGCTGCTCGAAGAGGCGGAACGCGTCGACGAATCCCAACGCGATGAGGCGCTGCAGCGCGGCGCGCTCGGGCTCGCTGAAGAGCACCTGCCCCGCCCACGCCGCCGGATCGTGCACGTCGCGGTCCTCTGGAGCCACGTTGAAGTCGCCGGTGACGATGAGCTTCGGGTGCAAGGCGAGCTCGGACTCGAGCCACGTGGCGAGCGCATCGAACCAGCGCAGCTTGTAGGCGTACTTGTCGGAGCCGACGCTCTGGCCGTTGGGCACGTAGACGCTGACCACGCGCACGCCGTTCACGTCGCTCGCGATGACGCGGCTTTGCTCGTCGGTGAACTGCGGAATGCCACGGCACACGAGCGCCGCGTCCTGGCGCGACAGGATCGCCACGCCGTTGTAGGTGCGCTGCCCGTGGTGGACGCTGCAGTAGCCCGCCGCGGCGAGCTCGGCCGCGGGGAAAGTCGCATCCTCGCACTTGGTCTCCTGCAGGCAGACGACGTCGGGGTTGTGCGCCGCGAGCCAGTCGAGGAGGTGCGGGAGCCGCACCCGGAGCGAGTTGACGTTCCAGGTGGCGACTTTCACGCGACCGCCTACTTGGATGGGGCCTCGGCGGGGGGCTCGGCTGCCTTGGCCGCGGCGGGCGGCGGCGCTTGCCGCAGCGGCGCCTGGCCCGGAAGCCGTGTGCGCGGATAGCCCGCGCTGTCGAGGGAGGCCTGCCACAGGCTCTCCTCGTATCCCTTGGTCTTGCTCTCGCCCACGATTAGCACCGGCACGTCGAGCGCCCCGATCAGCTTCTTCAAAGCTTCCTGGTCGGCGAGGTTGTTCTGCGCGTCGCGCTCGGTGAACGGAATGCCGCGCCGCGCGAGAAGCTCGCGGCCTTTCACGCAGGGCTCTCCGCAGTCGGTGCCGGTGTAGAGCGTGACAGGATTGCGCTGGGCGGCCATCTGCGCCGCATAGGGAAGCTGCGTGTCGTCGGCGCTGCCCCCGCCCACGCGCCGCTGGGTTGCGTCCTTGGCATCGACGGGCGGCGGGGAGTCGGAGAAGTTGACCTTGCCGTCCTTGTCCACCCAGCGATAGACGGTCTGCGACTGCGCGAGGAAGGCGCTTCCCAGCGCGGCGGCGAGGAAGGTAAGCGCGATCGTTCGGGTCTTCATGTCCAACCTCCGGCGTTCAGGCCCTTGCGGTCATTCCATTATGCCGCAGGAGCGCGTCGATCTGCGGCTTGCGCCCGCGGAACGCGACGAAGGACTCGAGCGCCGGCCGGCTCCCGCCACAGGCCAGCACCTCGCGGCGGAACCTCGCGCCGGTCTCGGGATCGAGGACCCCCGCCTCCTCGAACGCGCCGTAGGCGTCCGACGAGAGGACCTCGGCCCACTTGTAGCTGTAGTAGCCCGCCGCATAGCCGCCGGCGAAGATGTGCGAGAACTGGTTCGGGAAGCGGTTGTACTCCGGGGCCGGCACCACGGCCACGCGCGAGCGCACCTCGCCCAGGAGCTTCAGCATGTCGCCCAGCGCCGGGTCGAAGTCGAAGTGCAGGTGCATGTCGAAGAGCGCGAACTCGAGCTGGCGTACGAACCCCATGCCGCTCTGGAAGTTCTTCGCCGCGAGCATGCGCTCGAAGAGCGTGCGCGGGATGCGCTCGCCGCTCTCGACGTGGCGCGTCATGGGCGCCACCACGTCCCACTCCCAGCAGAAGTTCTCCATGAACTGGCTGGGGAGCTCGACCGCATCCCACTCCACTCCGTTGATGCCCGACACGCCGAGCTCGTCGACCTGGGTGAGGAGCTGGTGCAGCCCGTGGCCGAACTCGTGGAAGAGCGTATGCACCTCGCGGTGCGTGAAAAGCGCGGGCTTGCCCGCGACCGGCGCGGAGAAGTTGCAGGTGAGAAAAGCGACCGGCGTCTGCACGCGGGTGCCGAGACGGCGCCGGCTGATCGCGTCCGACATCCAGGCGCCGCCACGCTTGCCCTCGCGCGCGTAGAGGTCGAGGTAGAACTGGCCGATGCGCGCGCCCGAATCGTCGGCGATCTCGAAGAAGCGCGCTGACGGGTGCCAAGCTTCGGCCACGGCCTCGCGGATATTCACGCCATAGAGCGTCTCGACCACGCGGAACATGCCGGCCAGCACCTGATCTTCCTGGAAGTACTGCTTCACCTCCTGGTCGGAGAAGGAGTATCGCTTCTCGCGCAGCTTCTCGCTGACATACGCGGCGTCGGAAGCGCGCACGTCGGCCATGCCGAGCTCGTCGCGCGCATAGGCGCGCACTTCGTCCATGTCGTGCTCGGCGAACGGCTTGGAGCGGCGCGCGAGGTCCTCCAGGAATGCGAGCGCGTCGCGTGGCGACTCGGCCATCTTCGTGGCGAGCGAGACGTCGGCGTACGAGCCGTAGCCCAGGAGCGTGGCGGACTCGCGGCGCAGCTCGAGGATGCTGCGTATGAGAGGCGTGTTGTCCCACTCGGGCTTGCCGAACTCGGAGGCCCGGGTCACGAATGCGTGGTACATGCGTTCGCGCAAGCCCTGGTGGTCGGCGTACTGCATCACGGGCTGGTAGCACGGCATGTGCATGGTGAGCTTCCAGCCGTCGCGGCCTTCCTTCTTCGCCGCCTCGCGCGCGGTTTCGCGCACGTCAGCCGGGATTCCGGAGAGCTCGGTCTCGTCGGTGATGAAGAGCCCGAAGTCGTTGGTGGCGTCGAGCACGTTGTCCTGGAAACGCGAGGCGAGCTTGGCGAGCTCCTCCTGCACGGCGAGGAAACGCGCCTTTTCGGGCGGGGGCAGCTCCGCGCCGCCGAGCCGGAAATCGCGCAGCATGTTGTCCACGTGGCGACGGCGCGCCGCGGTGTCCGCGGGGAAGGTCACGGCAGCCTTCAGCGCCTTGAAGCCTGCGTGCAGGCGCTGGTCCTGTCCCTGCTCGGTGAAATACTGCGTCACCTTCGGCAAGGCCGCGGTGTACGCGTCGCGCAGCTGCGGCGTATTCACCACCGCGTTCAGGTGGCTTACCTGGACCCAGGCACGCGCGAGCTTCTCGTTGACTTCGTCGAGGGGCTCGACAAAGTTCTCCCACGTCGGGGCCACGTCGAGGGCGGCGAGGCGCTCGACGGTGGCGCGCCCGTCGGCGATCAGCTGGTCGATTGCCGGGGCGACATGCTCGGCGCGCACCGAGGCGAAACGCGGCAGCGCGGAGAAATCGAGAAGGGGATTGTTCATGGGAAGTTCTCCGTGATGCTGCTGCGAGGCCGCCTTCAGGCGGCGTGAACGGTGCGCCCGCCAACCAGCGTGCGCACCACGCGGCCGGTCAGCTCGAGGCCCTGGAAAGGCGTGTTCTTGCCCTGGCTCGCCAGCGCCGCGGGCGTCACCACCCACGCGCGTGCCGGGTCGAAGAGGCAGATGTCGGCGGGCGCGCCGGCCTCCAGCTTGCCCGCGCGCACGCCGAGCACGCGCGCCGCGCGGTGGGTGATCGTGCCCAGCACATCGACCGGGGCGAGGCCCGCCTGCCTGCCCCATTGGAGCGTGAGCGGCAGCAGGAGTTCGAGGCCCGTGGCGCCCGGCTCGGCCTCGGCGAACGGCACCTGCTTCGCGTCGTCGTCCACCGGCGTATGGTCCGAACAGACCGCGTCGATGGTGCCGTCGGCGAGACCGCGGCGCAGCGCATCGCGATCGCCCGGATCGCGCAGCGGCGGCGAGAGGTGGCACTGCGCGTCGAAGTCGCCGATGTCGCGATCGCACAAGTGAAGATGGTGCACGCCCACGTCGCAGGTGACCGGCATGCCCGCGGCCTTCGCCTGCGCGATGAGCGCCACGCCCGCGGCGCTCGACAGGCGCGCGATGTGCACGCGCGCGCCGGTGGCGCCCATGAGCTCGAGGATGGTGCGCAGCGCGATGGTTTCCGCGATCACGGGAATCGGCGCGAGGCCCAGGCGCGTGGCGACCTCCCCCTCGTGCGCCACGCCGTCCACGGCAAGGTGCGCATCCTGCGGGCGCAGCCACACGGTGAATCCGAACGTCGATGCATAGCGCAGCGCCTGCAGCAGCGTCGCCGGGTCCGGAAGCGCGGCGCTGCCTTGGAAGAAGCCGACGCAGCCCGCCTCAGCGAGCTCGGCCATCTCCGCGAGCCTCTCGCCCTTGAGGCCCACGGTAAGGGCGCCCAGCGGATGCACGCGCGCGAGGTCCAGGCTCGCGGCGCGGCGCGTGAGCATCTCCACCAGCCCCGGCTCGTCGAGCGGCGGATCGGTGTCGGGCGGGCAGGCGAGCGTGGTGACGCCGCCGGCGGCCGCGGCGAGGAGCTCGGACTCGAGCGTGGCCTTGTATTCGAAGCCCGGCTCGCGCAGCCGCGCGGAGAGGTCCACCAGCCCCGGGCAGGCGATGAGGCCCTTGCCGTCGATGGTCTCGTCGGCGTGGAACCCCTCGGGCGCCTTGTCGAGCGCGACGATGTTGCCGTCGTCGATGAAGATGGAACCTACCTTGTCGCGCATCGACGCGGGATCGACCACCCGCGCCCCGGCGATCTCGAGCCTCGCGCTCGGCGATTCGCGCCTCATGTGGACGCCATTTTCATTGCGACCCCAGCATCGACATCACCGCCATGCGCACGGCGATGCCGAATGTCACTTGCGGAAGGATCACGCTCTGGCGCCCGTCGGCCACGGGAGAATCGATCTCCACGCCGCGGTTCATCGGGCCCGGATGCATGACGATGGCGTCGGGCCTGGCGCGCGCGAGTTTCTCGGCCGTGAGCCCGTAGCACTTGAAGAACTCTCCCGCGGACGGCAGGAGCGCGCCGTTCATGCGCTCGTTCTGCAGGCGCAACATGATGACCACGTCGCAGTCGCGGATGCCCTCGGCCATGTCGTGGAAGACGCGCACGCCGAGGCGCGCGACCGCCGCTGGGATCAGCGTCTTGGGGCCGATCACGCGCAGGTCCGGCACGCCGAGCGTCTTCAGCGCGTGGATCTGCGAGCGCGCCACGCGCGAGTGCATGACGTCGCCGACGATCGCCACGGTGAGCGCGGAGAAATCCTTCTTGTAGTGGCGGATGGTGTACATGTCGAGCAGGCCCTGCGTCGGGTGCGCGTGGCGCCCGTCGCCGGCGTTGATCACCGCGATGCCCGGTTTGACGTGGCGCGCGATGAGGTGCGGCGCGCCCGACTGCGAGTGGCGCACGATGAACATGTCCGCGTCCATCGCCTGCAGGTTGTACACCGTGTCGAGGAGCGTCTCGCCCTTCGAGGTCGAGGAGGCGCCGACGTTCAGGTTGATCACGTCGGCGGAAAGGCGCTTGGCGGCGATCTCGAAGGTCGTGCGCGTGCGCGTCGAGCTCTCGAAGAAGACGTTGAAGATCGACTTGCCGCGCAGGATCGGGACCTTTTTCACCTCGCGCTCGGACACCGAGACGAACTGGTCGGCGGTGTCGAGAATGTGGCGGATCAGCTCCGCCGGCAGCCCCTCGGTGGTGAGGAGGTGCTTGAGCCGCCCGTCGGCCCCCACCTGCACGCTCGCCTTGTTCAACATGCTCATGGGCGTTTCACCGCCGCGAGGCGCAGCTTCCCGTTGTCGTTGGAGAGCACCAGGTCCTCGTCGGCGGCGACATCGACCTTGGCGCCGAGGAAATCCGGGGCCAGCGGCAGCTCGCGCCCGCCGCGATCGACCAGCGCCGCGAGGCGCACGGCGCGCGGCCGCCCGAAATCGAAGAGCTCGTTCAGCGCGGCGCGAATGGTGCGCCCGGTGTGCAGCACGTCGTCGACCAGGATCACCTCGCGCCCATCGACGGGGAAGGGGATCTGGCTGCGGCGCGATTCGCGGTGCAGCCCGATGCGCCCGAAATCGTCGCGGTGCAGCGTCACCGCGAGGGAGCCCAGCGGCGTGGCGATCGAGAGCGCGCGATGCAGGCGCTCGGCCACCCACGCCCCGCCCGTGTAGATGCCCACCAACGCCGCGTCCTTGTCGATGCGCCCGCGCATCGCCTCGGCCATGGAGCGCACGAGTTGCTCCGGATCAGGCAGCGACATGGCTGCGGCCCTCCGGATCGTCGAGGTAGCTTTGCAGGATGATGGTGGCAGCGAGCGCGTCGACGTCGGTCTTGCGCGCGGCGCGCGTGCGCGTGGCGCGCAGCTCCGCTTCCGCGGTCGCCGAGGTGAGGGTCTCGTCCACCATCACCACCGGGACCTTGTAGCGCGCGGCCAGCCGGCGCGCGAACTTCTCCGCGAGCTTCGCCACCGCGTGTTCGGAGCCGTCCGAGTGGTGCGGCTGGCCGACCACGAAGGCGACCGGATGCCACTCGGCCACGATGCGGTCGATGTGCGCGAGGCGCTTCTCGTTGGCCTCGGCCTCGATGGCGCCGAGCGGGTTGGCGATGCCGGTGGAAGTCTCGCCGACCGCGAAGCCGATGCGCTTGGCGCCGAAGTCGAATCCGATGAGCGTGCCGGACACGGCTTCGGCGGTGGCCCTCACGCGTGTCCCGCCTCCTCGGAGAGGTTGGCGGTGTTCACGCCCAGGACCCGCATCGCCGCCTCGTAGCGCTCGTCGGGAGCCACGTCGAAGATCAGGTCCAGGTTCGCGGGCACCGTGAGCCAGCCGTTGCGCAGGATCTCGTCCTCGAGCTGCCCGGGAGCCCAGCCCGCGTAGCCCAGGGCCACCAGCTGTTGCCGGGGACCCCCGCCCGAGGCCATCGCCTCGAGGATGTCGCGCGAGGTGGTGAGGCCGATGTCGCCGACCGGCAACGTCGACTTCCATGCGCCCACCGGGCGATGCAGCACGAAGCCGTGGTCGAATTGCACCGGGCCGCCGAAGAACACCGGCTGGGCGGCCAGGGGCGAGTCCTCGAGGGGGATCTCGACCTGCTTGAAAAGCGCTGCCAGGGTCACCTCGATGGGCCGGTTTACCACGATGCCCAGGGCGCCGCGCTCGTTGTGCTCGCAAACGAAGGTGAGCGTCCGGGAAAAATTGGGGTCCGACATCGCCGGCATGGCGATGAGGAAGTGGCTGGTAAGGTTGATCGTTTGCATTGGCCACCGGTCGCGTATTTTAGCCTTTCGCGGGCTTTGGCTCAAATGGACTTGGGAGGTACCTGGTTTGCCCGCCTACGATTCCGCCCTGCACTGGTTTCGCCGCGACCTGCGCGACGACGACAACGCCAGCCTCTACCATGCGCTCAAGTCGGCGCAGCGGGTGCATTGCGTGTTCGTTTTCGACCGCGAAATCCTCGACAAGCTCGGCGACCGCGCCGACCGGCGCGTTGAATTCATACGCGAGAGCGTGGCCGAGCTGCAGGCGTCGCTGCGGGCCAGGGGAGGCGACCTCCTCGTGCTGCACGACACGGCACGCACGGCGATTCCGGCACTGGCGCGGCGCCTCGCCGTGGATGCGGTTTTCGCCAACGGCGACTACGAGCCCGGCGCCCTCGAGCGCGACGCCGCGGTAGGGAAAACCCTGGAGGCCAACGGCAGGCGCATGCACCTCGCCAAGGACCAGGTGGTATTCGAGAAGGATGAAGTGCTCACGCAGGCCGGCAAGCCCTACACGGTATTCACTCCCTACAAGAACGCGTGGCTCGCGAAGATACAGGCGGAGCCCTTTTACCTCGAGGCCTATCCGGTCGCCAGCCATGCGCGCGCGCTCGCTCCGGGGGCTGCGCAAGCACCGATGCCGTCACTCGAGGAAATGGGATTCGAGGGCACCGGCATCGCGCAGCTCGGCATTCCGACGGGCATGTCCGGCGCGCGCGCAACGCTCGCCGATTTCGCCAGGCGCATCGAGCGCTACGCCGAGGCGCGCGATTTTCCGGACGTGAAAGGCGTGTCGTATCTCTCGGTGCACAACCGCTTCGGCACGGTGTCGATCCGAGAGCTCGCGCGCATGGCGGCGAAGCGCAAGGGGGTTGGCCCTGCAACGTGGCTCTCCGAGCTCATCTGGCGCGATTTCTACTTCCAGATCCTGTGGCACTACCCCGGTGTCGTGGACAGCGCATTCCGCACCGCGTACGACGACATCGAATGGCCCGACGACGCGGCCCTCTTCGCCGCATGGTGCGAGGCGCGCACCGGCTTCCCGCTGGTCGACGCGGCGATGCGGCAGCTGAACCGCACCGGCTATATGCACAACCGGCTGCGCATGGTGACGGCGTCCTTCCTCGCCAAGGACCTGCTGGTGGACTGGCGCCGCGGCGAGCGCTACTTCGCGCAGAAGCTCAACGACTTCGACCTCGCCGCGAACAACGGCGGCTGGCAATGGGCCGCGTCCACGGGCTGCGACGCGCAGCCTTACTTCCGCATCTTCAATCCCACGTCGCAATCGGTGAAGTTCGATCCGCGCGGCGCCTTCATCCGGCGATATGTGCCTGAGCTTGCACGCGTGCCGGACGCCTTCATCCACGAGCCCGCGAAGATGGCGGCGTCCGACCAGGAGGCCGCGGGCTGCGTCATCGGGCGCGACTACCCCGCGCCCGTGGTCGACCATGCGGTGCAACGCTTGAAAGCGCTCGCGCTCTACAAGCGCGGCTAGCAAGGGCGCCGCGGCGCTCTACTCTGCGAGCACCTGGTCGCTCTTGGTGAAAGTCCAGGTCCGCGTCACGTGCAGGATGTCCGTGTCGCTCTTGATGTTGGCCGGGAATCGCTCGAAGGGAGCCGAGAGGCGCACGATGCGGATCGCCGCCTGGTCGAGGAACTTGTGCCCCGAGGAGCGATTGATCTCGACCGATTCGACCTCGCCGTCGGCCTTGATCGCGACCGTGAGCTGCAACGAGGCGTAGATCCTGCGCGAGCGCGCCTCCTGCGGGTAATTGAGATTCCCGATGCGCTCGACCTTCTGGCGCCAACCGTCGATGTAGTGGGCGAAGCGATATTCGGAGGTGCGCGCGCCGATGAACTTCCTCTTCGGACGCTCCTGGTAGGCCTGGTGCTCGCGCGCGATCTGCGCTTCGAGGCGCGCGATCTCCAGGCTTTTGTCGACCAGGTCGCGCGCCTCGGCGTCGGACTTCGCCGGGCCGACGGCGGGCTGCTGCAGCTCGGCGACGGTCGCCTTCGACTTCATGCGCGTCATCAGCTCCTTCGCCTCGTTCTCCAGCTGCTTCATGCGCGCCTCGGCGGCCTTCAGCTCCGGGGCGGGATCGCGCGGGTCGACGGCGGGGAAGGGGCTCTTCGCGCGCACCTTCTGGTCGGTGTTGCCGCCGCCGTCGAGGTTGGCCTGCGCGAGGGCGTCGGCCTTCTCGGGCTTCGACGAGCTCTTCGAATTGACCAGCACGACGTCCATCACGTTGTGGGGAGCGTCCCAGCGGGGGTCGCTCACCATCTTGAAGCCCAAGCCGACGATGGCGAGCGCGTGCAACGCGATCGAGGAGATGATCGCGACCTGCATCGTCGCCACCAGCCCGAAGCGTTCGAGCAGGAAATCGGAAAAGGAGACGAGGGCGTCGGGGGAGGGCTGCCTCAACTGCATCGGCAGGAACTACGAAGCGCGCGCGTGGCGGTACATGAGTAAGAATTGTACGGTCATTTCCCGGCGTAGCGCGCGAGAACGTTGGCATCCCAGAGGTCGATTTCGCCGAAGGTGACGCGTACGCGCTCGCCCGGGACCACCGCCGGCATGCCGATCGCGCGGCAGACGAGCGGCATGCCGTCGATGCGCACCAGCTCCTCGCGCAGCACCGTGGCCTCGGCGGATTCGATTCCCTCCTGCATCAGGTACCTGAGGCACCAGTAGCGCTCGAGGTGGCGCTGGTGCTCGGCGTAGGCCTCGTAGGCGGCCTCGAAATCGCGCGCCGCCTCGGTGAGCTCGAGGCGCGAGTAGGCGGGCTCCTCCCCGCGCAGCGCGGCGGCGAGCTGGCGCTGGTTGGCGAGGTCGGTGAAACGCCGCAATGGCGAGCTCGCCCACGCGTAGTGGGTGACGCCTAGCCACTCGTGGGCGCCGGGCTCGACCTCCATGCGCGTCTTGGCGCCCTTCTGGTTGCGATAGATCGCGTCGAAGCCGCGCTCGGCGAGGAGCTTTCCCCACGTGGAGTTGACGTGAATCATGAGCTCGGCCACCAGCGTGTCCACCGGGGTCCCACGCCGGCGGGTTTCAATGGACACGCGCCCATTGTCCACGCGGATGTTGTAGTCGGGGCGATCGTTGCGCTCTTCGTCCGCGCCGCGCAGCGTCTTCAATGCCTTGGCGAGGCGCCACAGCGCGAAGAGATCGTCGCCGTGCGCGCCCTCCACTTTTCCCGCCGCGACGCTGTCCTCGTTCAGGCGCAAGTCGAGCTCGGCCAGGCGCAGGTTGTCGGCGATGTGGACGCTCTCGAGGCGCGAGTCGCTCTCCTGGACCTGCATGCTCACCGGATCCACCACCAGGTAGAGCGATGCCGCGGCAACGCGCTGGCCCGCGGCAAGCGTCGCCTCATCGACCGCGTCCTCGGAAAGCATGGTGATCTTGCCGCCCGGGAAATAGACGGTGGACAGGCGCTCGCGCGCCATCGCCTCCACCGGATGCTCGCGCGAGAAGGAAAGGGCGGGCGCGGCGATGTGCACGCCCACGCGCAGGCGGCCGTCGGCGAGCCGCTCGACGGAGAACGCGTCGTCGATCTCGGTGGTGTCGGCGTCGTCGATGGAGAAAGCCGCGACCTTCGATTCCGGCAGCTCCGGCGGCGCGATTCCGGGGGCGCTCGGCGCAAAGCCTGTGCCGCGCGGGAAGAACTCGAAAGCGAAGCGGCGCAGGAAATAGTCCTCGGGGCCGCTCAACGCGCCGGCCGCGGCGAGCGCACGCTGCGGCGACATGCCCAGCGCCGTTGCCGCCTGGTCGAGCGCGCGCCATTCGAGACTCATCTTGTCGGGCTTGAATAGGAGCGTATCCATCTTCGCCGCGACCGGCTCGGGCACGCGCCCGGCGGCAAGCTCCGCGGCCCAGGCATCGACCTGTTCCTGGGCGCGGCGCTTCTTTTCGGCGCCGGCCAGCGCCGCCTTGAGGTTCTCCTCGGGCGCGCCCTGGTAGCGGCCCTTGCCGCGCTTGTAGAAGAACATCGGGTGCGAATGCAGCGCGAGTGCGACCGCCGCGGCCTCCTGCGGCGTGGGCGCGCGGCCGAAGTATTCGCGCGCCAGCGCGTCGAAGCCGAACTCCTGGCCGCCGCACACTTCCCAGAGGAATTGCGGGTCGATGGGCTCGGCGAGCTTCTGCGCCTCGGGCATGAAGCCGGCGAGCGCCTGGCCGTCGAAGCGCAGCAGGATCGAGGTCGCCTTCACCTTCGAGCGCTTGCCGTGCGCCGCCTCGACTTGAAAGGAGGCTCCCGCTTCCGAGAGGATCGTGCCCACGCGAAACGCGCCGTCTTCCTCGAACAGGACCTGCTTCACGATTTCGCCCACTCGACCAGCTCGGGCACGTGCTCGGGAAACGAGGCGAGGGCGTGGTCGCCGCCGCGCACCACCGTGTGCAGCGCGCCCTTGTAGAAATCCACCGCGTCGCGATAATCGAGCACCACGTCGCCCGTCTCCACGAAGAGCCAGTATCGCTGCGGGCTCGTGATGCGCGCCGGCTGCAGCCGCTCGAGGTCGGCCACGTGCTCGGGGCCGAGCACGAATTCCTCGCCGGTGTAGAGGTTGGCTTGTGCCCCGAGGTGGCGATGGAAATGCGCGTGGGGACGCACCGCCGGATTGAGGAGGGCCGCGCGGCAGCCGAGGCGCTCGGCCGCGGCGGTCGCGTAGAACCCGCCGAGCGAGCTGCCGACGAGCGTGAGGTCGCCCACGGGAATTCCCGCGCACGCCGCCTCGACCTGCTCGAACGCGCGGCTCGGACGGTGGTGCAGCTCGGGTACGCGATAGTCGATGCCGGACACGCAGTTCTTCAAATAATCACCGAGCATCACGGCCTTCTTCGATTGCGGCGAGCTCACGAATCCGTGCAGGTAGACGATGGTCTTCACTCAGAGGTTCACGGTGCCGCGGCCCAGCTCGATCACGATACCGCCGACGAAGATCTGCGACGCCTTCACGGTGAGATAGAGCGTGGAAGGCCGATGGATCGATTCGCCCTGCGACACCGTGCGCTCGAGGGACTTTCCCGGCTGCATGGCCGCGAGCCATCCGCCGAGATTGGCGCAGGCCGAGCCGGTGGCGGGATCCTCGATGATCGACGCCCCGGTGGGAAAGAAGAAGCGCGCCTCGACCGCGCCGCCCGCGTCGAA
>JANLXC010000127.1:0-26323 GCA_031364925.1 Burkholderiales bacterium | reverse complement strand
TTCAGGTACTCGGCGTGATAGACCACGCCGCCCGCGTCGGTGTTCTCGAAGTAGACGCGCACCGGGAACGAATAGACGAAGAGCTCGGGCTGCAGCGTCGGCTTCACCGCGATGCGGCTCATGGAAACAGCTCCGACCCGCGCCCGGGCACGTCCTGCGTGAGGCCGAAGTGCCGGTAGGCGAGCGGCGTCGCGATGCGCCCGCGCTGCGTGCGTTGCAGGTAGCCCTGCTGGATGAGGAAGGGCTCGAGCACGTCCTCGATGGTGTCGCGCTCCTCGCCGATGGCCGCGGCGAGGTTCTCCACGCCGACCGGCCCGCCGCCGAACTTCTCGATCACCGCGGCGAGGAGCTTCCTGTCCATGAGGTCGAGGCCGATCGCGTCCACGTCGAGCATGCGCAAAGCCATGTCGGCTACCTCCACCGTGACCAGCCCAGTCGCCTTCACCTCGGCGAAGTCGCGAACGCGGCGCAGCAGGCGGTTGGCGATGCGCGGGGTGCCGCGCGAGCGCTTGGCGATCTCGAGCGCGCCGCCCGCGTCGATCGCTACCTTCATCAGGTCGGAGGAGCGGTGCACGATGCGGGTGAGCTCCTCGGGCGTGTAGAACTCGAGCCGCGCCACGATGCCGAAGCGGTCGCGCAGCGGGTTGGTGAGCATTCCCGCGCGCGTGGTGGCGCCCACCAGCGTGAAGGGCGGCAGGTCCAGCTTCACCGATCGCGCCGCCGGCCCCTCGCCGATCATGATGTCGATCTGGTAGTCCTCGAGCGCGGGATAGAGGATCTCCTCGACCACCGGGCTCAGGCGGTGGATCTCGTCGATGAACAGGACGTCGTTGGGCTCGAGGTTGGTGAGGATCGCCGCGAGGTCGCCGGCGCGCTCGAGAACCGGGCCCGAAGTCGAGCGCAGGTTCACGCCCATCTCGCGCGCGATGATGTGCGCGAGCGTGGTCTTGCCCAGCCCCGGTGGTCCGAACAGCAAGACGTGGTCGAGCGCTTCCTTGCGGGTGCGCGCCGCCGAGATGAAGATCTCGAGCTGCTCGCGGATCTTCGCCTGGCCCACGTATTCGGTGAGGTGCTTGGGGCGAAGGGCGCGTTCCTCACCCTCTTCCTGGGGCGAGGCCGGGGCCACCGAGATCAGGCGGTCGGCTTCGATCATGGCTTTCTCGTCATGGCTTCGCCAGGAACTTCAGGGCCTGTCGGATCGCGTCGGTGAGCGGCAGGTCCGGGCCCAGCTGCTTCACCGCGCCCTGCGCCTCGCGCTCATTGTAGCCAAGGCCGAGGAGCGCATTGACGACGTCCCCTCTCGCGGGCGAGGCGTCGGTGCGCACGGCGCTCACCGCCACCGGCAGCTTGTCGCGCAGCTCGAGCACGAGGCGCTCGGCGGTCTTCTTGCCCACTCCCGGGACCTTTGTGAGGCGCGCCGCGTCCTGCGAAGCCACCGCCACCGCGAGATCGTCGACCGAAAGCCCGGAGAGCACCGAGAGCGCCACCTTCGGGCCCACGCCGCTGATCTTGAGCAGCTGCCGGAACGCGGTGCGCTCGCCCGCGGTAAGGAAGCCGTAGAGCAGGTGCGCATCCTCGCGCACCACCATGTGCGTGAGCAGGGTCACGGTCTCGCCGGTGCGCGGCAGGTGGTAGAAGGTGCTCATCGGCACGTCGATCTCATAGCCCACGCCGTGGCTTACCACGATCACCTGCGGAGGATTCTTCTCGGCCAGCTCGCCCAGGATCCTGCCGATCATGAAATGCGCCCGGCGCGCACACGCCTGCCGCGCGTTGCGAGGCTCACCATGCCCAGGCCCCCGTGCGCATGGCAGATCGCGCAGGCGAGCGCATCCGCGGCGTCCGGCGTCGGATGCCCGGGGAGCTTCAGCAAGCGCTTCACCATCTCCTGCACCTGTTCCTTTTTCGCATGTCCCTGCCCCACGACCGCCTGCTTGACCTGCAACGCGGTGTATTCGGCCACCGGCAGCCGCGCCAGCACCGCCGCGCAGATCGCGGCTCCGCGAGCCTGTCCGAGGAGCAACGTCGACTGGGGATTGACGTTGACGAACACCTTCTCGACGGCGACCTCGATCGGATGATAGCTGTCGATCACCTCGGAGAGGCCGGAAAGGATGGAGGCGAGGCGCTCGGCCAGCGGCAGCTTGTCGTCGGAGCGGATGCGTCCGCTCGCGACATAAGCGAGCGTGCTGCCGCATTTCTCGAGCACCCCGTAGCCGGTCACGCCCAGCCCCGGATCGATGCCGAGGATGCGGATGGTGACGGCCATCAGAACACGCGCGCGTACATGCACGTGTCCGCGAGGCCGCCGTCGGTCGCGCGGCGGTGGCTGCGCAGGATCCCTTCGAGCGCGAAGCCGCTCTTTTCCGCGACGCGCCGGCTGGCGGCGTTGGCCGCATTGCAGGTGATCTCGACGCGGTGAGCGCCGAGGGAGCGCGCGAACTCGACCAGAGTGTTGGTGGCCTCCGTGGCGAGGCCCTTGCCCGCGCTCGAGGTGCGGATCCAGTAGCCGATCTCGAACCTCGGCACCGTCCAGTCGATCGTGTGCAGGCCGCCCTTGCCCACCAGCCGCCCGCCCGGCTTGTCGAAGAAGCAGAAGTCGAGAGTCTCGCGCGCGATCCATTTCGCCTGCGCCTCGCGGCATACCTTCTCGCTCTCCTCGACCGTAGGGGGTTCCTGCGCCCACGGCATCCAGGGCTTGAGGCGCGGCATCGATTCGAGCACCGCGTCGTTCACCACCGCGCCCTGCCCGGCGCGCGAGGCCGCGAGCGTCAAGCGCTCGCTTTCGAGTTTCTCGGGAATTTCCAGCAGCAGCGCCTGCAGGATGACGGTCACTAGCCGGCGCCGAGGATGGCCGTGGTGTAGACGTCCTGGACGTCGTCGAGCGATTCGAGCGCGTCGAGGAGCTTCTGCATCTTCGCCGCGTCCTCGCCCACCATCTCGGTCTCGGCGGAGGGCTTCATCGTGACCTCGGCGAGCTCGGCCTTGAAGCCCGCCTTCTCGAGGAGGGCCTTCACGCCCGCGAACTCGTGCGCGCCGGTGAGCACCTCGAGCGAGCCGTCGCCGTGCGCGATCACATCCTCGGCGCCCGCGTCGAGGGCCGCTTCCATGAGCTTGTCCTCGTTGGTGCCGGGCGCATAGAGAAGCTGTCCGCAATGCTTGAAGAGGAACGCCACCGCGCCCTCCCCGCCCATGTTTCCGCCGTGCTTGGTGAAGGCGTGTCGCACGTCCGCGACCGTGCGCGTGCGATTGTCCGTGAGGCAGTCGACCATCACGGCCGCGCCGTGGACGCCATATCCCTCGTAGCGGATTTCCTCGTAGTTCACGCCGTCGAGCCCGCCCGAGCCGCGCTTCACGGCGCGCTCGACGTTGTCCTTGGGCATGTTGTTCTCGTACGCCTTGTCGACGGCAAGCCGCAACCGCGGGTTCATGCCCGGATCCCCGCCGCCCATGCGCGCCGCGACGGTGATTTCCTTGATGAGCCGGGTGAATATCTTGCCGCGCTTCGCATCCTGGCGACCCTTGCGGTGCTGGATGTTCGCCCACTTGCTGTGACCTGCCATATGGATCTTCTGGAAGCTTGAGACGCCGAACGAGCGGGAAAACGTAATGGTAACATTCGCCTCCCGCCTCTCTCCAGAGCGAAAAACACGTGCTTCCCGCGCTCCCGGTCGCGAAGTCCAAGATCGACCTCGGTGTGCTTCCGTCGATGGCCAACCGCCATGGCCTGATCGCCGGAGCGACGGGCACCGGCAAGACAGTGACGCTGCAGACGCTCGCCGAACGCTTCAGCGCGATCGGCGTTCCGGTGTTCATGGCGGACGTGAAAGGCGACCTCGCGGGCATGGCCGCGGCCGGTGGCGCAAACGCCAGGGTCGCCGAGCGCGTGAAGATGCTGAAGCTCGAGGGCTTCGAATATCGCGCTTCACCGGTCATGCTCTGGGACGTATTCGGCGAGCAGGGCCATCCGGTGCGCGCCACGATCTCCGAGATGGGTCCGCTCCTCCTCGCGCGCATCCTGGACCTGAACGACACGCAGGCGGGCGTGCTCGCCGCGGTCTTCAAGATCGCCGACGACGCGGGGATGCTCCTCCTCGACCTGAAGGACCTGCGCGCGATGCTTCAGCACGCGGGCGACAACGCCTCCGAGTTCCGCACCAAGTACGGCAACATCAGCACCGCGAGCGTGGGCGCCATCCAGCGCGGCGTGCTCACGCTCGAGTCCCAGGGCGGCGAGAAGCTCTTCGGCGAGCCCGCGCTGGAGCTCGACGACCTGATGCAGACCGTCGACGGGCGCGGCGTGGTGAGCATCCTCGCCGCCGACAAGCTCCTCGCCAGCCCGCGCGTGTACGCGACGATGCTCCTCTGGCTGCTGTCGGAGCTCTTCGAGACGCTTCCCGAGGTGGGCGACCCGGAGAAGCCCAAGCTCGTGTTCTTCTTCGACGAGGCACACCTCCTCTTCAACGACGCGCCGAGGGAGCTCCTCGAAAGGATCGAGCAGGTGGTGCGCCTGGTGCGCTCCAAGGGCGTGGGCGTCTACTTCGTCACGCAGAATCCGCTCGACATTCCCGACAAGGTCCTCGGCCAGCTCGGCAACCGCGTGCAGCATGCGCTGCGCGCCTTCACCCCGCGCGACCAGCAAGCGGTGAAATCGGCGGCCACCACTTTCCGGCAGAATCCCAAGGTGAACGTCGAGAAAGCGATCACCGAGCTCGAGGTGGGCGAGGCGTTGGTTTCCTTCCTCGACGCGAAGGGCAGCCCCGCGCCCGTGGAGCGCGCGTTCGTGATCCCGCCCGCGTCACGCCTCGGGCCGCTCACCGCGGCGGAGCGTCGCGGGGTGATCGACGAATCGCTGGTCGCGGGCCACTACGAGAAGGCGCTCGACCGCGAGTCGGCCTACGAGCAGCTCGCGGCCCGGGGAGCGGCGAAGACCGCGCAGGGCGAGCCCGCGAGCGGAGGCCTGGGCGGCATTTTCGACAAGCTGGGCTTTCCCGGTACGGGAGGCGGCGCGAAAGGCCGCACGCGCGAGTCCCCGCTGGAAGCGGCCGCCAAGAGTGCCGCGCGGGCGATGGGCAGCGAGGTCGGCCGGCGCATCATCCGCGGAGTGCTCGGCTCGATACTGGGCGGCAGGCGGTAAAGAAACGCAAGCGGTAAACGGGAGAAGCGACGATGGCCAAGACCGGGGAGCGCAAGGCGCAGATCCTGCAGACGCTCGCAGCCATGCTCGAGAATCCGAAGGGCGAGCGCGTCACCACCGCGCTTCTCGCCGCGCGCCTGGAGGTCTCGGAGGCGGCGCTGTATCGCCACTTCGCGAGCAAGGCGCAGATGTTCGAGGGCCTGATCGAGTTCGTCGAGCAGACGGTCTTCACGCTGGTGAACAAGATCCAGGCCGAGGAGCGCGACGCGATGAAGCAGATCGAGTCGACGATCGCGACGCTGCTCGGCTTCGCTCAGAAGAATCCGGGAATGACGCGAGTGCTCATCGGCGACGCGCTGGTGAACGAGGACGAGCGCCTGCAGGCGCGCGTGAACCAGCTGCTCGACCGGCTCGAGGCGAGCCTGCGGCAAAGTGCCCGCATGGCGGTGAGCGCGGGGACGCTGCCCGCGGACTGGGACGTGAACGCCTATGCGACCGCGGTGATCGCCTTCGTCATCGGGCGCTGGCACCAGTTCGCCAAGAGCGGCTTCAAGCGCGCTCCCATGGAGGCCTGGCCGCAGCAGTGGCGGATATTCGGCGCCTGAGCGGCTTGCCGGGGGTGCCCCTGCTTCCCGAACTCCAGACCGAGCGCCTCACCGTGCGCCTGGCGCGCCCCGGAATGCAGGCGGCGATGGCGCTCTTCCTCCACGAGAACTTCGCGGGTCACTTCGACCGCTGGTCGCCGCCGGCCGCGACCGCGTTCTTTACCGAGGCCTTCTGGCGCGATCGCCTTGGCAACGCCGTCGAGGAATACCACGCGGGGCGCTCCGCGCGCTTCGTGCTGCAAGCTCGCGACGAGGCACCCTTCGGGGCGCCGATCCTGGGCACCTGCAATTACACCAACGTCGTGCACGGGCCGTTTCTCGCCTGCAACCTGGGCTACCAGGTGGCGCTCTCGCACCAGGGAATGGGCCTCATGTCGGAAGCGCTGCGCGCGACCAACGCCTTCGTGTTCGGCGAGCTGAAGCTGCACCGCATCATGGCCAACTACCGTCCGGAGAACGAGAGGAGCGCGAGGCTCCTCGAGCGCCTGGGCTTCGAGCGCGAAGGGCTCGCGCGCGACTATCTTTTCATCGATGGGCAATGGCGCGACCACGTGCTCACCGCGCTCGTCAACCGCGACTTTCCGTCCTCGTGGGTGGAGCCCGCGGGGCAGTAGTCAGTCGTCCCCGGCCAGCTGCAGGTCGGGGAGCCGGTGGCTGGGAGGATGGAAGGTGATCTCGCGGCACAGGCGATGGAAGCGCCCGAACATCTCTTCCAGCGTGGCGCCGCCCAGGTTGAACACGCCGTAGCGATAGCTGCCCAGCCACTTCATCTCGCGCGCCAGGTCGGCGCCGCGCTTCGGATACACCATCACGTGGATGTCGGGATGGCGCGACTGCAGCGCCTCGATCTCGGCAGCCGACGGCCAGCGCGCGAGCCCCTCTCCCGCGAGATCGCGAAGCACGAAGCTTGCGGCATGGCGCTCGCGCCCGGCACGATGGCGGATCTTCGGCTCCTCGCCGCAATCGAGCGCCAGCAGCACGTCGAAGAGGCTGTAGCCGTCCACGCGCTCGAAGAGGTCGTAGAACTGGCCGGCGGCGCGCGGGTTGATCTCGATGATCGAAAGCCTGCCGTTGGACGGATCGATGCGGATCTCGACGTTGAACATGCCATGTGTGAAGCCCATGCCCTCGAGAAGCCTCGCCGCCAGGACGTCGACGCGCGCCAGGTCTGCCTCGGGCAGCGACGAGGGATACTGGAAGCGCTGGAACTGGTCGGTGCCGGGGTACATCACCGAATCGACCGTCCCCAGCATCGTCACCTTGCCCGCGCGCACGTAGCCGTTGGCGGTGACCTGCCGGCCGCGCGCCACTTCCTCGCAGACCATGCTGTAGGGGTCCTCGGTGAAGCTCGAGTGCTCGCGCATCACGTCGGCGAACGGGCGCACCAGGCGCTCGATGATGGCGCGCTCGAACCAGCCGAAGCGTGTGTGCCGGTAGAGTTGCTCGAAGGAGTCCACGCGCCTCGCGAGCACCGAGAACGCGGCCTTCGCGGGCTTGATGTAGAAGGGATAGGCCATCGGCACTTCATCGGGACGCTCGAAACCGCGCCGCACGAGCGCGAAGCGCGGATTGCATTCCGGGGCAATGCGCTGGAACGCCTCGCGCGCGTAGAACTTGTGCTGGATCGCCAGCACCGCGTCCAGAGGCGTGTGCGGCAGGCCCAGCCGGCGCGCGATGAGCGATGCAAGGAACGGGCCGAATTGCTCGTCAGAGGTGACCACGGCGTGCAAGCCGCGCGAGCGGTAGCGCTTCACCATGCGTTCCACGAAGGCGAGCGCGTCGAACGTGAAAAGGCGCGCGTTGTCCGGGAAGCTGAAGAGATCGAAGCCCTCGAAGAGGAATTCGTAGCGCTCGACGTAACGGGGGTCGCGCGCCGCGGCGCGGTCCCATTCGTCGGCGAAAAGCACCAGGATTCTCTGCTTCATGTCCCCGATTTTACGCGGGGGCCGGCCTTCCAGATGCAACCGTTCATGACAAGGCGTCGGCCCAGATATTGGCGGCCCAGTTCATCGTGTAGACCCCCTCCGTCTCGTTCATCGCCGAGGACACCCCGCCCGAGCCCGGCACCGTCTTCATGGTGCGCTCGCGCTCGTCGAACCTGTGCACTGAGGCAACATGGATCGCGAGCTTGTCGGAGACCATGCTGTAGCAGGTGTTGATGAGCGTGGGCGAGGCGTTGGGCGGCTGGTTGTTGGCCAGCGCCACGATGGCCGCGGCGCACACCTTGCCGTGGCCGCTTGCCATGGTCGCAGACTTGGGCATGAGCGGGGCTGGCAGGAGCGAGTCGCCGAGGACATGAACTCCCTTCATCGCCTTCGACTCGTAGGTGGTCCAATCGACTTCGCACCAGCGCCGGTTCACGGTGATGAACGGCGCGGCGATGTTTCCCGCCTTCATCGGCGGGAGCACGTTGAGCACGTCGCCCTTCACGTCGCCGAACTCGAGCTTCACCGCCCTGCCGTTCACGTCGACGTCGACCGCCTTGCTGTTCGGGCGGTATTCGATCATGTCCTTGTACAGCTCGCTCCACGCCTTCTTGAAGAGCGGTCCCTTGGAGGTCACGTCGGCGTTGGCATCGAGGATGATGACTTTCGAGCGCGGCTTCTTCGCCTTGAAGTAGGCCGCGACCTGGCACGCACGCTCGTACGGCCCGGGCGGGCATCGATACGGCGCCTCGGGAATGGCGAGCACGAAGACGCCGCCGTCCGGCATCGCTTCGAGCTGGCGGCGCAGCGCCACGGTCTGCGGACCCGCCTTCCACGCGTGCAGCACGCGGGATTGCGCGTCGGGGCTTCCCATCGCGGGAAGGGCCTCCCACATGAAGTCCACTCCGGGCGATACGATCACGCGGTCGAAGGCGACGGAGTCGCCACGCGCGAGGCGCACCTGCTTCTTCTCCATGTCGATCGCGGTGGCGGTGTCGCGCACCAGGCGCACGCCGTGGCGCGCGAGCCCGCTGTAGGGAGTGGTGATGTCGGCCATGGTCTTGAAGCCGCCCAGCACCATGTTCGAGATCGGGCACGAAACGAACGCCTCGTTGGGCTCGATCAGCACCACCTCGATCGAGGAGTCGAGCATGCGGATGTAGCGGGCCGCCGTGGCCCCGCCGTAGCCCCCGCCCACTACGGCGACGCGCGCCTTGGGGGCAGTGCCCGCTAGCGAGGCGCATCCGGGCAGTCCGAGCGCGAGCCCGGCGGCGCCGCCGGCCTTGAGGAAATCCCTGCGTTGCATGGTCATGTGGTCCTCCGCTAGCGCGGCTGCTTGGCGAAATACGTGGCGAGCGCGGCGGTTTCCGCGTCGCTGAATCCCTTGGCGACCTGGTGCATGATCGTCGCCTCCCGCTTGCCTTCCTTGAACGCCTTCATCACCTCGGCGATGTCGTTGCGCCCCGCGAGCGCCGCCACGGCCGAACCCGGCGCGGGCTTGCCGCCGGTGCCATGGCATGGCGTGCAGGTAGCCGCCAGGGAGCGCGCGCCTGCGTCGCTGAGATCGGGAGCGGCGAAGCTGGGGGCGGGTGGCGCGGGCTGCTGGGCGAAAGCGACGATGGAAATGGCCTGGGCAAGCCCCGCGACGACGAAGAGTTCGGCACGCGTTTTCATGGAGGGATACCTCTGGTCGTTATGGTGCGCAGGCAAAGGATAGCGCAGGCGATGCCGCAAAACAAAACGCCCGCCGGGAGGCGGGCGTTGCAAGCGGTGGAAGGTGCCGCGTCAGGCCTGCTCGACCGGCTCGGGCGGTTGCTGGGCCGCCTGCGCGATGTCGAGCTTCACCTGGCCGTTCTCGTCGAGGTCGATGGTCACGCGCCCGCCGTTGGCGAGCTTGCCGAACAGCAGCTCGTCGGCCAGCGCGCGCCGGATCGTGTCCTGGATGAGGCGCGCCATCGGGCGCGCGCCCATCTGCGGATCGAAACCGTTCTTGGCGAGGTACTTCTTGAGGTTCTCCGTAAAGAGCGCTTCCACCTTTTTCTCGGTGAGCTGCGACTCGAGCTGCATCAGGAACTTGTCCACGACGCGCAGGATGATCTGCTCGTCGAGGGCCCCGAACGAAACCACGGCGTCGAGGCGATTCCTGAACTCCGGCGTGAACATGCGCTTGATCTCGCCCATCTCGTCGCCCGGCGCCCTGGTATTGGAGAAGCCGATCACGTTCTTCGACAGCCCCTCGGCGCCCGCGTTGGTAGTCATCACGATGACGACGTTGCGGAAATCCGCCTTGCGTCCGTTATTGTCGGTGAGCGTGCCGTGGTCCATCACCTGCAGCAGGATGTTGAAGATGTCCGGATGGGCCTTCTCGATCTCGTCCAACAGCAGCACCGAATACGGGTGCTTGGTGATCGCCTCGGTGAGGAGCCCCCCCTGGTCGAAGCCCACGTAGCCGGGCGGCGCGCCGATTAGGCGTGACACCGCGTGGCGCTCCATGTACTCCGACATGTCGAAGCGGATCAGCTCCACGCCCATGATGAAGGCGAGCTGGCGCGCGACTTCGGTCTTGCCGACGCCGGTGGGCCCCGAGAAGAGGAAGCTGCCCACCGGCTTGGACGGATTGCCCAGGCCGCTTCGTGCCATCTTGATGGCGGAGGTAAGGGCGTCGATCGCCTTGTCCTGGCCGAACACCGTGGCCTTCAGGTCGCGGTCGAGGGTCTTCAAGGCGCTGCGGTCGTCGTTGGAGACGTTGCGCGCCGGCACGCGCGCGATCTTGGAGACGATCTCCTCGATCTCGGGCTTGCCGATGACCTTCTTCTGCTTGGACTTGGGCAGGATGCGTTGCAGCGCTCCCGCCTCGTCGATCACGTCGATCGCCTTGTCCGGCAGGTGGCGGTCGTTGATGTAGCGTGCCGAAAGCTCCGCCGCCGTGGTGAGCGCGTTGGCCGTGTACTTCACGCCATGGTGCAGCTCGAAGCGCGACTTGAGCCCCCTCAGTATCTCGACGGTCTCCTGGATGGACGGCTCGTTCACGTCGACCTTCTGGAAGCGGCGCGACAACGCGTGGTCCTTCTCGAAGATGCCGCGGTATTCCTGGTACGTCGTCGCGCCGATGCACTTGAGCGCGCCCGAGGACAGGGCGGGCTTGAGCAGGTTGGACGCGTCGAGGGTGCCGCCGGAAGCGCTGCCCGCGCCGATGAGGGTGTGGATCTCGTCGATGAAGAGGATCGCGTTGGGGTTGTCGACGAGCTGTTTGAGCACTGCCTTCAGGCGCTGCTCGAAGTCGCCGCGATACTTGGTGCCGGCCAGCAGCGCGCCCATGTCGAGGGCGTACACCTGTCCCTTGGCAAGGATCTCGGGAACCTGGTTGTCGACGATGCGCTTGGCGAGGCCCTCGGCGATGGCGGTCTTGCCGACGCCCGCCTCTCCAACCAGAAGCGGGTTGTTCTTGCGGCGCCGGCAGAGGATCTGCACGACGCGCTCCAGCTCGGACTCGCGCCCGATGAGCGGGTCGATCTTGCCGTCGATGGCGAGCTGGTTCAGGTTCTGCGTGAAGCTCTCGAGCGCGCCGCCCGACTGCGCCTCGGGCGCCTCGGTCTCGCTCTCGCCTTCCTCGCGCGCGCCCGGCGCTTGCGGCGCCTTGGTGATGCCGTGCGAGATGTAGTTGACCACGTCGAGGCGGGAGACGCCCTGCTGGTGGAGGAAATACACCGCGTGGGAATCCTTCTCGCCGTAGATGGCCACGAGCACGTTGGCGCCGGTCACTTCCTTCTTGCCGGACGACTGGACGTGCAGGATGGCGCGCTGGATCACGCGCTGGAATCCAAGCGTGGGTTGCGTGTCGACCTCGCCGGTGCCCGCGACGGTGGGGGTGTGCTGCATGACGAAGTCCGAGAGCGCCTTCTTCAGCTCGTCGATCTTCGCGGCGCACGCCTTCAGCACTTCGGATGCCGACGGGTTGTCGCACAGCGCGAGCAGCAGGTGCTCGACCGTGATGAACTCGTGGCGCTTCTGGCGGGCCTCGACGAAGGCCATGTGCAGACTGACTTCCAACTCCTGGGCAATCATGTTTCCTCCATCGCGCATTGCAGCGGATGCTGGTGTTCGCGCGAATATGCGGTTACTTGCTCCACCTTGCTGGAAGCGACGTCCTTGGGATAGATCCCGCAGACTCCCCGACCCTCCGTATGAACTTTGAGCATGATCTGCGTGGCGCGTTCCCGCGGCAGGGCGAAGAACACCTGCAATACCTCTACCACGAATTCCATCGGAGTGTAGTCGTCGTTGTACATGACCACCTGGAACATCGGCGGCGGCTTGACCTGCGTCTCGCTCGGCTTGAGGACAGTGGAGCCGTCGGGTTTATCAGCCATGGCAGCGCGGGCAGGAGGACCATCGACGAGGACAACCTCCGGATCCCTCTTCAAGGAAGGTGGAACAACCTACAGCTAATATGGACAAGCACGCGCTCTTTTTCAAGCCCTTCAACCGCTTGGGAGCGTCATTTCGTGCCGAGGTTCAGCTTCAGGGCGGTTTTTCCCCTCTGGGAGGGCGGTATTGACACTCCCGGGGACGGCGCGTAAAAAGCGCGTTGGAGTTTGGTTTCAAGGATTCTGCATCCTCCCTGGACGTGGGGCCTCGATCCGAACGAAATCGCGGGACTCCACCCGTTCAACAAGAGGCACGTAATCGAATGGCAACCGGAACTGTGAAGTGGTTCAACGACGCGAAGGGTTACGGGTTCATCACGCCCGACGACGGCAGCGAAGACCTCTTCGCGCACTTCTCGGCGATCCAGATGCAGGGCTTCAAGACCCTCAAGGAAGGCCAGAAGGTTTCCTTCGACGTCACGCAGGGCCCCAAAGGCAAGCAGGCGTCGAATATACAGAACGCATAGGGAGCGGTATTTAGCGGCAGAAAGCCCCCGGGGTTCGTCCCCGGGGGCTTTTTTCTTTTGCGTTTAACCCATCCATCGAACTCGGGATGAAGGCGAGACGGGGCATCGCGGTCCCTTCGAAGGGGAGAGATCTCGCTTCTACCCATTGCGCTCGGATTCCTTGGATGGCGTCGATTCCGCAACCATCGGGGCAACCCCGTCTCGCCCTTCATCCCAAGAGTTCGATGGATGGCTCTCCCCGCACGGTCCAAGCGCCCGTCGCAAGCCCCGGGACCTTCCGAGCCTCAGGTGAAGTGTTGGGGGAAAGCTCGAGAGGCGCGCATCACCACATGTCGATCATGAGAAGCCGCCGCCAGTTCGAGCGCAATGGGTTGCAGCGAGCTCCCTCCCCTTTCCAGGAACGATCGCGCCGGGTCGAGCTTTCCCCCCACTTCACCTGAGGCGATGGAACGCCCTACTGCATGCGGCGCTTGAGCTCGGCGTCGACCGCGTCCATGAACTCTTCGGTGGTGAGGAAGGGGTGGTCGGGGCGGATGAGGATGGCAAGGTCCTTGGTCATCTTGCCGGTCTCGACCGTGTCCACGCACACCTTTTCGAGGGTCTCGGCAAACTTAACCACGTCCGGCGTGCCGTCCATCCTTCCGCGATAGATGAGGCCGCGAGTCCAGGCGTAGATGGAGGCGATGGGGTTGGTGGAGGTGGGCTTGCCCTGCTGGTGCATGCGGTAGTGACGCGTGACGGTGCCGTGGGCGGCTTCGGCCTCCACGGTCTTGCCGTCGGGCGTTGTGAGCACCGAGGTCATGAGGCCGAGCGAGCCGTAGCCCTGCGCCACGGTGTCGGATTGCACGTCGCCGTCGTAGTTCTTGCACGCCCACAGGTAGCCGCCGTTCCACTTGAGGTTCGACGCCACCATGTCGTCGATCAGGCGGTGCTCGTAGGTAAGGCCCGCGGCCTCGAATCTGGCGCGGAACTCGGCGTCGTAGATCTCCTGGAAGAGGATCATGAAGCGCCCGTCGTAGACCTTGAGGATGGTGTTCTTCGACGACAGATAGACCGGGTATTTGCGGTTCAACGCGTAGTTGAAGCAGGCGCGCGCGAAGCCCTTGATGGAATCGTCGAGGTTGTACATCGCCATCGAGATGCCGGCGCCGGGGGCCTGGAACACTTCCTTCTCGATCACCGCGCCGCCGCCCTTGGGCGTGAAGGACATCTTCAGAGTGCCGGGGCCGTCGAACTTGATCTCGGTGGCCTTGTACTGGTCGCCGAAGCCGTGACGCGCGACCACCACGGGCTTGTTCCAATGCGGGATGAGGCGCGGCACGTTCTGGCAGATGATCGGCTCGCGGAAGATGGTGCCGTCGAGGATGTTGCGGATGGTGCCGTTCGGGCTCTTCCACATCTGCTTCAGGCCGAACTCCTTGACGCGGCCCTCGTCGGGGGTGATGGTGGCGCACTTGACCGCGACACCATGCTGCTTGGTGGCCATCGCCGCGTCCACCGTCACCTGGTCGTTGGTGGCGTCGCGATGCTCGACCCCAAGGTCGAAATACTTGAGGTCGATGTCGAGATAGGGAAGGATCAGCTTCTCGCGGATCTTGTGCCAGATGATGCGCGTCATCTCGTCGCCGTCCATCTCGACGACCGGGCTCTTCACCTTGATCTTGGCCATTGCTCGCTCCTCCCGTTATTTTTCGGCTGCACAATCGAAAATTATAGCAAAGCGAACCCGCCCGATCCCCATGCCGCGCGTCATCCTCTTCAACAAGCCGTTCGGAGTCGTCTGCCAGTTCACCGGCGGCGACGGCAAGCCCACGCTCAAGGACTTCGTGCCGGTGCCGCACGTCTATCCCGCCGGGCGCCTCGACACCGACAGCGAAGGCCTGCTGGTGCTCACCGACGACGGCGTCCTCCAGGCGCGCATTTCGCAGCCCCGCCAGAAGCTGGAGAAGGGGTATTGGGCCCAGGTCGAGGGAAACCCCTCCTCCGAGTCGCTGCAGCGGTTGCGAAGCGGCGTGGCGCTGAACGACGGCCTCACCCTGCCCGCCTCGGCGCGCGTGATCGCGAGGCCCGAGGGGCTCTGGGAGCGCGATCCGCCGATCCGCGTACGCCAGGCGATTCCCACCACGTGGCTCGAAATCGACCTGCGCGAGGGACGAAACCGCCAGGTGCGGCGCATGACCGCCGCCGTGGGCCTGCCGACGCTTCGCCTGGTGCGCTTCCGGGTCGGCCCCTGGCACTTGGCGGACCTGGCGCCCGGCACCTGGCGCGAAGTGCCGCCGAAGCTCGCCTGAAACGGCCTTGCCGCCCTTTGAAACAGCCCTTTGCCAGACAGGGTCCGCTGTTGTCAACCTCGGTATAATGCGCGGCGTTAATGTAGGCGACGAGGCTGATCTGCATTCCAGCGCAGTCGAGCATTGATACTTTGTTCAACATCATCATCGAGGAAAACATAAAACCATGAAGAAGCTGTCTGCCCTGATCGCCGTGCTCTTCGCCACCGCATCGCTTTCCGTTTTTGCCCAGGCCACTCCCGCAACTCCCGCCAAGCCCGCAACGCCCGCAACGCCCGCCATGGCCCCCGCCAAGCCGGCGGCGCCCGCGATGAAGGCCGAGCCCGCGATGAAGGCCGACATGAAGAAGGACGACGTGAAGAAGAAGCCGGCCAAGAAGAAGGCCGCCAAGAAGCCCTCCGACATGAAGAAGACCGACGCGCCGATGAAGTCCGATGCGCCGATGAAGTCCGACGCGCCGAAGAAGTAACTCGGCGCTCGTTGCAAGCCAGGCGGGGCTTCGGCCCCGCCTTTTGCTTTTGCAACCCGTAAACTCGATCCATGAAAATCGTCGTCGGTCTTTCCGGAGGGGTCGATTCCGCGGTTGCCGCGCTCCTGCTGAAGCGCGCCGGCCACGAAGTGGTGGGGCTCTTCATGAAGAACTGGGAGGACGACGACGATGACGAGTACTGCTCCACGCGCGAGGACCTGATCGATGCGGTGAGCGTCGCCGAAACCATCGGCATCGAGGTCGAGGCGGTCAACTTCGCCGCCGAATACCGCGAGCGCGTGTTCGCGAGCTTCCTCGCCGAGTACCGCGCGGGGCGCACGCCCAACCCGGACGTGCTGTGCAACGCCGAGATCAAGTTCAAGGCGTTCCTCGACCACGCGATGGCGCTGGGCGCCGAGCGCATCGCCACCGGCCACTACGCGCGCCTCGAGGAGCGCGAAAGCTGCGTGCAATTGCTGAAGGGCGCCGACCCCGGCAAGGACCAGAGCTACTTCCTGCACCGCCTGAACCAGGCGCAGCTTTCACGCACCCTCTTCCCGGTGGGCCACCTGATGAAAAGCGAGGTGCGGCGCATCGCGCGCGAGGCGGGCCTGCCCAACCATGCGAAACGCGACTCCACCGGCATCTGCTTCATCGGCGAGCGCCCCTTCCGCGAATTCCTGTCGCGCTACCTTCCCCGCGAGCCGGGGCCGATGGTGACGCCCGCGGGCGAGCGCGTCGGCGAGCACGAAGGGCTGATGTACTACACGCTCGGCCAGCGGCAGGGCCTTGGCATCGGCGGGCGCCGCGACGGCGCGGGCGATCCCTGGTACGTGGCGGGCAAGGACGTCGCGACGAATACGCTCACCGTCGTGCAGGGCCACGACCACGAGCTGCTGCTCCATGCGAGACTCGCCGCCGCGGACGCGAGCTGGGTGAGCGGCGCCGCTCCGCCGGCCGGGCAATCCCTCGCCGCCAAGACGCGTTATCGCCAGGCCGACTCGGCCTGCGCGGTGCGCAGCTCCGACGGGCAGGCCTTCGAGCTGGATTTCTCCGCTCCGCAGTGGGCCGTGACGCCCGGACAATCGGCGGTCCTCTACCAGGGCGAGGTGTGCCTCGGCGGCGGAGTGATTCGCTAGCCTGGCGGGCGGGTCGCGGAAAACGAGGCGCGGCTCTCGAGGTTCTCGGCCCACGAGCGCAGCGCCGCGTCCTCGCGCCAGCGAAACTCCGGCAGGCGGAATTCGAGCCAGAAAAGCGCGCATCCGCAAGCGATGTCGCCCAGCGTCATGCGCCGCGCCCCCATGGCGGACCTCGCCGCGACGGATTTCGCCAGCGCCGCGATGCCGGCGTTCACCTTGTCGCTCTGGCGCGCGATCCACGCCGGGTCCTGTCGTCCCACCTCGCGCTTTCTCTCCAGGAATATCGCGATGCCGGCCTCGGCGATGCCGTCGCCGAGGGCTTCGTCGCGACGCACGCGAATGCGCTCCTGCAGCGGCGTGGGAATGAAGTTCACACCGGGAAGCGAGTCGACGTACTCCGCCACCACTTGCGAGTCATAGAGGCTTTCGCCCTCGTCGAGCACCAGGGTCGGCACCTTGTTCAGCGGGTTGAACCTGGGCACGCCGGAAGCGGGACTCCACACGTTCTCCTCGACGAATTCGCACGCGATCTGTTTCTCGGCGAGCAGCACGCGGATCTTGCGGACGAAGGGTGACGTGAGCGAGCCGATGAGTTTCATGGGAAGCCTTTCGGTGAAGCGGCGCAGTATAGCAGCGGGTGGTAACATTTCGCCCGCATGACCTCGCCTCTCACCGCCCTCTCGCCCCTCGACGGGCGCTACTTCGCGAAGACCCGCGCGCTCCAGGATCACTTCAGCGAGTTCGCGCTGATGCGCGAGCGCGTGGCGATCGAGGTGGCATGGCTCCTCGCCCTGGGCGAGGAAGCGACCTTTACCGCGCTGCAGCCGTTCTCGCCCGCGACCGCGGCGCAGATGATGCAGGTCGTCGCCGGATTCAGCCTTGCCGACGCCGAGCGCATCAAGGCGATCGAGGCCACCACCAACCACGACGTGAAAGCGGTCGAGTACTGGCTGCGCGAGCGCTTCGCCGCGAATGCGCAGGTGAGCGCGGCGGCGGAGTTCATCCACTTCGCCTGCACCTCCGAGGACATCAACAACCTCGCCCATGGCCGCATGCTCAAGGGCGGGCGCGACGAGGTGCTCCTTCCCGCGATCGACCGTCTCATCGCGCGCCTCGACGCGCTCGCGCGCGAGCACGCGGACCTCGCCATGCTGTCGCGCACCCACGGCCAGCCGGCCACGCCGACCACGCTCGGCAAGGAAATGGCCAATGTCGCCCATCGCCTGAAGCGCGCGCGCGCCCGGCTGGCCGCGGTCGAGATGCTGGGCAAGCTGAACGGCGCCACCGGCAACTTCAACGCGCATGTCGCCGCGGCCCCGGGCGTCGACTGGCCACGCCTGGCCGAGCGCTTCGTCACGGGCCTGGGCCTCGTTTACAACCCGCTTACCATCCAGATCGAGCCGCACGACGCGATGGCCGAGGCATTCGACGCCACGGCACGCCTCAACACCATCCTCATCGATCTCGATCGCGACGCCTGGGGCTACATCTCGGTCGGCTACTTCAAGCAAAAGGTCAAGGCGGGCGAGATCGGCTCCTCGACCATGCCGCACAAGGTGAACCCGATCGACTTCGAGAATTCCGAAGGCAACCTCGGGCTCGCCAATGCGCTCCTCACCCACATGTCGCAGAAGCTGCCGATCTCGCGCTGGCAGCGCGACCTCACCGATTCCACCGTGCTTCGCAACGTCGGCGTCGCCTTCGGCTACTGCCTTCTCGCGTACGACTCGTGCTTGCGCGGCCTCGACAAGCTCGAGGCCAACCCCGCGCGCATCGCCGCCGACCTCGAAGCGGGCTGGGACGTGCTCGCCGAAGCGGTGCAGACCGTGATGCGCGCCCATCGCGTCGAGGGCTCCTACGAGAAGCTGAAGGAGCTCACGCGCGGCAAGGGCGGCATCACGCGCGAGGACCTGCACGCCTTCGTGAATGCGCTCGCGATTCCCGAGGACGCGAGGCGCCGCCTCCTCGAGCTCACGCCCTCCACGTACGTCGGCCTCGCCGCACGCCTCGCACGCGGAAATTGACCGCCGGCATCGCGCGCTATGATGGGCCCGAAACGCATCCGCGAATGATCCGCGACCCCGCCACCGCAGAGCTCGCCTCGCCCGGCCGACTGGAAAACATTCCGGCGCGTTGGGCCATCGCGCGCGGGGCCGCCGTCGCGCTCTCGGACGCGCGCGGCGAATGGACGTGGCGCGAGCTCGAGCACGGCAGGAAGCAGCTCGCCGAGCTCCTCCTCACCCTGGGCATCCGCGCCGGCGACCGCGTGATGGTGGTGGGCGAGAACTGCGCGCCTCTGGTGGCGCTCCTCTTCGCGATCTGGTCGGTGAACGCCTGGGTGGTCAATGTGAACGCCCGCCTTTCGCCGCGCGAGATCGACGCCGTGCGCGCCCACTGCGGCGCGCGCCGCGTGCTTTTCCTGGGCGACGAGTCGCCCGACGCCCGCCACCACGCCGAGCGGGTGCAGGCCACCCGGCTATCCCTCGGGCGCTGGGGCACCATCAGCGTGAGCGCCATGGACGAGCGCTGCATCCCCGAGCCGGTGGAAGGAAAGCCCGCGCGCGACGTGGCAGCCCTTCTCTACACGACAGGCACCATGGGCGAGCCCAAGGGCGTGATGCTCACCCACGCCAACCTCCTCTTCATCGCGCGCGTCTCGGGAGAAGTGCGGGAACTCGTGCCCGAGGACCGCGTGTTCGGACTGCTGCCAACCTCCCATGTGTACGGCCTCGCGTCCGTGTGCCTCGGGACGCTGCGCGCCGGCGCGAGCCTGCACCTTCAGTCGCGCTTCACGCCGGCGTCCACGGCCGAATGCCTCGCGACCAGGGCGATCACCGTGTGCCAGGGCGTCCCCGCCATGTACACCAAGCTCCTCGAGCACCTGAAGACGCGCAGCATCCGTTTCAGCGCCCCGTCGCTTCGCTTCCTCTACGCGGGAGGCTCACCGCTGGCGCCGGCGTTGAAGAGCGAGGTGGAGGCCACGTTCGGCCTCACACTGCACAACGGCTACGGCCTCACCGAGGCTTCACCCACCATCACCCAGACGCGCCCCAACGAGCCGCGCGACGATTGCTCCGTGGGCCGCGCGCTGCCGGGCGTGGAGGTGCGCATCGTCGATCGCGACGGCAACGACGTGGCCGTGGGCGTGCCCGGGGAGCTCTGGGCGCGCGGGCCGAACGTGATGAAGGGCTACTACCACGACGAAGAAGCGACGCGCGCGGCGTTGAAGCCTGGCGGCTGGCTGGCCACCGGGGACATCGCGCGCCAAGGCCAAGACGGCGCGTACTTCATCGAGGGGCGCCTGAAGGAGCTCATCATCCGCTCCGGGTTCAACGTGTTTCCGGTGGAAGTGGAGGCTGTGCTCAATTCCCACCCCGAGGTGTCACAGTCCGCGGTGGTCGGGCGCCCGGCGGACGGCGACGAGGAGGTGGTGGCGTTCGTCGAGCTTGTAGCGAACGCGCGCGCGACGCCGGCCGAGCTAAGCGACTGGGCGGCGCAATCCCTCGCCCCCTACAAGCGCCCGGCGCAGATCGTGGTAATGGTGTCGCTGCCCGCCGCCGCCAACGGCAAGGTCCTCAAGGGCCGCCTCGCGCAGCTCGCGCGAGAGCGGCGCGCCTGAGGCTCTACTCGTTCGCGGCGAGCGCGCCGATGTCGCCGCTCATCTCGCCGCCTTCCTGCACCAGCATCTTGCCGTAGCGGATCTTGCCCGACACGCGCCCGCTCGCGTGGATCACGAGCTTCTTCCTCGCCGTCATCTCGCCCTTGAAATCGCCGCGGATCTCGGCCACATCCACATCGACCTTGCCGATGAAGGCGCCGTTCTCCGCGATCTGGATCGCGCGGCTGACCATCGTGGCTTCCACGCGCCCTTCGACCACCAGCGTGTCGCAATCGTCGATCTCGACGCCCTTCAGCTTGATGTTCGGCCCGACGATGAGCTTGGAGCCCCCCGGTTCCTCGGTGCGGGTCGTGATGGGCTCGAGCGAAGGCGCGACGGGCTTCACCGCGGCGGGGACTGCCGCGGCGGGCACGGGGTAGGTGGACGGCTGCGCGGGCACGCTCGCGACGTCGCGCAACGGGCGCGGCGGATCACGGCGGGCGAACAGATTGTCTGCGTATTTCATTGTGAGGCCTTTTCCCTTGGGTTGAACATCAGGGAAGTCCCACTCACGATCCGTGCCAGAGGTGGCAAAAAATGCGTTTCTCCCTCTATGGATGGTCGATTCGCGTGCGCGTGCCGATCGCGTGTCGAAGACAGAATCGTCGTTCGAGGGATACAGCTTGGCGGGCCGCGCGCGCAACTCCATGTTTCCGTGGCGCATCGCTTGTCGCCGCGAGCCGACTTCAGATCATCTCGAGTGGCCGTTTGCGCCGCGGCGCGGGAAACGCGCGCTCGAGAGTCTCCAGCGCGGCCGTATCGAGCATGAGATCGGCCGCTTCGCGATTGGCGGCGACGTGCGCGGGCGTCGCGGCCTTGGGAATGGTGGCGATTCGCCGGTCGCGCAGCAGCCAGGCGAGCGCCACCTGCGCCGTGCTCGCGCCCATGCGCTTGCCCACCGCGTCGAGCGCGGGATGGCGCACGAGCCGGCCTTCGTCGAGCGGCGAGTACGCCATGACGGCGATTCCGCGTTCGGCGCACCACGGCAGCAGGTCGAACTCCGGGCCCCGCCGCCCGAGGTTGTAGAGGACCTGGTTCGCGGCCACGCGCTCGCCGTTGGGCACGGACACCAGCTCTTCCATGTCCGCCACGTCGAAATTGGAGACGCCCCAGCGGCCGATCTTGCCCTGCTGCACCAGCTCCTCGAGGGTAGCGACCGTTTCAGCGAGCGGCACGGGCCCGCGCCAATGCAGCAGGTAGAGATCGAGCGTGGCGACGCCGAGCTGGCGCAGGGACGCGTCGCACGCGGCGACGAGCTTCAAGCGCGAGGCGTGGTGCGGATAGAACTTGCTCACCACGAAGACGCCTTCGCGCCGGCCGCGGATCGCCTCGCCCACCACGCTCTCGGCGCCGCCCTCGCCATACATCTCCGCGGTGTCGACGAGCGTCATGCCCAGCTCCAGCCCCATGCGCAGCGCCGCGACCTCGGCTATGCGGCTGCCGGCGCGCTCGCCGATGTGCCACGTGCCCATCCCCAGCCGCGGCATGGCGCCGCCGTCGCGAAGCTGGAATGGGGCGACCATGGCTTAGCTCACAGCGCCCCGGCCTCGACGGCCTCGTCGCCGTATTGCGGATTCATGCGCCGCGTCTTCGCGGCCATCTTGTTGAGTGCGCTGATGTACGCCTTGGCGGAGGCGACCACGATGTCGGTGTCCGACCCCATGCCGTTGACGATGCGCCCCGCCTTGGAGAGCCGCACGGTGACCTCTCCCTGCGAGTCGGTGCCCTCGGTCACGTTGTTCACGGAGTACAGCAGCAGCTCCGTGCCGCTTTGCACCATGCTCTCGATCGCCTTGAAGGTGGCGTCGACGATACCGCCGCCGCGCGCCTCGGCGCGCATCTCGCGCCCTTCCTCCGACATCACGACGCGTGAAAAAGGCGGCTCGCCGGTCTCGGAATGCGCGCAGATGGATACCAGCTTGTAATGCTCGGTCTCCGGCGTCACCGCCTCGTCGGACATGAGCGCCTGGATGTCCTCGTCGAAAATCTCGCGCTTCTTGTCGGCGAGCTCCTTGAAGCGCGCGAAGGCGGCGTTCAGCTGCTCTTCCGAGGCGAGCGAGATGCCGAGCTCCTGCAGGCGCGACTTGAAGGCGCTGCGTCCCGAGAGCTTGCCCAGTGAGATGCGGTTGGCGCCCCAGCCCACGTCGCCGGCCCGCATGATCTCGTAGGTTTCGCGGTGCTTGAGCACGCCGTCCTGGTGGATGCCCGACTCGTGGGCGAACGCGTTCGCGCCGACCACTGCCTTGTTGGGCTGCACCGGGTAGCCGGTGATGGTCGAGACGAGCTTGCTCGCCGGGACGATCTGGGTCGCGTCGATCCCGGTAGTACAGGGAAAGATGTCGGCGCGCGTCCTGACCGCCATCACGATCTCCTCGAGGGAAGCGTTGCCGGCGCGCTCGCCCAGCCCGTTGATGGTGCACTCCACCTGGCGTGCGCCGGCCATCACCGCGGCGAGCGAGTTGGCGACCGCCATGCCCAGGTCGTTGTGGCAGTGCGTGGACCAGACCGCCTTGTCGGCGTTGGGCACGCGGCCCATGAGCTGCTTGAAAAGCCCCCCCCACAGCTCCGGCACGCTGTAGCCGACCGTGTCGGGGACGTTGATGGTCTTGGCCCCCGCGGCGATGGTGGCCTCGAAGATGCGGCACAGGAAATCCACGTCGGAGCGCACTGCGTCCTCGGCGGAGAACTCCACGTCGTCCGTGTACTGGCGCGCGAGCTTCACGGCGCGCACCGCGGCCTCGAGCACGGCGTCGGGCTGCATGCGCAGCTTGTGCTGCATGTGGATCGGGCTGGTCGCGATGAAGGTGTGCACGCGGCCGCGCTTGGCGCCCTTGATCGCCTCGCCGGCGCGCTTCACGTCGTTGTCGTTGGCGCGAGCGAGCGAGCACACGGTGGAATCCTTCACCGCTGCGGCGACGGCGCGGATCGCTTCGAAGTCGCCGGGGCTGGAGGCGGCGAACCCCGCCTCGATCACGTCGACCTTCAGGCGCTCGAGCTGCTTGCCGATGCGGACCTTGTCGTCCTTGGTCATGGCCGCGCCCGGGCTCTGCTCGCCGTCGCGCATCGTGGTGTCGAAAATGATGAGCTGGTCTTTCATGGATCTTCTCCGAATGCCGAATTACGGATGGACTATCCCGCCCCGCGTTGCCGAAGCGGCCGGATGCTGCACGAATTGTGGTTTGGAGTTTTTAGCGCGCGGGGCGCAGCAGCAGCCGGCCGGACGCGAGCGCGCGGGCCAGGGGAAGGCGAAAGATCGAGGTGTCGCCGTTCGGATGCATGGAATGACTATAGCCGAGATTTCAGCGGGTTGGCAAACCACATCGCAGTTGGGAGCCGGTCGAGGCCCGGCCCCCAACCACGATGAAGTCCTGCGCGCCTTGCGCGCGAAGCTCAATAGCGCGGCGAAGGGAAGGTTCGAGTCGGCCGCACCCCCAGGAACGGGCCAAGCGACGCAAATCAAGACGGTGGGGTCGCCGAGCACTGTCTGAGGGCTCCCCGAGCGCATGCGAGGGAAGTAAGAGCTGAGCCCGAGTTGCGCAGCGCCGTCGTGATTTGCAGAGCGCAGGCACCACGGCGCGTTGCGACGTGGCCAGCCGTTACCGGGTGTGCGGCCGACTCGAACCTTCCCCTTCGCCGCGCCGGTCACGCTAGGGTTGTTGAGGGGCGAGCTCCTTGCTCGACTTGGCGCCGTTGCGAAGGAGCACTGCGGCGATATCGTGCGCCTCGTGCTCCTCGGCGATGTCGAGCGGGGTCATGCCCGACAGGTCGTGCACGTTGGGATTGGCGCCCGCGGCCAGCAGGAGCTCGGCGGCTTCCTGGAAGCCCATTTCCACGGCGAGGATGAGGGCGCTCGCGCCGTTCTCGTCGCGCAGGTCGAGCTGCGCGCCGCGGGTCACGAGGAGCTCGGCGGCCGGCAGGTTCCCCTCCTCGATCGCGAACATGAGCAGCGTGCGCTTGGTCGAGGTCACCACGGAGTCCACCGGGGTGGAGATAAGCATGCGCGCGAGCGCGGTGAGGTTGCCCTCCTCGATCGCGTCACGGATGTTCTGGTATTGCTTCTGGCTCGCCTCGGCGCGCCAGCGGCCCACCAGCCACATCACGTAGCCGGACACTCCGTAGGAGAGCATCAAGCCCCACAGCACGTGCGAGGGCTGGATCGAGATGAGGAGAAGGGCCATCACCAGCACCAGCACCACCGAGAACGGCACCGCGCGGCGAAGGTTGATGTCCTTGCCGCTGTAGAACTTCACGTTCGACACCATGGTAATGCCGGCGTAGACCGTGACCGCGGCGCCGAGCCAGCGCACCTGGCCGCCCGCCACGTGATAGTCGTTGAACACCCAGATCATGCCCGCTACCAGCGCCGCGGCCGCCGGGCTCGGCAGCCCCGTGAACCAGCGCTTGTCGGCGACGGAGAGCTGCGTATTGAAGCGCGCCAGGCGCAAAGCCGCGCCCACGCAATAGACGAATGCCGCAATCCAGCCGATGCGGCCCAGGTCGCGCAGCGCCCACTCATACATCACCAGCGCGGGGGCGGCGCCGAAGGAGACCATGTCGGCGAGGCTGTCGTACTCCGCGCCGAAGGCCGACTGGGTACGCGTAAGGCGTGCCACGCGCCCATCGATGCTGTCCAGGACCATCGCGACGAAGATCGCGACCGCCGCCTTCTCGAACTCGTGGTTCATCGCCTGCACGATCGCGTAGAACCCCGCGAACAGGTTCAGCGTCGTGAAGATGTTGGGCAGCAGGTAGATGCCGCGCTTGCGCACCGGCTCCAGCCCCTTCGCCCTGCGATCGACCGGGATGGCCACGGGCCGCCCTCAGGGGCGCGGAAGTTCCGCAAGTACCGTGGAGCTCGCCTTCACGCTGTCGCCGATCGCCACCCTGGGTTTCGAGCCGACCGGCAGGTAGACGTCCACGCGCGAGCCGAAGCGGATGAAGCCGTAGCGCTGGCCACGCGCAAGGCGATCGCCGGTCTTCACGTAGCAGAGGATGCGCCGCGCGATGAGCCCCGCCACCTGCACGCAGGAGATCTCGGTGCCGTTGTCCATGCGCAGGATGAGCGCGTTGCGCTCGTTGTCCGAAGACGCCTTGTCGAACGACGCGTTCACGAAGAGGCCCTTCGCGTACTTCACGTCCTTCACCACCGCGTCCACCGGCGAGCGCTGCGAGTGCACGTTGAAGACGTTCATGAAGATGCTGACCTTCAGCGCTTCGACGTTGCGATAGGGATCCATCGTGTTGCCCACCACGATCACCTTGCCGTCGGCGGGGCACAGCACCAGGCCTTCACCCTGAGGGATCTCACGCTGCGGGTCGCGGAAAAACTGCAGGATGAAGAAATAGACGATCCAGAAGGGAAGGGACCACCACCCGCAGCACCAAGTGACCCCGACCGCGACGACGAGCGAGGCGGTGAGGAACGGCCAGCCTTCTTTCGCGATGATGGGATGCGGGTAGTTTTTCATCAGTTCCTCGACGTATCCACGAGTTTATTCTTCTTGATCCACGGCATCATGGCGCGCAGCTTCTCGCCCACCACCTCGATGTCGTGCTCGGCGAGCAGGCGCCGCCTGGCGTTGAGCGTCGGCGCCCCGGCGCGGTTCTCGAGGATGAAGTCGCGCGCGTACTCGCCCGACTGGATGCGCGCCAGGCACTCCCTCATCGCCTTCTTCGACTCTTCCCCGATCACCTTGGGCCCGGTCACGTACTCGCCGTACTCGGCGTTGTTCGAGATCGAGTAGTTCATGTTCGCGATGCCGCCTTCGTAGATGAGGTCGACGATGAGCTTGGTCTCGTGCAGGCACTCGAAGTAGGCCATCTCCGGCGCGTAACCGGCGTCGACCAGCGTCTCGTAGCCCGCCTTGATGAGCTCGACGATCCCGCCGCAGAGCACGGTCTGCTCGCCGAAAAGGTCGGTCTCGGTCTCCTCGCGGAAGTTGGTCTCGATCACCCCGCCGCGAGTTCCGCCGATGGCCGCCGCATAGGACAGGGCCAGGTCCTTGGCCTTGCCGGAAGCGTTCTGGTGGATCGCGATGAGCGCCGGCACGCCGCCGCCCTGCGTGTAGGTCTGGCGCACCAGGTGCCCGGGGCCCTTGGGCGCGATCATGACCACGTCCAAGTCGGCGCGCGGCATGATCTGGCGGAAATGGATGTTGAAGCCGTGCGCGAAGGCGAGCGTGGCGCCTTTCCTGATGTTCGGCTC
>JANLXC010000095.1:0-15978 GCA_031364925.1 Burkholderiales bacterium | reverse complement strand
ATTCCGGGAAGGGCGGCTGCGCGGGCTCGAGCAGCAGATCGACGAGAACATCATCGACCCCAAAAAGCACCGCGTCATCCTCACCTACATCGGACCTTCACCCTATTACATGCATCACCTGAACCCGGCGGAACAGGGCGCCTACGAAACGCTCTACGAGCGCAAGTCCGCAGTTTTCAAGCGCCACGGATATCATGTGGTTCGGCCGCGGCTCGACAGCGAGGATTACTCCGACCTCGTCCACCTCAACGCGCTCGGCGGCCGCAAGCTCGCGGACCTAGTGGCCGCTGAGTTCCGCTCGCAGGAGGCCGTGCGATGAAGACGGCCGGGGTTTCGCGCGTGTTGGCGGGCACGGCGGTGTTCGCCGCGGGCTTCGCAGGGGCGGTATTTGCTCACTACGGCCTGCACCGGCTCCTCCTCAGCATCGAGCCATTCATCTACATCAGCTTCTGACGGGATTCACGATGAAGAACGAAAAGATCTACGTGACGCGCCCCTTCCTGCCCCCGCTGGAGGAATTCACCCCCTTTCTCGAGAAGATCTGGGAGAGCCGCTGGCTCACCAACAATGGGCCGTTCCACGAGGAGCTCGAGAGCGCGCTGTGCAAGCACCTGGGCGTGGAGCACCTGTCGCTCTTCTCGAACGGCACCATCGCCCTCATTACCGCGCTGCAGGCCCTGCGCATCACGGGGGAGGTCATCACCACCCCCTTCAGCTTCGTCGCGACCAGCCACTCTCTCCTCTGGAACGGCATCAAGCCGGTCTTCGTGGATATCGACCGCGAAACCTTCAACCTCGACGCGGCCCGCATCGAAGCCGCGATCACCCAGCAGACCACGGCCATCATGCCGGTGCATTGCTACGGCTACCCCTGCGACGTCGATGGGATGCAGAAGATCGCCGACAACTACAACCTGAAGGTGATTTACGACGCCGCACACGCCTTCGGGGTGCGCTTCAAGACCTCGAGCATCCTCAATCACGGCGACCTCTCGGTGCTGAGCTTTCACGCCACCAAGGTGTTCAACACCTTCGAGGGAGGCGCCATCGTCTGCCACGACGCGAAGACGAAGCTGCGCATCGACCGGCTGAAGAATTTCGGGTTCGTGGACGAAGTGACCGTGGTAGCGCCCGGCATCAACGGCAAGATGAGCGAGTTCAACGCCGCGCTGGGCCTGCTGCAGCTAAAGCATCTCGGGGAGGCGCTCGCGGCACGCGAGGCGATCGACGCGCGCTACCGCGAGTTGTTCAAGGACGTGAAAGGGTTGCGGCTCCCGCCCCTACCGCGCAACACGGTGCACAACTACGCGTATTTCCCGATCCTGGTGGAATCGGAGTTCCCCGTGGACTGCGAGGCGCTCTACGAGAAGCTGCGCGCGCATGACGTCGTCGCGCGCCGCTACTTCTACCCTCTCATCTCGGAATTCTCGATGTATCGCGATCTTCCGTCGGCGCAGCGCGCCAACCTGCCGATCGCCACGGATGTCGCCTCGCGCGTGCTGTGCCTGCCGATCTACCCCGGGCTCGAGGCTTCCGTCGTCGAGCGGATCGCAGAGCTCGTCAAAGGCTAGGCCGCCATGAAGGCGGCGATCATGCAACCCTACTTGCTGCCCTACATCGGGTACTTCCAGCTCATCGGCGCGGTCGACGTCTTCATCGTGTATGACAACGTCAAGTACACCAAGAAGGGCTGGATCAACAGGAATCGCTTCCTGCGTGACGGCGCCGATGTCTTGTTCTCCGTGCCGCTGCGCAAGGATTCGGATTTCCTCGAAGTCCGCGAGCGCGTCATCGCCCCCGATTTCGATCCGGCGAAAGTGCTGAATGCGCTGCGCGAGGCTTACCGGCGCGCGCCGTTCTTCGAGCCCGCCTTCCCGTTGGTCGAGCGCGTGTTGGGCAATCCCGAGCGCAACCTCTTCGAGTTCATCCTCGACTCGATCCGCGAGACCTGTGCCTACCTGGGCGTCACAACGCGCATCGCGGCCTCTTCGACGCTCCCCATCGACCATGGCCTGCAGGGCCAGGACAAGGTGCTGGCCCTTTGCGAGAAAGTCGGCGCCGACACGTACGTAAACCCACCCGGCGGGGTGGATCTCTATTCGAAGGCGGCGTTCGCCGCGCGCGGCATCGAGCTTCGCTTCCTGAAGCCTCGCCCCTTCGAGTACCCGCAGCTGGGCGCCCCCTTCGTGCCCTGGCTGTCCATCGTGGACGTCATGATGTTCAATTCGCGCGAGCGCATTCGGGAATGCCTCGCCTCCGATTACGACCTCGCCTAGGCCCGTCCATCCGCACATGTTCAAGTGGAAGAAACTGGGACGAGTCTTCGATCCCGCCACCGTCGAAGGCCGTCCATGGCTCAAGGAGTTCGCGCAGGCGCCCGCGACGCTCGTCTTCGACGATTTCGTCCGCGTCTATTACTCGTGCCGCCCGCCGCCCGACGCGAAAGGAATGTATTCGAGCTATTCGGCCTGGGTGGACCTCGACCGCAAGGACCTGTTTCGCATCCTGCGCGTGGCCGACCAGCCCATCCTGCCTCTCGGCGCGTCCGGGACCTTCGACGAGTTCGGCACCTACCCGGTATCGGTGATCCGCCACGAAGGCGAGGTGCGCGCCTATTACGGCGGCTGGACGCGCTGCGAATCGGTCCCTTTCAACGTCGCCATCGGCTACGCGGTGAGCCGCGACGAGGGCCGCACCTTCGCGCGCGCGGGAGCGGGCCCGGTGCTGTCGTTCACCGAAAACGAGCCTTTCGTCCTGAGCGGGCCCAAGATCCGGGGCTTTGGCGGGCGCTTCCAGCTCTTCTACATCGCGGGACGCAAGTGGATCGTCGCCGACGGGCGCGCGGAGCCGGTGTACAAGCTGCGCATGGCAACGTCCGGCGACGGCATCCACTGGAACAAGCTCGACCGCGACCTCGTCGAAAGCCGCGTCGAGCCCGACGAGGCGCAGGCGAGCCCGGATGTATTCCATCGCAACGGGCGCTATCACATGTTCTTCTGCTACCGGCACAGCGCGGGCTATCGCGGCAAGGAAAAGGGCTACCGCATCGGCTATGCGTGGTCGAACGACATGGAAAACTGGATGCGCGAGGACTCGAAAGCCGGAATCGATGTCTCCGACGAAGGCTGGGACTCCGAGATGGTGAGCTATCCGCACGTCTTCGAGCTGGACGGCGAGACCTACATGCTCTACCTGGGCAATCAGGTGGGCCGCCACGGCTTCGGCCTCGCGATACTGGAAGGCGCGCTTTGAGATGAAGTGGAAGAAGCTCGGTCGGATATTCGACCCGACGCAACACGCATTGCCCAATCGTTGCAGGGAATTTGCCCAATCCCCGCAGGCGCTGGTCTTCGACGACTTCGTGCGCATCTACTTCTCCACGCGAGAGCGCGACGCGAACGGCAAGTTCCTGAGCCACGTCGCGTACGTGGACATGAAGAAGGGATCATGGGAAGTGCTGCGCGTCGCGCGCGAAACCGTGATCCCTCTCGGCAAGCTCGGTTGCTTCGACGAGCACGGAATTTTTCCGATGAACGTGTTGCGCCACGGCGGGCGGATATACGCCTACACCTGCGGCTGGAACCGGCGCGTGTCCGTCTCCGTGGATACCTCGATCGGCCTCGCGTTCAGCGACGACGAAGGCGTCACTTTCAGCAAGACCGGCGACGGGCCTATCGTCACCGCCTCGCTCCACGAGCCGTTCCTCGTCGGCGACGCATTCGTCCAGGTGCACGGCGGCACGTTTCACATGTGGTACATCTTCGGCACGGAGTGGAAGAAGTTCGACGGCGACGCGCCGCCGGATCGGATCTACAAGATCGGCCATGCGACTTCCGCCGACGGCATTTCATGGACGAAGGAAGAAGGGCGAAAGATCGTGGCCGACAGCCTCAACGCCGACGAAAGCCAGGCGCTGCCGACGGTGGTGCGCCACGCGGGTCGCTATCACATGCTCTTCTGCTACCGGCAGTCGTCGGATTTTCGAAAGAACAAGGCGCGAGGCTACCGGCTGGGCTACGCCTGCTCGGACGACCTTTCGACCTGGACGCGGGATGACGCGAACGTCGGCATCGACGTGACCGAGGGCGGCTGGGATTCGGACATGATGTGCTATCCCCACCTCTTCGAGTGCGACGGCAAGGTCTACCTGCTCTACAACGGCAACGAGTTCGGCAGGCTCGGCTTCGGCATCGCCGTTCTGGAATGAGCGTGGGTCCCGTAGCGTATCGACAGGCCAGCGCCTCCGTGGAGCAGATCCATGCGCACTTGGCCGCGTGCAGCGGCCGCCACGTGCCGGCGCTCGCGCCGCGCGTCGACCTCGAAGAATACGCGCACAAGATCTTCCGCAACGCCGTGACCTTCGAGGCCTGGGCCGATGGCGCGCTGGTGGGGCTCGTCGCCGCGTATCTCAACGACGCGGCCGCGCGCGTCGGCTACGTGACCGAGGTCAGCGTCAGTTCGGACCACCTGGGGCGCGGCATCGCATCGAGCCTCATGGAAGCGTGCGTGGCGCGCGCCACGGCGACTGGCATGCGGAAGCTCAGTCTCGAGGTGGGCAAGGCCAACAGTGCGGCGATCGAGCTGTACGGCAAGCTGGGATTCGGCAAAACCGGCGACAATGGGGACTTCATCACCATGACGCTCCCCCTCGGGAGGAATTGAATGGAAAACACCGCCAAACGCGACTTGAACCAGGAATACAAGGACGCTTCCGACCGCAAGTACGCGTACGATTTCGATTGGGTGACGCGCAAGTACCTGTTGAAGGCGGTCGCGCCCTACTTCAAGCCGGGCGCCCGCGCGCTCGAGCTCGGCTGTTACAAGGGGGACATGACCGAGCAGATCCTCGGCTACTTCGAGCGCCTCACGGTGGTCGAGGGCGCAAGCGAGCTTTGCGAGCTGGTCTCGAAGCGCTTTCCGGGCAAGCTCGAGGTCATCAACTCGACCTTCGAGTCGGCGCGCATCGACCGCGGGTATGACGTCGTGTTCCTGGTCCATACGCTCGAGCATCTCGACGATCCCGTCGGCGTGCTGTCGCGGGTGAAGGGCTGGCTCGCCCCGGGGGGGCGGCTATTCGTGGCGGTGCCCAACGCGAACGCGCTCTCCCGCCAGATCGCGGTACGCATGGGTCTCATCTCGCACAACTCCGCGGTCACGCCCTCCGAGAAGGAGCACGGGCACCGCATTACCTATTCGATGGACGTATTCCTCGACCACCTGCGCCGCGCCGGATTCAAGATCGTGCAAGAAGGCGGCGTCCTGGTGAAGCCGCTGGCAAACTTCCAGTTCGACAAGGCGCTCGCCGCGGGAATCGTCGACGAGAAATATCTGGACGGATGCTTCGAGCTCGGCAAGCGGTACCCGGACCTGTGCGCGAGCCTCTACGCGGTTTGCGAAGCTAGGGCTTGAGCATCAACCCCTGCCCCGTGGGCAGGGTGAGGACCTCGACGCCGACGCCGCGCGCGAAGTCGTCCATCGAGCGCCGCTGCGCCTCGAAGTGCAGCCAGCCGTAGTCGTCCAGCACCACGACCGCGCCTGGCACGAGCTTCGGCCAGAAATGCTCGATCGCCGCGCGCTCGGGTGCGACGATGTTCATGTCGATCGAGAGATACGCGACCTTGCCGATGGTGACGGTCGACAGCGTTTCCGGAACGGTTCCCCGGACCAGGTGCGCGCGGGGATACGGCGCGAAATTGCGCCGCGCCACTTCGAAACATTCCGAATAGAGCGACGCGTTCTCGGCGATACGCGACGCGCGCTCTTCCTCGGCCATGTGCGACTCCGGGATGCCGCTGAAGGTGTCGAACAGCCAGAAGTCGCGCTCGAGGCGCTCGAAGCCGAGGTACCTGCACACGGCGAGCGAGTAGATGCCGGTGTTCACGCCGCACTCGACGAAGTCGCCATCCAGGCGTGCGGCATGGGCCGCGGCCCACAGGAGAACATGGACGCGCCACTCGATGTGGATGTCGTCCCTGCTCCCCTTCGCACGCAGGATGTGATGGCCACTGTCCATGCCGGCGCGGTACGCCTCGACGAAGCGTGGGTCCCGGAGGAACGCGGTGCTCTTGTCCCAGACCGCGAGCGCGTCGGCGTTGTAGGCCGCGCTCTCCAGGAGCTTCTGGTAATCCTGGAGGGCGGCATCGAGCTTGTGCGCATGCTCCCACGCGCGCCGAGCCTCGGAGTCGAGCTCGTGCGCCCGCGCCCAGCCCGCATCGGCGCTGGCGGCCAGCTCCCGTAGCCGCTCTTCGCTCACCGCGTGGGTTAGCGCAGAGTCATCTGCCCGATACCCGGCAGCACGTTGCTGCCGCCGTACCGGTGCCCGGGCTGGCGTCGTTGTTGTTCCAGGAGCAAGTCGCACCGCTGAGCCCTGCAAGGTCCATGAGAACGTTGCTGGTGTTGCAGGAAAGCCCGGTTCGCGAATATCCCGCCGCGCAGGCGGGTGCGGTGTCCGAGCCGGTGCCGGCGGCGGGGATGACTGTCCCCGGCCCCAAGACCACGCTGCAATCTAGCGCGGCCGCATGCGGCTTGGCGAAGTAGCCCACGATGTCGATGGTGACTTCGGTGTTCGCGTTCCTGGAGATACCCTTCGACCACACCGGCGCGGAGGTATCGGTCGGCATCACCACGAACGCGGTCTGCAGCACGCCGGCTTGATAGAACATGCTGACTACGCTGAGCGAGAGGTCGGGCGTGTCGAACGAAGAGAACGTGAGGTAGCCGTTGCCGGTCTGGCTGAAACTGGTGACTGCCACCATCACCGCGGCAATCTGGTTCGAGCTCGCCAGCGTGTCCAGGCCGCAACCGGTCGACGAGCCGCCCTGAGCGCCGTTACCGCTCGCATATCCTGCGGGACCGGCATAGGGTCCGATCTTGATGGGTCTGCTCAAGCCATTCACGAACGGACCGCTGCCACCTTGGGAGACGCGGCTATCGAGGATGCGGCAGGGATTGAGCGAGGTGAACAGCAGATCGGCGTAAGTCGCGGGGGCGCTCGTCGGGTCCGCCTTGGTCACGGCGCCTTGCGATACCTGGCGGCTCAACGCATCAACGGAGATGTTGCCCGGCTTGGTCGCCATCAGTAGCGCGAGGCTTGTCCCGTTCGCCAGCGGAGCGGATACGAGGAGGGCTTCGAGCTCGCCGATCGACGTCGCCTGCATTGCGAGCTCGAGCCGCTCTGCGGAGAAGCTCGAGAACTTGGCGAGGTTGCGTGCCGCCCAGTTCTGCGGGTCGGCAACAACCAGGTTCTGGGTGGTGATGCGCTGCTGCCACTTGTCGACGAAGGCGCCGACCGATGTCACCGCGCTTTGACGCAGGTTCTGCTCGCGAGCTTCACGCTGGGCGCCGACGGTGCCCGCCCCGAACGCGCAGCAGGCCAACGCCATGCAAGCCAGGGTTCTCAATTTCATCGACTTCTCCGGTAGGTATCGCCTTGGGGCAATCGTATCAGTCGCGGCGTTAAAAAGAAAAAGCCCGCCAACCGCGCGGGCTTTCCTTGTGAACCCACTCTCAACCCATCAACGGCCGCCGGGAAGCTTGCAGCATTTGATGTTCTGAGTAATGTCGACAGGCACCCCCGCCAAGTTTCTCCACCCGCACCACGCCCCGCCATTTGTGCCGCTCCCGGTCATATAGACGTCGGGATTTGTTCGGTTATAACAATAGGAGGACACTGCCACCATCCCCGGATTACACACCGAAGTCGTGTAGTGGAACGAAGAAAAGCCCGTCGGAAGGGTGAAGGTCTCATAGGCACCTTCCGCGCATTCCAGCGCCTTCGGCGTCTCGAAATATCCCACGACGTCGATGGTGACTTCGGTGTTCGCGCCGCGCGAGACGCCCCGCGCCCAGACGGGAATCGCCATGTCCGTCGGAATCAGCACGAATGCGGTCTGCACCGGCCCGGCCGTGTAGAACATGCTCACGACAGTGGCCGAAGGATCGGCCGCGCCACTCGGGAAAAACGTCAGGTAACCGGTGGCTGTCTGGCTGAAGCTGGAGACCGCTACCATGACCGCCGCGATGCCGTCGCCGGCCGACAGCGTATCGAGACCGCACCCGCTCGCCGCGCCCCCCTGCGCGCCGCCACCCGTCGCGAATCCTCCACCCGCCGCAGGATAAGGGCCGATCTTGATCAGCTGGCTCACCCCATTGACGAACGGTCCCGCGCCTCCCTGCGACGTGCGGCTGTCGAACATCCTGCACGGGCTGAGAACCGTGAACATGAGGTCGTCATAGAGCCCCGGGCTTCCCGTGGGGTTGCTTTTCGTGACGGCCCCCGTCCTGTTCAAGGCATCGAACGAGATATTCCCGGGCTTCGCCGTCATCAGGCTCTTGAGCCGCGTGCCATTCGAAATCGGCGCCGTCACCAGGAGCGACTCGACCTCGCCGAGTGTCGTCGCCTGCATCGCCATTTGGAGCCTGTCCGCGGAAAAGCTCGCGAACTTGGGCAGGTTGCGCGCGCCCCAGTTCTGTGGATCAGTCGTGGAGAGATTCTGCGTGATGATGCGCTGCTGCCACTTTTCCACGAATGCGTGAAGGGTGGTGGCGGGATTCTGTTGCAGATTGAGTTCGCGTGCTTCGCGTTGCGCGCCGGCGCCGGTCGCGCCCAGCGCACATCCGATCATTCCAGCGTAAGCAAGAGTTCGCAGTTTCATTTGATTCCCCATTAGGTTTTGGTGCGAGGTGCGTCTGCCTTCCGCGGTTTCCCCCCCTTGAAGGGGCTGCGCAAGAGCGGCCACGATATTCCCAACGCTTCCCTGTGTCTACTGAGCATTCCGCACAGCGCGCCCCTGTGCGGCCGGTGGGTGATGCCATAATGCGGTGCGACAATTCACCCGGGTTCCCCCGCAGCGACCTGATTTTGAAATGAAAAAAGCATTGATCACCGGCATCACCGGACAGGACGGCGCCTACCTCGCCGAATTCCTGATCGGTAAGGGTTACGAGGTGCACGGCGTCAAGCGCCGTACCTCGCTCTTCAACACCGACCGCATCGATCACCTGTACCAGGACCCGCACGAGAAGGGCCGGCGCCTCATCCTGCATCACGGGGACATGACCGACAGCTCGAGCCTCACGCGCATCATCCAGCAGGTGCTGCCCGCCGAGATCTACAACCTGGCCGCGCAATCGCACGTGGCGGTGAGCTTCGAGGAGCCCGAGTACACCGCGAACTCCGACGCGCTCGGCGCGCTGCGCATCCTCGAGGCGATGCGCATCCTCGGCCTCGAGAAGAAGTGCCGCTTCTACCAGGCGTCCACTTCCGAGCTCTATGGCCTCGTGCAGGAAACGCCGCAGAAGGAGACCACGCCCTTCTATCCGAGGAGCCCCTACGCGGTCGCCAAGCTTTACGCGTACTGGATCACGGTCAACTACCGCGAGGCGTACGGCATGTACGCCTGCAACGGCATCCTCTTCAACCACGAAAGCCCGGTGCGTGGCGAGACCTTCGTCACGCGCAAGATCACGCGGGCGCTCGCCCGCATCAAGCTGGGCCTCCAGGAAACGCTCTATCTCGGAAACCTCGACGCGAAGCGCGACTGGGGCCACGCGAAGGACTACGTGGAGATGATGTGGCTCATGCTGCAGCAGGCCACGGCCGAGGATTTCGTGATCGCAACCGGCGAGCAGTTCAGCGTGCGCCAGTTCGTCGATGCCGCGGCCAAGGAGATCGGCCTCGCCGTGACTTGGAAGGGAAAAGGCGCCGACGAGAAAGGCTACGACGCGAAGGGCCGCGTGGTCGTGGCCGTCGATCCGCGCTACTTCCGCCCGACGGAAGTCGAGACTCTGCTTGGTGACGCCACCAAGGCGCGCACCAGGCTCGGCTGGGTGCCGAAGATCCGCTTCGGCGAGCTGGTCGCCGAGATGATGCGCGAGGACCTGAAATCCGCCGAGCGCGACGAGCTCGTGAAGAAGCACGGCTTCTCCGCATACGATTTCCACGAGTGAGCAAGAAGACCTACGTGGCCGGCCACCGCGGCATGGTGGGCTCGGCGATCGTACGGGCGCTCGGCGCGCGCGGCGACGCAGCCATCGTGACGCGCACCCACGCCGAGCTCGACCTCACCTCGCAGCAGGCGGTGCGCGACTTCTTCTCCACGGAGCGCCCCGATCGCGTAGTGCTCGCCGCGGCGAAGGTGGGCGGAATCCACGCCAACGACACCTATCCTGCGGAATTCATCTACGAGAACCTGATGATGGAGGCCAACGTCATCCACGAGTCGTGGCGCGCGAGGGTTCGCGAGCTCCTCTTCCTCGGCTCGAGCTGCATCTACCCGCGCATGGCCGCGCAGCCGATGCGCGAAGACGCCCTCCTCACCGGCACGCTCGAGCCGACCAACGAGCCCTACGCCATCGCCAAGATCGCGGGCATCAAGCTGTGCGAGTCGTACAACCGCCAGTACGGCACCGACTACCGCAGCGTCATGCCCACCAACCTCTACGGCCCCGGCGACAACTACCATCCGCAGAATAGCCACGTCATCCCCGCATTGATTCGCCGGCTGCACGAAGCCAGGGAAGCGCGCGCGGAAAGCGTGGTGATCTGGGGAACGGGATCCGCGCGGCGCGAGTTCCTCTATGTGGACGACATGGCCGAGGCGAGCCTCCACGTGATGCAGATGGGGCGCGCCGAGTACGAGGCGAACACCCAGCCGATGCTCTCGCACATCAACGTGGGCACCGGCGAGGACCTCACCATTCGCAGCCTCGCCGAGCGGATCGCAAAGGTGGTGGGCTTCACCGGGCGAATCGTGCAGGATCCTTCCAAGCCCGACGGAGCGCCGAGAAAGCTCATGGACGTGAGCCGGTTGCGCGCCATGGGCTGGAAGCCGCGCGTGGGCCTCGAGGAGGGCCTGGCGCTCGCCTACCGGGATTTCCTCGCGGGCCACCGCGGCTAGCGCCATGGACGCGCCGCGGGTGACGGTCGCGGTGCCGTCGTACAACCAGGGCCGCTACCTCGACAAGGCCCTCGACTCGATCTTCGCCCAGGACCTGGCCGTTGAAGTCTTCGTCGCCGACGGCGGCTCGACCGACGGCTCGGTGGACATCATCCGCCGCTGGGAGCCGAGGCTCCTCGGCTGGCGCAGCCACGCGGACGCGGGGCAAGCGGCGGCGGTCAACGAAGGCATCGCCCAAGGCAGTGCGCCGTACGTGTGCTGGCTGAACAGCGACGACTGGCTGCTACCCGGCGGGCTGCGGCTCCTGCACGGCGCCCTGGAAGATTCATCCACCTCGCCGATGGCTTACGGCCGCGTGTGGAATTACGACGAAGGCAGCGCCCGGGAGCGGCGCAACCTCGAGGTTCGTGCCTTCAGCGAGGGCCTGCTCGCGCAATTCAACATCATCGCGCAGCCCGCGACGCTCGTCCGGCGCCCGGCGTGGGAGGCCGTGGGCGGCCTCGATCCCGCGTTGCGCATGGCGATGGACTACGACCTCTGGTGGAAGATCTACAAGCGCTTCGGGACGCCGCGCTTCGTCGATGCGCACGTCGCCGTGAACCGCCGCCACAGCGAGACCAAGACCCGCTTGCAGCGACGGCTTCACTACCAGGAGGCGATGGACGTGGTGCGCAGGCACCATGGGCGCGTCCCGATAAAATGGTGGCTCGCGCAGCCCATCGCCGTCTGGTATCGCTCCTGGCTCGGCCGGCGGGCACAGGCCGCCTCGAGCGACAGCGTCGACAAGTGACGATGTAACGCTTCAGGCAGCCTGCAGGTCGGTCTTCAGGGCGGACTCGGGAGTGCCGTCCTTCCAAGGCAAGGCGACGTCGTAGTCGCGCAGCAGGCAATCGTCGGGCAGGGTCGCGATCGGCGTGAAGTCGCGATGCGCGATGAACTCGGGGCGCTTGAAGCGGCGGATGTGGTTCGAGACCGCGCACAGGCTCAGGTACACGGCCACGCGACTCCAGGGCGACAGGTTCGAGCTCGATGCGTGCACCAGGCAGCCGTGGAAGAGGATCATCGATCCCGCCGGGCCTTTCGGCGCCACGATGCCGCCGTTGGCCACGAGCTGCGCGATGGCGCCGTGGTCGATGGTCCATAGTGGATAGCTGGTGGTGCTGGTGTCGTGCCCCGCCGGCAGCGCGCCCTGCTTGTGGCTGCCGGGAATGAACATGAGCGGCCCGTTGAACTCGTTCACCTCGTCCAGGAAGATCGCCACGTTCATCGCACGGGCTTCCGGCATGAGGTCGTCGTTCATCCACGTGCCGTAGTCCTGGTGCCACTGCCAGACATCGCCGCTGAAGGCCGCCTTGCCGTTGATCTTGAACTGGTGCATGTACAGGTCTTCGCCGTAGATCTGCTTCACCGGGTTGACCATGCGCGGATGGCGTGCGAGCTTCGCGAAGGGCTTGCTGTACAGGTGCGCGGCAAAGTTGGTGCGCACCGCGTCGCTGCCCTTCTCGCGAACGTTCTCGGGGCGGCGCTGCGCGTAGAGGTTGGGCACCTCGTCGGTGAGCGCCTTGATCTCCGTCGGCGTGAAGAGGCTTGGGAAGAAAAGGTAGCCGTCCTTGTCGAAGGCGGCGATTTGCTCCGGGGTCAGCTTCATGGCGGTCTCCTAGTCTTCGGCCTGGTCGGGTTCCAGGACGGTTTTGAGCGTGGTTTCCATCTTACCCTCACGCTGGCGCGTGACAAACCACCAGATCGCGCCCTTGCGGATCGACACGCCGCCGTCCTCGCCGTTGAGCAGGAGCGCGGCCACCTCGCCCAGGGTCGGCTGGTGGCCCACCACGAGGACATTGTCGCCGGCCTCGGGCCAGCCCACGTCGCGAAGCAACCTGTCGGGAAATGTACCCGTCGAAAGAGCTTCGCGCACCTCGTAGTTCCTGCCAAGAGCCTCGACGGTCTGCAGCGTGCGCCGCGCGGGGCTCACCAGGACGCGCCAGTCGCCGTCCATGTGCGCGGCCAGCCAGTGCGCCATTTGCTGCGATTGCTTGCGGCCGCGCTTGGTGAGCTCGCGGGCCATGTCTCCGTTGCGGTTCACGTCTTCGGCTTCCGCATGGCGCCACAGGATGAGGTTCATCGCTTTACTCCGGTCCGGGCTCGGGCACTGCGCGCCGGCCCCGCGAGGTGAGGGTGATGCCGCCAAGGATGAGCGCGATGCCGGCGACGTGGAAGAGCTCGATGCGCTCGCCGAGGAAAATCCAGGCGAGGACGCTGCCGAAGACCGGCATCAGGTGCATGAAGATGCCGGCGACGTTGGATCCGACTTCGGCCACCGCGCGATTCCAGAACACGTAGCCCACGAACGAGGGAAAGATCGCGACGTACGCCATGGCGGCGAGCGTGGCGGGGCGCACCTCGATGTGCCCGCCCCAGAAGATCATCTCGGCCGCGAAGAGCGGCAAGAGGAGCACGATGCCCACCACCGAGCAGCAGGTGAGCATGGCGAGCCCGCCGAGCTCGGCGGGCTTCATGCGCAGGAACACCGTGTACGCCGCCCAGAAGATCATTCCCGCGAGCACGATCAGGTCTCCCTTGTTGAGGGCAAAGGTCGCGAGCACGCCGAGGTCGCCGCGCGTAAGGATCGACAGCACGCCGGTGAACGAGATCGCGACACCCAGCGCCTGGACGCGCGTGATGGTGTCGCGGTAGGCGAGCCAGCCGACCACGATGATCATGATCGGCACGGAGCTGTTGAGGATCACGCCATTGGTGGCGGTGGTGTAATGCAGGCCGGCGTAGGCGAAGGCGTTGTGCAGCCCCGTGCCCCAGAAACCCAGCCACACGATGAGCTTCCAGTGGCGGCGAATGGCGGGCCACTGCGCCCGGATCTGCGGCAAGGCGAACGGCAGCATGATCGCGAAGGCAACCACCCAGCGGATGAAGGTCAACGCGAGGGGGGAGACGTGGCCCGCGATCGCCCTGCCGATCACCCAGTTGATCGACCAGAAGAGCACCGTGAGGGTGAGAAGAAGATAGGGCGACGCATGGAACGTCGCCATGCGGCGGGGCATGACTAATTATACTTGCGCATGAGCGAAAACCTCCCCGCGCCGGAAGAGCCCAAGGTGGAAAGGAAATCGGCCTGGGCGCCTTTGAAGCTGCCGACCTTCCGCATGCTCTGGCTGGTGTGGATGGCGTCGAACATCTGCGTGTGGATGAACGATGTCGCGGCGGCATGGATGATGACGTCGCTGACTTCCTCGCCCACGCTGATCGCGCTGGTGCAGACCGCGTCGTCGCTGCCGGTCTTTCTCCTCGGGCTTCCGAGCGGCGCGCTCGCCGACATCCTCGACCGGCGCCGCTACTTCATGATCTCGCAGTTCTGGATCGCCGCGACCGCGGCGGTGCTCTACGCGTTCGCGCTGGTGGGGCACCTCTCGGCGCCGGTGCTCCTCATGCTCGTGTTCGCCAACGGCATCGGCCTGGCGATGCGCTGGCCGGTGTACTCGGCGATGCTGCCCGAGGTGGTGGGACGCGACCAGCTTGGCGAAGCCCTCGCGCTGAACGCGGTCGCGGTCAATACCTCGCGCGTGATCGGGCCCCTGCTGGCCGGGGCGATCATCGCCGGGGCCGGCACCGAGTACGTGTTCGCGGTGAACTTCGTGGTCTCGATCATCGCCGGCGTCGTGCTTTTCCGGTGGAAGCGCGAGACCAAGCCGTCAGTGCTGCCCGGCGAGCGATTCATCGGCGCGATGCGCATGGGCTTCCAGTTCGCGCGCGAGTCGCGGCGGCTGCGCGATGCCCTGGTGCGCACCTGCGTATTCTTCCTGCACTCGACAGCGATCTTCGCGCTGCTGCCCCTCGTCGCCAAGCGCCTGGGCAGCGGCGGCGCCGAGACCTACACCATCCTCCTGTCCTCGCTGGGGCTGGGCGCGATCTCGGTGAGCGCCTTCCTGCCGCGCTTGCGGGCGCGCTGGACGCGCGACCAGATCGTCATGGGCGCCACGGTCCTCAACGCCCTGGGCATCGCGACACTCGGCTTCGCGCCCGGCATCTGGATCGCGGTGCCCGCGATGATCGCCTCCGGCATTGCCTGGATCATGGTGGCCAATACCATCACCATCGCCGCGCAGCTGGCGCTGCCCAACTGGGTGCGCGCGCGCGGAATGGCGATCTACCAGATGTCGATCATGGGTGGAGCCGCCGGGGGCGCCTTCATCTGGGGATGGACCGCCGAGCACACCAGCGTGCCGACGAGCCTCGCCGCCTGCGCGGTGAGCATGCTCGTCTTCCTCTTTTTCACGCGCAACCGCACGCTCGAGGGCTCCGAAGACCACACGCCGACGCACCCCTGGGATGAGCCGGTGCCGGCGGTGCCGATCGACCTCAGGGACGGGCCGGTGATGGTCACCGTCGAATACCACATCGATCCGGCGCGCCGCGAGGAATTCCACGAGGTGATGTCCGAATCGCGTGGGGCACGGTTGCGCGCGGGAGCGGTTTCGTGGGGGCTTTTCGAGGATCTCGCGTTGCCCGGGCGCTTCGTCGAGTACTTCGCCTGCGATACCTGGGCCGATTACCTGCGGCGCTTCGACCGCTTCACCGCCGCCGACGAGCGCCTGCAGGAGCGGCGTTATGCGCACCACATCGCCGAAGGGCGTCCGCGCATTTCCCGCTACATCGCCCGCCACCCCGCGGGTTGATGGCGCATTTCAGCCAACCGCGCGAATCGTCTGGAGGGGTGGCGAGCTCACCGCGCGGCGAGTGCCGATAAGGCCCGCGATCGACACCCCGATCCCGCCGATCGCGATCCCCGCGAGCGGCAGACCCCAATGGAAGTCGTAGGCGACGCCGAGCACACGCTCGGACAGGACCATCGCGAGCCCGACGGCGCCCGCGGAGGCGATGGTGCCGGCGAGGAGCCCGATGGTGAGGAATTCCGCAAGCTGCAGGCTGGTGAGCTGGCGCCGGTCGGCGCCGAGGGTGCGCAGGATCGCGCCTTCGAAGACGCGCTCGTCCTGCGTCGAGCTGATCGCGGCGAAGAGCACCACCAGCCCCGCGGCGATGGCGAAGAGGAAGACGAACTCCACCGCGC
>JANLXC010000043.1:0-6906 GCA_031364925.1 Burkholderiales bacterium | reverse complement strand
GGATCGTGACGGGCGGCAAGATCACGCTCAAGATGGGACCCACCGAATTCGAGCTGCTGCATTTCTTCATGACGCACACCGACCGCGTCTACGGGCGCGCGCAGATTCTCGACCAGGTCTGGGGCGACCACGTGTTCCTCGAGGACCGCACCGTGGACGTGCACATCCGCCGGCTGCGCGAGGCCCTCGCGCCGAGCAAGCACGAGCGCCTGGTGGAGACCGTGCGCGGCGCGGGCTACCGGTTTCGCTCGTCGTATTGAAATGATCGCGCTGGCGGCCTGCGCCCTGGTGGCTGTCGGTGTCGGCTTCCTCGTGGACGTGGAGACGGGCTTCGCGTCCTTCGCCCTCCTCGTCCTCGCCCTCCTCATGTACCACCTGCGCAACCTGCGCGCTCTGTCCCATTGGCTCGAGCACGGCGAGGCGCCCGACCCGCCGCGTGCCCGCGGCATGTGGGACGAGCTGCATGCGCTCCTGCACCGCTCGCGGCGCGAGGCGGCGCGGCGCGAGGCGGAGCTCAGCGACATGCTCGCGCGCTGGCGCGAGGCGGCGCGCGCGCTTCCCGACGGCGTGGTGATCCTCGACGGCGAGCGCATCGCATGGTGCAACGACACGGCGCGCCAGCACCTCGAGATCGATCCCGCCCGCGACGCGGGAACGCCGCTTACGCACCTGGTGCGCATCCCGGAGTTCCTCGAATACCTCGAGAGCGGCGACTACTCGCATCCCATCCAGGTGCAGCCCCCATACCATGCCGACAGGGTGCTCTCCATGCAGGTGGTGCCCTACGGCGAGAACCAGAGCCTGGTGCTGTCGCGCGACGTGACGCAGTTCAAGCAGGTCGAGCGCATGCGCCGCGAGTTCGTCGCCAACGTCTCCCACGAGCTGCGCACGCCGCTCACCGTGGTGTCGGGCTTCCTCGAGACCCTGCGCGACGAGAAGGATCCCACCGCCGCCGCCCATTATGTCGACCTGATGGCCGAGCAGGCACAGCGCATGCAGCGCCTGGTCGAGGACCTTCTCACGCTCTCGGCGCTGGAGTCCTCCCCCGCGCCGCCGCTCGAGGAGAAGATCGAGATGCGCCCGCTGCTGGAGCGCCTGGGCGCCGAGGCGCGCGCGCTGAGCGGCGGGCGCCATCGCATCGCCATCGACACGGAGCCCGGCCTCGACCTGCTCGGCAGCGAGAAGGAAGTGTCGAGCGCCTTCGGCAACCTGGTGAGCAACGCGATCCGCTATACGCCCGAAGGTGGGGAAGTGCGCCTCCATTGGCACGGCACCGACGACGGCGCAGCCTTCGACGTCGAGGACACCGGAATCGGCATTTCGCCGGAACACATTCCCCGCCTCACCGAGCGCTTCTACCGCGTCGACCGCGGCCGCTCGCGCGAGACCGGCGGCACGGGGCTGGGCCTTGCCATCGTCAAGCACGCGCTCGGCCGCCACGGTGCGGCGCTGCAGGTTACCAGCACGCCCGGCAAGGGGAGCCGCTTCAGCGCCCGCTTCGCGGGCCCGCGCGTGCAGCGCGCTGCCTAAAGCAAAAGTGTTTCACCACGGAGGCACGGAGAACACGGAGGAAATCTACCCCATGGAATATTCCGGGCCTGCGTGTAGAGTCTCGAAGTTCAGGCGTGCTTTTGCTTTCCTCCGTGTCTCCGTGCCTCCGTGGTGAAACGCCTTTGACTTTCAACAGCACCTGAAATTGTCACATCGCGCGTCTAACCTCGCGCGCATGAACCTCCACGACCTCCCCCCGGGCTTCGACGACCCGGTCGAAGCGCTCCTCGGATTCCACCGCCGCATCGAGCGCCAGCTCGCCGCGATCGGGCAGCTCCCCACGCACATCGAGGTTCGCGGCACCGATGCGGAATCGAGCGCGACCGCGGCCACGCTCCTTGCCTTCTTCTCCGAGGCCATCGACCTGCACCATGCGGACGAGGACGAGCTCCTGCCGATGCTCGAGATGCGCATGAGCGAGGCGGTCGAGCGCGACGGGATGCGCGACCTGCGCTACCGCCTCGAAGCCGAGCATCGCGAGATCGGGCGCACCTGGAAAGGCATTGCCCGGCCGCTCGAGGCGATCGCCGAAGGCGTGCACCGCCGCCTTCCCGTCGACCTGGTGCATTACTTCCGCGCGCTGCATGCGACGCACATCTCCATGGAGGAAGCGCACCTGCACCTCGCGGCATCGCGCCGCCTGCTGCCCTCCGATCGCGCGGCGTTGGGCCGCGGCATGGTCGCGCGCCGCACGCGGCGACATCGCTTCCAGTAAGCCCCGCTGTCACGAACGCGTCACGAAAGTGACGCGCTATTGACTTGCGCCGCAAGGACAATCGGTTGCGAATGGATACTGCCATTTCGCATGAAGACGACGAGGCGACGAAGATCCGCTTCCGCGCCATCTTCATCTCCGACGTGCACCTGGGCACGCCGGGCTGCCAGGCCGCGCACCTCCTCGATTTCCTGCGCCACACCGAGAGCCGCTACCTGTACCTGGTCGGCGACATCATCGACGGCTGGCAGATGAAGCGGCGCTGGTACTGGCAGCAAAGCCACAACGACGTGATCCAGAAGGTGCTGCGCAAGGCGCGCAAGGGCACGCAGGTCACCTACATCGCAGGCAACCACGACGAGGGGCTGCGCCACTTCCTCGGCATGGCGTTCGGCGGCATCGAGATCCGCGCCGAGGCCGAGCACCGCACCGCCGACGGCAGGCGCGTCCTAGTGATCCACGGTGACCTTTTCGACGCGGTGGTGCAGGGCGCCAAGTGGCTCGCTTATCTCGGCGACCACGCCTACATGCTCACGCTCAAGGTGAACCAGTGGTTCAACCGCGCCCGCGCGCACCTGGGATTGCCCTACTGGTCGCTCGCGCAGTTCCTTAAGCAGCGCGTCAAGAACGCCGTCAGCTACATCGGCGATTTCGAGGCCGCGCTCGCGCAGGAAGCGCGCAAGCGCGGCTTCGACGCGGTGGTGTGCGGCCACATCCACAAGGCCGAGATCCGCGACATCGGCGGAATCCTCTATTGCAACGACGGCGACTGGGTGGAGAGCCTCACCGCACTGGTGGAGCTCGAGACCGGCGAACTCAGGATCATCGACTGGAAGGAGGGCTGGCATGCGAATTCTGCTCGTTACCGACGCGTGGGCGCCGCAGATCAACGGCGTGGTAGTGACGTTGACGAACACCGTGAGGTGGCTGGAGCGCTGGGGGCATGAGGTCCACGTGCTCTCGCCCGAGGGCTTCCGCACGATGCCCATGCCCACCTATCCCGAGATCCCGCTCGCGCTCTTCCCCGGCCCGAAGGTTTCACGGCGCATCCGCGAGTTCGAGCCCGACGCGATCCACATCGCCACCGAGGGCCCGCTTGGCATCGCCGCTCGCGCCCATTGCGTGAAGCACCGCCTCGCGTTCACGACCGCGTACCACACCTGTTTTCCCGAATACGTGAAGCCGCGCTTCGGCGTGCCGCTCGCGATCACCTACGCATGGTTGCGGCGCTTCCACGCGGCGTCCTCCGCGGTGCTGGTGGCCACGCCGGCGATTCGCGCGCTACTCGAAGGGCGCGGCTTCGCCAATATCGTCGACTGGTCCCGGGGCGTGGACACCGACCTCTTCACGCCCGGCGAGTCGCGCTTCGTCGACCTGCCGCGCCCGGTGTTCCTCTTCGTCGGGCGCGTTGCGATGGAGAAGAACCTGCAGGGATTCCTCGCGCTCGACCTTCCCGGCACCAAGCTCGTGGTCGGCGACGGCCCGCAGAGGAAGTCGCTCGAGGCTCGCTTTCCCGGCGCCGTGTTCGTGGGCGCGAAGACCGGCCTCGAGCTCGCGTCCTACTATCAGCGCGCCGATGTCTTCGTCTTTCCCAGCCGCACCGACACCTTCGGCCTGGTTCTCGTCGAGGCGATGGCGTGCGGCACGCCGGTGGCCGCCTTCCCGGTGCGCGGTCCGATCGACGTGATCAAGGATCCCGCGGTCGGGGTGCTCGACAACGACCTGGGCGCGGCGGCCCTCGCGGCGCTTTCGCTCGATCGCGCCAGGGTGTCGCGCTACGGGCAGCGCTACTCGTGGGAATACAGCTCGCGGCAATTCCTTTCGAGCCTCGTCCCGTCACGCTCCCTGGAGGCTTCCGTTGCTCAAGCCGCCTGAACCTCCCCTGCACGATGCCGCCGCCCTCGAGATGAGGGAGAGCCCCTTCAAGGGCAAGACCGGGCTGATCCGGATCGTCCACGCGTTCTTCAACTCGGTGTCCGGCCTCGAAGACGCATGGCGCAACGAGAGCGCCTTCCGCCAGGAGATCCTGCTCGCGATTTTCCTCATCCCGATCGCGTGCGTGGCGCGCGTGACGGCGGTGGAGCGCGCGGTCCTCATCGGCGCCGTGCTGCTGGTGATGATCGTGGAGCTCCTCAACACCAGCGTCGAGGCGGCGATCGACCGCATCTCCTTCGACCACCACTCGCTCTCGAAGCGGGCCAAGGACATTGGCAGCGCGGCGGTGTTCGTGGCGCTCGTGCTGCTCGCGATGGTCTGGGCGCTGATCCTCACGCCTGCGCTGATGTGACGCTGCTCGCAGGCGCCAGGCCTTAAGTAGCCTTGGCGAGGAAATCGCGAGCGTCCCGCCCTTGCATCCGCGCGAGGGGCATCAGGATGGGAAAGTCCGCGGTGCCCTCGATGCGATTGAGCGCCGGCTCGCCGCACACCCAGGCGCCCAGGTCGAGGTATCCCTTGAGCACCGGCGGGAACTGCACCCTGCGCGTGTCGGAGAGGCCTTCGAGGGGCAGGCGCTGGCGCGGAAAGACACGGTAGTCGTCCGGGCTCATGAAGCGCGCGCACGCCATGCGGTAGATCGACGCGGCGACGTGGCCGCCGTCGCGCAGACTGACGCTGGCGGTACCGAGGACGTAGTCGTGGCGATGCTCGATGAGGTAACGCGCGAGCGCGGACCAGAGGTGCGTCATCACGCTTTCGAACGGGAAGCGCGGATGCACGCAGGGCCGGTCGACCTCGACCATGCGGTCGCGAAGGACGATGAGCAGCGCGAGGTCGAAGGCGGGGTCGGCGAGGTAGCCGCCGTGGCGCCGCGCGTCGGCCGGGCCCAGGATACGATAGGCGCCGATGATGTCATCGGAGCGCACGTCGCGCACCACGAGGTGCTCGCAATGCTGGTCGAAGCGATCCTCCGCCGGGTCGGCAGGCGTAGTCGCGCCGAGGCAGTGCCGGCGCAGCTCGCGCGCCTGGGCGATGCGACCCGGATCGCGCGCGAGACGCACTTCGAACTTTACTGGCTCTTCCACGCGGCAAGCCTGTACGGTCGCCATGGCCGTTTCTCCCCGATCATTTCCAAGACTCTACGAAATCCGCGTGACAGGGGAATGACAGGGGTCAGCGCGGCTTCTCCTTCACCAACCAGCGCATCACCATCGTCGCCGCGGCGGCGCCGGCAAGCTGCGCGACGATGAACCCGGGCACGTCTTCCGGCCGAATGCCCGCGAAGGTGTTGCTTGCCGCGCGGGCCAGCGTCACCGCGGGATTGGCGAAGGAGGTGGAAGACGTGAACCAGTAGGCCGCGGTGATGTATGCCGCCACCGCGAAGGGGGCGGCCGCCAGGCGCTCGCGCACGCAGGCCCAGATCACCATCAGGAGCCCGAACGTCGCCACGCCTTCACTCCACCATTGCGCGGGTCCGGACCGGATTTTCGTGGAGGCGAAAAATACCGGCTCGCCGAACATCAGGTGCGCTGCGGCTACGCCGGCGTATGCGGCGAGGACCTGGATCGCGATGTAGGGCAGGACTTCTTTCCACGGAAACACGCCCTGGCTCGCCGCGGCCAGTGTCACGGCCGGGTTGAAATGCGCGCCCGAGACGTGGCCGAAGATGAGGGTCAGCACCGCCAGGCCGCAGCCGGTGGCGATGCTGTTGGCAAGCAGCGCAATGGCCGCGTTACCCGCCGACAGGCGCTCGCCCATGATCCCGGAGCCGATCACGATCGCCAGCAGGAAAGCGGTGCCGAGGGCCTCGGCCACGAGGCGGCGGCTCAGTGTCGCCTTCACTGCTTGCCGATTTCCTTCAGCCGGGTCTTCACCGCGAGCTCGTCGAGCTTCGCGATCGGCAGGTTGATCAGTAGCTCGATGCGACGCCTCAGTGTCGTGGCCACATCGCGAAACGCGGCGCGCTTCTGCTCGTCGGTTCCTTCCACGGCCGCCGGATCAGGCACGCCCCAGTGCGCCGCGATGGGCTTTCCGGGCCAGACCGGGCACACCTCGCCCGCGGCGTTGTCGCAGACGGTGACGATGAAGTCCATTCGCGGTGCGCCAGGCTGCGCGAACTCGTCCCAGTTCTTGCTGCGCAGCCCGCTGGTGGCCAGGCCCGCCGCCTCGAGCATCTCGAGGCTGTACGGGTTCACCCGGCCCGAGGGGTGGCTGCCGGCGGAGTACGCCTTGAAGCGGCCGGCGCCGAGGTGGTCGAGAAGCGCTTCGGCGATGATGGAGCGCGCCGAATTCCCGGTGCACAGGAAGAGGACGTTGAATGGCTTGTCGGTCATGGCGTCGGCTTGGCTATCGATCGAACCACTGCTAGGCTACGAGTTCAAGTTCACTTGAAGTCAAGCATGGCCATGGCAAATCTCAGCATCGGGGAAGTGGCGCGGCGCACCGGCGTACGCACCTCCGCGCTTCGCTACTACGAGGAGGCCGGCATCCTCCCGCAGGCAAGCCGTTTGAACGGGCGGCGCCAATACAACGAGGACCTGGTGAACTTGATCGAGGTCGCGCGCTTCGCGCAGAGCGTCGGCTTTTCGCTCGCCGAGATCAAGCAGCTGTTCAGCGGGGCGAATGGGCGCAAGAACCTCCCGGCGCAGTGGCGGCCGCTGGCGCGCGCCAAGTTGGAAGAGCTCGATCGCGTGATCGCCGCGGCC
>JANLXC010000032.1:0-10618 GCA_031364925.1 Burkholderiales bacterium | reverse complement strand
GCGATGAGCATGGCCATGTCGAGCGAGAGCACGCGCTTGCCGCGCAGGCTCTCCGGCACTTCGTCGTTGACGATGCGCTGGGCGAGGCCCTCGACGATGGCGGTCTTGCCGACGCCGGGCTCGCCGATCAGCACCGGGTTGTTCTTGGTGCGGCGCTGGAGCACCTGGATCACGCGCCGGACCTCCTCATCGCGGCCGATCACCGGGTCGAGCTTGCCGCTCCTGGCGCGCTCGGTGAGGTCGACGGTGTATTTCTTGAGCGCTTCGCGCTGCCCCTCGCTCTCGGCGTCGTGCACCGTCTCGTTGCCGCGTACCGCCTTGATGGCGTCCTCGAGCGCCGTGGGGTTCACGCCCGCCTGTTTCAGGAGCCGCCCGGTTTCGCCCTTGTCCTTCGCCGCGGCGAGGAGGAATAGCTCCGAGGAGATGAACTGGTCGCCGCGCTTGGTGGCTTCCTTGTCGGTCAGGTTGAGGAGGTTGTTCAGGTCGCGCGAGACGGTGATCTCGCCGCCCGTTCCCTCGACCTTCGCCATGCGGGCGATGGAATCCTCGAGCGTCTTCTTCAAGGGTGGGACGTTCACCCCCGCGCGTTGCAGCAGCGACGCGGTGCCGCCGTCGTCCTGGTTGAGGAGCGTGAGCAGGAGGTGCTGCGGCTCGATGAAGCCGTTGTCGTGCGCGAGCGCGTGGCTCTGCGCGTCGGCCAGCGCCTGCTGGAACTTGGTGGTGAGCTTGTCGATTCTCATGGCGGCCTCTGGAACGAATTCTGCCCTTTAGATGAGGCCGTCGCCAGCCGGTTCAAGCCTCGTCCGCCCCTCGGTGGTGGTATCCTTTTGACCTCCCCAGCCCCATGCCAGACCTCCACCACGCCCTCGAGGAAGCCGTTACCCGCGACGTGACGCGCGCCCTCGCGGAAGACGTCGGGTCAGGCGACCTCACCGCCCGCCTCATACCCGAGGCCAAGACGGCCCATGCCCGGCTCATGACGCGGGAAAGCGGCGTGCTTTGCGGGCTCGAGTGGTTCCGCCGCACGTTCGAGGAGCTCGACCCGGATGTCGAGATCTTCTGGCACCACAAGGACGGCGACGACATCGTTGCCGACTCGTCGCTCTGCGAGCTCGAGGGAAAGGCGCGCGCGATCCTCACCGGCGAGCGCACCGCCCTCAACTTCGTGCAGCTCCTTTCGGGTGTGGCCACGCGCACCCGGCTTTTCGTGCGCGCCGTGCAGGGCACGCGGGCGAAAATCCTCGATACCCGCAAGACGCTGCCGGGGCTTCGCATGGCGGAGAAATACGCGGTCCTGACCGGCGGTGGGAAAAACCACCGCATCGGCCTCTACGACGGCATCCTCATCAAGGAGAACCACATCGTCGCCGCGGGCGGATTGCGCCAGGCGGTCCGGGCCGCGCTGCACGACGTGGACCCGGATACGATGCTGCAAGTGGAGGTGGAGACGCTGGAGCAGCTGCGCGAGGCGCTCGACGCCGGCGCGAAGCTGATCCTCCTCGACAACTTCGACCTGCAGCGCATGCGCGACGCGGTGAAGATCGCCGGCGATGCGGCGCAGCTCGAAGCCTCCGGCGGCGTCAGCCTCGAGACCGTGCGCGCCATCGCGGAGACTGGCGTGCACCGCATCTCCATCGGCTCGCTCACCAAGGATGTGAAGGCGCTCGACCTCTCGATGCGCTTCATGCACTGATCAACCAAGGAATCCCACATGCGCCTGCTACTCGCCCTCCTCGCCGCCCTCACCCTTTCCGCCTGCGCCACCACGGGCGGGGATCCCCGCGATCCGTGGGAAGGCGTGAACCGCAAGACCTACGCCTTCAACGACGCGCTGGACCGCGCGGTGCTCAAGCCGATAGCGCAGGGCTACCAGAAGGTGACGCCGCGATTCGCGCAGGAAGGCGTGAACAATTTCTACTCGAACCTGGAAGACATCGGCACCACCCTGAACAATCTCGCGCAGGGCAAGGTGAAGCATGGCGCGAACGACGCCGCACGCTTCGTGGTGAACACCGTCGTCGGCGTATTCGGGCTGTGGGACGTGGCCACGCCGATGGGCCTCGAGAAGCACGACGAGGACTTCGGCCAGACGCTCGGCTGGTACGGGGTGCCGCCCGGTCCCTACGTGGTGATTCCATTGCTGGGGCCGTCCAGCGCACGCGACGCTCCCGCGCGTTTGATCGATCCCGCGTGGTTCTACAACGACTACCTGCCCGACCGCGTCTATTGGAGCTTCTGGGGCGTGGACAAGGTGCGCACGCGTGCAAACCTCCTGAAGGCCGGCAACATCCTCGACGACGCGGCGCTCGATCCCTACACGTTCGTGCGCGATGCGTGGCTGCAGCGCCGGCGTAACCAGGTATTCGACGGCAACCCGCCGCGGGAGAAGGACGACCAGTAGATGACGCTGGGCTGGAAACTCTTCGTCGTATTCTTCGGGTTCCTCACGATCCTCGGAACGGTGGCGGTCGTAGCGTTCCGCGAACGCACTCGCGGCAAGACGCTTGCCGCGGACGACCGCGCCGGCCAGGAAGCGCAGGATTCACGCGTGATGACGATCATCTTCACGGCAATCATCGGCGGCATGTTGCTCACCATCCTGGTGGGCTACATCGTCTTCATGCTGTAGGAATGCCTGGAAGTCGTACCTGACACCACTTATTTTTTACTGCCGGCAGACGGAGGTCGGGCTGCCGAACACTTCGCGGGTGATCGGCTTGGTGACGGTGGAGCCCTCGACGGTAGCGGTGAAAATGCCGTTGGCCGCGTCTGTGAAGGTGAGGGTCACGTTGCCGACCGGCATGGCACGCACCGTGGAGGGGTTCCACGGCTGCACGTTGAATGGCGCGCCCCAGGTTCGATAGAGGGTGCCGGAGTAGGTCGAGTTGCCGGTGCGAGAGACGTTGGAGGCGACCAGCCACATGCCCTTGCCGCTGGTGTCATACGTGAACCATGTCATGAACAGGATATCGCCCTGGTGGGTGATGTTGATGCCCCATCCGGATTCGGTTCCACCGGTGCGCCACCAGAGGTCCTGGTAGTTCGGCACGGCCCCGGCGCTGCCGCCGAGCGTGCACACCGGCACCGGGGCCGCGTATAGCTGGCGCACGATGGGCTTGCTAACGGTCGCGCCGTTCACGGTAGCCGTAAAGGTGCCGCTGTCGGGGCCATTGAACGAGAACACGGCGGTGCCGACTGGGGTGGTGGTCACCGGCGCCGATCCGAAAGCGGCGTTGTATGCCGGCCCCGTCGTGCGGTAGAGCGTTCCCGAGTAGGCGCTCTCGCCGCTGCGCGAGCCGTTGGGCATCACCAGCCACAAGCCGGCGCCATCGGCGTCATAGGTGAACCAGGTCGCGAAGAGCGTATCTGCCTGCTGCGTGAGGTTGACCCCCCATCCCCCCTCCGAAGGGCCGCGCCACCAGAGTCCCTGGACGTTGTACATGGGCCCGGCCGCGGGTGGGATGGGCGAGGCTGTCCCTGCACCCTCGATGACAGAGACCGTTCCGGCCGCGACGTAGACCTTGTTGGTGACCGGGTTCAACGCGAGCGCCGTGGCGTTCTGCGGCACGGGGACGTTGGTGACGGCGTTGGTCGCGCCGTCGAGCACCGCGACGAAGCCCTGCGCATTGGCCACGTAGACCTTGTTGGTGCGCTCGTTGACGACGAGGGCTACCGGCCCCGCGCGATCGGCATCGCCGGAAGCGATGAACGTCATCGCGTTGGTCGCGCCGTCGATCACGATGATCTCGCCCGCGAACGCCGCGTAGGCCTTGTTGGTGACGGTGTTAACGCCGACCGCCTTAGGCCCGCGCGCGTGCCCGGCCGGCGCGAAATAGACCGCGGTGTTGGTGGCCGTGTCCACGACATTGATCGGGCCGCGGCTATCCTCGCCGATCACGTAGACCTTGCCAGTGTTCGCATTCAACGCGAGCGCCACGGGGCGGCTCCACACCGCCACGGTTTTCGTCTGCGGATAATCGGAAGTGGAGCTCAAGTCCACGGTTCGCACGTCGCCAGTGGCGTAATTGGCGACGTAAAGCTTGTTGGCGCGCGCATCGAGCGCCTGCGCCACGGGCCCGAACGAATCTATGGCCATCGTGTGCCAGGTGTTGTCGGGCCGGATGCGCGTCACCTCGTCGGCATTGCCGAGCCGGATCACGTAGGTGGCGTTGGTCGACTCGTTCACCACGATTGGGCCGTGGCTGCCGGTCACGAGCACCGCGGTGCGCAGCGTCGCCCCATCGATCACGGTCTGCGTGGAATCCCCGCCGTTGCTGACGTACACCTTGTTGGTCGCGGCGTTCATCGCGATGAACTGCGGGCGGGCCCCCACCGCGACGTTGGTGGTGGCAAGCGTCGTGCCGTCGATCACGGTCACATTGTTGGAAAGCTCGTTGGCGACGTAGACCGTGTTGGTGACGGGGTTTACGGCGATCGCACGCGGTTCGCTCCCGGCGGCGAGGGTGCGAGACACGGTCTGCGCCGTGGCCACGTGCACGCCATCAAACGCGATGGCGCCGATGGCGATCGCGAGCACAGCGCGCAGGAAGGGACGGAGCACGAGCATGGTGGCCCATTTTCGCAGCCTCGCGTGAAACGCGGCCGTGGATGGGTGCCGCTACCTTAGTGCGAGGGGACTACAAAGGGGAAAGCGGACCGGCAGCCCCTGCCCACGTGTCGGCGCCCGCCTACTTACTTGCGCCTGAGGATCAACATCCCCGCGAGGACGATCAACACGGTGGATATCACCGCGATCACCACGCGCCCGCCGGGGCTCATGGTGGAAAGCGTCGGGGCTAAGTTGGGTCCCGAGCCGGAAAACGCCAGCGCGTCGGTGTCGTCGGGAAGCGCGCCGATGGTCGCCACCGCGCCGCTGCCGGTGTTGATGGTCACCAGGCGCGTGTTCGCCGGCGAGCCACCGTTGGAATTTACCGCGAGCAGGAGCCCCGAGGGCGAGAACGTCATCGAGTTGATCTGCGTCGAGAACGGCGCCCCTGTAAGCAGCGGCCCGATCTGCAGCGCGCCAGTCGCGAGGTCGACGTTGTCGAGGGTGCCGTTGGCCCCCTTGGAGGTCACGTAGACCATGCCGTTGGGATCGATCGCGATTCCCGCGGGGCTTCCAGCCGGACCGGGGCGGCCGATCGGAGCGACGGTCGCATTGGAGAGGTTCACCGTGCCGAGCTGGCTCGTGACCGGCAGCCACAGGTACAGGGTGCCCTTCACGTCGAAAGCGATGTCGGACCCCGCAACGCCCAGGTCGCCGACGAGGCTCGCCGCGCCGCTCGTCTGGTCGATCGTCACCAGCGCGCGCGGGTGGTTGGGCGATTGTTCCGAAGTGATTCCGTAGAGGATGCCGGTGCTGGGATGCACCGCCATGCCGGTGACGCCGATCGGCTTGGAGCCGGGAAGCCGGATCGCTCCCACCAGCGAAGCCGTGCCGTTCGAGAGGTTCACCACGTAGAGGTTGCCGGCGATCGGTGAGTCCGGCGCAATCCCGCTGCGCACACTGGCGGCGTAAAGAGTGTGCAACGCCGCCCCCGCACCGGTGAACCAGGCGGAGAAAGCCACGGCCAGGATGCGCAGAAACAATTTGTAACGTCCGGTCATGAGCGCATCTTACTATGCGGACTTGCCGTTCACGCCCGTTCTCCACGCGGCCACGCGCAAATAGCGCGAGTCCATCGCCACCCACAGCATCGCCGGCACTACCGTAGGGAAGATCAGCGTGCCAAGCTGGAACCCGAGCGCGGCGAAAGTCGCCGCGAAAGCATTGAAATGGACCAGCGCGGCGCCGGAGGGCCCTGCCATGTTGCCCAGGCTGATGGCGATTTCGCATGCCACTCCGAACGCGGCGAGCGCCCAGAGCAGCGCGCTGCCGAGCACGGCCTTCGCGGCGAGGCGCGGTGGCCGCGAGGCAAGGAGCAAGGCGAGGAAGAAGGGCAACCCGAACGCCTGCTTCATGGGATTGACCGCCACCTCGAAGACCGCATCGGGCCGAAGCCGGTTGCGGTAGGTGGTCGCGCCATCGAGCTCGATGTCGAAGGCGACCAGCCGATCCTTCCAACGCGGCCGGGCGCGCTCGACCGGCGCGGCCTGCAGCAGCGCGGCACTTGCCCAGGCCACGCCCATGGCGATGGGACGCGCGGCCAGGTACCAGAGAGCGAAGAGAAGCACGCTCAAGCCCAGCACCCGCAGCGCGAAGGTGACGACCCCGCCCGTGCTGAGCGGGTCGGTCACGCCGCCGCCCGCGCCTCGGGTTGCGATCGCGGCAGCGTCTTCAGCCACAACAACCACACGATCAGCGCGTCCAGCATGATCAGCACCTGCCAGGCATAGAGGTGCGCCCACTCGAACACTTCGCGGTTCCACTGCCCGATGTAGAAGAGGCTCACGATGCGCACCAGGTTCAATGCCTGGATGGCGACGATGCCGGCGGCGAGGCCGAGGACCTTGTGCTTGAGCGGCGCCGGGTATGCGAGGAGCGCGGCGACCAGCACGATCATCGCCTCGATGCCGTTGCAGCCGGCGAGGATGGTGACCGCGAAGCCGTTGCCGGCCTGCATGATGGTGGGGCCCGTCGCGATCACCCCCGGGTCGAATGCGCGCATCGCCGTGGTGGCGACTTGCGCGACCACGGCGGTCCACGGATCGACGACCAACCTCTGTCCCGGAGGCGTCAGCTCGGCGGCGAACAGCGCGATGACTATCGCGGCGAAAAGCGCGCCGAACCTCAGCACCGCTCGCGCTCCGCGACGTGCTGGGCGATGAAGCGTTTGACGGCCTCGGGATCGGCCTTCAGAACGGTCACGCGCTGGGGAAGCCTCTCGATCCCCTCGAAACCGGGAGGACGCGGCGCGTGCGTGCCGAGCGCTTCGACGATGGTCTCGTCGAACTTCGCCGGCAGCGCGGTCTCGAGGCAGATCATCGGGTAGCGCGGCTCGCGCATGCGCATTGCGATCTTCACGCCGTCGGCGGTGTGCGGGTCGATCACCGCGCCATACTTTTCCTTCACCAGGCGGATGGTCTTGACGCGGTCCTCGTGGGTGCTGCGCCCCGATACGAAGCCGGAATCCTCCTCGATCCTCTCCCACGCCTTGTCGGGGGAAAGGTCGAAGCCGCCTTCCTCCTCGACCTGCCCCCACAGCGACGTCACTTTCTCGCCGTCGCCGTCCACCATGTCCCAGATGAAGCGCTCGAAGTTGGAAGCCTTCGAGATGTCCATCGACGGGCTCGAGGTCGCGTAGGTGTCCGCGGCCTTGCGCGGGCGGTAGCGCCCGGTGCGGAAGAACTCGTCGAGAACGTCGTTTTCGTTGGTGGCGAGCACCAGGCGGCGAATCGGCAGCCCCATGCGCCTGGCGACATGGCCGGCGAAGATGTTGCCGAAATTTCCCGAGGGCACCGTGAACGACACCTGCTCGTCGTTGGAGCGCGTGGCCGCGAAGTAGCCCTTGAAGTAGTAGACGACCTGCGCCATCACGCGCGCCCAGTTGATCGAGTTCACCGCGCCCAGGCTGTGCGCCTGCTTGAACTCGAGGTCCGAGGCGACCGCCTTCACCACGTCCTGGCAATCGTCGAACATGCCCTCGATGGCGATGTTGAAGATGTTGGCGTCGGGGATCGCGTACATCTGCGCGCGCTGGAAGGCGCTCATGCGCCCGTGCGGCGAGAGCATGAAGACCTTGACGCGCGCCTTGCCCTTCAGCGCGTGCTCGGCAGCCGAGCCGGTGTCGCCGCTGGTGGCGCCGAGGATGTTGAGGGTGCTCCCCTGGCGCTCGAGCACCTGCTCGAAGAGCCGGCCGATGAGCTGCATCGCGATGTCCTTGAACGCGAGGGTCGGGCCGTTGGAAAGGCCGAGGATGTGGAAATTCGGCTCCAACGTGCGCAACGGCGTGATCTCGGGCGTGGCGAAATTCCCCGCGGTGTATGTCTCGAATACCGCGCGCTTGAGCTCCGCGCCCGGATAGTCGTCGGCGAAGAAGCGCAGGATCTCGAAGGCGAGCTGCGGATAGGTGAGGTCGCGCATCGCCTGCATCTTCGCCGGCATGATGCGCGGCCACTGCTCCGGCACCATGAGGCCGCCGTCGGGCGCGAGGCCCTCGAGCAGGATGTCGGTGAAGGATTGCGAGGCCGAGTGGCCGCGCGTGCTGACGTACTTCACAGCAGCTCTTCGAGCCGGATCCTCACCACCGGCGCGGGAATGGTCGCCAGCGCCTCGATGCGGCGCAGCGCCGCGTTCACGTTCTTCTCGAGCGTGCGGTGCGTGAGGATCACGACGTCGACCTGGTCTTCGCCCTCGCCCGCTTCCTTCTGGAAGATGGCGTCGATCGAGATCGAGAGGTCGGCGCAGATGCGCGTCACATCGGCGAGCACGCCGGGGCGGTCGAGCGCGCGCAGGCGCAGGTAGTAGCCGGTCTCGATGTCGTCCATGGAGAGGATCGGCGTGTCGGACAGGCGGTCGGGCTGGAACGCCAGGTGTGGCACGCGATGCTCGGGGTCGGAAGTCGCCATGCGCGTGACGTCGACCAGGTCGGCTACCACCGCGCTCGCCGTGGCCTCCGCGCCCGCGCCGCGCCCGTAGAAAAGCGTCGGGCCGACCGCGTCGCCCTTTACCAGCACGGCGTTCATCACGCCTTCCACGTTGGCGATCAGGCGGCGCGACGGGATCAACGTGGGATGCACGCGCAGCTCGATGCCCTTGGGCGTGCGGCGCGTGAACCCGATCAGCTTGATGCGGTAGCCCAGCCCCTCGGCGTATTTGAGGTCGACAGCGGTCAGGTTGGCGATGCCCTCGATGTACGCCTTGTCGAACTGCATCGGGATGCCGAACGCGATCGCGGCGAGGATGGTGAGCTTGTGCGCGGCGTCGATGCCGGCCACGTCGAAGGCGGGATCGGCTTCCGCGTATCCGAGGCGCTGCGCCTCGGCGAGCACCATGTCGAACGGGAGCCCCTTGTCGCGCATCTCCGAAAGGATGTAGTTGCAGGTGCCGTTGATGATCCCTGCGATCCACTCGATGCGGTTGGCGGTCAGGCCCTCGCGGATCGCCTTGATGATCGGCACGCCGCCCGCCACCGACGCTTCGAAGGCGACCATCACGCCCCTGGCGTGCGCGCGCGCGAAGATCTCGGTGCCGTGCCTGGCCAGCAGCGCCTTGTTGGCGGTGACCACGTGCTTGCCGTTGTCGATGGCGCGCAGCACGAGATCGCGCGCGGCGGTCTCGCCGCCGATCAGCTCGACCACGATGTCGATATCGGGGCGGTCCACGATGTGGCCCGCGGTCGGCACGATTTCGATGCCATCGAGGGAGACGGCGCGCTCCTTCTTCAAATCGCGCGCGCTCGCCACCGTGATCACGATGTCGCGCCCGGCGCGGCGCGTGATCTCCTCGCGGTTCCTGCGCAGCACTTCGATGGTGCCGCTGCCGACCGTGCCCAGGCCGAGCAGTCCTACCTGGATGGGTTTCACGAGATCTTGTTGGCGCCGGGCGCCTTGCCGATTTTCTTGTCGAAGTGGAACGACGTGATCGTCATCCCCTCGCGGAAATAGAACTTGTGCGCCTGCTGGCGCTGCGCGCCCGAGTCGAGCGAGAACGTGTCGCACGAGTGCTCGCGGCACACGCCTTCCATGTACTGCATGAGCGCGTGGCCAACACCCGTCGAGCGCTTCGTCTCGTCGGTCACGAGATCGTCGCAGTAGAGGTCGCGCCCGGAATGGGTTTTCTCGAGGATGCGAAAGACGGTGACGCCGCGCACTTCCTCGCCCTCCACCGCCACCGCCATCCGCGCGCCGGCCGCCAGCACCTCGCGCATGCGCCTCGCATAGTCGGCAAGCTGCGGGCGCAGCTGCCGGTGCACGCGCTCGGCCGCGGCGAGGAGCTTCGGGTCCATGACCTCGCCCTTCTCGTTGGACACCGCGACCACCTTCATTTCGCGGCGTCCTTGCGCAGCATGTCCTTGATGCCGCGCACCGCTTGCCGCAGGCGGCTTTCGTTCTCGATCAGGGCAAAGCGCACGTGGTCGTCACCGTAGTCGCCGAAGCCGATGCCGGGGGAGACGGCGACCTTGGCGTCCTTGAGGAGCTTCTTGGCGAACTCGATCGATCCCATGGCCTTGTACTGCGCCGGGATCTCGGCCCAGATGTACATCGAGGCCTTCGGCTTTTCCACCATCCAGCCGGCCTCGTGCAGGCCCTTCACCATCACGTCGCGGCGCTTCTCGTACCTGGCGCGGATCTCCTCGACGCACTCCTGCGGGCCCTCGAGGGCGGCGACCGCGGCCACCTGCAGCGGGGTGAAGGTGCCGTAGTCGTGATAGCTCTTGATGCGCGCGAGCGCGTTCACCAGCTCCGCGTTGCCCACCATGAAGCCGATGCGCCAGCCCGCCATGTTGTAGCTCTTCGACATGGTGAAGAATTCCACCGCCACGTCGCGCGCGCCGGGGACCTGCATGATCGAGGGCGCCTTCCACCCGTCGAAGGTGATGTCGGCGTAGGCGAGGTCGTGGACCACGAGGATGCCGTGCTGCCTGGCGAGCGCCACCACGCGCTCGAAGAAATCGAGCCCGACGCACATCGCCGTGGGATTGGAAGGAAAGCCGATGATCATCATCTTCGGCTTCGG
>JANLXC010000168.1:0-7863 GCA_031364925.1 Burkholderiales bacterium | reverse complement strand
GGGGGGGGCCCCCCCCCACCCCAAACTGGTGGTTTTATCAAAAACTGGGTTGATGTCCCCGTTTTCGGGGCTACCCGTGACCCCCCCACGACTTTCGTTTCGAAAACCTCGCGATAGCCGATATACGTGCTGATCGCCATCATCGGGATCACCACGATCAGGCCCAGGGCCCAGGGGATGAGCGCCACGAGGAAGAGTGCCAGCAGCATCGCGCCGTAGACGATCATCGCGCCCAGGTTGGAGATCGCCGCGAAGACGCTCCAGCGGATCGCCTGCACCGTCGTCATGCCATGGAAGGCGACCAGGGGTGGCGCAAACCAGAGCGCACCCTTGACCACCACGGTCATGAGGAAGCCCGTGGCGAGAATCCACTCCTTGCCCTTGAGGGCGCCGACGTACTCCTCGAGCGTGAAGCTGCGCTCCCCGGAAGCGGCCATCGGCAGCCCGAGAAGGGCCATGAACGCGAAGATCGCGATCTCCGCCAGCAACAGCAGCGCGCCCAGGTTGACCAGCGGGCGCATGTTGCGCTTGAAAGCGCCGAAGAGGTCGGCCATTACCACGCGCTCGCCCGCCGTCTGCCGGTAGGCGGCGATCGCGAAGCTCGCGAAAAAAACCGGCTGCAGGAAGTTGGCGAGCACGCCGCCGATGAACGGCAGCAGGATCAGGCCGAAGGTGATCGCGATCCACCCGGCGCAAAGACCGAGCCACGCCATCGGCGCGCGGCGAAAGAGCGCGAACGCCTCGGTGAGCCACGCCGCGCCGCGGGAGGCCTTGAGCTCTGCGACCTTCACGGCGGCGTCCATCGGCTAGTCGAGCGTGTCCGCGAGCTCGCGCGCGTGCCCGATGTGATGCTCGAGGAGCTTGCGCGAGAAGGCGTGGTCCTTGGGGATGGTCATGTGCGAATCGCGCGGGAAGTAGTTGTAGCCCAGGCGCCCCAGCCAGGTGCGCAGCGCCGCGCGGCGCAGCATCACGGGCCAAAGGCTCCTCTCGAAGCTTTCCAGCGGGCGCAGCGTCTCGTAGCCCTTGATGAAGGCGTGCGCGCGCGCGTGGTCGAGCGCCGCGTCGGGATTCACGCACCAGTCGTTCACCGCGATCGCCACGTCGTAGAGGAGCGCGTCGTCGCAGGCGAAGTAGAAGTCGATCACGCCGCCGCGCCCCTCGTCGTCCCACAGAACGTTGTCGTGGAAGAAGTCGCCGTGGATGATTCCCTGCGGCAGCACCGAGTCGTCGTGAATGCCCTGATAGCGGTTTTCCGCGGTGATGAGGTCGTTCTCGGGCCGCGAGAGCCTGGGCTTCACCGCCTCGGCGAAGCTCTGGCGCCAGGAGGCGCCGCGCCAGTTGTCGAGCGAAGCGTCGTAATCGACCGCGGCCACGTGCACCCCCGCGAGGACCGCGCCGGCGCGCTCGCACGCGCGCGCATCGGGCCTGGCATCGGGAGCGCCGGCCAGCCGCGTGACGATGACGGCGGGCTTGCCGTTGACCTCGGCGATGAGCTCGCCGCTGTCCATGCGCATCGGGGCGGGGCACGTCACCTCGCGATGCGCGAGGTGATCCATGAGGCCGACGTAGAACGGCAGGTCCGCGCGCGGAATATGCTCGAACAGCGTGAGCACGTATTCGCCCGTCGTCGTGGTCAGGAAGTAATTGGTGTTCTCGACGCCTTGCGCGATGCCCTCGAGCTTCTCCACCTCGCCCAGCGTGTAGTGCTCGAGGAGCGCATTGGCCTCGGCGTTCGAAACCGGCGTGAAAACCGACATGCCCTGCCTTCTTCTAGTAGTTGTGGCGGCGCGCCTGCCTATAACGCCATCAGAATTCGAGAAGCGTCCACTGCGGCACGCGCACGCCGCTATCGAGCGGATTGTCGTGCCTGGTGAGCGTGCCGTCGCCCTGGTGGTCGATGAGGATGTAGGCCTTGCCGTGCCTGGGTGTCACGCGCTGCATGAACAGCTTGCCCTTCACGCGGTACTCCTGCACCTCCTGGTCGCCGTCCATGCGCGTGCTCACCACGGGCTCGAGCGCCGGATCGAAGTGCGCCATCGGCGGCGGAAGCGGCACGTCTTCGAGGGGAACGGTCCCCGGAGGGCGCGGGCGAGCACCGGATTGGGCGGCTGCCGAAAGGCACACGGCAAGGAGGGTTGCTGCAAGGATGACTCTCATCTGAGCCTCGAATTTCGACGCGAAGTGTAGCAGTTAGAGCGCCAGCTCCGCCTCGCGTTCCGCGGGCGAGGGCTCGAATCCGCGCGAATGGTAGTGGTCGAATATCGCGTCCACCACCGCCTGTGGATCGTCGATCACCCGCATCAGGTCCGGGTCGTCGACCCCGATCATGCCGTCGGTGAGGAGCTGGCCGCGGACCCAGTCGAGAAGCCCCTTCCAGAAGGCCGAATTCACCAGGATCACCGGCACCCTGCGGATCTTGCCGGTCTGCACCAGCGTGAGCACCTCCATCAGCTCGTCCATGGTGCCGAAGCCGCCCGGCATCATCACGAAGGCGCAGGAAAGCTTCACGAACATCACCTTGCGCGCGAAGAAGTGTTGAAAAGTGTGGGAAACGTCCTGATAGTTGTTGCCGGACTGCTCGTGCGGGAGCTGGATGTTGAGGCCCACGCTGGGGCTGGGGCCCTCGAAGGCGCCCTTGTTCACCGCTTCCATGATGCCGGGCCCGCCGCCGGAAATCACCGAGAAGCCGGCCTCGGATAAACGCTTGGCGATGTCCTCGGCCACGCGGTAGTAAGGATGCTCCGGAGTAGTGCGCGCGCTGCCGAAGATCGCCACCGCGGGCTGGATCGCCTGCAGCCTTTCAGTCGCCGTGACGAACTCTGCGATAATTTCGAACATCCGCCATGCCTCGCGCGCGGAGCTTTGCGAGCGAAGAACGAGCTGGGGATCCGACGGCTTGGGAACCTTGGGGGCGATGATTGCCATGGCGGGACCTGCGCTTTGAAATGAACGACACGAAGAAACGCCTCCTGCTCGTCGACGCACCCAGCTACTTCTACCGCGCATTCCACGCGATTCGCGAGCTGAGGAGCCCGGCGGGCGAGCCGACCAACGCCATCTACGGCGTGGTCAACATGCTGAGGAAGCTCAAGCAGGATTTTCCCTCGGATTATATCGCCTGCGTCCTCGATCCGAAGGGCAAGACGTTCCGCGACGACATCTATCCGCAATACAAGGCGACGCGCCAGTCGATGCCCGAGGATCTCGCCCGCCAGATCGATCCGCTCCTCGAGACCATTCGCGCGCTGGGCTGGCCCATCGTCGTGGTCGACGGCGTGGAAGCCGACGACGTCATCGGCACCCTGGTGCGCCACGCCGAGCGCCACGGCTGGAATTCGGTGATCTCCACCGGCGACAAGGACCTCACGCAGCTGGTGAACGACAGCGTGACATGGGTCAACACCATGGCGGTGCCGATCGAGAAGCTCGACGCCGACGGCGTGAAGGCCAAGTTCGGCGTGCCGCCCGACAAGATCATCGACTACCTCGCGCTCATGGGCGACGCGGTCGACAACGTGCCCGGCGTCGACAAGGTGGGCCCGAAGACCGCGTGCAAGCTGATCGAGGAGTACGGCTCGCTCGAAGGCGTGATCGAGCATGCGGATGAGGTGAAAGGCGTCGTCGGGGAGAACCTGCGCAAGGTGAAGGACTGGCTTCCGACGGGCCGCCGGCTCCTCACCGTGAAGAGCGACGTGGAGCTGCCCTTCGAGATGGAGTCCCTCGTCGACAAGGGGCCGGACGCGGAGAAGCTCTCGGAGCTTTACGCGCGCTTCGGCTTCCGCACGCTTCGCGATGCGCTCGCAAACAAGGAGGACGCCCCGGAGAAGGGCGACTCGCCACCCCCGGCGCCGAAGGGCGGTCGCAACTTCGCCCTCCTCACCGCCGTCGAGCAGCCGGTGGAGAACGTCACGCCCTTCGTCGCGACTCGCAATTACGAGACGATCCTCGACGAATCCGCGCTAGAGCGCTGGGTGGCGATCCTCGAGTCCGCGCCGATCGCCTGCTTCGACACCGAAACCACGAGCCTCGATCCGATGACCGCGGACCTGGTCGGCCTGTCCTTCTCGGCGAAGGCGGGGGAAGCCGCGTACCTGCCGCTCACGCACCGCTACGCGGGCGCCCCGGAGCAGCTGCCGACGCAGACGGTGCTCGCGCGCCTCAAGCCCTGGCTCGAGGACGCGACGAAGATCAAGGTCGGCCAGAACGCCAAGTACGACCGCCACGTGTTCGCCAATTACGGCATCACGGTGCGCGGCGTGATGCACGACACGCTGCTGCAGTCGTACGTGCTGGAAAGCCACCAGCGCCACGACATGGATGCACTCGCCACGCGTTTCCTGGGCGCGAGCGGCCTGCTGCAATACATCGACGTCGCCGGCAAGGGCGCCTCGCAGATCCCGTTCGACCAGGTGGACATCAAGCGCGCCACCGAGTATTCCGCCGAGGACGCGGACGTGACGCTGCAGCTGCACGGCGCGCTGCTGCCGCGCGTGGCGGGCGACGCGAAGTTGAACCGCATCTACGCCGACATCGAAATCCCGGTGGCGAGCGTGCTCCTCGCGATGGAGAGGAACGGCGTGCTGATCGACACGCAGCTTCTCCAGCGCCAGGGCCACGAGCTCGGCACGAAGATGCTCGAGCTCGAGAAGAAGGCTCACGAGCTGGGTGGCGGGCCCTTCAACCTGGGTTCTCCCAAGCAGCTCTGCGACGTGCTCTTCAATCGCCTGCAGTTGAAGACGATCAAGAAGACGCCGTCGGGCGCGCCGAGCGTGGACGAGGAAGTGCTGGAGAAGCTCGCGCAGGACCATCCCATCTGCGCGGCGCTCCTCGAGCACCGGGGCGTGGCGAAGCTGAAGAGCACGTACACCGACAAGTTGCCGCGCATGGTGCACGCGAAGACCGGGCGCGTGCACACCAATTACGCCCAGGCCGTGGCCGTCACCGGGCGGCTCTCGTCCACCGATCCGAACCTGCAGAACATCCCGGTGCGCACCGCCGAGGGCCGGCGCATTCGCGAGGCGTTCATCGCTCCGCCGGGCTCGATGATCGTCTCGGCGGACTACTCGCAGATCGAGCTGCGCATCATGGCGCACCTGTCCGGCGACAAGAGCCTGGTGGAGGCGTTCACGAACGGCGAGGACGTGCACCGGCACACCGCTTCCGAGGTTTTCGACACTCCACGCGACCAGGTCACCAGCGAGCAGCGCCGCTACGCCAAGGTCATCAACTTCGGCTTGATCTACGGCATGAGCGCCTTCGGCCTCGCGCAGAACCTCGCCATCGAGAGGAGCGCCGCCGCGAGCTACATGGACAAGTACTTCGCGCGCTATCCGGGCGTGGCCCAATACATGGAGCGCACGCGCAGCGAGGCGCGCGAGCGCGGCTACGTGGAGACGGTGTTCGGCCGCAGGCTCTGGCTCCCGGACATCCGCTCCTCGAACATGCAGCGTCGCCAGGGCGCCGAGCGCCAGGCGATCAACGCGCCGATGCAGGGCACCGCCGCCGACCTCATCAAGGTCGCCATGGTCGAGGTGCAGGCATGGCTCGAGCGCGAGAAGCTCGCGGCCAAGCTCATCATGCAGGTGCACGACGAGCTCGTGCTCGAGGTGCCCGAGGCCGAGCTCGACCGCGTGAAGACCAACGTCGAAAAGCTGATGATGGGCGTCGCCACGCTCGATGTGCCGCTGGTGGTGGACGCCGGGGTGGGCGCGAATTGGGAAGAGGCGCACTAGTCGCCGGATGGATTGTTGGAGTCGTCATGTAGAATCATGATTCATCAGGATAGGAGTGCGCCGTGTCCCGCCCCCTGGCAAAATTCGCGACCCAGGCCGATCCCAAGTTGCTCGATGAGGTCCGGGCGATCGCCGCCAAGGAAGGCAAGCAGCTTCAGGGCGTGATCGACGAGGCTTTACGGGACTTCGTCGAGAAGCGCAAGCGCGGCCGCGCCCGGCCCGAGATCCTTACCGCCTTCGGCGAGAGTCTCGCGGAGTTCGACGCGCTCTATCAAGAACTGGCCAAGTGACCGTCTACCCGACGGCGCTGGAAGTCATGGTCATGCACGCGGCCCTCATCAAGCGCTACGGCGGAAGTCCCGGGCTGCGAGATGCGGGCGCGCTGGAGGCGGCGCTCTTCCGCCCCCAGAGCGGCTACTACGACGACTTGACCTGGGAGGCCGCGAGCCTCTTCGAAAGCCTCGCGATGAATCATCCATTCATCGACGGCAACAAGCGCATCGCATTCGCGGCGGTGGACGTATTCCTGCGCGTCAACGGGCGCCGGATCCGCGCGAAGCCGGCAGCCGTGCTCAAGTGGATGACGGTGCATCTCGAAGCGGGAACGTTTCACCTGGCCAACATCGAGCCTTGGCTGCGCAAGCACACCGGGGGGGAGCGCTAGCCGTGGAGTTCCTAGACCACTTCTCCGAGAAGTCCGACCTCTACGCGCTCGCGCGGCCGACCTATCCCGATGCCCTCTTCGCATTCATCGTCGGGGAGTCGCGCGCCCGCGACCGCGCCTGGGATTGCGCGACGGGCAGTGGGCAAGCGGCCGTCGGCCTCGCGCGGTACTTCGCTCATGTCGAAGCCACCGACGCGAGCGGCGAACAGGTCGGCAACGCCATCGCGGCGCCGCGCGTTCGCTATTCGGTGCAGCCCGCGGAGCGAACCGACTTTCCGGACGCTGCGTTCGACGCTGTCTGCGTGGCGCAGGCCCTGCACTGGTTCGACCTCGAACGCTTCTACCCAGAGGTCAAGCGCGTGTTGAAGCCGGGTGGCGTATTTGCCGCGTGGGGCTATGCGCGCCATCACGTCACGCCGGACGTCGATCGCGCTTTCGAGGAGCATTTCCTCGCTCCGCTGAAGCCCTTCTGGACGGCGCAAAACGCGAAGCTCTGGGCCGGGTATCGCGACGAAGCGTTTCCGTTCGAGCCCATCGAGGCGCCCGCGCTCGCCATCGAAGTGGCCTGGACGCTCTCGCAACTGATCGACTACGCAGGCACCTGGTCCGCGACGAGGCGCTATATCGCCGAGGCGGCGCCGGACTTTCTCGAGCGCGCGCGCGCCGCGATCGAGCCCGCGTGGGGCGTGGGCGAGCGCAGGGTGGTCACCATGCCGCTCAGCATTCGCTGCGGACGGCACGGGGCGTGACCTCGCCCGTCGAAGAGGGCGCGCGGCTGCTGCGCGACGCGCGGCTGGTGGCCTTTCCGACGGAGACCGTATACGGCCTCGGCGCCGATGCGGCCAACCCCGCGGCGGTGGCAAAGATCTTCGCGTTGAAGCGGCGCCCCGCCGACCATCCGCTGATCGTGCACATCGCCGGCATCGCCGGGCTCGCGCAATGGGGCAGCGAAGTCTCGCCCGCCGCGTACGCGCTCGCCGAGCGATTCTGGCCCGGGCCGCTCACGCTGATCGTCAAGAAGGCCCGCCATGTTTGCGACGCGGTGACCGGCGGGCAGGACACCGTGGGATTGCGTTGCCCCTCGCACCCGATGGCGCAGGAGCTGCTGCGCGAGTTCGCGCGCATCGGCAGCGGCGCGATCGCCGCTCCCTCGGCGAATCGCTTCGGCCACGTGAGCCCGACCACCGCGGAGCACGTTCTCGACGAGTTCGGCGCGGGCCTCTTCATCCTCGATGGCGGCGCGTGCGAGGTGGGACTCGAGTCCACCATCGTCGACCTCTCACGTGGCGCGCCGGTGATGCTGCGTCCCGGCGCGGTGACGCGTGAGGACATCGCGCGCGTGATGGGCTTCGATCCGCGCGACGGCGACGCCGAAGCGCCACGCGCCTCTGGCACTCTCGCCGCGCACTATGCGCCGCGCACCGCGATGGACCTGGTGGGCGCGCGGGCGCTCGACATGGAGCTGCG
>JANLXC010000166.1:0-6121 GCA_031364925.1 Burkholderiales bacterium | reverse complement strand
CTCGATGTCCGGCAGGTCGAAGGTGAGGCCCTGGCCCTTGAGGCCCTGCGTCGACATCGTCACCCTGGCTCCCCGGATGGCGAGGCGCTCGATCACGAACTTGTGGCGCACGCTCTTCCCCTCGGCGGTGGTCTCCTTGCCGCCCGCGGATGAGGCTTCCGCGCGCTTCACGTACGACTCGATGTTCTTCTGGATCGCGTCGAGGTTGGTGGTGCCCTTGCCGCGCTCGTAGGTGATGGCCGGCGCGTCGATGACGATCTCGTGCACCAGGACGACCGGCGCGCGAATCGTCGCGGGGTCGAGCGAGACCGAGATCTCGCCCAGGCGTGCCGCGCGCGGGGCCGAGAAGCCGGCGGGATTGCCGATCTCCACGCCCTTCAGGCTGCCGCGCCCATCGCGCGGCGAGAGCTTGACCTCGCCCACCTTCACCGACACGCCGGTGACGTCGGGGCCGTAGTGCTCGAGCGCCACCTTCACGATGACGTCGAGGGAGTTGTACGCCCAGTACACGCCGCCCGCGACGAGCACGGCGAGCACTGCCAGGACGATGGCGACCTTCTTCATCTACTCAATCGCGGCCAGGACCGCGCGCAAGCCCTGCGCCTCGCCGCCGAGGGGACGACCCGGCCGGTTCACGTCGTTCCACGAGAACACGTCGAAGTGCGCCCACGCGATGTCGCTCGGAACGAAATAGTCGAGAAAGAGCGCCGCAACGATGGAGCCGCCGAAGCCGCCGCGGCCGGAGTTGTTGATGTCGGCGATGTCGCTGTCGAAGAAGCGCCGGTAGTTGCGCCAGAGCGGCATGCGCCACATGGGGTCGTCCAACGCCTCGGCCTTCGCGAGAAGGCGCGCGGCAAGCTTTTCGTCGTTGGCGAAGAGCACCGGAAGCTCGGGTCCGAGGGCCACGCGCGCGGCACCGGTAAGCGTGGCGAAGTCGATGATGGTCTTCGGCTTTCCCTCCACCGCGTAGGCGAGCGCGTCGCAGAGGATCACCCGGCCCTCGGCGTCGGTGTTGCCGATCTCGACCGTCAGGCCCTTCCTCGTGCGCACCACGTCGCCGGGGCGATAGGCGTTGCCGCTGATCGCGTTCTCCACCGTCGGCACCAGCATCTGCAGGCGCACCGGGAGCTTCCTCTGCATGATGAGGCGCGCGAGAGCGATCGCGTGCGCGGCGCCACCCATGTCCTTCTTCATGAGGCGCATCCCCTCGGCGCCCTTGATGTCGAGGCCGCCCGTGTCGAAGCAGACGCCCTTGCCGACCACCGCGATCCTCGGATGCTTCGGGTTGCCCCAGTTGATCTCGAGGAGGCGCGGCGGGCGCGCCGCGGCGCGCCCCACGGCGTGGATCGCCGGGAAATTCTGCGCGAGGAGCTCGTCGCCGACCCACTCGTCGAACTCGCCGCCGAAGAGCTCGGCCTGCTCGCGCGCGATGTCGGAGAGGTGCTCGGGTCCCATGTCTTCCGCGGGCGTGTTGACGAGGTCGCGCACCAGCCGCACGGCCTGCGCCATCTCGAGCGCTTCGCGCACTCTCGCCGACGCATCGAGCTGCAGGTCGGCCGGTTTTCGTTTCGCCCTCTTGTAGCGCGTGAACTGGTAGCTGCCGAGATCCCACGCGAACGCGGCCTGCTCAGGAGCGATTGCGACAGGCCCCTTGCCCAGCGCGTAACGCGCGCGCGGCAACTTCAGCGGCAAGCCTGCGAGCGCCCAGGGATCGTCGCCGTCGCGAACGCCCGCCAGCACGCGCGCGATAGCTCCCTTGCCATCGGGGATGAGCGTGAAACTTCCCGGCGAGCCGTCGAAGCCCGCGGCCTCGGCCCAGCGGCGCTCCGGCGCGGAGAGCGAGCCCAGCAGCTTCTGCAATCGCTTCGCGTCGGTGGCGAAGATCGGGGTGGCCTTCTCGAAGGCCTTCTTGTCGGTGATGACGGTCATGTGGTGCGTTTCGTTGGAATCGATCCGCTATTTTAGGCTACGGTATGGAAAATTCCTTCGGAGAGTACATGGCTCGCATCGCGAGGATCCTGGCCGCACTCGCAGTATCCACGGCGGCCCAGGCGGTGGAAGAAGTCCCGTTCGTCACCACGCCCGACAACGTGACGCTCGCCATGCTCGAAATGGCACGCGTCGGGCCGCGCGACTACGTGATCGACCTGGGCTCCGGCGACGGGCGCATCGTGATCGTCGCCGCCACGCGCTTCGGCGCGCGCGGACTCGGCGTGGAGATCGTGCCGGAACTGGTCAAGGTTTCCCGAGAGAACGCCAGGAGCGCGGGCGTGGCCGATCGCGCCGAGTTCCGCGAGCAGGATCTCTTCACCACCGAGCTTGCCAGGGCGAGCGTGATCACGATGTACCTCCTCCCGGACGTGAACCTGGAGCTGCGCCCGAAGATCCTCGCGTTGAGGGCGGGCACGCGCATCGTTTCCCACGACTGGGACATGGCCGACTGGACGCCCGACAAGACGGTGACGATCGCGGTGCCCGACAAGAAGATCGGCCTGGAAAAGTCGAGCAGGGTCCACCTGTGGATCGTGCCGGCGCGCATCAACGGCAACTGGTGCGGCACCGGCAAGTCGCGCGGGACGGCGCTCGACATCGAGCAGAAATTCCAGCAAGTCCACGCGACCCTCACGCGCGCCAGCGTGCGCCAGGAGTTCGACGCGCGCATCGCCGGCGCGAGCATGAAGAGCGTGGATCGCGCGCTCGATCTCGACGCTCATGGCGCGGGCCTGCGTGTCGTGCAGGCGCACAACGCCTTCACGCCGCTGCGCGGCGCCTCCTTCGTGCGCCGCACCGGCGGGCACTGCCGGTGAATGGGGTGAATGGGGTGAATGGGGTCAGATTACTTTTCGCATCGAAAAGGGGACAGATAACTTCTGCGAGTGAACAGTAATCTGTCCCCTTTTAGGGCCCTTAAGTAATCTGACCCCTTTTCGCGCTTTTCGCGCTCGCGAAATACGATACGAGCGCCACGGCCACCAGCGTCCACACGATGACCGGCCCGCTCGGCAGGTCGAGTGCGGTCGAGAGCGCGAGACCTGCTCCGTAGCCGAGCGCGCCGATGGCCCAGGCGACGGTGAGGCGGTGGCGCACGAGCCCGCGGGTTGCCAGCGGCGGCACGATCAGCGTGGCGAACACTAGGTAGAGGCCGACCAGTTGCACCGAGACCGTCACGGCGAGCGCGAAGAGCACGTAGAAGCCGACGCGGCCGATGCGCTCGCGCATGCCGAGCCAGACCGCGAGGATCGCCGCATAGACGACCGCCGCCCACACGAGGCGCAGCGGCTGCGCCCACAGGATCTGGCCCACGAGGAGGTCGCGCAAGTGCTCGCTGCCGTGTGGATTGCTGGCCAGAAGAAGCACGCTGCCGGTGGCGCCGAGCACGAACACCACGCCGATCACCGCCTCCTGCACGTCGGGCCAGATCTTCTCGGTCCAGGTGAGGAGGAGCGCGCCGGCAAGCGCCGCGGCCAGTGCCGCCACCTGCACGGCGATGCCCTCGGCCTCGAAGCCGAAGCGATCCGCCAACAGCACCCCGCACCCGGCGATCTGCGCGATGGCCAGGTCGATGAAGACGATGCCGCGCGCGAGCACCTGCATCCCCAGCGGCACGTGCGTGGACGTGACGAGGAGCCCCGCTACGAACGCGGGCAGGAGGATGGACAGGTCGAGGGCCGTGATGCTCACTCGGCGCCCTTGAGGAGCCGCTGGATCGTATCGTCGAAGAGACCGAACAGATCCCTGGCGCCCTCGGTGCCGCCGACCGTGAACGGCAGCACGACCGCCTTCAGCTTGGCGCGCGCGGCGATCCACTGCGAAGCGCGATCGCCCTGGTAGGCGGCGCGCAGCACCATCCTCGCCGGCGTGCGCTGCAGCGTCTCGAGCACGCTCGACAGGTGCGCCGTGGTGGGCTCGAGGCCGGGCTTGGGCTCGAGGGCCGCGACCTCCTTCAGCCCCAGCCATTCCACGAGGTAGGTGAATGCCTTGTGCTGCACGACGACGGGCACTCCCCGCAACGGCGCGGCCTCGCGCTCCCAGCGCGCAACCGCCGCGCTCCAGCGCTCGCTGAACGACTTGAGTCGCGACTGGTAGTGCGCCGCGTTGGACGGATCGAGCGCGGCCATCTTCGCCGCGAGAGGTGTCGCCACGCGCGCGATGTTGCGCGCATCGGTCTGCACATGCGGATCGCCCTGCGGGTGCACGTCGCCTTCCGCGCGATCCAGGCGCGTGGGCTTGCCCAGGAGCGGCACGAACGCGGCGGCCTCGAAATGACCGGGCGCGCCGGGCCGCACCTTCGGATTGCCCGATTGCTGCACGACCAGCGGCAGCCATCCCACCTCGAGCTCCGCGCCGGTCGATACCACCAGGTCGGCGGAGCGAGCGCGCGCGATGAGGCTCGGCTTGGCTTCGACATGATGCGGATCCTGCAGGGCGTTGGTCGCGATGTAGACCTTCACCTTGTCACCGCCCAATTCCTGCACCAGCGCTCCCCACTCGGGGACCGTCGCGAACACGCTCAAATCCGCTCGCGCCGGGGCGATCCACGCCGCCAGCGCCACCATCACGATCAACAGATGCGATCTCATCTCGCGCCTCTCAATATTTGTGGGCGCCGTGGGCACCCAGGCTCAGCACGTACTGCACGAACCATTGTTTGTCTGTCACGTCGGGCAACGTGCGGCTCTGCGCGAACTGCAGTCGCAGGCGGCTGAATTCCGATGGCGTGTAGTCGAGCATCACCGAGTAACGCTTCGGATTGAAATCCGTCGCACCGAAGGTAGCTGCGTTGGCGCCGTAGTCGACCCTACCTGGGTCGAGCCGGTCGTAGCGCGCGCCGATGCGCCACGCGGGCATGAACTTGTAGACCCCCTGCAGGTACCAACCGCTCTGCCGCGCGGAATATCTCGACGCGTCCGTGAACGTGAAGTCGCCGCGCTCACTGCGCCAGAAATACTCGCCTTGCAGCTTGAAGCTGGTTTCGCGGGCGTTTCCGCTGGGCGCGTACTTCCAGACGAAATCGGCCACCGCAACGCGGCTCGCGCCCGTAAAGAAAACGTCGGCGTCGTTGCCGGCGTTGTCCGCCAGCGTGTATGCACGGTCGCGCGCGCGCGTGCGCAGATACGAAATTCCCGCGCGCCAGTTGTGGCTGAGGCCGATGTCGCCTCCGGTGTGGGCGAAGACGGCGGCGGAGCCCACGCCATTCCTGCTGCGCGCGCTGCCGGGAAAGCCCTCGCCGTTGCCCACTTCCGCGCCGAGCTCGAAGTAGTGGTCGATAGGCGCGATCCACTTGGCCTGGATCCCATCGGTCGCGTACTGCCGCCCAAGGAACGCCTGGTACGCGAGCGGCGCATCGACGAAGTCCCAGTTGTGCTGGTGCTGCTCGTTCAGGTATCCGAGCCCGGAGAAGAAGCGGCCGAATTTCGGCGCGAGCCCGTAGGGCGCGGTGAGCCACAGGCCGTACGCCTCCTCGACCGACACGGTGTTCTCCGGTGAGAGCGACACGATGAGGTTTCCCGCGAACTTGTCGTCGACGTTGGCGGACAACACGAGCTCGGACTCGCCAAGGCTGAAGCCGCGTTTACCAGGCCCGATCTCGCCTCCGGGCGCGAATCCCGCGATCGCGAATCTGGACGGATCCTGCGACAGGTTGGCGTAAGTGCCTTGCAGGATCACCGAGATGGCGGGATTGAAAGCGTTGGGTGAGCTCGGCGCCGTCGCGGCAACGAGGGGCGCGGATATTGCAACGGGCTGGGGGGCGACCGCCTTCGCTTCCGCTTGCCTCAGCCGCTCCTCCAGCGCGCGGATGCGCGCCTCGTAGCTCGACCTGAGCTCCTTGATCTGGGTGCGAATCTCGTCGAGATCCGCGTCACTCGCCGCCCATGCGCTCGGCGCTACCAGCAATGCCAGCGCGACCGCGCCGGGCAGCAATGCGTACTTGACCATCGGAATGCTCCTCGCAAAAGGGTCGATCCAAAAAAGGGGACAGGTCCCCTGGTTGGTCCCGGTTGACGCTAGAGGAGCGAGGGAGGAGCGCGGGAGCGGTAGGCGAGGCGCGCCGGGGAGGCGAAGCCGAAGGCGACGAGAGAGGTGGCGCGCGGCGTGCAGGCGGCGACGGCGGGCAGGACCG
>JANLXC010000167.1:0-2065 GCA_031364925.1 Burkholderiales bacterium | reverse complement strand
CAATATTGGACAGCCTGCTGGGAATGCTCACGACGTAACGAAACCCACCCCCTCCGCGCCGAGAAGCCGCGCCGTGATCCTCGAGCTCGCGCCGGAAATGTCCTGGAGTGCGTGCTCGAAATCCGTATCCTCCAGGCACTTGCCCGCGTGTTCCATCATCACCTGTGCAGCGCGGCGTGCGAGCTCCTTGATGAATGCGGGGCTCACCTTTCCGATGCGCCGGCTGATCTGCGCCACCGTTTCATCGTCGATCGCCAATCCGCACGCCTGACGGCGCAGAAGCACGCGGCGCTCCCGATCCTCGGGAAGCCCGATTTCGATCGCCTGGTCGACCCGCCCCGGGCGCGCCGCAAGCGCGGGTTCGAGAACCTCGGGACGGTTGGTGGTGAATACGAAGATCAGCCGCGCGTCGGCCCCCGCGCCATCCATCTCGTTGAGGAGCCGATCGAGCGCCGCCGGCGTTTGCTGAAAGGGTCCATCGCGATGGGCGGCGATGAGATCGACGTCCTCGATCACGACCATAGCCGGTGCAAGCAGCCTCGCCGCTTCGATCGTATCGCCGAGCCACGCAAGCTTGTCGGCCGAAATGAGGAGCTTCGTGTGGTCCCTGAGGGCGCCGGTGAGATAGCGAACCAGCAGGGTCTTGCCCGTTCCCGGTGGGCCGTGGAGCAGTACGCCCTTCTGCGACGACATGCCCAGCCGCGCAAGCTGTTCGCAGGCGGCTGCAAACCCCAAGGTGTTCTTCTCGATGAGCTCGAGCAGGCCGGGTGCGAGCACGATCTCTTCGCGATCGACGGGCTTGCACCGAACCACACGCAAGGTGATCGCCCCTTCGTCGAAAGCGTACTCCTCCTCCGAGGGCGCGAGCACCTTGCCCCGGTACGTCTCGGCGTGCTCGGCGGTGGCTCGCACGGACGCGAGCATCGCCTCCGCCGCTTTCCGCCCATCGGCGCGCGCCGCGATCTCGACGCGGACACCCGATCGACGCATGGAATCGTTGACGTCGAGCAACATGGCAAAGCGCGCCGCGTCGCACTTGAATAGCCAGAGACCGCGTTGCAGGCAACGCAGGGGCTGCGCCTCTCCGATCTCGAGCTCATCGTGCACCGGCGGCCCTACCGCGATGCCACGCTTGCCCTCCCCGAGGAGATCGGAAAGGCGGAACGAGCGATGCTCACCGCGCAGCCGCGCCCCGTAGAAGCGGACTTCGGCGGCGTTGCCCAGAGCAAGCTCGACCCCGCGCTGCACATCCGGCCGCATCCAGTGCGGAAAACGCGCGCGCAGGATCTCGAGCTGGTCGAGCCCCGCACCCTCGAAGTGCTCGGCAAGGAGCTTTTGTACCAGTCGCGGCTTTTTCATGGTTCGCGTGTCGGGGAAAACGGGGAGGCAGACGCAACCTTCGACCATCAACCGAGGGGGTGCCACCGGCAACCTTCAACCACCCGCCCAGCCAAGCAACCTTGTTCCGTCTGCCAGGTGGGTCGCCGTATGGAGACCCTGCCAAGGGTTCCGTGTGTTCCGTCTCCCCGGCCGCATGCGGCTTCCGACGCCGTGTCGGATGCGCCCGGGCGCGGCCCCCGGGCGCTTGCACGCCCCATTCAGGCGGCGAGCCCCGCGATCTCCAGAAGCTCGTCGGGCAGGTCGAGCTCCAATTTTTCGCGGTTCGCATCCGCGATCGCATCGAGCAGCGCATGCGCCCGCGCTTGCTCGCGCGCGAGCTTCGCGCGCAATTCGTCGAGCAGCGCCTTGTCGGCGATCGCGAGCGTAATCGCGGAGCCGGATCGCCGAGGCCATAGCGGCTCCTCCGTCCCGACCAAAGGCGGCACATGACGCACGTCCTCCGGCTTCACCATGTCGGTACGCTGTTTGTCGATCAGCTCGCGGTAGAGCCTTGCCCTGCGGTTGGCGGCCTCCGCTTGGGCGAGGCGCGCCGAGATGCCGAGATCGGTATTGCGGGCACCCAATGCGGCCCGAATCCCCGCGACCGCCGCGGTCGCCACTTCGATCAGCGCGAGATCGGCCCTTGCCTGCCCGGCGATATCCCGCGCTTTCTCTTCGATGCCTT
>JANLXC010000152.1:0-39938 GCA_031364925.1 Burkholderiales bacterium | reverse complement strand
TCCAATCGACGGTGCCGGAAGGAGTGGGGAGAAATCTCTCGAAGTCTGTACTCGCAAGAGTCAGATAGGCGTCGGCCTCCCTCCACCCCAGCCCTCGCAAACTACCGCGATAGCTCCCGGCTGAGGAAACATACAAGGCGTCTAGATGGTTCTGCCAACACCGCGCGGAACACATCAAGATTTTTACCAGCGCCTAAAGAACGGAAGTGCCGCCGGGTCGAGAGGAGCCGCACTCGTGCCTCACCCGAGCCAGCAACCACTAGGCAGCCACCTTCTCCTCGGGAATCGCGACCTTCGGCAATATCTTCACGACCTTCACCATCCGGTTCTGCACCTGCAGGATCTCGATCGGATGCTCGGACACGATAAGGCTCGTGCCGGACTCGGGAATGTCCTGGAGCTGCTCGAGGAGCAGGCCGTTGATGGTCTTCGGGCCGTCGAGGGGGAAGGCGAAGCCCGCCTTGCGGTTCAGCACGCGGAGCGAGCACGTGCCGTCGGCGATCACGCTGCCGTCGGCCTCCTTGTGGAAGTGCGCCGAGCTGCCAATCGCCGCGCTGGTGAACTCGCCGACGATCTCCTCGAGGATGTCCTTCATGGTGACGATCCCGAGGATCTCGCCGTACTCGTCCACCACGAGGCCCATGTGGCGCTGGTTTTCCTGGAAGTTGGTGAGCTGGGTGAGCAGCGCCGTGCCCTCGGGGACGAAGTAAGGCTCGCGCATGATGGAGCGCAGGATCTCGACGTCGATCTGCTCGCGGCGCGTGGCGTTGAGCACCTTCCTCACGTGCAGGATGCCGATCGCGTTGTCGAGGCCGCCCTCGCACACCACGAGCCGCGTGTGGTGCGCGGTCGACAGCGCGTTGCGGATCTCCTCGACGTCGTCCTTGAGGTCGAGGATCTCGATCTGCCCGCGCGGGGTCATCGTGTCGTCGACCGTCATGTCCTCGAGCTCGAAGAGGTTGAGGAAGATCGACTGGTGCTTCTTCGGGATGAACTTGCCGCCCTCCAGGACCAGGGTGCGCAGCTCCGCCATGCTCAGGTGCTGGCTGCCATGGGGCTGCGCCTGGCGGATGCGCAGCACCTTGAGCAGAGCGCGCACGATCACGTTGATGATCCACATGAGCGGGCGCGTCACGCGGATCAAGGGCGACAGGACGTAGGAGGCCCCGATCGCGATGTTCTCGGCGTACGCGGCGCCGATGATCTTGGGCAAGATCTCCGCGAACACCAGGATCACGAAGCTCGCCGAAGCGGTGGCGATGGCGAGCACGTAGTCGCCCGTGCCGAAGAGGCGCCGGCAGATCTCGGCGACCAGGATCGTGGTCGCGGCGTTGATGACGGTATTGCCTGCGAGGATGAAGGCGAGGAGCTCGTCCAGCCGGTCGAGGAGGGAACCGGCGAGCCGCGCGCCCACGCTGCCTTCCCGGATCAGGTGCTTGAGGCGATAGCGGTTGACCGCCATGAGGCAGGTCTCGGACATCGCGAAGAAGCCGGAGCACGCGAGAAGGCCCGCGAGGGCGACGAATAGCCAGCCCAGGGGAATGTGGTCGGTCATGCCGGGCGCGCGGCCCTAGCCGCGCTTCAAGATCAGCTCGAGCACGATCTTGCTCCCCACGTAGGCGAGGAGGAGTGCGGTGAATCCGGCGAGCGTCCAGTTCACGGCCTTGCGCCCGCGCCAGCCACGCAAATAGTGGCCCGCGAGAAGCCCGCCGAAGATGAACCACGAGACGATGGCGAATACCGTCTTCTGCGAGAAGGTGAGCGGCTTGCCGAAGAGCTGCTCGGAGAAGAAGACGCCGCTCACCACCGTAAGCGTGAGCAGGACGAAGGCGGCCAGCAAGATGCGGAAGAGGAGCGCTTCCATCTCGAGAAGCGGCGGCAGGCTCTTCAGGAATGGCGGCAGCACCCCGCGACGCAGCCACTTCTCCTCGGCGAGCATCACCAACGCGTGCACGGTCGCGACGATGAAGAGGCTGTAGGCGAGCATCGCGATGGCGAAGTGGAGCGTGAAGAGGGGATCGCCGCCGTAGGTCACCACGTGGCGCATCGGGATCGCCTGCATCAGCACCGCGAGGAGCGCCACCGGCGACATGAGGCCCAGTATCGCGGTCAGCCCCTGGAAGGCGAGGCCCGCGAGCCAGTAGATGAGCACGGTGAGCCACACCAGCATCGAGACCGCGTTGGCCACGCCGAGGTCCAGGCCGTCGGGCACGACCACGCGCCGGTAAAGGAGCATTGCGTGCAGGACGAGGGCCACCGGCACCATGACGTTCTCGATCCGCATGTCGCCGCGCGATGGCGCTCCTGCGGCCATCGCCGGGCGCGAAGCGCGCCACGCCACTGCCGAGAGCAGGAGCCAGCAGGCGGCGGTGCTAAAATACAAAAGCAAATCAGGCATTTCGGTGCCGTTTACGCGCTAGCTCACCAGTTTACCAATTCCCCATGCTCGACGCCCTGACGCAACGCCTTACGTCCGTCGTAAAGACCCTGCGCGGACACTCGCGCCTCACCGAGGACAACGTGCAGGACATGCTGCGCGAAGTCCGCCTGGCGCTGCTCGACGCCGACGCGGGCGTGCCCGTGGTGAAGGACTTCGTCGCGCGCGTGAAGGACAAGGCGCTCGGCCAGGAAGTCGCGGCGAGCCTGACTCCGGGGCAGGCGTTGGTGGGCATCGTCCACCACGAGCTCGTCGACCTCATGGGCGGCGCGAACGCGGCGTTGAGCTTCGCGACGCAGCCGCCCGCGATCATCCTGCTGGCCGGCCTGCAGGGCTCGGGCAAGACCACCAGCGCCGGCAAGCTTGCGCGACTCATCAAGGCGACGACGAAGAAGAAGGTGCTGCTCGTCTCCGCCGACGTCTATCGCCCGGCGGCCATCGAGCAGCTCGCCACGCTCGCCAGGCAGCTCGAGATCGAGCTCTATCCCTCGGATCCCTCGCAGAAGCCGGTGGACATCGCGCGCGCCGCGCTCGACCACGCGAAGCGCCACTTCTTCGACGTGCTCATCGTCGATACCGCGGGGCGCCTGGCGATCGACGAGGCGATGATGGCCGAGGTGAAGGCGCTGCACGCGGCCTTGAATCCGATCGAGACGCTCTTCGTGGTGGACTCGATGCAGGGCCAGGACGCGGTGAACGTCGCGCGCGCCTTCAACGAGGCGCTGCCGTTGACCGGCGTGGTGCTCACCAAGCTGGACGGCGATTCGCGCGGCGGCGCGGCGCTGTCCGTGCGCCACGTCACCGGCAAGCCGATCAAGTTCGTCGGCGTCTCGGAAAAGATGGACGGCCTGGAGGCCTTCCACCCGGACCGCATGGCATCGCGCATCCTCGGCATGGGCGACATCCTCTCGCTCGTCGAGGAAGCGCGCGCCAAGGTCGACGAGAAGGAAGCGCAGAAGCTCGCCGACAAGTTCAAGAAGGGCAAGGACTTCGACCTCGAGGACTTCAAGAGCCAGCTCACCCAGATGAAGAAGATGGGCGGCATCGCGAGCCTCGCGGACAAGCTGCCCGCGCAGCTCACCAACATGGCGCAGGGCTCGCCGGAGCTGCAGGAGAAGGCGTTGAAGCGCACCGAGGCGATCATCGACTCGATGACGCCGCTGGAGAGGCGCAAGCCCGAGCTCCTGAAAGCCTCGCGCAAGCGCCGCATCGCGACGGGCGCGGGCGTGCAGGTGCAGGAGGTGAACCGCCTCCTCGCCCAGTTCGAGCAGATGCAGAAGATGATGAAGATGATGCGCGGCGGCAACCTCGGAAAGATGATGCGCAACATGAAGGGCATGTTTCCGGGCGGACGCTGAACGGGGCGGGGGCGCGATGACGATCGTGAAGACGATAGGGATGTTGCTGGCGGCTCTCCTGGCCTGCGTCGAGGCGAACGCGCAGGTCACCTGCGCGCAATGCAAGGCCGCCGCGCTCGCCGAGGCGAGCCAGTGCCGCGTTCAGGCCGCGCCGGACGTGGAGTTGATGGCCACCTGCGACAGGAAGTACGTCGAGATGGGATACGCCTGCCAGGAAGCCGCGTGCCGTGTCGATTCCGGCGCGGCGGCGGCGGCGCAGTGCGCCGATTGCATGAAGCAGGCCGACGCCGAAATGAAGAAGTGCGCGGGGCTGCCTCCGGAGGTGCGCGCTGCGTGCGAAGCGCGTGTCGCCAGCGTCCGCAAGTCGTGCGACGACAAGGCCTGCCCGGCGGCGAAGAAGTGAGGCGCTTCGTCGTCCTTTTCGCGCTCGGCGCGTGGTGCGGGCTCGCGTTCGCCCAGCCGCGCACGCCGCACGACGCCCTCACGCTCGAGATCTATCGCGAGCTGGTCGAGATCAACACCGTCCACCCGAATGGCGACAACACGGCGGCGGCGCGCGCCATGGCCAGGCGCCTTCTCGACGCGGGGTTCGATGCGAAGGACGTGCAGGTTATCGAGCCCGCGCCGCGCAAGGGCAACCTCCTCGCGCGCTATCGCGGCACCGGTGAGCTGCGCCCGCTACTTCTCCTCGCCCACATCGACGTGGTCGATGCGAGGAAGGAAGACTGGTCCGACCGCCTCGATCCGTTCAAGCTGACCGAGCGCGACGGGTACTACTACGGGCGCGGCACGCTCGACGACAAGGCGATGGCAGCGATCTTCGTCGCCAACCTCATCCGCTACCGCAAGGAAGGCTACCGGCCCAAGCGCGACATCGTCGTCGCGCTCACCGCCGACGAAGAGGGCGGCACGAACAACGGCGTGGCCTTCCTTCTCAAGAACCATCGCGCCGGCATCGACGCCGAATTCGCCGTGAACGAGGGCGGCGGAGGCAAGTGGCGCGACGGCAAGCCCTTCATGCAGGGCGTGCAGGTGGGCGAGAAGTTCTACCAGACGTACATCTTCGAGGCGACCAACGCGGGCGGGCACAGCTCGGTGCCCGCCAACGAGAACGCGATCTACGACCTGGCGGGCGCGCTCGACCGGCTCTCGGCCCTGCAGTTTCCGGCACGCGTCTCGCTTATCACGCGCCTCTACTTCGCCAAGCTAGCGCTCACCGAGACCGGCTCCCTCGCCGAGGCCATCGCCGCGCTGGCGCGCAAGGAAGCCAGCGAAGAACAGGTGGCGGAGATTTCCAGGGTGCCGCGCCACAACGCGCAGCTGCGCACCACCTGTGTGGCGACGCGCCTGGAAGCCGGCCACGCGGACAACGCACTGGCGCAGCGCGCAAAGGCCGTGGTCAATTGCCGGCTCCTGCCCGGCGACAAGCCGGAGATGGTGGACGCGGAGTTGCGCCGCATCGCCGGCCCACGCGTCACGGTGAGAGCGCAGAACCCGGTGACCGTGAGCGAGGCCTCGGACCCGGAATCGCCGCCGATGAAGACTATCCAGCGCGTGTCCCAATCCCTGTGGCCCGGCATCCCGGTGGTCCCCGTGATGAGCACCGGAGCCACCGACGGGCTGCAGCTTCGCAATGCCGGAATTCCGGTCTATGGCGTGGACGGGATCTTCGTCGAGCACGGTGAGAGCCGCATCCACGGGCGCGACGAGCGGGTGGCGGTGCGCTCCTTCTTCGACGCGTCGGAATTCCTTTACCGGCTGGTCAGGGCGTTCGGCGACGGCGACTAGCCTGGGATGCCGCATTTCCGATATAATCGAGGGCTTTCCGGTACTTAGCTTTCGCGCGGGTATCGGCCCACCGTTTCATGTTGCCCGTTATCAACGGGAAGGAGATAGCTAGTGGTCGTCATCAGAATGGCGCGTGGCGGAGCCAAGAACCGCCCCTTCTACAATATCGTCGTCGCCGATTCGCGCATGCCGCGCGACGGGCGCTTCATCGAGCGCATCGGCTTCTACAACCCCAAGGCCGCCGAATCCGAGCCCAAGTTCCGCCTGGCGCTCGATCGCGTTTCCCATTGGGTCGGCCAGGGCGCGCAGCCTTCGGCCGCGGTGAAGAAGCTGATCAAGCGTGGCAAGAGCGAAATCAAGACGGTCGCCTAGCAAGTCAACCATCGCGGCGGTCGTTGGAGCGGATACGACTGCCGCTCAACGACTCGTTGCAGACGACGCGAATCTCGTGGTGATGGGCCGCATCGTCGGCGCCTTTGGCCTCCAGGGCTGGCTGAAGGTAAAGGCCTTTACCGGCGAAGTCGAAGCACTCGGCGAGTTCTCGCGATGGCTGGTCGGAGCCCGTGAAGGCTGGCGCGAGATGGCGATCGAGGATTTCGAGGTGCACTCGAAGGGTCCGGTCGCGAAGCTCGCGGGATGCGACGACCGCGAGGGCGCGGAACAGCTGCGCGGATGCGACGTGGCGGTCACTCGCGCCGAGCTGGGCGAGGCCGACGAAGGATTGCTGTACTGGGTGGACCTGGTGGGCCTCGAGGTGTTCGACGAGGCGGGTGGCGCCCTCGGCAAGGTCGAGGGGCTGTTCGAGACCGGGGACACCAGCGTTCTGGTGGTCGCCGGTGCGGGGTCGAAGGAGCGCATGATCCCGTTCGTTCCCGCGTACGTGAAGTCGGTCGACCGCGAGGCGAAGCGCATCACGGTGGAGTGGAAGGCGGAATACGACACGTGATGCATTTCGACGTGATCACGCTTTTCCCCGAGATGTTCGACGCGCTCGCCGACCACGGCATCACGCGCCGGGCCCTCGACGAGAAGCGCTTCGAGATGAAGACGTGGGATCCGCGGGAGTTCACCCAGGACAATTACCGCAGGGTCGACGACCGGCCCTTCGGAGGCGGCCCCGGGATGGTGATGCTGGCCGAGCCGTTGCAGGCCGCCATCGACGCCGCGAAAGCGCGGCAGCGCGAGGCTGGCGTAGCGGCGCCGAAGGTCGTGTTGATGTCGCCGCAAGGCGAGCGGTGGAGCGAGGCGCTGGTTCGCGAGCTCGCCGTGGAGGCGGGCCTGGTGCTCATCGCCGGGCGCTACGAGGGCGTGGACGAGAGGCTCGTCGCGCGCAGCGTGGACCGCGAGGTTTCGATCGGCGATTACGTCACCTCTGGTGGCGAGCTTCCGGCGATGGTGGTGATCGATTGCCTGGTGAGGCGCCTTCCAGGGAGCCTCAACGACGCGGAAAGCGCGGCGCAGGACTCGTTCGCCGAAGGATTGCTGGACTGGCCACACTACACGCGGCCGGAGCAGTGGCAGGAAGCGAGAACGCCCGAAGTGCTGATGTCGGGCAATCACGCGGCAATCGCGCGCTGGCGCAGGAAGCAGGCGCTGGGGCGCACGTGGGACCGCAGGCCCGATCTGATCGACGAGGCGAAGCTCTCGCGCGAAGACCGGCAGCTGCTCGAGGAATACAGGCGCGAGCAGCAGGCGGCGCAGCAGCAACAATAAACCGCGCGCATCCCCCACGGGGGCTCTACGCGAAAGGCCAGACGGCCGGAACCTGAAAGGAAAATCGAAGATGGACCTGATCCAGACGCTGCACCAGGAAGAAATCAAGCGGCTCGGCCGCAAGATCCCCGAGTTCGCCCCCGGCGACACGGTGATCGTCAAAGTGTCGGTGGTTGAAGGCGACAAGAAGCGCGAGCAGGCCTATGAAGGCGTGGTGATCGCCAAGCGCAACCGCGGCCTCAACTCCAATTTCATCGTTCGCAAGATGTCGAGCGGCGAAGGCGTCGAGCGCACGTTCCAGACTTATTCCCCGGGCATCACCATCGAGGTGAAGCGCAAGGGTGACGTGCGCCGCGCCAAGCTCTACTACCTGCGTGGCCTCACCGGCAAGAAGGCGCGCATCCGCGAGAAGCTCGACGGCCCGGATCGCGAGGTCCTGCCGCCCGAGGAAGATGCTCCGGCAGAAGTGATGGCGGAAGGCGCGGCGGTCGAAGCGCCCAAGGCGGAAAAAGCCGAGAAGCCGAAGAAGGCCAGGAAATAAAAAAAACGCCCCGACCTCGGGGCGTTTTTCCTTTTGCGTCTTGCGGCTAGACCGAACCGGCGGCGAAAGTATCGCAGTCGGCCACGCGGCCGCTTTCCATGCCGCGCTTGAACCAGCGCACGCGCTGCGCCGAAGACCCGTGCGTGAACGAGTCCGGCACCACGCGGCCCTGCGTCTGCTGCTGCAGGCGGTCGTCGCCGATCGCGGTCGCGGCGGTGAGCGCCTCCTCGATGTCGCCCGGATCGAGCTGGTTCTTCGCCGCGGCGTAGTGGCCCCAGATGCCGGCGTAGCAGTCGGCCTGGAGCTCCATGCGCACCGAGGTCTGGTTGTATTCGGATTTCGACACGCGGCCGCGCGCGCCTTCGAGCTTCTGGAAGGTGCCGGTGAGGTTCTGGATGTGATGGCCGACTTCATGCGCGATCACATAGGCCTGCGCGAAGTCGCCAGGCGCACGGAAGCGGGTCTTCAGGTCCTCGTAGAACTTGAGGTCCACGTAGAGCTTCTGGTCCCCGGGGCAGTAGAAGGGGCCCATGGCCGCCTGTCCCATGCCGCAGGCCGAGCGCACGGCGCCAGAGTAGAGCACCAGCGTGGGCGGCTTGTACGTGCTGCCCGACTTGGAGAAGATCTGGCCCCACACGTCCTCGGTGCTGCCGAGCACCTTCGAGACGAACTTGCCCATCTCGTCGGCGGGCGCGCCCTTCGGGGCCTCGCGAGTATCGCCCTGCGATCTCGTCTCCTGCACGGTATTGAGGATGGGCGCCGGGTCCACGCCGAGGAAGTACGCAATGATCGCGATCACAACGCCGCCGACGCCGAGCCCGCCGCCCACGACTCCCATGCCGCGCCGGTCTTCGACGTTGCCGCTCGATCTCTGGTCGCCTAGCTGCATGTCCATCTCCCGCATCGAATGGTTGTTCCACACAGACCCCGGGGAAGCACCCAAGTTGCATTCGTCCTGTCCTACACCGAGGGATTTCGCCTACAGCGCGAGCGACATCCAGAGAGGAATGGTGAGCATCGAAACCATCGTTCCCACGGTGATCTGGGTGGCAACCGCGCGGCCGTCGCCGGTCATGCGCACGGCGAGGATGTATGCGTTGGACGCGGTGGGCAACGCCGCGCAAAGCAAGAGCACGCGCGCCTCCACCCCCGTGAAGCCGAAGGTACGAATCATCACCCACGCGATCGCGGGCACGGCGAGGAGCTTTACCGCGAGCCACCACGCGTGGGCGCCCACGGAGCCCTGGCCGCGCTCGACGCGCATCGCGGCCCCGACGCAGAGCAGCCCCGCGGGAAGGGCCGTCACCGCGAGGAGGTTCAACGTCTGGTCGGCGAAGCCCGGCAGTGGCAGCCCTGCCGCGTTCCACGCGAGGCCGGCGAGCGACGAGACCAGCAGCGGATGGGTCGCGAGCTCGTAGAGGAAGCCGCGCCCGCCGTGGGAGGCGAGAATCGCCACCGCGAGGAAATTGGCGAGCGGGATCATCACGCCGAGAAGGAGAGCCGCGAGCGCCACGCCCGCGGTGCCGAAGAGGCTTCCCGCGATCGCGAGCCCCACGTAGGTGTTGAACCGGTAGCCGCATTGCGAGCCGGTGGCCAGCAGCTTGCGGTCGAGCTTGAAGATCGGCCCGGCGAGGAGCGCCAGCGCGAAGCCCGCGAGCGTGAAGCCAAGGGCGGCGAGGACCAGCACGCCGGTGGTGCTGAAGTCGATGCGCGCCAGCGCCAGCGAGCGGAAGAGGAGCGCGGGAAAGAGCACGTAGTAGACGAGCTTCTCGAGCCCGCCCCAGAAGTCGCGCCCGAAATCGAAGCGCCGCGCGAGGGCGAGCCCGATCAGGATGAGCACGAAGTTGGGCAGGATGAGGAGCGCGGTCTGCATCAGTTGGCCATTCCCTTGCCGAGCGTGTGGTGGTAGTCGTGGCGCGCGGTGTTCACGCGCGACAGGCGAAGCTCCACCGCACGGTCGCGGAAAGTGAGCGCCACGCGCCGGATCTCGAGCACCGGGGCGCCCGCGGCGATCCCCAGCAGCTGCGCCACGTCGCGCGCCGCGAGCACCGCGCGCAGCCTTTCGTCGGTACGCAGCACGTTGATCCCGTAGCGGCTCTGGTAGAGGTGGTAGATCGTATTGTCGCGCGCGAGGAAGATCTTCTCCGTGAGGCCGGGGTAGAGCTCGGCGGGAAGCGTGATGTCGTCGACGATGGCGGGCGAGCCCGAGAGCGAGAGCACGTTGCGGATGCGGATCACCTTGTCGGCGGCGGCGATGCCGAGCGCCGCGGCGGACGTGGCGTCGGCGCGGTCGCGGCGGAAAGACACGGTGCGCACCTCGGGGTACGCCTTGGCGCCGTCGCGCGCGACGATGTGGTAGAAGTGGAAGAGAAGGCGGCTGCCGTCGTGTGCGGTGACGAAGGTGCCCTTGCCCTGCCGGCGCACCAGCGCCTGCTCGGCGACCAGGCTGTCGACCGCCTTCCTCACCGTGCCGATCGCCACGCCGAAGCCCGTGGCGAGCGCGCTCTCGGTGGGAATGGGCTCGCCCGCGCGCCACTCGCCCGCCGAGATGCCCTCGATCAGGCGCGCTCGGACCTGCTCGTAGAGGTGAGCCATCGGCCGGACGATAACATGCAGGTCATATAGTTGACCCGCCGGCAGGGCACCGCCTAGGATCATCGATTCGCCGTTCAATCCGGAGCGAGGCAATGATTCATTTCGTGGTCCACGACGAGAACGACTCGGTCGGAGTCGTGGTGGTGGAGGGCGTGAAGGCCGGCCAGGAGCTCACCGGTTGGATCATGGACCAGGACAAGGACATCAAGGTGAAGGCGATGTCGGACATCCCCATCGGGCACAAGCTCGCCATTCGCGGGCTCGGCAAGGATTCGACGGTGGTCAAGTACGGCGTGGACATCGGCCGCGTGGTGGCCCCCATCCAGGTGGGCGAGCACGCGCACGTCCACAATATCAAGACGAAACGTTGGTGAGGACATCGACATGGAACTGAGGAACTCGACTTTCCAGGGCTACCGGCGCGAGAACGGGCGCATCGGCGTTCGCAACCACGTCATCATCCTTCCCGTCGACGACCTGTCGAACGCGGCATGCGAGGCGGTCGCCAACAACATCAAGGGCACGATGGCGATCCCGCATCCCTACGGGCGCCTGCAATTCGGCGCCGACCTCGAGCTCCACTTCCGCACGCTGATCGGCACGGGATCGAATCCCAACGTGGCCGCGGTCGTGGTGATCGGCATCGAGGACGGCTGGACCAAGAAGATCGTGGATGCCATCGCCGCCACCGGCAAGCCGGTTACCGGCTTCGGCATCGAGGGCCACGGCGACCACGAGACCATCATGAAGGCCTCGCGCGCCGCGAAGCAATACGTGCAGTGGGCGAGCGAGCTCACCCGCGAGGAGCGCCCGCTGAAGGACCTGTGGGTCTCCACCAAGTGCGGCGAGTCCGACACCACGTCGGGCTGCGGCGCCAATCCCACCGTCGGCAACGCGTTCGACAAGCTTTATCCGCAGGGCGTGACGCTGGTCTTCGGCGAGACCACGGAGCTCACGGGGGGCGAGCACCTGGTGGCCGCGCGCTGCCGCACGCCGGAGGTGCGCGCGAAATTCCAGAAAGTCTTCGACCAGTACCAGGAGATCATCAATCGCCACAAGACGAGCGATCTGTCGGACTCGCAGCCCACCAAGGGCAACATCGCCGGCGGGCTCACCACCATCGAGGAGAAGGCGCTCGGCAACATCCAGAAGATCGGGCGCAAGTGCGTGATCGACGGCATCCTCGACAAGGCCGAGATGCCGACTTCCCCCGGGCTCTGGTTCATGGACTCCTCGTCCGCCGCGGCCGAGATGGTGACGCTCTGCGCCGCCGCAGGATACGTCGTGCACTTCTTCCCGACGGGACAGGGCAATGTGATCGGGAACCCGATCCTGCCGGTGATCAAGCTGTGCGCCAACCCTCGCACCGTGAAGCTGATGAGCGAGCACATCGACGTCGACGTCTCGGGGCTGCTGAGGAAGGAGATGACGCCCGACCAGGCCGGCGACGCGCTGCTCGATTGCATGTTCCGCACAGCCAACGGCAGGCTCACCGCCGCGGAAGCGCTCGGGCACCGCGAGTTCGTCTTGACGCGCCTGTACGAGAGCGCGTAACGCGTGAAGTGGCGCGAGTGGTGGCCGGGGCTGGCGGTCGCTGCGACGGTCGCGATCGCGGCGACGTTCCTGTCGGTGCATTACCACGCGTCGGCGATGCTGTTCGCGCTGCTGCTCGGCATGGCGTTGAACTTCCTCGCCGAGGAGGGACGGTGCCTGCCGGGCATCCAGCTCGCATCCACCGCGATATTGCGCACCGGCGTGGCGCTCCTGGGGCTGCGCATCACCATTGCGCAAGTGCAGGCGCTTGGCTGGACGACGATCCTTCTCGTGGTGGGCACCGTCGCGCTCACGATCCTGGTCGGCATCGCGGTGGCGAAGGCGTTGAAGCTCGGCAGCGCGCTGGGGACCCTCACCGGGGGCGCGGTCGCGATCTGCGGCGCGTCGGCGGCGCTCGCCATCGCCTCGCTCCTGCCCAAGCACAAGCACGCCGAGCGCGACGCGAGCTTCACCGTGATCGGCGTGACCGCGCTTTCCACGATCGCGATGATCCTCTATCCGATGCTGGTGTCCTCGCTGGGCCTGGACAATCGCGCCGCCGGGATCTTCCTGGGCGGCACCATCCACGACGTGGCCCAGGTCGTCGGCGCGGGGTACACGCACTCCCAGCAGACCGGAGACACCGCCACCATCGTGAAGCTGCTGCGTGTCGCGATGCTGCTGCCGGCGTGCCTGGCCATCGGCCTCGCGCTCCACGTGCGCGGCGCCACCGCGGCGCACGCGGCACCGGTGCTGCCCTGGTTCGCGGTGGTGTTCGCCGCATTCGTGGTCATCACGAGCCTGGGCTGGATTCCGGCCGAGGTGATCGATGCGGGCTCGGTCGTCTCGCGCTGGTGCCTGGTCACCGCGATCGCCGCCATCGGCATGAAGACCTCACTCAAGTCGCTGGTGGACATGGGCATTCGCCCGGTGATGCTGGTCCTGGTCGAGACGCTGTTCCTCGCCGGCGTCGTGCTCGGAGTGCTCACGTGGAAGTGAAGCCGCTTCTCGTCAGCGTATGGCGCGGCGGCGCGGACGGCCACTTCGAGGAATTCGAAGTGCCGCGGCGCGCGAGCCAGACGGTGCTCGACGTGGTCACCTTCATCCAGCGCCACCTCGATCCCACGCTCGCCTATCGCTTCGCGTGCCGCGTCGGGATGTGCGGCTCTTGCGCCATGACGGTGAACGGCACGCCGCGCTGGACCTGCCGCACGCACGTCGACAAGGTGGCCAAGGCCGGGCGCGTCGAGATCGGCCCGCTCGCCAACATGCCGGTGGTGCGCGACCTGGTCGCCGACATGCGCGAATTCTTCGACAAGTGGGCGCGCGCGCGGGGGCAGTTCAAGCCCACGGCGACGCGCCACGACGAGTTCGTCGTGGTCAAGCCCGAGTCGCGCGAGCGCCGCGAGGCGGATGCCGGCATCGAGTGCATCGGCTGCGGCGTCTGCTACGCCGCTTGCGACGTCGTGAAATGGAAAGACACCTACCTCGGCCCCGCGGCGCTCAATCGCGCGTGGACGCTCGTCAACGACGTGCGCGACGGCGGGCAGCGCGCGCGCCTCGCGGCGGTCGCCGGGGACGCGGGCTGCCACTCGTGCCACACGCTGATGAGCTGCACCCGGCATTGCCCGAAAGGAATCTCGCCGACGCGCTCGATCGCGGGCCTGAAGCGGGCGACGCTCGGCGTCGATCCCGGGGAAGCCCCATGAGCGCTCGCGTCGAGGCGCGGCTGTGGGTCGTGCAGCGCGCGACGGCGGCGGTCCTGGCGTTGTGCGTCGTGGTGCACCTCGCCACCATCATCTATGCGGTGCGCGGCGGGCTCTCGGCCGCGGAGATCCTCGCGCGCACGCGCGGCAGCTTCGCGTGGGGCTCCTTCTATGCGGTCTTCGTGATCGCCGCGGCGGCGCACGGCTCCATCGGGCTGCGCGCCGTGGCGATGGAGTGGCTCGGGTGGGGCAAGGGCAGCGCCGTTGCATTGATGCTTGCCGTCGCGTTGACGTTCGTGGCGCTCGGCTTGCGCGCGGTTTTCGCGATGGTGGCGTCGTGATCGGCGTGCGCAATCATCCGGCCTACTGGGCTTTTCTCGTGCATCGCATCTCGGGCGTCGCGCTCGCGCTCTTCCTGCCGGCGCATTTCCTCGCGCTCGCGAGCGCCATTCGCGGCGAGGCCGCGCTCGACGTTTTCCTGCGCTGGAGCGAGCAGCCGCTGGTGAAGGCCGGCGAATGGATCCTGGTGATGCTCCTCGCCGCGCACCTGGCGGGGGGGCTGCGCATCCTGGCGCTCGAGTTCCTGCCGTGGCGCGACTGGCAGAAAACGCTGGCGGCGCTCGCCGCCGCTTTCGCGCTTCTTGTCGCGCTGGTCTTCGCATTGGCGCGATGAGCGTTATGCTTTCGTGAACAGTCCCGCCCAGGAGAAGTGAATGACCCAGAACTTTTTCGCTCGACTCGCATTCGCATTCGCGCTCGCCCTGGCGCCGTCGCTGGCCGGCGCGCAGGCCTGGCCGTGGAAGCCGGTGAAGATGGTGGTGCCGTTCGCCGCGGGGGGCGCGACCGACGTGGTCGCGCGGCTCCTCGCGCAGAAACTCTCGGAGGAGTGGGGGCAATCGGTCGTGATCGAGAACCGCGTCGGGGCGGGCGGCAACATCGGCGGCGACGTCGTCGCGAAGTCGCCCGCGGACGGGTACACGCTGCTCATGGCATCGGGGGCGATCGTCATCGCCGGGCCGCACATGTACAAGTCGCTGCCCTACGATCCGGCACGCGACCTTGTCGCCATCACCAACGTCGCGACCGGGCCGCAGGTGATCGCGGTCACGGCGAACCTGCCGGTAAAGGACCTGGGCGAGCTCATCGCGTACGCCAAGGCCAACCCGAAGAAGCTGAACTATGGCAGCGCGGGCATCGGCGCGCAGACGCACCTCGCCGCGGAGAATCTCGCGCATGCGGCCGGAATCGAGCTCACGCATGTCCCGTACAAGGGTGAGTCGGCGGCGCTCACCGACCTCATGGGCGGGCAGATCCAGCTCGTCACCGCGAACCTGAGCGCCGCCATCGCATTGGTGCGCGACGGCAAGATACGCGCCCTCGCCGTGACCAGCCGCGAACGCAACCCGCAATTGCCCGACGTCCCCGCCGCCTCCGAGACGCTGCCCGGATTCGAGAACTCCGGGTGGTTCGGCCTCCTCGCGCCCACCGGAACGCCGAGGGAAGTGATCGAGAAAATCTACCGCGACAGCGCGAAGATCGTCCTGGCGGAGGATTTCCGGGCGAAGCTCGCGCAACTGGGGATGGTGCCGGTGGCGAACGCGCCGGCGGATTTCAGCGCCTCGAATCGCAGGGAAAGCGTCCGCTGGGAGCGGGTGATTCGCGAACGAGGCATCGTAGTCAACTAATGATAGTCACCCCTGCCCAAGTCGAGGAAGTAGCCCGCGAGCTTTACGTGCGGGCGCTCAAGATCCTGCCGCCGGACATAAAGGAGGGTTTCGCGCGCCTGAATGCCTCCGAGACCGACGCCACGGCGAAGAAGGTCCTCGGCACCATGATCGCCAACATCGCGATCGCCGAAGATACCGAGAACATGCTCTGCCAGGACACCGGCATCCCCATCTACAACGTCACCATAGGGCGCGGCGTGGAGATCGCCGGCACCGAGCTGCAGAGCGCGATCAGGCGCGGCTGCGAGCGCGCCACCCGAGAGCATCCGCTGCGCTCCTCGGTCGTGCATCCGATCACGCGCAAGAACGAGCAGACCTCGTGCGGGGCCGGCGTCCCGGCGATCCATTTCGATTTCAGCGACGACGAGCGCCTGGTGATCGAGATGATCCCCAAGGGCAGCGGCTCCGAGAACAACTCGTGGCTGAAGATGGCCGTTCCCGCCGACGGCGTGAATGCCATCAAGACCTTCGTGGTGGACTGCGTGCTCGACGCCGGCGGCAAGACCTGCCCGCCCACCATCATCGGCGTGGGCATCGGAGGCACTTCGGATCTGTGCATGTCGCTCGCCAAGCGCGCCGCCACGCGGCCCCTCGGCACGCGTTGCCCCGACCCGGAAGGCGCCGCGCTCGAGGCGAGCCTCACCGAGGCGGTGAATGGCCTCGGCGTGGGACCGCAGGGACTGGGTGGCGATTCGACCGCGTTCGCCGTCCACGTGGAGATCGCGGCCACTCACATCACCATGAACCCGGTCGCGGTGAACATGCAGTGCCACTCGGCGCGGCGCGCTTCGGCGTCCTTCACGCCCGCCGGGATCGAGTACGGCTTCTAGATGTTCATCGGCCACTTCGGGCTCGCGTTCGCCGCGAAGAAGGTCGCGCCGCGGGTCTCGGTGGGCACCACTATCTTCGCCGCGGAATTCCTCGACGCGGTCTGGCCGCTGCTGCTGATCGCGGGAGTGGAGAAGGTCGAGATCGTGCCGGGCATCACGCGCATGACGCCGCTCGACTTCGTGCATTACCCGTGGTCACACAGCCTGGTGATGGCGATCGTGTGGGGCGCGCTCTTCGCCCTCACGTATTGGTTGCTGCGCCGCAGGGTGGGAGACGCGCTCCTCCTCGGGGCAATCGTGGTGAGCCACTGGCTGCTCGACTGGGTGGTCCATCGCCCCGACCTCCCGCTCTATCCGGGCGAAGCGCAACGCCACGGGGCGGGGCTCTGGAACTCGGTGGGAGCGAGCCTCGCCATCGAGCTCACGATCTTCGCCGCCGGCATCGTCATATATCTGCGTTGCACCCGCGCGCTCGACCGCATCGGCACGTACGCTTTCTGGGCCCTGGTCGCGACGTTGCTGGCGAGCTACCTGGGCGCGGCTTTCGGACCGCCGCCGCCCTCCACCCAGGCCCTCGCGTTCATGAGCCTCATCGGCTATCTGATGGTCGCGTGGGGATGGTGGATAGACCGCCATCGCGAGCCCGCCCAGGATTTGAAATGACCCATCATTGCCTGAACATGCCGATCACGCAGGCCGAGGCTCGCGCGCTCCGGGTGGACGACACGGTGACCATCGAAGGCACGCTCTTCGGGATCCGCGACGCCAACCAGATCGCGCTTTTCGACAAGGGCCGCAAGACGCGCTTCGACATGCGGGGGCACGCAGCCATCCACACCGCTCCCAACGTCAGGAAGGTGGCGGCCTCGCCGGCCAACCCCACCGGCTACGAGCCGATCTGCGTGGGCACCACCACTTCCGCGCGCATGGAGCGCTTTACCCGTCCGCTCATGGCCGAGCTGGGGGTGCGCCTCATCATCGGAAAGGGAGGTCTCGCGCAAGGCTCGCTCGACGCCTTCGCCGGGCTGGGCGGCGCCTACCTCGCCATCATCGGCGGGACCGCCGCCCTCGAGACCACCTGGATCGAGGCCATCGAGGACGTGGACCTGGACGACTTGCACCCTGAATCTGTCTGGAAATTCAGGGTCAAGGGCTTCGGGCCCCTGCTGGTGGCCATGGATAGCCACGGCGCAAGCCTGTACGACGAGGTCGACCGCAAAGCCCGTGCCCGGCGCGAGAACACTTTGGCCAAACTGGGTGTCAAATAGCCCGGTTGCGGGCCTGTGACCGAGTATTCCGGTCTGCCCGCATATTCATGGAATGAGGTAAACTCGCGCGTTTTCCAAACCGGCGGGGGCACAAATGGGCCCGCCGCCGATCCAAGACAACGGCTGTCCCCACGAGGGAACGCCATGCAACAGGCAGGGCCGTTCAACGATGGCCTTCGCGCGGCAAGGAGATCTTCCGAGTGAATTACGCAGAGAGAGAGCGCAACCCCGCGAGACATTTGCCGCAGATCGGCGCGGTCGTCCTGCTGCATATCGTCATCGGTTACGCGCTCGTCTCCGGCCTCGCGCGGAAGGTGGTCGAGGTAATGAAGGCGCCCATCGAGACCAAGATCATCGAGGAAATCAAGAAGCCCCCGCCCGACGTGCCCCCGCCGCCGCCGCCCAAGCTCGCCGCGCCGCCGCCGCCCTTCATCCCGCCGCCCGAGATCAACATCCAGATCCCGCAGGTGACGCCGCCGCCCACCATCACCACGGTCACCACCACGCCGCCGCCCCCGGGCCCGCCGCCCGTGATCCAGCCGCAGGTCGTGGCCCCGCCGCAGGCCGCGATACGCAGGGAATACAAGGCGAGCTACCGCGTCGAGCCCATATTCCCGCGCCAGGCGATCACGCAGGGCATCAGCGGCCGCGTCACCGCGTGGGTGCACGTGGCGCCCAGCGGAGCCGTGACCAACGTCGAGATCAAGACCTCGTCGAACCGCCTGTTCGATCGCGAAGTGGTGCGTGCCCTGTCGCAGTGGAAATTCAACCCGGAGCCGGTGGGTTTTATCGGCGAATACGAAATCGTCTTCAACCTCAAGGACTGATGTCCCGGCTCCACCGGGAAATTGGAGAACCAACAATGAAATCCATGAAACACCTGCCCGCGCTCCTGGTCGCGCTCGTCGTCGGCTTCGTCTCGACCGCCGCCCATGCGCAGGCGACCACTCCATCGGCCACGGCCCCGGCCGCCACGGCCCCCGCCGACGCGGCCAAGCCCGCGCCGGCACCGCCCCCCGGCGCCGGTGTCGACGCCCAGCCCACCAAGGAGCTCGTCGAGAACCCCTACGGCCTCGAGGCCCTGTGGAAAGGCGGCGACTTCGTCTCCCGCGGCACGCTGATCATCCTGGTGATCATGTCGATGGGATCGTGGTACATCATGTTCGTGAAGGTCTACGAGCAGGCCAAGATCTTCCGCCAGTACAAGGAAGTGCAATCCAAGTTCTGGAACGCGGGCTCGATCCCGGAAGGCATCCAGCAGCTCAAGGATGGCACGCCGTACCGCTACATCGCGGAGAGCGGCATCAAGTCCACCCAGCACCACGAGGGCAAGCTCCTCGAGCAGATCGACCTGAACACCTGGGTCACGATGTCGATCCAGCGGGCCGTGGACAACGTGTCCTCGCGCCTGCAGGACGGCCTCGCATTCCTCGCGACCGTCGGCTCCACGTCGCCCTTCGTGGGCCTGTTCGGCACGGTGTGGGGCATCTACCACGCGCTTACCGCCATCGGCATCGCCGGACAAGCCTCGATCGACAAGGTCGCGGGCCCGGTGGGTGAAGCGCTGATCATGACGGCCTTCGGCCTGGCGGTCGCGGTGCCGGCGGTGCTCGGCTACAACTGGCTGGTGCGCCGCAACAAGGTCGCGCTGGAGAACCTGCGTGCCTTCGGCGCGGACCTGCACATGGTGCTCATGAGCGGCGGGGGCATCGCCGCCCGCGCCGCCAACCGCCCCGCCGCGGCCGCCGCGAGGTAACCCGCCATGTCCATGACGGTAGGCCAGGACGTCGCCGAAGGCGACCAGGAGGTCATGGCCGCCATCAACACCACGCCGCTCGTCGACGTGATGCTGGTGCTGCTCATCATCTTCCTCATCACCATCCCGGTAGTGGTGCAGCAGGTGCCGCTCGAGCTGCCGAAAGAGCGCAACGTCGTCACGCAGACCAAGCCCGAGAACATCGTCATCGCCATCAACAAGGACGGCGACGTGTTCTGGGGCCTCGAGTACATGAAGGACTCCAAGGCGCTCTTCGAGAAGCTGAAGAAGATCGCCACGGTGGTGCCGCAGCCGGAGGTCCACATCCGCGCCGACGAGAACGCGCGCTACGAATCGGTGGGAAAGGTGGTCGCCACCGCGCAGCGTGCGTCGATCCTGAAGATCGGCTTCATCACCGAGCCGCCGGCGCGCAGCCTGGCCGGCAGCTAGTCAACGAAAGAGCACGAGGAATCGTTTCATGGGAATGAGCATAGGAAGCGGCGACAACGTAGATCCGGAAGTGATGGTCGACATCAACACCACGCCCTTGATCGACGTGATGCTGGTGCTGCTCATCATGCTCATCATCACCATCCCGATCCAGACGCACGCGGTCAAGCTCAACATGCCCGTGGGCACCCCACCGCCGCCCACCACTCCGCCGGTGGTTATCACGATCGAGGTCGACTTCGACGGCACCATCCTGTGGAACGGCGAGCAAGTGGACCGCCCGACGCTCGAGACGAATTTCCAGAGCGCGGCGGCGCAGCCGGTGCAGCCGGAGTTCCACCTGCGCCCCAACAAGCTCGTGACGTACAAGCACGTCGCCCACGTGATGGCCTCCGCGCAGCGCCTGGGCGTCACCAAGATCGGCCTCATCGGCGCCGAGCAGTTCCTGGACTAGGAGAGTTCGCATGAATCGCAAAGTCCCGCACGTGGTGCTGTGCGCCGCCCTCATGTTCGGCGCATCGGCGGGGTTCGATGCCCGCGCCCAGCAGAACTCCGTGAGGCCCGAGGTCGGCAAGCCGTTGCAGGCGGCGCAGGCCCTGGTCAAGGCGCGCAAGGGCCGCGAGGCCATGGCCGAGATCGCCAAGGCCGAAGCGGTGCCGAATCGCACCGCCTACGAGAACCAGGTCATCGGGCAGATGAAGGCCGCCGCGGCCTCTTCCGCGGGAGACAACGACGCCACCATCAAGGCGAACCAGGCGCTGCTCGACTCCGGCAAGGTCTCGGGACGCGAGGCCACCACGCTGGTGCAATCCATCGCCGTGGCGCACTACAACAAGAAGGAGTACGGCGAGGCCGCCCGGTGGACGCAACGCTACCTCAAGGAAGGCGGAAACGATCCGCAGATGCGCACGGTCCTGTTGCAGAGCTACTACCTCGGCAACGACTGCACCAACGTGAACAGGATGCTCGCCGGGGCCGGCGAGGACCGCCGCGCCTCCGAGGAAGAGCTGCAGATTCTCGCCAACTGCTACCTGCGCCAGAAGGACACCGGCGGCTACGTGAGCGCCATCGAGAAGCTGGTGGTCCACTATCCGAAAAAGGAGTACTGGACCGATCTCCTCGCGCGCGTGCAAAAGAAGCCGGGCTTCTCCGATCGCCTCGGGGTCAACGTCTACCGCCTGCGGCTCGCAACGGGCAACCTCACCAGCACCAACGATTATCTCGAGATGGCGCAGCTCGCCCTGCAGGCCGGCGTCCCGGCCGAAGCGAAGGTGATCGTCGACAAGGGCTACGACGTGAAGGCCCTCGGCCAGGGCCCGGAAGCCGCACGCCACCAGCGCCTGCGCGACCTGGTCATGAAGGATCTTGCCGAGTCGCAGAAGGCGCGCGCCAAGGACGAAGCGGAAGCGCTGGCCTCCAAGGATGGCAACGACCTCGTGAAGGTCGGCCTCAACTACGTCTACGAGGGCAAGGCCGACAAGGGCCTCGGGCTCGTCGAGCAGGGCATCAAGAAGGGCGGGCTGAAGCGCCCCGAGGACGCGAAGCTGCGCTTGGGCGAAGCGCAGATCTTCGCCGGCCAGCGCGCCAAGGGCGTGGCAACGTTGAAGAGCGTTCAAGGCAACGACGGCACCGCGGACATCGCGCGGTTGTGGATTCTCAACGCGCGCGCGTAGACCTTTGGCGCCATCCATCGAGCCCGGGACGAAGCTCGAGCCGGCGCGATCGTTCCTGGAACGGGGAGAGAAGTCGCTGCAAAGATTGCGCTCCAACTGGCGGCGGCTTCTCCTGATCGACCGGCAGTGACGCGCGCCTCTCGAGCTTCATCCCAAGGGCTCGATGGATGGCTCTCCGCGCACATCGCGGTCATTCCCCGGCATTTAATGAACTCGCCGAGAAGAACGGCGGTGCGCGACGCGTTTGGATGCGCAGCCCGTGCCAAGGGGCTGCCGAACCGAGCGGCGATGCGAGGAGCATCAAAGCGGATCCTCACAAGGGATCTGGTGCGTATTAGGCGCGCGGAGATTGCGGGGGCACGGTCGAACGGGCCTCGGACGCCTCATTGAAGTGCTGGGGTGGAGCTCGAGAGGCGAGTGCCACTGTCGGCTCCACGGAAGAAGACGCAATCCGTTCGAGCGACATGGGTAGTAGCGAGATCTCTCCCGTATCCAGGAACGAGCGCGCCGGCTCGAGCTTCACCCCCACTTCAATGAGGCGATAGCCCCGCCCTGCGCGGCGCACGGGCTAGAATGCTCGATAGCCCCGCCACGAGGGCGTGAGGAGAACGAATGCCTGAGCTCGCCACGGGCGCGGAGCTGTCGGAAGAGCAGCAGAAGAAGGTCGCGGAATTCATCGAGGAGGAGGAGGGCCGGTTCAACCGCTACCGCGGCTGGCTCGCCATGTTCCTCACCGCCGTCGCGGTCGCCAGCTCCGTATTCCACTTGTATGCCGCTTACGCGATCGTGCGCACCGACTGGCTGCGCGAGATCCACGTCGGCATCGTGCTCTTCCTGTCGTACATGCTGTTCCCGATCGCGAAGCGCTATCGCCACCGCCTGATGTGGTGGGATGTGGCCTTCGCGCTTCTCGCGGTGACGATCGTGGGCTACATGGTCCTGAGCGGCGACGCCTTCACCGACCGCAACGTGAACCCCACCCCGCTCGACATGGCATTGGGCATCGCGCTCATCGTGCTGGTGATCGAGGCCACGCGCCGCACGTCGGGCTGGGTGATGCCGATCATCATCACCGGCTTCATCGTGTACGCCTTCGTCGGGCCGTGGCTGCCCTCGCCCTGGACGCACCGCGGCTACGATGTCGCGCGCCTCGTGGGCCACATGTTCATGACGCTCGAGGGCATCTTCGGCACGGCGATCGACGTCTCGGCCACGCTCATCATCCTGTTCACCATCTACGGCGCTTTCCTCGAGTATTCCGGCGCCGGGCGTTTCTTCCTCGACTTCTCGTTCGCGCTCCTCGGCGGCAAGCCCACCAGCGCCGGTCGCGCGGTGGTGCTCGCTTCATTCCTCCTCGGAGGTCCATCGGGCTCGGGAGTCGCGACCACCGTCACCATCGGCTCGGTCGCCTATCCGATGCTCGCCAAGTCGGGCTACCAGAAGGATGCCGCGGGGGGCCTGCTCGCCGCGGGTGGGCTCGGCGCGATTCTTTCGCCGCCGGTACTCGGCGCGGCCGCCTTCATCATCGCGGAATTCCTGAAGATCTCGTACCTCGAGGTCCTCAAGATGGCGACGATCCCGACGCTGCTCTACTACTTCTCGCTCTTCCTGATGGTCGAGCTGGACGCGCGCAAGTACGGGATGAGCCAGGCCGCGTTCGTCGCAGTGGAAAGCGCGTGGACTCTGGCCAAGCGCTACTGGTTCCACTTCCTCTCGCTCATCTCCATCGTGGTCTTCATGGTGTGGGGCTTCTCGCCCACGGTGAGCGTCTTCTGGGCTACCGTGACCGCTTTCCTGGTGAGCTTCCTCAGGCGCGATACGGCGATGGTGCCCAGGCGCTTCGTGAAGGCGATGGAGGCCGGGACCACGGGCGTGCTCAACGTGGCGGCTACTTGCGCGGCGGCGGGCATCATCGTCGGCGTCGTCACCCTCACGGGCCTGGGCCTCAAGTTCTCCTCGATCGTGCTCGCCTACGCGGGCGGAAGCCTCGCGCTCACCGCGCTCTACACCGCGCTCATCGTGTGGATCGTGGGCCTCGCGGTGCCGGTGACCGCCTCTTACATCATCTGCGCGGTGATCGCCGCGCCGGCGCTGATGACGCTCGGCGTTCCCGACTTCGCGGCGCACATGTTCATCTTCTATTACGCGCTCCTGTCCGAAGTGTCGCCGCCCACGGCGCTGTCGCCATTCGCCGCGGCCGCGATCACCGGCGGCGATCCGTACAAGACCACCATGCAGGCGTGGAAATACACGATGCCCGCCTTCGTCGTGCCGTTCTTCTTCGTGCTGGATCCGCTCGGCGCGGGGGTGCTGCTGAAGCTTCCCGCGGGCGCCACGTGGTTGCAGGTCTCGTGGATCGTCTTCCTGTGCTTCGTCGCGATCGCGGCACTGGCCGCCGGCCTGCAGGGCTGGGCGTTGCGCAAGACCAACTGGCTCGAGCGCTCGATGCTGGTAATCGGCGGCCTTCTCGTGATCGCGCCTTCGGACAAGTTCGACTACGTCGGTCTCGGCATGGTGGCCGCGGCGCTGGCGATACAGGCTTTCCGCGGCAGGTCGCCATTGCCCGCGTGAGGCGCATCAAGACCGACATCCTCGTCCTGGGCGCGGGCGGGGCGGGACTTTTCGCGGCGTTGCACGCCAAGCGCGCGAGCCCCGGGCTCTCGGTCACCATCGCGGTGAAGGGGCTCCTGGGCAAGTGCGGCTGCACGCGCATGGTCCAGGGCGGCTACAACGTGGCGCTCGCGCCCGGCGACTCGGTCGAGCGCCATTTTATGGACACGATCGAGGGCGGCAAGTGGCTGCCCGACCAGGACCTCGCATGGACGCTCGTCACCAAGGCGATCGAGCGTATCCACGAGCTGGAGAACGAGCTCGGCTGCTTCTTCGATCGCAATCCCGACGGCACGGTGCACCAGAAGGCCTTCGCGGGACAGACCTTCGATCGCACCGTGCACAAGGGCGACTTGACCGGCATCGAGATCATCAACCGGCTCGCCGAGCAGGTGTGGGTCTCGGGCGTGGAGCGCCTCGAGGAGCATCGCGCGGTCGAGCTGGTGAAGTCCGCCGATGGCGCCATCGCCGGCGGGGTCATGATCGACATGCGCGAAGGCGACTTCGTCTTCGTGCAGGCGAAGAGCGTGCTGCTCGGCACCGGCGGCGGCCCGACGATGTACCGCTTCCACACGCCCTCGGGCGACAAGAGCTGCGACGGCCTCGCGATGGCGCTGCGCGCGGGGCTCACGCTGCGCGACATGGAGATGGTGCAGTTCCATCCCACGGGATTGCTTGCGGGGCCTGGCACGCGCATGACCGGGACCGTGCTCGAGGAGGGGCTGCGTGGCGCGGGCGGCCACCTGCTCAATGGCGCCAACGAGCGCTTCATGGAGCGCCATGACCCGCGCGGCGAGCGCGCCACGCGCGACATCGTCTCGCGCGCTATCTTCGCGGAGATGCGCGCCGGCCGCGGAACGCCCAACGGCGGCGTCTATCTCTCCATGGGCCACCTCGGTGCCGACAAGGTCCGGGCGCAGTTCAAGGGCATGGTGGAGCGCTGCGACGATTGCGGCTTCGATCTCGCCGGCGGGCTCGTGGAAGTGGTGCCGACCGCGCACTACATGATGGGCGGCGTGGAATTCCGTGCCGACGGCGCCACCGCGATCCCCGGGCTCTTCGCCGCGGGCGAAGACACGGGCGGCGTGCACGGCGCCAATCGCCTCGGCGGCAACGGCGTAGCCAACTCCACCGTGTTCGGCGCGATCGCCGGCGACGCCATGGCGCAATGGACGGCGCACGAAGGCGAGTGGCGCGAGCCCGCCGCGGGCGCGCTCGACCAAGCGCAAGCGCGTGCGCGCCGGCCCGTCGCCAAGCCCGCGGGAAAGATCGAAGAGATTCGCGAGGCTCTCTACGCGGTGATGTGGGAGGACGCCGGCATCCTGCGTGACGCGCGCGGCCTGGCGCGCGCCCAGTCGCGCCTGGCCGAGCTGCGAGCGCGCCTCGCCGAAACCGGCGTCTCCGGCGGGGACCTTCGCTACAATCTGACATGGCACGATTGGCTCAACCTGGAGAGCTTGATCGAAGTGAGCGCGGCGATCTGCACGGCGGCCGAGGCGCGCGCGGAATCGCGCGGCGCGCATTTCCGCGAGGATTTCCCGGAGATGGGGCCGCTGGAAGAGTCGGCATTCTCGAGGGTCCGAAGCGTTGCAGATCGCTACGAAGTGACCTTCAAACCTGTGGCATTTCCCCGGGTTCGTCCGGGACAATCGCTGGTTACCGCATGAGCGCATCCACCATCTCCGTCACCGATCTCGAGCGCGCCATGGCCCAGGCGCTGCGCGCGAGCGGCGCGAGCGATGCCATGGCGAGTGCCACCGCGCGCGCGCTCGCCACCGCGGAGATGGACGGCCTCGCCTCCCACGGCGCCGCGCGCATTCCCCAGTACTGCGGGCATCTGAAGAACGGCCGCGCGACGGGTTCGGCGGTGCCCGTCATCGCGCGCGATTCGAAGGGCGCGGCGCTCGTCGATGCGCGCCAGGGACTCGCATTCGAGGCGTGCGCGCTCGCGGTGCGCGAGGCGATCGCGCGCGCCAGGCAATTCGGCGTGGCCTATGTCGCGGTTACCAACAGCAACCACTTCGGCGTGGCCGCTTATCATCTAGAGGCGATCGCACAGGCCGGGCTCGTCGGCCTGGGATTCGGCAATTCTCCCGCAGCCATGCCGGCGTGGGGCGGCAAGCGCGCGCTCCTCGGCACCAATCCCATCGCCGCCGCGTTCCCGCGCCGGGCCGCGGAGGCGCTGGTGATCGACCTCTCGCTCTCCGCGGTGGCGCGCGGCAAGATCATGATGGCGGCGCGCGAAGGCAAGCCGATCCCCGAAGGCTGGGCGATCGACAAGGACGGCAAGCCCACCACCGATGCGCGCGCCGCGCTGGACGGCAGCATGTTGCCCGCCGGCGGGGTGAAAGGCGCGATGCTGGCGCTCACCGTGGAGCTCCTGGTGTGCGCGCTCTCGGGCGCGGCCTTCGGTTTCGAGTCCGACAGCTTCTTCACCGAGGAAGGCAGGCCCACGCGCATCGGCCAGTCGTTCCTCGCCATCAACCCCGGCGCGCTGGCCGGCAACGACGTGTTCTTCGAGCGCGTCGAGACGCTGGTCGCGGCCATGACCGAGGATCCCGGCGTGCGCCTTCCGGGCGAGCGGCGCAGCGGCAATCGCGAGCGCGCGCGGCGCGAAGGCGTGAGCGTGCCCGCCGAGCTGCTCGCCAGGATCCGCACCCTTGCGGGAGAAGCCCATGCCTGACGGTTCCCGCGACGTGGAAGCATTCCAGGCGTGCCTGCGCGCGCCGTTCGCCACGCTCGGCATCACGACCACCGACACGCACGTGACCGGCATTCGCTTCCTCGCGCCCTCCATCGCGGCGCGCGCGCCGAAGCGCAACACCATCGCGTTTCTCGCCTGCGTGCAGATCCAGTCCTATCTCGAGGATCCGAATTTCACCTTCGACCTGCCGCTCAAGCTGGCAGGCACGCGCCATCGCCTCGCGGTGTGGGAGGCGATGCAGAAGATCGAGGCTGGCAAGACGCTCACTTACGGCGACTTGGCGAAGGACATCGGCTCGTCGGCGCGCGCGGTGGGCGGTGCGTGCGGCGCCAATCCCATTCCGGTCGTGGTCCCCTGCCATCGCGTGATCGCGGCCGGCGGCGACATCGGCGGCTTCATGGGCGCGCGCAGCGCCGGCTTCGAGCGCGACATCAAGCGCTGGCTCCTGGGGCATGAAGGCGCCCTCTGAGGCCGACGGCCGGCTCCTCGATCGCTTCGCCGATGGCCTGTGGCTCAATGACGGATTGGCGCGCAACACTCTCGAAAGCTACCGGCGCGACGTGACGCAGTTCGCGGCGTGGCTCGATGCACGACACGGAAGGTCGCTCCTCGACGCGCTCGCCGCCGACCTGCAGCGCCACATCGCCTGGCAAGTCGAATCGAAGCGCGCCAAGCCGCGCACGACGGGCCGCATGGTGTCGTCGTTGAAGCGCTTCTTCCAGTTCGCGCTGCGCGAGGGCCTGCGCAAGGACGATCCCGCCGCCGACCTCGAATCGCCCAGGCTGCCGCGCTCGCTTCCCAAGTCGCTCTCCGAGGCCGAGGTCGAGTCGCTCCTCGAAGCGCCGGAGGTTTCCACCGCGCAGGGCCTGCGTGACCGCGCGATGCTGGAGACGCTCTACGCGAGCGGGCTGCGCGTCTCGGAGCTGGTGGGCGTGAAGACGATCCAGGTGAGCCTCGACATGAACGTGATCCGCATCCTCGGCAAGGGCGCCAAGGAGCGCCTCACCCCGCTAGGGGAGGAAGCCGCCCAATGGATTTCCCGCTACCAGCGCGAGGCGCGCCCGGGCCTGCTCAAGGGGCGCAAGTCCGAGGCGCTCTTCCTCACCGCGCGCGGCGCGCCAATGACGCGCCAGGCGTTCTGGTCACTGGTCAAGCGCCATGCGGCCACCGCGGGCATCCGCCAGGCCATTTCTCCGCATACGCTGCGCCACGCATTCGCAACCCATCTCATAAACCACGGCGCGGACTTGCGCGTGGTCCAATTGCTGCTGGGGCACGCCGACATTTCCACCACCCAGATCTACACGCACGTCGCTCGCGAACGCCTGAAGGCCCTGCACCGCAAACACCACCCGCGCGGATAAATGGACATCTCCCACCTCTCGCCCTGGCTCCTGCTGGTGGCGCCCGTCGTCATCATCGTCGCGTATACCGTGTTCGGCCTGTCCGGCTTCGGCTCGACGGTGATCTCGGTGCCGATCCTCGCGCACTTCCTGCCGGTCTCGTACCTGGTGCCGCTGATGGCGATCCTCGACCTGGCCTCCGCGGCGGTCATCGGGACCACCGGCCGCGAGCACGTCTCGAAGGCGGAGATGAAACGCATCATCCCGTTCATGTTCGTGGGCTTCGTGCTCGGCGCCACGGTGCTGGTCGGCGTGCCCGACGACTACTTGCGTGCGGCGCTGGGCGCCTTCGCCGTGGCAGTCGGCATCCACGGCATCATCAACCCCACGCTGCATCGCGTGATCTCGGCCTGGTGGTCGGTGCCCGCGGGCATCGTCGGCGGGGCCATCGCCACGGTGTTCGGAGCGGGCGGCCCGATCTACGCTACCTATCTATCCGGACGCCTCACCGACAAGAGCGGGATCCGCGCGACGGTGTCGGCGCTCATCTCCATCTCGGCTTTCACGCGCGCCGTGGTGTACGCCATCGCGGGGCTGCTGCTCAATGCGGCGATGCTGTTGGGGGCGGCCGTGCTCTCGCCCTTCGTATGGCTGGGGCTGAAGCTCGGCCAGCGCATCCACGTGGGGCTCACGCAGCAGCAAATGCGCCGCGCGATCGGCGCGTTGCTGGTGCTTACCGGGGGGTCGCTCCTGGCGCGGGTTTTCCTCGCGTGATGAAGCCCGCGGGAACGCCGGCCACCATTTTCCTGGGCGAGAAGGGCGTGGCGTTCACCGAGCATCACTTCGACTACGTGGAGCACGGCGGCACGTCGCATACGTCCGACGCGCTCGGCGTGCCCGAGCACCAGGTGGTGAAGACGCTTATCATGGAAAACGAGAAGGCCCAGCCGCTCGTGGTGCTCATGCACGGCGACCGCAGGGTTTCGACCAAGGCGCTCGCCCGCGCCGCCGGCATGAAGCACATCGTGCCCTGCAAGCCGGACACTGCGACGCGCCATTCGGGATACCTCATCGGCGGCACGTCGCCTTTCGGCACGCGCAAGTCGATGCCCGTCTTCCTCGAGCGCTCGGTGCTGGACCTGCCGCGCATCTACATCAACGGCGGGCGGCGCGGCTACCTGCTCGGCATGGATTCCGCGGAGCTCGTGCGCGTGCTCTCACCCGTGCTTGTTGCGGTGGCGTTGGAGGAGTAACGTCGAGCCCAAACTCGACCAACAAAGGGGAGCGCAATGAGCACCACCGGATCGATGGCAGGCGGGGCGGTCGCGGCCGACGAAGACCTGAGGCTCGTCGTTCCCGGAAAAAGCGTTGCCGCGGGCCACGGCGTGGCCTGGATCGGCGCCGGCTGGAAGCTCTTCGCCAAGGCGCCTCTCATGTGGATCGTGGCGCTCCTCATCCTGGTGGTGATCGCGGTGCTGACGAGCCTGGTGCCGATCCTCGGGCAAATCGCGTTCCAGATCGCCACCCCGATCTTCTACGCGGGGCTGGTCGTCGCATGCCGGTCGCTCGAGCGTGGCGCCGACTTCGAGCTGGAGCACATCTTCGCGGGATTCAAGACCCAGTTCGCCAACCTCGCGATCGTCGGAGCGATCTTCCTCGCCGGCATGATCGCGCTCCTCCTGGTGCTCGCGCTCTTCGCGGGCTTCGGCGTCCTGGGCGCGTTCCTCACCGGGAATGCCGACGACGTCCTCCCGGCGCTCGCCGCGTCGGGCTTCGTCCTCCTGCTGGGGCTGCTGGTCATGCTCGCCCTCATGGTCCCGCTGCTGATGGCCTACTGGTTCGCGCCGGCGCTGGTGATCATGCACGGCATGGGCGCGGTCGACGCGATGAAGGCGAGCTTCGGCGGATGCCTGCGCAACATCGTGCCGTTCCTCCTGTACGGAATCGTGATGATGCTGATCTTCATCGTCGCCTCGATCCCGCTCGGGCTCGGTCTCCTCGTGGCGATTCCGCTGTCGTTCACCAGCACGTACGCCGCGTACCGCGATATCTTCACCGAGGATTCGACCCCTTCCGCCGCCGTCGCGACGATGGTCTAGACGAGTCGCCCGAGAAGCGTCAGCGCGAGGGAAAGCACGATGGTGGTGGTGATCGGCAGGTATACCTGCCGGCCACGCCATTTGAAGGTGATGTCGCCCGGAAGCCTGCCCAGCCCGTGGCGCGCGAGCCATGGGCCAGCGAGCGTGAAGACGATCACGCCCACCACGATCACCAGGACCCACTTCAGCATCGGGGCATTATTCGCCCGGGTCGCGCCGGCGCTCGAGGGTCACTCCGACCTTGCGCACGTTGCGGATGTGGCCGAGCTTCGCCACCGAAAGCCGCACCCACGGCGCCTTGAAATCGTTGGTGATGACGCCGCACACGTGCTCGGCCAACGCCTCGAGGAGCTTGAACTTGCGCGCGCCGAGGTCTTTGGCGATGCGCTCGACCACCTCGCCGTAGTGCACCGTGTCGTGGATGTTGTCGGTGCGCCCGACTTCGTTGCCGGGAATGCCGATCTCGATCTCCATCTCGAGGGTCTGCGCGCGCTGCTTTTCCCACTCGTAGATCCCCACCCAGGCGTCGACGCGGAACTCGCGGATGAAGATCGTATCCATGGGCGCGTATTGTAGAGTATGGCCATGACAGCGTTCCTCTTCACGCTGGGAGGCTACCTCGCCGGGTCGATCCCTTTCGCGATGGTCGTGAGTCGCGTGATGTCGCTGCCCGACCCGCGCACCTACGGCTCCGGGAATATCGGCGCGACCAATGTGTTGCGCTCGGGGCATCGCATCGCGGCGCTGCTCACGCTGGCGGGAGACGTGGGCAAGGGGTGGGCGGCGGTTCTGGTCGCGCGGATCCTCGGTGCATCGGACGAGCTCCTCGCCCTGGTGTCGATCGCGGCATTCCTGGGCCACGTTTTCCCGGTGTGGCTGCGTTTTCGCGGAGGCAAGGGGGTCGCGACGGCCGCCGGAGTGCTGATCGCCCTGGACTGGCGCCTCGGGGTGGCTGTCATCGTGGCATGGCTGACAATAGCCGTGGTGAGCCGGTATTCTTCGCTCGCGGCGATCGTGGCGGCGCTGTTCGCGCCGGTGGCCGCGTGGTACATCCTCGGGGCGGGCCCGGTGCTGGCCGCGGTGGTGGCGATGAGCGTGGTGCTGATCGCCCGGCACCGCGCTAACATCGCGAAGCTGCTGCGCGGCGAGGAGAGCAGGATCGGCGACAAGAAGGCAGCAGCAAGCGCCAATTGAGGAAAGCATCGAGCCCATGACCGCCCATCCAGACGCCGACGACGATCTCGACTTCACCGCGCCCCAGGCGCCCACGCCGCCTCCGCCCCCGGAAAAGATGGCGCGCGCGCGCAAGGAGGCGACCACCGGCAGCCCGCAGCTTGCCAAGACCGGCTTCTACGTCGCGATGGCGAGGAACGCCGGCGGGCGTGTCACGCCGCGCAACGGCTCGCGCCACTCCATCTTCATCATCGAGGACGACAAGGCGCTCTCCGAGCTGGTGGGGGAAGTGCTCGCCAAGGGCGGCTTCCTCACGCGCTTCGCGAGGAACCGCACCGAGGTCAACAACGAGTTCAACAAGCCGCCGCTGCCGGACCTGGTGCTCCTCGACGTGAAGCTTCCCGATGCCGACGGCTTCCAGATCCTCGAGCGCATCCGCGGCAACCAGAAGATCAAGAACCTTCCGGTGATCATGATGACCGGCAAGTCCGAAGTCACCGACGTCGCGCGTGGGCTTTCGCTCGGCGCCGACGGCTACGTGACCAAGCCTTTCAAGATCAGCGGCCTGGTGCAGGCCGTGAACACCGTGCTCGGGATCGAGGAGAAGTCCTAGCGCCGCGGGGGCCAGCGCCACCAGGTCCACGCGACCATGGCGCCGAAAGCCACGTAGATCGCCGTGAACACCCAGGCGGGCCCGTTCCAGAAGAGCCACGCATGGATCCAGCGCTGGATGAACCCTTCACCGGACGTCTCGCCGCGCAGCGCGTCTTCCCAGAGGGTGAGCGGGCACATGAAGCCGAGGAGCGATTCCGCGACCACGAACGCGATCGCTGCGATGTGGGCTCCCCGGAACCATGGATTGAAGGCGAAGCGCTTGCCGACCGCCACGCCGATCCAGATCGCCGGCAAGGCCGCGACCACGAAGAGGACGAAGGCCGCGTGCGCGACGAGGATCGCGTCGGCCACTTACTCGGCGGTCACTCGCGCTGAAGTCGTCTCTCTCGTCATTTGCGCGGTCGAGGGAAGCGGGGCGGACTTCTGGGCAGGGTACGGATAGAGCATGTTCAACGCCGCCGTCGCGCCGTTGGCCTGCACGATGCGGCAATGCTCGCGCTGCAGCAGGCGTGGGTGCGCCACTCCGCACGAGTGCGCGATCATCTCGATGTCGTGGTTCATGCCCATCGCGTAGTTGGCCACGCGCTGGAATTTCTCGTCGACCACAAGGCCGCGCTGCAGCCGCGGGTTGTGCGTCGTGATCCCGGTGGGGCAGGTGTTGGTATGGCAGCGCAGCGCCTGGATGCAGCCCAGCGAGAACATGAATCCGCGCGCGGTGTTCACGAAGTCCGCGCCGACGCACAGCGCCCAGGCGGCGCGCGCCGAAGTCACCAGCTTTCCCGAAGCGACCAGCCGGATGCGCTCCTTCAAGCCTGATTCGTAGAGGACGTCGGCGGCGCGCGGCAGCGCCTCCTCGATGGAAAGGCTCATGTGGTCGAAGAGCGCCTGGGGCGCGGCGCCGCTGCCGCCCTCGCCGCCGTCGATCACGAGGAAGTCGGGCGCGTACTCGAGCCCGCGGCGCAGCACGTTCTCGGCGATGTCGTTCAGGAAGCGCCAGCCGCCGATCGCGGTCTTGATGCCGACGGGCCTTCCGGTGAGCTCGCGGATGTAGCGCACCTGGTCGAGGAGCTCGGTGGTGTTGGCCGCGTCGAGATGGCGGTTGGGGCTGATCGAAGCCTCGCCCACCGGAATGCCGCGGATCGCCGCGATCTCGGGAGTGACCTTGCCGCCCGGCAGCACGCCGCCCTTGCCGGGCTTCGCTCCCTGCGAGAGCTTGATCTCGAAGGCTTTCACTCTCGTCGCCAGCTCGCGCGCGCGTTCCCGCGAGAAGCTGCCATCGGCGTTGCGCACGCCGTATTTCGCGGTGCCGATCTGCGCGATGACGTCGCAGCCGCCCTCGAGGTGATAGGGAGCGGTGCCGCCTTCACCGGTATCCATCCAGCATCCCGCGATCGCCGCGCCGCGCGACAAAGCCTGCACCGCGGGCTTCGATATCGCGCCGAAGCTCATGGCGCTGATGTTGACGATGGAGCGCGCGAGGAAGGGGTGGTCGCAATAGCCTTCGCCGATCATGAGCGGCGGCGTGGGCTGCCTCTCCCACTCCTGCACCGGGAAGGCCGCGTTCACGAAGAGGATCGCGCCCGGCGCCTTCATGTCGTAGGTGGACCCGAAGCCGATGATGCCGCTGCCGTCCTCCTGCTTGGCGACGCGATATACCCACGCGCGCGTGGCGCGGTTGAACGGCATCTCCTCGCGATCGCCCGCGAAGAAATACTGGCGGAAGTATTCGCCCTGCTTCTCGAAGAAGTAGCGCAGCCGCCCGATGACCGGGTAGTTGCGCAGGACCGCGTGCTTCTTCTGGGTCACGTCCTCGATGAACCAGAAGACGATGACCGCGAAGACGAAGATGGCGAGGAGGGTCCCGACGCCAACGGACAGGATGCTGAGCGCTTCCGGCATGGCTCTCCCCCTCTATCGATCCGTCACACCGCGAAAGTATAGAGTACCGTGGTATCTGCATCATCATTCGTGGATCGACCTGGAGGACTCCATATGCCGGTTGTCTCGAAGAGCTTCGATCCTCAAGGCGTGGAGTGGCGGCGCGTGACCGACCCGCTCTTCAAGGCCTTTCGGGTGGATTTCGAGTACAGCCTCCTCGGCTACGACTTGCCGGGCGGGCGGCTGGACATGCTGCTTCGATACGGGAAGGACTGTCACTGCAGGCGGCACCGCCATGTCGCCGCGACCGTCACCCTGGTTCTCGAAGGCGAGCAGTTCCTGCAGGAAATGTTGCCGGATGGGACGACCAGGACCGTGCATCGCAGGAAAGGCGACTACGCGCTCGCTCCCGCCGACGCACACCCTCACGATGAGCACGGCGGCGACGGGGGCGGGACCGTCCTGCTATCGATGACCGCGCCCGACGGAATTCTCTTCGAATACTTCGACGAGAACATGGCGAACCCGTGGACCGTGTCCATCGAGGAGTACGTCGAGAGCTGGCACAACGGATCCGTTTACGGGGAAAGGCCTGTCGTGACTCCCCCGTTGCGGTAGAGGCGAATCTCCGGCACGTAACCGCCGCGCTTGGCAGGCGTTTAAGATGCGAACAACCCGACTGAAAGGACGAGCGGCATGACCACAACCGAGAAGGTGCATTCCCCTGGCCCGGCAAGCCCCGCGAAAACCTACAAGGGCGGCTGCTTCTGCGGCGCGGTCCAGCTCACGGTAGAGGGCGAGCCGGCCGCGATGGGCTATTGCCATTGCGAGTCGTGCCGCAAGTGGTCGGCAGGCCCGGTCAATGCGTTCACCCTGTGGAAGCCCGAGGCGGTGCGGATCACGCGCGGGGCGGACAACGTCGGCACGTTCAACAAGACGCCGAACAGCCACCGCAAGTGGTGCAAGACGTGCGGCGGTCACATCCTCACCGAGCACCCGGGCATGGGTCTCACCGACGTGTATGCCGCGACCATTCCAGAGTTTCCCTACCAGCCTGCTGTGCACGTGCACTACCAGGAGACGAAGCTTCGCATCAAGGACGGGCTGCCGAAGATGAAGGACGTCCCGAAGGAAATGGGCGGCTCGGGCGAAACGCTGGTGGAATAACACTAGCCATTCCACTCGGCAACCTATAGGAGGAACGTCATGCGGATTGCCATCGCGCTCATGCTCCTGGCCTGCCTGCCTGCGGGCGCAACTACCATCCAGATCTCCACCGTCGATCTCGACAAGCCCGGCGCGCTGGAGGCTTTGCATAAGAATCGTCCCGACCATTACCGGAAGGTGATGGAGGAGATCGAGAAGGCGCAGGCCATCGCGCTCGATCCGCGGCCCGTCATGCGCGATGCGCTCATGGACGGTCGATCCAGGGGGGCCACCACCATCATGCCCACGGACCCCGCGAAGAAGCGCATTTCCGTTCTCACGGAAGACCTGACGACCGAGTATCGCGTGACCGTGCACATGACGAAGAATCCCGCCACGCTCCAGAGAGCCAGGTAAAAGCGCGCGGGTGGACCGTGCCGTTCCAACTGGACGCGCCTGTGAGCCGGTGATGCTTTTCACGTCAGGAGCATTTCGCGCGATCGAGCTGGGAGAGGGCGATGTCGCCCTGCTCCAGCAGTTCTACGAGAGCAATCCCGAGTATCACCGGATCGTTTCCGGGGACGATCCCCGGCCGGACGAGGCCCGGGAAGATTTCGACCAGGAGATTCCCGACGGCTGGCCCCACACCAGGCGGTGGATCGCCGGATTCTTCGACGAAGAGGACAGCCTGGTCGGGGTGTTCGACGGCATCTCGGATCTCTTCGCGCCCGGAATCTGGCACGTCGGGCTCTTCATGGTCGCTACGCGGTTGCACGGCCGCGGCGCCGCTCACGAGCTCTATCGCGCCCTCGAGTCGTGGATGCGCGCCAACGGCGCGCGCTGGACGCGCCTGGGGGTGGTCGAAGGCAATGCACGCGCGCAACGATTCTGGGAAAGATCGGGCTATGTGGACGTTCGCAAGCGCTACGGCTACCAGGTCGGCAAGCAGGTGAACACGCTACGCGTCATGGCCAAGCCGCTGGAGGGCGGCAGCTTCGCGGACTACCTCGCCATGGTCGCGCGCGACCGCCCCGATTCGCCGTAGCTACTTCAGCAGCGTCTGCTTCGCGAACTCCACCGTCGCGTAGAACTGGTAGTCCGCGTTCGGTTTCTTCGCGAAGCCATGGCCCTCATCGTTGGCCATCATGAACCACACCGGGGTGCCGCGCTTCTTCAGCGTGGCGACGATCTGCTCGGCCTCCGTGTAGGGCACGCGCGGGTCGTTGCGCCCCTGCACCACGAACAGCGGCTTGGTGATCTTCTCGGCGTTGTTGAGCGGCGAGATGCTCTCGAGGAAAGCGCGCATCGCCGGGTCGCGTTCGTCGCCGTACTCGACGCGGCGCAGGTCGCGCCGATAGCTCTCGGTGCGCTCCAGGAAGGTGACGAAGTTGGAGATGCCGACCACGCTGAGGGCGCCCGCGATGCGGTCGGCATAGTGCACGGCGCAAGCCAGGGCCATGTAGCCGCCGTAGCTGCCGCCGGTTATAGACACGCGCGAGGCGTCGAGGTCGGGCTGCGCCGCGATCCAGTCGAGCAGCGCGCCGACGTCCTTCACCGATTCCTCGCGCTTCATGCCGTTGTCGAGCTTGAGGAAGGTCTTGCCGAAGCCTTCGGAGCCGCGCACGTTCGGATAGATCATCGCCACGCCCAGCTCGCTCACGAAATAATTGTTGCGGCCGATGAAGCCGGGACGCGCCTGCGCCTCGGGGCCGCCGTGGATGCTGATGATGACTGGGCGCTTGCCCTCGAAGCGCGCCGGCGGCTGGTAGTGGAAGCCGGTGATCTCGCGGCCGTCGAAGGAGAGCCACTTCACCAGGCGCGGCTCGATGAACTCGCTCGTGTTGAGCTGCGGATTGTTGCCGTTGGTCCAGCGGATGAGCTTGTTGGCCTTCAGGTCGTACGAGAAAACGTCGCCCGCGGAGCGCGCGGAGCTCATGTGGAACGCGACCTCGGTCGATTTCGCGCGCCAGCGCAGCCCGCCGACCACGCCCTGCACGAGGGGCGGGCGCGGCAGCTCCTTCAGCGTGGCCATGTCGATGAAGCGCAGCACGTTGGAGCCGCGTTCATTGGTGATGAAGGCGATGCGGTTGGCGTCGAAGGAAACGTCGTAGTCCTCGACGTCGAATTGAAGATGCGAAGTCAGGACGCGCTCCTTGCCGCCGGAAAGCGGCAGGTAGACGAGGCGGCGGAATTCGTGGCCCCGGTCGGTGACGGTGAAGAGGGCCTTGCCGTCCTTCGTGAAATGCGTCTCTCCCCAATACACCGTCTCGTCCTGGCCGGGCGGCGTGACACGGCGCTTGCGCCCGCTCGCCACGTCCATCACCCAGATGTACGACTCGTTCGCCGACTTCCTCTCGATGAAGGCGAGCTGCTTGCCGTCCTGGGAGAAGCGGAAGCCGGACCATCCGCCGCCGTCCAGGCGCGCGACGACGCGATCGGACCCGGGCTTGAGCGGATCCACCACGTGCACGCTGGTGCGCACGATGCGCTCGGGATTGTTGCGATCGACGGGCTGCGTGCTGTACACGATGCGATCGCCCTTGGGCGACCACTGGATCCCGGAGGCGCGCTCGCCCTCGGGGCTCAACGCGGTCACCAGCTTGCTCGTGAGGTCCTGCCGGTAGACGCGAAACACCTCGTTGCCGCCTTCGGCGCGCAGGAAGAGGAAGTATTCGCCCGTGACCGGCTGGAAGCTCGCGTTGCCGATCGCGTCGGGAAGATCGGTGACCGGCTGCGGCGTCACGCCGGGCTCCGTGAGCAGGTGAACCTGGTTGGTCGCGGTCAGGCGCCGGCGGATCAGCATCTCGCGGCGCGTGGGGTGCCACGAGAGCATTCCATGGGGACGGAAGTCGCCGTAGGGGCCGAGCTTTGTCGCGAGCTCCACGGGGATCGCGGGAATGCCCTCGAGGACAAGGCTTGCCGGTGGAGTGACGACTTCGGTTTGCGCGTGGGCGGCGAATGCGGTGAAGAGACAGGTAGCGAGGGCGAGGACGAGCTTTTTCATTTTTCTCGGGGTCGGGTGGACATCGGTCGATCGGGATCCGCGCACCACTCGCTCCACGAGCCGGGGTAGAGTTTTCCGCCGGGCAGGCCGGCGAGCTCCATCGCGAAAAGGTTGTGGCATGCGGTGACGCCGGAGCCGCACATGTGCACGGTCTGCGCCGGGTCCATTCCCGCGAGGAGCGCGTCGTATTCCTTGCGCAGCTGCGTGGCGGGCTTGAAGCGCCCGTCGGCCGACAGGTTCTTCTGCCAGAAATGATTGACGGCGCCCGGGATGTGGCCCGCCACGGGATCGATCGGCTCCTGCAGCCCCGCGAAGCGATTCTCCGCGCGCGCATCGAGGAGCTTCACCGAGGGGTCCTCTCGGAAGCGCTCGACATAGGGCGCGTCCACGGTCCATCCGAGGTGCGGTCGCGGCACGAACTCGCCCTTGCGCGCCTTGGGGACGTCCTTCGTGACGGGGCGTCCCTCCTTCTCCCACAGCGGAAAGCCGCCGTCGAGGAGGGCGACGCGATCGTGCCCGAGCCAGCGCAGCATCCACCACAGGCGCACCGCGAAGTTTCCGGCGAGGTCGTCGTACACCACGACCTGCCTTTGCGGCGCCACGCCGCTTTCGTTCAGTTTCGCCGCGAAGGTGGCGAGGTCGGGCAGGGGATGGCGGCCATTGCTGCCGGTCTTCGCGCCCGCGAGGTCGTTGTCGATATGCAGGAAGTACGCGCCGGGAATGTGGCCCGCGGCATACGCGCGCCGGCCCTTTTCCGGGTCGCCCAGGTCGTGGCGCGTGTCGAAAACGATCCAGGCCGGGTCGTCGAGGTGGGCGGCGAGCTCTTCCGGGGATACGAGCAGTTTCTCCATGGGAGCAAGTTTAGCGGGTTGACGGAGGGCCAAGTCCTATATAGGATTAGAGGACTCATCCCCCCCGAGGCCGCCAATGATCGTCGAAGAGCGCATCTACACCGCACTGCCGGGCAAGATGATGGAGTACGTCGGGATGTACCAGGCGGAAGGCTTCGCCATCCAGCGCCCGATCCTCGGCAACCTCGTCGGATACTTCACCAGCGAGATCGGCGCCCTCAACCAGATCGTGCACATGTGGGCCTACGAAGACCTCGCCGACCGCGCAACGCGCCGCGCGACGCTCCTCTCGGACCCGCGCTGGAAAGCGTATTCGGCGAAGGTCACGCCGCTGCTGCTCTCCCAGGAAAATCGCATCCTCGTCCCCACTTCCTTCTCGCCCTGGGCGAAAGGCCCCGCATACTAGGAGAAGCATTTGAAGATCAAGGACGTCATCGCCCACCAGCTCCACGTCGCCGTCGACGAGCCCTTCACCTCCGCGCGCGGGCAGTACTACAAGAGCAAGGGTGCCTGCGTTGTCGAGATCGTCACCGACGAGGGCATCGTCGGCTGGGGCGATTGCTACGGTCCCGCTGCCGTGTCGCGCGCGGTGATCGAAAGCGTCTACAAGCCCGCGCTGATCGGCCTCGACCCGTTCAACGTCGAGCCGATCTGGGAGATGCTCTACAACAAGATCAAGGACTATGGCCTGTCGGGCATGACTATCTCCGCCCTCTCTGGCGTGGACATCGCGCTCTGGGACATCGTCGGCAAGGCGCTGAACCAGCCGGTGCACCGCCTCATCGGCGGCACCTTCCGCAACAAGGTGCAGGCGTACGCCACCGGCTTCTACTTCAAGAACTTCGATCGACTGAATGAAGAGGCCGTAGAGGAAGCGCTGAAGTACAAGGAGCAGGGCTTCAAGGCGATCAAGATGAAGATCGGCCTGGGCAACCACCGCAAGGACATTTCGCGCGTGGAAGCGGTGAGGAATGCCGTGGGCGCCGACGTCGACATCATGGTGGACGCCAACCATTCGTTCACGGTGCCGCAGGCGATCACCATCGGCCGCGAGCTCGAGCGATTGAGCGTCGCGTGGTTCGAGGAGCCGATCTCCCCCGAGGACAACGAAGGCTACGTGGAAGTCACGCGCGCGCTCGA